>NZ_JALPRJ010000001.1 GCF_030464885.1 Caballeronia sp. SEWSISQ10-4 2 | reverse complement strand
CCGTCTCCTTACCTCCCCGGCCTGAAGTCCGGGGTTTCACGGAGACCCTGATGAATTCCCCGAATCGCCGTTCTCTGGAAGTCGATTTCTTTCGGGGAGTCGTGCTGCTGGTGATTGCCGTCGATCACATTTCGGGAAGCCTCTTATCCAGATTTACACTGCACAGTTACGCGTTCTGCGATTCCGCAGAGGTTTTCGTGTTCCTGGGCGGATATGCGTCGGCGGCCGCTTATACAACGCTGGAAGCGAACCGCAGCCACGCGGCCGCGTGCCGCCGCTTCCTGAAGCGCAGTTGGGAGATTTATCGCGCTTATCTTTTCACGGCTGTCATGATGCTGCTGGGCGGGGCGCTGTTGATGTGGCTGCGTATCGATACCCCTATGCTGCAAGTGACCGAATGGCCGTCGTTCCTGGCCCGCCCAATTGGCCTGACGTTCGATATAGCGACCTTGCGGCATCAGCCGTATTTGTCGGCGGTATTGCCCATGTACGCAATGTTCGCGCTCGCTGTGCCGCTCGTTGTGCCGTTGGCCGAACGTAAGCCGGTTGTCGTGCTGTTCGGCAGTCTCGGCATATGGCTGTTCGCTTCGCAACTCGCGCAATGGTTGCCGTCGGCTTATGCGGAAGGGTGGTCGTTCAACCCGTTCGCGTGGCAATTGATGTTCGCGCTCGGCATGCTGGCGCGGGTGCAGCCGATCAGTGCCGAATTCCATAATTCGAAAACCGCGCGCTGGTTGACGCGGGGCGCGATTGTCGTGGTCCTGACGTTCGCGTTCGCGAAACTGTTCCTCGAGACGCAGGCGCCCCCGGGATACATGAAGCAGAATCTGGCGAGCCTGCGCATTGTGAGTTTTGTGGTGATCGCGTGGCTGTTTGCGCAAGCGGTGCACGCCGGCTGGATCAGGGAGCTGGCGAAGAGCCTGCCGAGCGTGGTCAACATCGGCAAGCAGGGTTTGGTCTGTTTTATCGCGGGCGCGTGCATGTCGCTGGTCATCGATACCACCTTGCGGGTCGTTTCGCTCGGACACTACCAGTGGATAGCGGGGCTGACCGGGGACGCCGTTGCGATCGGCGGCCTGATCCTGCTCGCGGCGTTCTGGCGCGATCGCAAAGAAGCGCAGCGGGCGCGGTTGCCGAAACGGCCGCCGGTACCGGCGCATGCCGCTAACCCGCGTGATCGATGAGGGGAAAAATGTGAATCACGCGTGCCTCGCCGGCACGCGTGGCGCATAAGCGCTAAGAAAGCTTGATGTTGCGCGTTTCTCGCATGCACAGCACGCCGATCAGACTGATCGCTGCCGCGATCGATACGTACCCGCCAACCCATGCCAGACCGCCGCGATTCGCCAGTAATTGCGCGATATACGGCGCCACCGACGCTCCCAGGATCCCGCCCATGTTGTACGCCACGCCAGCTCCCGTGTAGCGCACGTTGGTCGGGAACAACTCGGGCAGCAGCGCGCCCATCGGGGCAAAGGTCACGCCCATCAGGAACAGCTCGATGGTGAGAAACAGCGCGACCGCATAGGTGTTGCCGCTGCCGAGCAGAGGCGCCATCGTGAAGCCGGACAGGATCGCCGCAATACAACCGACGATCAGCACCGGCCGGCGGCCGAATTTATCGCTGGCCAGCGCGGAAATCGGCGTCGCGATAGCCATGAAAAGCACCGCGAAACACAACAAACCGAGAAACTTTTCGCGCGTGAAATGCAGCGTCGAGACGCCGTACGACAGCGAGAAAACCGTGGAGATATAGAAAAGCGTGTAGCAGACGATCATCGCGACCGCGCCAAGCAGCGTGGGCTTGAGATATTGGCTGAGCAGCGTTGCGATCGGCACCCGCACGCGTTCCTTTTTCTCGAGAGCTGCGCGGAAGGCCGGCGTCTCCGCAATCTTCAGGCGCACGTAAAGTCCGAGCGCCACCAGCACGGCGCTCACGATGAACGGCACGCGCCAGCCCCAGCTACGGAATTGTTCGTCGGTGAGAGAGAGCGCCAGACCGAAGAACAATCCATTCGATGCCAGGAACCCGACCGACGGCCCGAGTTGCGGGAACATGCCGAACCAGCCGCGCTTGCCTTGCGGCGCGTATTCGGTGGCGAGCAGCGCTGCGCCGCCCCATTCACCGCCGAGCCCGATGCCCTGGCCGAAGCGCAGGATGCACAGCAGCACCGGCGCGAGGCTGCCGATCGACGCGTAGCCCGGAACAAAGCCGATCAGCGTGGTGGACACGCCCATCACGAGCAGCGACGCGACGAGCGTCGATTTACGGCCGATACGGTCGCCGAAATGGCCAAAGATGAACGAGCCGATCGGCCGTGCGATGAACGCGATGCCAAACGTAACAAACGCCGACAACGCCTGCGCCGCGGGCGAGCTGTGCGGGAAAAAGACTGGGCCGATGACCAGCGCGGCGGCCGTGGCATAGACATAGAAATCGTAGAACTCGATCGCCGTGCCAATAAAACTCGCGAAGATCACGCGGGAAGTGCTCATTTTCGCGTCGCTTGCGGGCGAGGCGGGCAATGAGCCCGATGGTGAGGCTGATGACATGGCGTCTCCGGTTTGCCCTTTGGACGCGTTTGAACGCGTGTCGGGACACACTTTGTGTTGAACGTGCAATGTGCAACGAGCGTCGGCGCGCTCGCGGCGATGTACGGCCTAGAAAACGAACGGCGTCCGACTGCGCGGGTGTGTCGCGGCGGTGACCGGTCAGGCGCGTTGCGCCAAGCGCTGGATGGGCGGTGGCGACGGCATTGCCGGCATGGCCGGCGCGGGGTGTCGAAAATTATAACGACCGTGCACCGCGGCCAGCAAGGAAACCATGCCGACGAATGCAGCAATGGTTCCCTTCAATCAATGGCAGTTGCCTGTGGCGAATGGACACTGCGCAGCTGGAACCGGCCGTTGTCGTTGAAGAGCCAGTCTTCGAACAGTTCGAGTTGACCGTTGCCGTCGAGCAGACGTGCAGGCGGCGTGGGCAACGGCGACGCGCGTCGCAGCGACGCGAGGGCGGTGGCTTCGGCTTCATCGTCGCCATTGGTCCGGTACACCGACGAATGGATCACACGGCCGCTGCGGTCCACGGTGAACGCGACCACGACCAGTGAACGTAACATTGCTTGCGGCGTGCCTTTGAGCACAAGCGACGGATTGCGATCGAAGATTTGCTGCGCGACGCGCATCTTGTATTGATCGAGCGTCGCGCTGTTCAGGGCGGCGGCCGGCTTCGGCGTTTCCAGCGCGCTGGGTGGCGGGGTGATCGTGCAGGCGGCGATGGTTGCTGCGATCGATAAGGTCAGCGCGATGCGCGCAATTTTAAGGTTCGAGGTCATGGTCGACGAGGCTCCGCGAATTCATTGAACTCATGCTTAACAATACGCGGCTGGTCCAGGTCTTGCTGCGTCTTTTTGCGTGTTCAACTGCATTTTGATGTGCAAGGAGAGAACCATGAGCAACGATCCGACTGACCTGAAAAACCCGAAGCCAGCCGAACATAGCGATAACGAGGCAAGCAAGATGCCGGATCGCGCCGATGACGACCGTAAGCAGGCCCCAAGCGATAAGCCCGGGAAGAAGCCGGGAGAGGGCGAGCCGGACGTCGGATGAGGTTTGGGCGACGGCGCTTGGCAAGATGAAACCCGCATCGGAGACGATGCGGGTTTTTTTCGCGGTGAGGCTAATTATCGTACTAACAAAAAATGACCTTGCATTTCTATTTCTGTTAGTACAATAATTGCCTGGGAATTATCTACGACAGCGCGAAGCGCGACAAAACCCTTGATGAGCGCGGACTGGACTTTGAGCTTGCTGCCGAGGTTTTTGCTGGCATGACGCTGACGCAGCCAGACTTGCGTACGAACTATGGGGAGCAACGATTCACGACCGCGGGCTGGTTGCATGGCCGGATCGTGGTGATGGTCTGGACATCCCGCGGCGGGGATCGCCGCATCATCAGCATGGGATAAGCCAATGAACGCGAAACTAAAAAGCTCGCCGCGCACCTGGGTTGATCCCGACGACGCGCCCGAAATCACCGATGACTGGGTCGCCGGCGCGCAGTTGCGTGACGGGGAAAGGGTGGTGCGGCGGGGAAGACCGGTGGGCAGCACGAAGACACCGACAACGGTCCGGCTGGACAACGAAGTACTCGAAGCGTTTCGCGCAACCGGGCCGCGTTGGCAATCACGCTTGAACGCCGCGCTCGCCGACTGGCTCAAGACCCACTCGCCGGAAGAGCTGGCGGTGTGAATTTCGCGTTATCAGGATCAGGGACGTTGGAAGGGGGTGTTGCAGACAAGCCGGGGTGCCGTTTTTGGCGGAAGCGGTGTCCGTATGTCATCCTTTTAATATAAGGGTTATGGGCTTATTGTCCGAAAAAGTACCCGTCAAAGTACCCGGAGTTATGAATGCTTCGCGGAGGGCTGAAAAGCCCATTTCGAGCAGCGAGACCGAGCCGAAAGCGCTGGAGACATGGAGACAACGAGTCGAACGTCACTGAAGTCCTTATTCGGCAGGGTTTTGATTACCTCCAAGTTTGTCTCCAACCTCCCATTTTCTTGGAGACACGTTTGGAGACAATAACTAACGGGTTGGATTGACTGGCTCCTGATAGCAGGTAGGTCTGCAGGCTCTGCTTGATTTGCCCTCGTTCTGGAACGGTTCGCGCAAAAGGCTCCCGCCGCACCGATCTTCCGGCTGGGTGATTGCAGCTATCATCAAAGTTACTTTGCACCTCAGAACATCAAGGCGAACGCGACTTGCAAGGAAACCAATCGTGCGTGACATCCGTCATGCCGGACTCGCTTCTATCTGACTGCCTTGCCGATCAGAATGCTCGAGATACTGCACCAACACCGCGTTGAGTGCATCCGGGAGCCGTTTCGGCGGGCAAGAGGATGAATGCAATGACGCTCATCGACACAGGGCAGCTAGGTACGCGACCGGATGCAAGCGCACTGAGCTGGCTCACGCGGATAGTGCTCGCGCTCCTCGCTGCGGTCGTCCCGCTTCTAGCACATGCGGTGACCGAATCCGACCTGTTGCCAGCCGAACAGGCCTTCCCGCTAACTGTCAGTCTCAGTGCGCCGCAGCAAATTACGCTCGATTTCGGCACGCGCTCCGGTTACTACCTGTATCGAGATCGTTTTAACTTTGCTGTAGATGGTGTTCCGGTGAAGCCGGTCGACTTGCCGCCGGGTGAAGAGAAAAATGATCCAACCTTCGGCAAGGTCTTCGTCTACCACGGTCCGGTGTCGCTGCGTCTGACGTTACCTCATCCCGTGACCGCCGACGTTGTACTGTCGGTGACATCTCAAGGCTGCGCGGACCTGGGTGTCTGCTATCCGCCGCTTACCCGGACCTATCGTATAGCAGCCGATGGCGCGGTATCGGACATCACGCATGCTCCAGACCGAGCTGACGTTGCCAATGCCGACGTCAGCTCGCCGGCGAACACGCGGACATTGTTCGGGCTGGCACTGCCGTCGTCCGCCGGCCTCAGCATCACTGAGTTGCTCGGCTTTTTGCTCGCGGGCCTATTGATCGCGGGGACGGCGTGCATGTATCCGCTCATTCCGATTGTCACGACGGTTGTGTTGGGTGGTGGAGGACACGGTGCCCGGCCGCATTTTTCGCACGCTTTTGCGCTCACCTTTGCCTACGTGCAGGGACTGGCGCTGACCTACGCATTGGCGGGCAGCATCGCAGCGTTCTTCGGCATCCAGTTGGTGATGTTCATGCAGCAACCGTGGATCCTGACAAGCTTCGGCATCCTCATGGTGATCTTCGCGCTCGGGATGTTCGGTGTGTTCAGGCTGCAATTGCCTTCACATTGGCAAACTGGCCTCGCTGGCTGGAGCCAGCGGCTGCCTGGCGGACGCATCCTTCCCGTATTCCTGATGGGCGCCCTGTCCGCGCTGCTCGTCGGTCCCTGTTCAACGCCGGCGCTCGCGGGCGCATTGCTGTACATCTCGCGAAGCGGTGATCTGCTTTCCGGGGCGCTCGCACTTTATGTGATGGCGATCGGCATGGGGATTCCCTTGCTGGTCGTCGGCACCTTTGGCACGCAGGTTTTGCCACGGACAGGCAAATGGATGCGTGCCGCGCAGAACACGCTGGGCGTGATGCTACTGGTGGCCGCCCTGTGGTTCGTCTACTCCTTGCTCCCATCGTGGTTGCTGATGGTGCTGGTGGCCGCGCTCCTCGCCGCGTGCGGCATGATGCTTCGAGCGATTGATCCGTTGCCGCCGGATGCGCGTGGGATTGCACGGGTGGGCAAAGCACTGGGCGTGCTCCTTGTCGCTGCCGGTATTGCCGAACTGCTCGGTGCCCTGTCCGGTAACGACGATTTGCTGCAGCCGCTCAAGCGCGTGTCACAGGGGACGGCATCCGTCACGGAAACCCCCTCGCGATTTCAGCCGGTGCGCTCGGTCGCCGAACTGGTCGACGCGCTGAATCAGGCACACGGTCAGCCCGTCATGGTGGATTTTTATGCGGACTGGTGCCTCTCCTGTAAAGAGCTGGAACGCTTTACGTTCGCCGATCCACGTGTCGCGGCTGAATTGGCACACTGGAAGCTATTGCGCATCGACGTCACACGAAACACGCCGGAGGATGCTGCGCTGCTAAAGCGCTATGGATTATTCGGACCGCCCGCATTAATTTTCTATGACCGCGGCGGGCAGCAACAAACTGCTGCCGAACTGGTGGGATTCGTTGGCGCGGATACGTTCCTCGCGCACCTGCAGCGGTGGGATCGCTGATGGGGCATTCACTGGGACATCGGCCATCGGGTTATCGACGTAAATACTGACGTTGCAAGATGTGGCATCACTGCCCGGCTGCGCCTATACTAAAAATCATGAAATTTCTGACCAAACTGATCGCCTTTTTTCTGATCGCGTGGTTGCCGATACTCGGTTATCCCGCGCAGGCGTCGCTTTGTTCGGCGATGACACCTGCCGTTTCGCCATCACATGAAAGCCAGATGTCCATGACTGATATGGACGATCATGCTGATCGCACAAAATCGCCCGTCGTCAAGACGCAGGCGGGCGGTCATTGCAGCATGGGCAGCCACTCGTGCAGCATGCCGTGGGTTCTCGTTCCCTCCCTTCATGTCGCGGTAGCAATCACCTCGTTGCCTGTCTACCGGCCCATGAGTCACGTTCTCATTGCGCAGTTCATCCCCGAGCCGCCGCAGCGCCCACCGCAAGCGCTTTAATCCCTCTTCCGTTAGTCCCATCGTAGACACGTTCAAGGACGGCGCGCTCGCGCGTCAGGAGAACTGTCGGACGGCGAAAACATGTGTCGCTTCCGACAGGCCTCAGTGTTCTCGTTGATGGTGCTGATGATGCGGTCCATGAGCCTGGTAGATGAGCCCCGCTGCTGTTCGCGCTCGCCGGCGAAACAGGGGTTGCCTATGCCAGTAGAACTGGTGCCGCGCGTTAGCCCGTGACACCGAACAGACTGAATGGAGACTGACGTGAGTGATCGTTCCTGGATTCTGAAAGCCATTGTGATCGTGCTGGCCGTAGTCGGACTTATCTCCGTACTTGGCGTGGCAGGGATGGCAATGATGCATGTCGGCATGATGCGTGGCATGCGGTAGTGTCATGCCGCGATACGCGCTTGATGATGATCCTCATCCGGCCAAGGAGACACCTCGATGAAAGATAGGCAACCAGACAAAAAACTTTCGAAAGACCAAGCCACACGTGCACGTCCTCGCAGCCCTCGATTGAACTTGTCGAGGCGACGCTTGCTTTGGGTGGTGCCGGTGGCGTTATCCGCGGGCGTAGTGTCGATGGCAGCGGAAATCATGTTGTCAAAGACCACGTCGGCGGGAGACAAGGCACCGTTGCCGGGCACACCGAACATCCCATGGCGTATCGGTATGCTGCGCGACAACGGTCTGCGCATTGTCCCAACTGGACGCACCGATGCATCGCATGTGCTGAACCCCGAGCAGTTCTCGGACGCCGCGACGCGGCACGCGTATTGGGTAGCCACGCAGATCCCGGCAACCCTGAATCAGTTGTATTGCTGGTGCGGCTGTGAGAATCGCGGTGAGCATCGTTCCAATTTGCAATGCTTCGAAGACCAGATGGCCGTGACGTGCCCCGTCTGTCAGGGAACGGCGGAGATCGCTTATCAGATGACGCGTCAGGGTATCAAAGACCCGGGCAAGATCCAGGCTGCGGTCGATGCGAAGTGGGCGCCCAAGGGTTAATTGTGTCATGCATCCGTGGAGAGGCGACTGCACCCATCCGTGGCTCAAGCAAGACAAGGATAGCTCGTTTTGGAGGGGACGAATGCCGGAGATCAAGAACGCAAAACGTCGTACGTTCCTGCGCGCCTCGCTGAGCTCGGCACTACTCGCGAGTGCCGGATGGTCACCTGCGTTGCGTACCGCATCCGCGCAATCAAATCCAGCTCATGCGCCATTCGTCCCGGATCTCGAAGTCGAGTTGCGCGCAAAGAAAGATCAACTCGCGATCTGGCCGGGATCGGCTACACACGTGTGGCGCTACGACGGAAAAGTCACCTCTGGCGACGCGGGCGCGCTCGTTTTTTTGTCCAATAGATACGTGCCGGTGTTGCGCGTGCGGCACGGACAAAAAGTGCGGATCGACTTCATCAACGAATTACCTGAACCGACCATCATCCATTGGCATGGTCTGCTCATTCCCGCCGCGATGGACGGTCATCCGCGCAATGCGATCTCGACCGGACAGCATTTCCGATATGAATTCGAGGTCCAGAACCGCGCCGGAACGTACTGGTTCCACGCGCACCCGGACGGCCGCACCGGCGCACAGATCTACTTTGGACAGGCTGGCTTCCTGATCGTCGGCGATGAGGAGGAAGCCGCACTCAAACTGCCTGAGGGTGCTTACGACGTGCCGCTCATGATTCAGGACCGAAAGGTGAATGGCGACAACCAGTTCGCTTATCTGTCACAACCAGCAGGCGGGATGATGGGGCGTGGTGGGATGATGAAAAGCGCAATGATGGGCAACGGCGGCATGGGTGGCATGGGTGACATGATGGCGCAGATGATGGGTTTTCTCGGTGACCAGATTCTCGTTAATGGACGGCCCGACTTCGTGTTGCCGGTAGAAACTCGCGCCTATCGCCTGCGCCTGCTTAATGCATCTAACGCGCGAATTTATAAGCTCGCATGGAACGACGGTTCTCCGTTTACCGTGATCGGCACCGATGGCGGACTGCTCGACGCACCGCTTCTACGGCAGTACGTGACGCTCGCGCCGGCCGAGCGGATCGACGTGTGGGTGGACTTCAGCCACCAACCACTGGGGACCAAGATGACGCTGGAGAGCCGCGAGTTCGCGGGCGACGTCGCGATGGGCGGGATGATGGGCAATACGGAGTTGCCGATGGGCGCGCGTTTCCCCGTGTTGAACGTCAGGGTCACGCAGCGCTCGGATGCGACCAGCGTCCTGCCGATGCACCTCGCGCGGGTGCCGGCGGTACGTCCGCAAGAGGCAGTCAATTTCTCACGGCCACGTGCGTTCGGTATCACAATGGGCATGATGACATGGGGCATCGATGGGCGCCGTTTCGAAATGGATAGCGTCACGGCATCGGAAACCGTGAGGCGCGAGACCACCGAAATCTGGGAGTTTCGCAACGAGGCATCGATGATGTTGATGGCGCACTCGATGCATGTACACGGCGTGCAGTTCCGCGTACTAAAGCGCTTGGTTGCAAAGGAGTTTTCCAGGGCGCGCGACTCGGTTGCGGGCGGATATGTCGATGAGGGATGGAAGGACACCGTACTCATCATGCCGGGCGAGCGAATCCGCTTGCTGATTCGCTTCGGTGCGTACACCGGGATGTTTCTCTATCACTGTCATATGCTGGAGCACGAGGACTCGGGCTTGATGCGCAACTATCTGATTCAGGCGTAAGAGCGTGATTCAAGAATCGGAGACAACCAGGCCAGACTTCGCGAGCGCGAGGCGGCCAGTGAAATGGAGGGCAACCATGAAATTCTCTCGCCGCAGTTTTATGCTCGTCACCGCAGGTTTGGCCTCTTCGCTGATCCTGGAGCGCAACGCTACAGCGCAAGCCGGGCCGGTCCTTGAATCCGACGCGAACGCGCAAGCGCTCGGGTACAAAACAGATGCAAGCAAGGTCGACAAGGCGAAGTATCCGAATCATCAATCTGGACAAGCCTGTGCGAGTTGCCAGTTTTTCCAGGGAAAGGCCGGCGATGCAATGGCTCCTTGCACGATCTTTGCCGGTAAGCAGGTCAATGCAAAGGGCTGGTGTAGCGCGTACGTCAAAAAAGCGTGAAACGAGACAACCGAACAAAGGGAGGTCATCATGGAATCGCAATGCGTAGTCGCGATTATCCGGCCGGATGTGCTTGGGGCTCTTAGGAAAGCGCTGCACGCGATCCATACGCATGGTGTCACGATCAGCAAAGTAAGAGGCTTTGGTGCACACCTGAACCCGTATGCGAACGACGAGGCGATCGGCCACCTGAAAATCGAGATCTTCGTTCGCACGGCCGATGTCGATACGCTGGTCGCTGCAATTATGAAGGTCGCGCACGTGGGTGCGCCGGGCGACGGCGTGATCGCCGTGCTGCCGGTTTCCCATTTCTACAGCGTCCACACCATGACCGAAGTGCTGCCGTAGTCGTGTCAAACGCGATTCTGTTAGCTGCGGCCGCAAGGACAGCGGCGCCTACCGTAGCAGGCGTCGCCGCGTCCTTGGCGCCGACCGCTGGTTAGTGCTTCTCCAGCTTCACAATGGTCAGCGTGCCGTTGACATCTTCGACGCGGACTTTGACCTTGTCGCCTTCCTTGACGTGATCAATCATCGCTGTGTCCTTGGCCTTGTAGGCCATCGTCATCGCCGACATACCGATGTTGGTCAGCGCGCCGTGCTGAAGCGTCACCATGCCGGTTGTCGGGTCCACCTTCTTGACCACAGCGTCGGTCAGTTGCGATTTGCCCGGCTTCGCGGCGCTCATGGCGCCGTTGTCCATCCTCATGCCGGCCATTTCGTCCGCAGCTACCGCGGCATTGGCGAGCGTAAGAGCGGTACAGAATACGGCGGATACGGTAACGAACTTCTTCATTGGTTTTCTCCAGAGTGGGATTGCGGCACGAGCGTGCCAACGGGTACTGCGTGAGGTTGAAGCGGTTCTTCAGTTTTCGTTTGGGTGCGTGCAATCTTCCGGCGTTGCAGCAGCAACCAGGCGGCCGGGATGATCAGCATCGACAGGAGCGGGGCGGTCACCATGCCGCCAACCATTGGCGCGGCGATTCGCTGCATGACCTCTGACCCGGCGCCATGGCCGAGCATGATCGGGATGAGACCTGCCAGCACGACCGCGACCGTCATTGCCTTGGGTCTCACGCGCAAGACGGCGCCCTCGCGAATTGCATCGACGAGTGTTGCTTCGGTGAAGGGCGCGCCTTCCTCGAGTCGACGGTTGAGCGCACCCTTCAGATACAGCAGCATCACGACGCCGAATTCGGCCGCGACGCCCGAGAGCGCGATGAACCCGACAGCTGTAGCGACCGACACCGCATGCCCCAGGATCCAGATCAGCCAGAAGCCTCCGACCAGTGCGAAGGGCACGGTTGACATCAGCAACAGCGCGTCAGCCGCCGAGTTGAACGTCAGGAAGAGCAGTACAAAAATGACGACGAGCGTCACCGGAATCACGGTCCGCAATTTCGCAGCCGCTCGCTCCAGATACTCGAACTGGCCTGACCACGCGATGGAATAGCCGGGCGGCAGTGCAACGTGCTGCGCGACAGCGAGCTGCATTGCCTTCACGGCCGATTGCAAGTCCACATCGCGAATGTCGACGTAGACGTAGCCTGACAAGCGCGCGTTCTCGCTACGGATCATCGGTGGCCCATCGGAGATCTTGATGATGGCTACGTCCCCTAGCGTGATCTGCGCCCCCCGGTCGGTGACCACCGGCAACTGACGCAGATTGTCGACAGAGTCACGGATCTCCCGCGGATAACGAATGTTGATCGGGAAACGCTCGCGGCCTGCAATGACTTCGCCGACGTTATCGCCGCCGACCGCGGTCGACACGATGGACTGGACGTCAGTCACCGACATGCCATAACGGGCTGCAGCCAACCGGTCGATATCGACGTCGATGTAGTGGCCGCCGTTCAAGCGCTCCGCCAGCGCCGACGTGACGCCTGGAACGTTCTTCAAGACGGACTCGACCTGCGTGGCAATCCTGTCGATCTGCCCAAGGTCAGCTCCAGAGATCTTCACGCCCACGGGCGTCTTGATACCGGTCGACAGCATGTCCAGGCGATTGCGAATTGGCGGCACCCAGACATTCGACAGGCCGGGAATCTTGACGCGTGCATCAAGTTCATCCACTAGCTTCTCGGGTGTCATGCCGGGACGCCATTCACTGCGTGGCTTGAACTGGATGGTGGTCTCGAACATCTCGAAGGGCGCCGGGTCGGTCGCGGTGTCGGCACGTCCCGATTTGCCGAACACGGTTTTCACCTCCGGAACCGTCTTGATCAGGCGGTCGGTTTGTTGAAGCAACTCGGCGGCTTTATCTGCTGAAATGCCGGGTAGCGCAGTCGGCATATACAGCAGGTCGCCTTCGTCGAGCGGTGGCATGAATTCGCCGCCTAGTCGCGACACGGGAATGAGCGTGATGGCGAGTGCGACGACCGCCAGCCCGATCGCGACCCATGGTCGGCGCAGCGTTGCTTCAAGCAATGGGCGATACAGCCTGATCAACACACGGTTGATCGGGTTGGCGTTTTCGTGGGGAATGCGACCCCGAATCAGAAAGCCCATCAGCACCGGCACCAGCGTCACGGACAACCCAGCGGCAGCGGCGATCGTGTACGTCTTCGTGAACGCTAGTGGAGCAAAGAGCTTGCCCTCCTGGCCTTCGAGCGAGAAGACCGGGATGAACGACAGCGTGATGATGAGCAACGAGAAGAACAAGGCTGGCCCAACTTCGGCCGCCGATTCCGCGATCAGTTCCCACCGCCGAGTGTTCGTGATCGGACTGTCCGGGTGCTCGTGGTCGTACGCCTCCAGATGTTTGTGAGCGTTTTCGATCATCACGATGGCCGCATCGATCATCGCGCCGATGGCAATCGCAATACCACCCAGCGACATCAGGTTCGCGTTGACGCCCTGATAACGCATGACGATGAACGCCGTCAGCACGCCGAGCGGCAGCGACAGGATCGCGACGAATGCGCTGCGCAGATGGAACAGGAACACCGCGCAGACCAACCCGACGATGATGAACTCTTCGATGAGCTTGTCTTTGAGGTTGTCCACCGCACGCTCGATGAGCTGCGAGCGATCGTACGTTGTTACGACTTCGACGCCTGGTGGGAGCGATTTTTTCAAATCGGCGAACTTGGCTTTGACCGCATCAATGGTCGTCAGCGCGTTCTTGCCCGAGCGCATCACGATGACGCCGCCGGCCACTTCGCCTTCGCCGTTCAACTCGGCAATGCCACGGCGCATTTCGGGGCCAATCTGGATGCGAGCGACGTCGCCTAACAGGACCGGCGTGCCCGTGTCGTTGGTCCGTAGCACGATGTTGCGGAAGTCGTCCAGTGTGCGCAGGTAGCCGGATGACCTCACCATGTACTCGGACTCAGCCAGTTCGACAACGGATCCGCCCGACTCCTGGTTGGCCTTTCCTATGGCATCCGCAACAGCACCTTGCGTGATGCCATAGGCGCGCAACTTGTCCGGATCGATGACGACTTGGTATTGGCGCACCATTCCGCCGATCGACGCGACTTCCGAGACGTCCGGTACCGATTTCAGCTCGAACTTCAGAAACCAATCGTTTAAGGCTCGGAGCTGTCCCAGGTCGTGTTTGCCGGTGCGGTCGACCAATGCGTATTCGTAGACCCAACCGACCCCTGTTGCATCAGGACCGAGTGACACGGTTGCACCCGGCGGCAAACGACTCTGCACCTGGTTCAGGTATTCGAGCACTCGTGAACGCGCCCAATACTGGTCCGTCTTGTCGTCGAAAAGCACATAGACGAACGCATCCCCAAACGATGAGTAGGCGCGAATGGTCGTCGCGCCCGGCACGCCCAGCAGCGTTGTCGTAAGTGGATATGTCACCTGGTCCTCAACCACCTGCGGCGCCTTGCCGGGATACGACGCCTTGATGATGACCTGCGTGTCGGACAGATCCGGCAGCGCATCGAGCGGTGTCTGCATCAGCGAATAAAAACCCCATGCAGTGACAAGCACGGTCGCGAGCAGCACGAGAAACCGGTTGTAAATCGACCAGCGAATGATGCGCGCGATCATTTCGTGCCTCCAACCGGTTCGACCTTCGTCAGTTGGTATCCGTCATCCGATTGCTTGAAGACGAAATGCACGGCGTCACCGGCCTTGACGTCGGGGAAGGCCGTGGGCGCCGGCTTGCCGAATGTCATGGTCATTGCACCCCATCCCAACGCGGGCACGGGCTGGTGCGAGAACGTGATGTCACCGGGAGTGACTTTTTCAACCTTGCCGGTCGTCTCGTAGGTGAGAGCCGCAGCAGCGGCGGAGGCTGCCGCCGGAACGGGAACCGATGCCCCCGCGTCGGGCACAACGCTTCCTTCGAGCTTCGGTAACACCGATTTCAGGCTCGCTTCCGAGTCGATCAGGAACTGGCCGGAGGCAACGACCTGCTGGCCTTCCGTCAGTCCGCTTGTCACTTCGGTATCGTCACCGGCATCGTTGCCCACCGTAATGGCGACAGGTTGCAGTCGACCATCGCTGTTCTTGACGATGACGATCGACCGTTTTCCCGTCGTGATCACGGCTTCGGACGGCACGAGCAAACGCGACACAGGTTTCGCGCCGCTGATATGGGCGCGCAACAGCATCCCCGGCGTCAGCTTCAGCCCGGCATTGTCGATTTCGAGGCGCGCCTGTAACGTGCGACTGCTTGTGCTGATACCGGGCAGGATTTCGCGGATGTGACCGCTAAAGTGCTGGGACGGATCGCCGGCGAACGTCGCATCGACCAACATGCCGGGCCGCACCTGTAGCGCAAGCGACTCGGGGATCTCAACGACCAGCCACAGCTTTGACAGACCCGCGACCTTGGCGAGCGTCTGTCCTGGCGACACCATCGCGCCATCGCGAACGTTGAGTTCGGTCAGCACGCCCGTCTCTTGAGCGAACAGCGTCACGTGCGTCTGCGCTTTACCCGCTCGGTCCAGGCTCGCAATGAGCCCGTCCGGAATCGACATCGCTCGCATGCGGGCGCGGGCCCCTTCAAGCAGACCGTCATCCATACCGCCGCGTTTGAGCGCCAGATATTCTTCCTGCGGCGCCAGCCAATCCGGAACGAACAGCGACGCGATTGGCGCGCCCTTGGCCACGCGCTGCATCGGCGCGCTCGTGTACAGATGGTCGATGTAGCCTGTCACCCGCGACTGGACGACATCGGCCGTTGACTCATCGAACTGAGTGGAGCCAACCACGTCGAAACCTTCAGCCGTGTCCTGCCGGCGCACCGTGGCGTATCGGATGCCGAGATTTTGTTGAAGCCCCGAGTCGACCCGGATTCCGCTGGAGCCGCCTTCGTCTGCGAATACGGGCTCCAGTTGCATGTTCATGAAAGGCGACTTTCCGGGCTTGTCGAAGTGCTGGTTAGGCACCATCGGGTCATGCCAATACAGGACCTTGCGGCCCGTCTTCGGATCTACCTTGTCGCCGGGCGCGGATGAGGTCGCGGCCGCGGCTGCCGTCACGGGTGCATCGGTCGCAGAACGATGGGTGCCGATCACATAACCGGCGCCTAGCAGCGCGGCTGCGACGAACACCGACGCCACCGCACGTACGAGTAGTTTCTGATTCATGTTTTTCTCCTTATTGGCTGGCTTGGCTGGCGGTCAAGTCAGGCGGCAAAACCTGGTATTCCAACTGGGCCCAGACCAGGGAGACTTGTCGTTCGAGATTCAACACTTGAAGGTTCGCTTCGAGTTGCGTGTGCCTCGCATCCAATGCATCGGAGAGGGTGCCAGCGCCGGCCCGATAGGCTGCATTGGCCAGTGCCACCTTCTGCGCCGCGGCGGGTAGAACGGTTTGCTTCACGTTCGCTAAACGTTCCCGACCGCTGGCGAGTTTTGCCGTCAGGCTTTGGATATCGGCTATGACCTGTCGCTCGGTGTCTTCGTAAGTGAGCCGTGCTTGCGTGCCCATTTCCGACTTTTGCTCGACGTCGCGATCTTCGACATTCCTACGGTTGATCGGCAAGGGGATGGAGACACCGAACGACACGTAGTCCGAGAAATTTCCACCCCGCTTGAAATAGGTCAGCCCCCAGGTCCAGTTCGGGTCTCTATTGCTTCGGGTGACGTCGGTGTCGGCATCGGCCAATGAGATGGCGGAGCGTGCGGCGATCAGATCAGGCTGGACTTGATCGAGCTGCTCGACGCTTAAACTGGACACTTGTGATTCCAGATCCGGTGGGTCTCCAGCGACCTCCAGAACGTTACCTGCCGCCGTCCAACGCGACAGGGCGATCAACGCGGTCTTCTCGTCCTGCTGCGCGTTGATCAGTTCATCGCGTGCGTTCCCGAGCGTGAGGTTGGCTTGGGCAACGTCCACCGCGGTGCCTTTTGCGCCGCGGTAGGACGCTTGTCTGGCGGTCAGTTCCTGGCTCAAATGGTCGACCAAAGCCTGGCTCAAGACGACGGCCTTTTTTGCGTAGATGGCGTTCAGCCAAGCCATGGCCGCTTGCTGACGGACCTCCGCCACTTTTTGAAGGTAGGTCGATTTATCACGCTCTACGGCGCGATCTGCCAACGCAGTACGCAATCGGCGCTTGTCCGCAGATACCCACTCCTGTTCGATACCGATACCGCGCATCGTGAAATCGTCTTGTCCGATCGTGAAGGCCTTTGACCCGTTGATAGGCAAGTCCTCGACGCTCAACTTCAACATGGGATTGGGTAGTTGTCCGGCTTTGACGACGACGTCGGAACTGCCCCGAACTGCGGCTTCCGACGCCTGGATCGAGGAAGAACGGCTGGTCGCTATTTGAAGCGCCGCGTCGAGTGTCATGCCTGCTTCTTGAGCGTGCGCCGCGCTACTGGAAAACATAACGACCGCTGCCAAAGCGAGGCAATGCAGCGGCCCACGTCGGACGATCGACGTGAAATGTTGGAAATGCATGTGAACCCCGAATGGTCGAGCACCCTATGGCCGTGCGAACGGACATACGGGCTCAAGTCCTGAACCAGGACAACATCACCGCGAAACTGCGGCGAACCAGATGGACGGAGTTAGAGGGACTGCGGGGGACGCCAGAGTCCATCCGGCGCGCGGAAGGAGAACGACTCTGCGTAGTGGAAGCTGAGGGGGATAAACGACCCGGCAGGTCGAGCAACGGTGGGAGCAGAAACGGGGTGATAGAGACTGCCAATTTGACATTGAGCAGTCACCTTGCACGGAGATGACTTCGACTTACCGTGTTCGCCGGACATCGCTGTCATCAATTCGCAGCCGGGCATATCAGCGGCCATGGCGCCGCTGTCGCTGCCCATATCTTGCTGCATCGGACACTGTCCAGTCGCGCCACTGGCTGCCAGCCCACTAATGGGCAGCATAGCGCAGAGCAACAGGAGGAGCATTGTCCGAAGAAATTTCATGGTTGCGATTATAACGGAGACATTTTATTAAGGTGTCAAGGAATTTTGACTACGTCGCTGACCGCTGAATGTCTGCATCTGGACGTCCGTGCGGATAAATGCGTTGAAAAACAGCGATGAAAGACGATCAAGCTTTGTCCTTGTCATAACATGATCGGTAGACGACAAAGTCCCGACGTCCCATCACCGCTGCTAAGCAGCTCGAAGGCGAACTTATTGATTGTTCGCTACCACTGGACCTCCCGCTCGCCAGGCCTGCTCGATCTGTTGGAACCTGGCCTGGTTGCGAGCAACCGTTTCGACGCTGGGTGGGTACTCATTCTTATGAATGGGAACCGTGCCGGCGCGCTCCGCCTCCAACAGCTCGGTACGGACCTGTGCACGAGTCTTCCGGTAACCTGTGGTGCGTTCTGCGGGCGAAGGACCATTCGTGCCAGTCGTGAGGACATTGGATTCGGAACCAGCGCTATTTGCCAGCACGGTTTGCTGCGAGTGGGATGTTGAGCTAGTCAGCGAGGGTGCATAGAGGTTTGGATTACGCCCCAATCCATTGGATCCGCCGCCCGCCGCGAATGCAGTAACGGTTGCGGACAGCAGCAATGTTGCGAAGACCACTTGTTTAAACGAAGTGATGCGTTTCATGTGTGTTTCCTTGATGTTAATTAGGTCAAGCGCGAAATAAGGTCAAGCGCGATAGCGCATTCAATTTCGGCGATTACTGACTAGGGGCCGCTGCGCGGCTGCATGCAATGAAGCCCGCTGGCCCACAGCGATGACTCACTTGCTTAGATCGGTGTCACTCGCCAATTGCCCCTGCGTCGGAAGGTCTCCATGCGCTCGCCAAAACGGTGCAGCCTGCTGGAATCGCACCTGATTGCGTGCGATGGTCTGGGGGCTGGGCGGATAGTCAGTCTTGCCTGATGGGATAAGGCCCATGCGTTGCGCTTCCACCAATTCCTCGCGCACCTGTGCCCGTGACTTGCCCGTGGAAGTGCTGTGAGTTGCTGCAGGCGCCTCCAGCGCGGTGGCGGTGGAACCCGTGACGCCTGCGGGAAGAACGGCCGCGCCGGAAGCCGTCGATGCCGTGCGTTGACCAGCGCTTGAGTGCGCATTCTGGAATGGGTAATCCCTCGGCGCGGCGGAACCACCACCACCCGCGAAGGCCGTGAGGGTAGCCGACAGGAGCAGGGTTGCGAAGACAGCGTGTTTGAACGAAGTGAAGCGTTTCATTGTTAATTCCTTAGTGAGAATAAGCGCAGTGCGTAGTACGTGATAGGCAACACGCGATACACATCGACGACACAAATTGCCGAAGCTTCAAAGCGTGGGCGGCTTACCCGCGACTCGACTTAGGCGACTTAGTTAAATTTGCTTGGTTTGCGAAACGCTTGTGCTCTATCCGTCTTCGCGAACGATCGGAGGCCCGGCAAGCGGCGAGCGATGCGACGCACAGTTCGCACGCGGCGAACAGGCAGACGGTGGGACAAGCGTAAAAACCTTTCCGCGAACGAGCGTGATCGCGCGCTAGCTTTCGCCAAGCACGATCGACGTCAATCGCCAGAGATCAGATTCGAAAAACCTGGAACAGAATGCGAGGAGGGGGAGAGGCGGAAAGCAGAATAGGCTCAGGCCGTGTCGGCGAGCGTGGCTGGATCGCCAATGCAGGGATCGTCGATGCACCCCAGATCAAAGGTATCCAAACGAGAGGTGATGGAGACGGTTGCTGGGCGTGATCAGGTTGCGCAGAATTGTCGCAGTGAGCGTGGCAAACCGCGGCGACCTGGTGATCGCGAAGGTCGGTATGACCATCGAAGAACGTGACTGCTTCGGTAGACGATGAGCTGGAAAGCGCAGGTGTCGTTGTGCAAGCGTACGCGGCCACCCAGAGCTGGCTGAAGAACAGCGCAACAAGGAGCGTGATAACGGTTAGCGTACGTTTAGCGTCGCGGCGCATGGTGCCTCAGGCGGATTGGCGGAGGTTGTGCGAAATGCACTGCACATCGGCGAACAACAGGGTCGCACGCCCGGATTCACTCGCGGCGGGCGCGGTCGATCCGCCTGCCCCGCACTCCGGGTGTACCACCGCTACCTTCGTTGTTGTTGTGCACCGCATCTCTTTCGCCTCTACTCGTTGGCTTGCTTGATCACCGCCGGTCTTACCATTCGGAGCGATCAAGAAAGGCGCGCTCGCGGTTCGGGTGTATCCACGGACGTTTCGCCACTTCGCTGGCCTACGCCATGCGTTATCTGACAATGGAGCGGAGTCTAAACACTCCCGTCACTGGAGTGTCAAGGGCCGCGGAGCGAGTTTTTAAGCTGTCACCCAACACCAAAAAAACCTTGACATTCCCGTAACTGGAAGGTCTAGAGTAAAAATTAGAAATCAACGGGCAGTGGCCCGAGGGTTTCCCGTAGCTAATGTGTGGAACATGCGATCTGGCGCTTTGACACAGGCTCGACCTGCCTTTACCACACCGCAGTGACTTAACGTATGAGGTGCGAGATGAACATCGGACAAGCGGCGAGCGCCTCGGGCGTCACGGCGAAAATGATCCGCTACTATGAGAGCATCGATCTGGTGGAGGCCGCTGGTCGCACAGATAGTGGCTACCGGATCTACAGAGACTCTGACGTTCATGTGCTGCGCTTCATCCGGCAAGCCCGCACCTTGGGATTCCCGATCGAGCAGATCAGGCAACTGCTTTCGTTATGGTTGGATCAGGACCGCGCGAGCGCCGAAGTAAAGACGATCGCCGCGCACCATATCGGCGAGTTGAACACTCGCATTGCGGAACTGGTGGTGATGCGTGACACGCTCGCTAACCTCTCGCGACATTGCGCGGGCGACATGCGGCCGGGTTGCCCTATATTGGATGGAATAAGTGGACCCGCCGTGCGGCAAGGTCTGAACTTGAAAGGAAAGCCGGCGACCCGCAGCGCGGCGTTCGCGGTGTAATCCAGATCCAGGAACAAGTGCATCTGTAACTGAACAGCTATTCAGAAATCTACATCTCGTGAAACGCGTCGTTAAATTACTACTGTGCTTCTTGATTGCGTGGCTGCCTTTGACGGGCTTCGCCACGCCAGTATTGATTTGCCCGCAAGTTTCATCGGCCATGGCCGCATCCCATACGCCACTGCATCACTCGGCGGTCCCGCATGCGGTTGCCTCAGCAGGGGCAGCGCACCTGGACACCGCTGTATCGGCCACGCATCAGCTCGATTGCCACGGCAGCACCGGTAGCCTTGCCTGCACGCCTGCGGCGATATCGTCCCATTCGATCGTGCTCGTCCCAGCTCCCTCTACATCGGTCTACGCGTCATTCGACGCCACTGCGTTTGCGCAGTTCATTCCTGATCTTCCGCAGCGTCCGCCGCAAGTTCTGTAACACCCCTCCAGCGATTAGGCATTAGATCGTACGCGCAGCGTCAGCTCGCCGCACGGTTGCGTGCCAGCACGTCGATGATTCGGCTCGCCGGATCGCGTCAAGCGTTTTTAGCGCGACGCCACGGGAACATAAACAGACGGCCCTACTCCCGACTTAGGGAGAGGCCAAGGAAATCGATATGAACACCAAACGTTTAGCCACGATGTCACTGGCCTTTGCGCTTTTGGGCGCGAGTGGATTGAGCGCCGCGGCCAGTGCGTCGCAACCAGCCATGCACGACCACGGCAGCGCCATGATGGGCGATGGAATGATGGGCAAAGGGATGATGAGCAACTGCCCGATGATGGGGCAACTCCCTCCAGGCAACGAAAAATTCGCGATGCAAATGCACGGTGAAATGATGAAGGCGATGGGCGACATCATGCTCAAGTACGCCGACAAGATCCAGACACCGCCCGCGAAATAACACGGCAGTGCTCGTACGCGCGAGCATTCTCCCGAATTTGAAATAGGAGCAACACCATGAAATGCAATATGAAAACGATGATCGCCTCAGGAGCCGTCCTGTTCGTTGTACTAGCCGCGGCTTACGCGGCGTTCCCTCAGTTCCGAACACTCGTATTGAGCGGTGGACCATTCCTGTTGTTCCTGCTGTGCCCGTTGTCCATGTTCTTCATGATGAAAAGCATGAGCCATAGCAAGGACGATCAAGGCTCGCGCCCAAGCGAGACGGCTCAGGACCAGCAGCCGCAATCGCGTATCGCGAAGTAGCGATTCGCAGCGGAGTTTCATCTTGGGCGAGCGCGTCATCGTGTGCGCTCGCCCAGCATGAAGCCCTACGCGAGATATTGCCAAGGCCGCTTTGGAGGCACGCTCTTGCTCAAGCGCCGGCCGCCGTCGAAAACAACCACGCGGGTTAATCTGCTCGCAGTAGTAAAGGAGAGATCGTATGAACATCGGAGAAGCCGCCAAGGCTACCGGTATGTCGGTCAAGATGATTCGGTACTACGAAAGTATCGATTTGATACAACCACATGGACGCGCCGAGAGCGGCTATCGGATCTATAAGGAAAGCGACGTTCACGTCATGCGCTTCATTCGACAGACGCGCGCGCTCGGTTTTTCCATTGAACGTGTCAGGCATTTGCTTGCCTTATGGCGAGATGAGGACCGAGCCAGTTCTGACGTCAAAGCGGTTGCCTTGAAACACGTAGCGGAACTGAACGCTCAGATAGCCGAATTGACGTCCATGCGCGATTCGCTTGATCAACTCGTGCAACAGTGCGCGGGCGATGGTCGGTCGAGTTGCACAATATTGCAAGGCATACAACGTCTCGACGTGGACGACGTCCGCGGCGTTGAAGCAAAAGCAGAAACTTCCGCGTGCGGCCAAAGCGCAACGGCCCCGCCCGAAAAAAGCGCACAATAATTGTTCGTGACTTTCAACCCGGAGTGCCCGCCGTGGTGCGGCTGGGATACTCCGACTCACGCAAGTAGTGGAGGTTTGACATGTCTATCCGCATAGGCGAGGAAGCACCCGATTTCACGGCCGAAAGCACTGAAGGGACGATCCGATTTCACGAATGGATCGGAGACAAATGGGCCATCCTGTTCTCGCACCCGAAAGATTTCACGCCCGTCTGCACGACCGAGCTTGGCTACCTGGCCGGCCTGAAACCAGAGTTTGACAAACGTAGTACCCAAATAATTGGACTGAGCGTTGATCCCGTCAGTGACCATCAAAGATGGGTTGGTGATATCGAAGAGACGCAGGGGCACGCAGTGAATTATCCGTTGATCGGCGATGCAGACCTGAACGTCGCGAAGCTCTACGACATGATTCACCCGAATGCGAGTGGCGGGCAGCGAAGCGCGGCGGACAATGCCACAGTACGCTCGGTGTTTATCATCGGCCCCGACAAGAAGGTCAAGGCAATGCTCGTCTATCCGATGAGCGCGGGTCGCAATTTCGACGAGGTGCTGCGTTTGCTCGATGCGCTTCAGTTGAACGCCAAGCATGCGGTTGCCACGCCGGTTAACTGGAAGCCGGGCGAGGACGTGATTATTCCGACGTCAGTGTCCGATGAAGATGCCAAGAAGAAATATCCGCAGGGCTTCAAGACGCTCAAGCCATATCTGCGGACGGTGACGCAGCCAACATAATTAAGGGCCACCACGCACAACTGAACGCGGGTCGGCCTGCGGCGAAACATGTCGGCGAGGCGGTCCGCTCGCCGACATGGACGCTGCATCGGATAGGGAGATCAAAAAATGGGCTTCTACCGCAATGTTGTCCTGCCGCGGCTTTGCGACATGTCAATGCGCAATGCGATGCTTCGACCGTACCGGGAGCGAGTCATTGGCAGGGCGGAAGGCACGGTGCTCGAGATTGGCGCGGGTTCCGGTCTGAACTTGCCGCTATACAAAGCCGGAGTGAGAGAAATCCTTGCTCTCGAGCCCGATCCACAATTGCTGACGATGGCGAAACGCAACGCGAAGCAGGCACCGCGGCCGGTGACTTTCATGATGGCTTCAGCAGAGTCCATACCTCTGGAAAGCGGGAGTGTCGACACAGTAGTCACCACCTGGACCCTATGCACAATCCCAGACGCCGATCGCGCACTTCAAGAAATGCGTCGCGTGCTGAAACCATCTGGACGGCTTCTATTCGTTGAGCACGGCCTCGCGTCGGAAGAGGGCATAGTTAAATGGCAGAACCGTTTGACGCCGGCGTGGAGGTGCATCAGCGGCGGCTGTCATCTGAATCGGCCCATTTTGTCACTGATTGAAAATGCTGGCTTCAAGATTGATGAGATCGGCACTGGCTACGCTCCGGGACCTAAGTTCCTGACGTATCTGTTCGAAGGCAGTGCCAGGACGAACTAATGGCGCTGCGCACGCGAGCCTGCGGCGCAAAGGGGGCACAGCAGGAAAGCGCTGAAACCGGGTAGCACTATCGAGAGCGAGAAATCCCGTGCGGCATATCTTTCACGACTGCGTGGCGATGGTACTGAAGCCCTTAGAAGGAGATTGCGATGCAGATTGTCACTGCCCTCGGTCATGCGCTCTGGATGTCCTTCACGATGTTGTGGCAGATCTTCTGGGGACTGAGTCTAGGTTTCCTGTTTTCTGCCGTGATTGAAGTCGCTGTCTCGAAGTCCGAGATGTCGAAGCTCCTGCCTGACGCATCGCCCCGGTCGCTCACGTTCGCAAGCTTGCTTGGTGCAGCGTCATCCTCCTGCTCTTATGCGGCGGTCGCCATGGCACGGTCGATTGTTCGTAAGGGCGGAGACTTCACTGCCGCGATGGCGTTCCAGTTCGCCGCAACGAATCTCGTGCTCGAACTTGGCGTACTGATGTGGGTGCTGATTTCCTGGCAGTTTGCCGCGGCTGAGTTCATCGGCGGCCCGATCATGATTATCGTTCTGGTCCTGCTCTTTCGGTTCTTTCTCCAGGACCCGTTGAAGAAGGACGCTATCGAGCAAGCCGAGAAGGGTATCGCTGGCAGCATGGAGGGTCATGCGGCCATGTCGATGGGCGAACAACACGGAACCTGGAAACAACGCCTTTCTTCTAAAGAGGGTTGGATAGCAATCAGCCACAGTTACGTGATGAACTGGACGATGCTATGGCGAGACATTGGCGTGGGCCTGCTTGTCGCTGGCGCGCTTGGTGCCTGGGTACCAGACAGCTTTTGGCAAAAATTTTTTCTCGTCGGCCATCCGATGGCCGCAATGATCTGGGGTGCGTTCGTCGGTCCGCTTCTTGCCGTTGCCTCGTTTACCTGTTCGGTGGGTAACGTGCCGCTTGCTGCGGTCCTGTGGAACGGTGGTATCAGCTTCGGCGGTGTCGCGTCGTTCATCTTTGGAGATCTCATCATCCTTCCCATTTTGAACATCTACCGCAAGTACTACGGTGGCAAGATGACGGCGTTCATAGCGGTTACCTTTTACGTTGCGATGGCCGCCGCCGCTCTGGTTGTCGAGATACTGTTTCAGGTGCTCGGATGGGTACCACATGAACGCCACACCGCTATCGTTGATGCGGCGATCACCTTCAACTACACCACCGTACTAAACCTCATCTTCGGAGCAGTGTTCGTCGTCTTGACGGTCGTCTTTTACAGAACAGGCGGCCCGGAGATGATGCGAATGATGGAAAGCGACGAGCACGACCATGGAGCGCACGGCCATCAAGGTTCGGCGGAGACAGAGCAACACCGACGTTAGGTTTCTGCGATGAGGCGCAACGAGATAGTTTCGGAGAATCCCTAGTCAATTAGCTATTGCAGTGCTCGGGTCATGCACATGGCGTTTGCCGGGCAGATGCTTGCAAATTGAGGGCTGCGCCTGATTAGTCCGGGTGCAGCAGCCCGATCGGCGACTTCGTAGCCGGATCGCAGGAAGAAGGTGTTCGCAGTCGTGGTAAGGAGCCACAATCGCTTAATTCCGGCAGTGGCGGCCGCTCCCTGTACAGCGTCGACCAGCGCCCTTCCTACGCCTTGTGCGCGCAAACTCTGCTGCACCGCTAGGGAACGCAAGAGGCCGTCGCGACCATGCGCTTCCAATCCGATGCAGCCACCGAGCTTAGCTTCGGCGGACTCGGCAATGAAAAACCGGATTGAGGAATTCTCCGTTACGTCTTCAACTGGAAGCTCGCTCGCGACCAACAAGGCCCGAATGAGGTCATAGTCTTCTGCGCGTGCTGGATGTATCTTCATCGCTGCTCCTGATGGTTCCCAGACTTTCACTTCCGCATCCCGCCGGTTGCGGCTCGCTCGACAGCGGACTGTTGACCAGGGGCGAATCGCATCGCGACTAGAAAAGCGGCAGTCGACACGAGAGAGACCCCGAGAATCACCCACTCGACCAACGCGTAGTTTCGCTGGATTGTCCAAAGGGCAGCGGCGGAAATGGGTGCGATACCTTTCGCGATGTTCGACGGAGCCGAGAGCAAACCGCTGATGGCCCCATAACCCTCGGTCCACATCACATCTTGCACAATCGTTCCGCGAAGGATCGTCATCATTCCGTTCGCCCCTCCGTACACGAGACCGAACAGCATCAATAAGTACGGTGAGGTTCCCGCGTACAGCAGCACGAGAACCGAAACCGGAAATGCCGCTGTTACGGTCAACCCGACCAACGCAGGCCGCACATTGCGTCCAACGGCGAACCAGAGCGCACGCGCGGCCACCTGCGCCGGACCGATGATTGCCATCGTGGCCAGCAACCAACCAGCCGGGACCTTGCGCGCCACCATGAGCGGAACCAGGTGGAACGTCAGCGCAGCGAAGGTTGCGTAATACGCCGTGAAGCACACGGCCAGCGCCCAAAACGTCGGCGTGCGTAGCGCGCGTTGCGTCGAAGCCATATTCACAGCCTTCAACCGCGCCTTGTCGCCGGCTGTTGCACCGGTCACGCCATTTCGTTTGATCGCGCTCGCGTGAATGGGCAGACTGATCGCGATATTCGTCGCAGCGAGCGCGATTAGTGCGCCTCGCCATCCGAACCAGTCTACGAAGCCTTGCGTCAGCGGGATAAAGACCGTGCTGGCGAACCCGGCGACCAGCGTGATGAGCGTTATTTTTGTGCGGAAACTGCCGGGGTAGTCGCGCGTCACTACAGCGAATACGGGGTCGTACAGCGTGGCCGCCATCGATACACCCAAGCCGATCCAAACGACAAACAGCGTAGCCAGTGCGTGAGCTTGTGACCACAACAGCAGCATTGCTGTCGACAGGATGGAACCCGCCATCATGATTTTCCTGCCGTGGCCGTGGTCGATCCAGATGCCTATCGGATACGCCGCGAAACCCGAGACAAGGAGCCCGAGCGACAGCGCCGCATTCGTTTCCGTGCGGCTCCAGCCCATCGCCCGCTCCATGGGAACCACGAAGAGCGAAAACCCGTAGTAAACCGATCCCCACGATACAAGCTGCGCGATGGCAAGCGCCCATGTCGCGCGGTGACCGACATGCTCGGCATTCCCGCTTCGAAGGTCAGCGTGTGGACTCGACACGCGGCTCAATGGGGTAGAGCGCGATGGATACCCATCGCGGAGTCTGCTTTGCCGATGCGGAACGCTCCGCAGCAGAAGTAACGTGCAGACATTAACGCCGACGCTATCGCCGAGGCCAAGCCGTCTTGTGTCTCACCGACCGTTCGAGCGGTCGGCGTCTCGTCGTTGGTTAGAAGCCCGATGCCGTTCGTGCCACAAAAACGGGCGAACTGTTTAGCCTGGTAGAGATGACGCACACGACGCAATGCACCTGAAAGACTGCGTTCACTGCTGTCGTTCATCAAAACCGCATAGAGCTTGATGCCGTCGTCAGAGAAGCGATTGCGTGTTCGCAGGAGCGGGGTTTCCCAGTCGCAACGCGGAATCCGAAATAGCACTGGCACGTCCAGCAGCAGTACTGCGGCCGCCGTTGTGCCGCCGAGGACGAAGCGCATCACGCTCTCATGTTCACTTGGAGTAGCAGTCAAAACCATTGATTCCGCTAGCCGCCCAGATTCCCGGCTAAGCGCGCGAGACAAAGCATCGGCCAACGTCGAGGCGGATGCGCTGGACGAAGGCAGTCGACTCGGTGCAGTCGATCCACCGACGTTCAGATTTTTCATGTCATCGGAAACGCGAGCCGCCCTCAACCGCAGCGCAATGAAGGCTTGCATCGAGTTGCAGTGCAAACCGCCCGAACCAGACAACAGCGAACAGGTATTGCTGTCAGCATTTGTCATGACGTGCCTCCCGGTTATGCCTCTTGTTCGCGAGCCCTTGGATCAGACGGACCTGGCTTCATACCAGCGTTGCGAGCGATTGACGACACCGACCACCAGCAACATGACCGGCACTTCGATGAGCACCCCGACCACGGTCGCCAGCGCCGCGCCCGAGTGGAATCCAAAGAGGCTGATCGCGGTGGCCACGGCCAATTCGAAGAAATTGCTCGCGCCAATCAGACTCGACGGGCCGGCTACGCAGTGGGCGACACCCAGCCTGCGATTGAGCAGGTACGCCAGGCCCGAGTTAAAGAAGACTTGAATCAGGATAGGTACCGCGAGCATGGCGATGACCAGTGGCTCGTGAACGATGGCCTCTCCCTGAAAGGCGAACAAGAGCACGAGCGTGGCTAGCAACGCGGAAATTGAATACGGGCCGAGCTTTGCGACGAGACGCTGAAAATGCGCGTTGCCCTTCGCGAGCAGCGAGCGCCGGATCATCTGCGCGAGAATGACCGGCACGATGATGTAAAGGCCGACTGAGGCAATGAGCGTATCCCACGGCACCGTAATGGCCGATAGCCCCAGCAGGAGCGCCACGAGCGGCGCAAAGGCCACGATCATGATGGAGTCGTTTAACGCCACCTGCGATAGCGTGAAATACGGATCGCCCTTGCACAGTTGCGACCAGACAAACACCATCGCGGTACAAGGCGCGGCTGCCAGCAGGATCAGGCCGGCGATGTAGCTGTCGAGCTGGTTCGCCGGCAGCCACGGTGCGAACACGTGGCGGATGAAAATCCAGCCGAGGAGCGCCATCGAAAAAGGCTTGACGAACCAGTTGACGAATAACGTCACCCCGATGCCGCGCCATTGGCTCTTCACCTGAGTCATGGCCGCGAAGTCGATTTTCACGAGCATGGGGATGATCATGATCCAGATCAGCACCGCCACGGGCAGGTTGACGTGGGCAACCTCCATGCGGCCGATGGCTTGAAACGCGCCCGGCAACAGTTGCCCGAGCACGATACCGCCGACGATGCACAACGCCACCCACACCGTCAGGTAGCGCTCGAAAAATCCGATGACCGGCCTCGATGCCAAACTGGTATTTTCAGTGCTGCTCATTCGAGCCCTCGGCTGGCCGTGCACCGATAGCGCGTAACTCGCGCTGAATGGCGTTGCTGTCCAATACGTGCAGCGGCAAGTTCACGAACTGACTCACCCGGCCGAGTATCTGGCGGTAGACCTTGCTGAACACTTGGCGCTTTTCTTCGTCCGTGCCCTCGAACGCTGCCGGGTCCTCGAAACCCCAATGCGCGGTCATCGGTTTGCCCGGCCAGATCGGGCAGACTTCGCCGGCGGCCTGGTCGCAGACCGTAATGACGAAATCCATATGCGGCGCGTCGGGCGTCCCAAATTCGTCCCAGCTCTTGCTTCGTAGTTGTGAGACGTCGTAGCCGAGTGACTCGCAGCGCTCAACAGCGAAAGGGTTGACCTTTCCACCGGGATGGCTTCCTGCGCTATACGCCCGGAAGCGCCCCTTGCCTAGCACGTTGAAAAGCGCTTCGGCTATGATGCTGCGCGCGCTGTTGCCCGTGCAAAGGATGAGGATTGAGTATGGTCGGTCGGTCACGTGTGACTCCGGAATTCAATGGTGGATACGGTCGGGGTGCAGCACGCATTTGACGAATGATCGGGTTCATTTCTTGACTCCCCGTAGGTAGGCGCGGCCGCGAGCGTCCTGAAGGTTTCCCACGCGACACCTTGTGGGTCGACGGTCCAAGCCTTGTTGGACTTCGCGTAGCAGCAGGTTGCACCCGTCTGCTCTTGCACGGGAAGGTCCGCAGCGGCAAAGCGAGCGTTCATCTCTGCCAATTCGTCGTCGGTCTCGACTTGGATCCCGACATGGTCGACACCAGGTTTTGCGCCACGCTGGGAAATGGCGAAGTTGACTGCGGGATCTTTCAGCTCCCACTTGCAGTAATCGTCCTTCAGTACAGTCGGTTCGACGTTTCCGAACATCGCGCTATAAAAGCGGATGCTCTCGGTCAGGCTTTGGACAGATACGTGGACGTGCATTCGCTTCATGATTCATCTCCGCAGCAGGCTGGAGGGCTGCTCGCTGCGCATGTCGCGCCAGCACAGCAGTTCTCGGTGAGAAAACCGACAAGGCCATTCATAGAGTCGAAATTGGCCGAATAGTAGATAAAGCGTCCTTCCTGCCGCGCCTTCACGAGGTCCGCGTGCGACAGATCCTTCAGGTGAAAAGACAGGCTGGATGGTGCGAGACTAAGCTGTTGTCCAATTTCGCCGGCCGGCATTCCATCGGGTCCGGCGACGACGAGCGTTCGGAAAATCGCGAGCCGCGATTCATGTGCAAGGGCGCTCAAGGCGCGTACGACGAGGTTCGAGTCCATGCACACAGCATAGATTCGTCTATTCTATATTTCAAGTATTATCGAAATGATTGCCGAGGGAGCGATCTAATTGCCTATACACATGGGACATAGCAGTCCGACGTCATAGCAGTCCGACGTGTTGCTGGTTCGAATGTCCGCATCCCACCAACGGCCGTTCACACGGCGCATGTGAACCTCTCAAAGTGGCAGCGGTGTGCCTTCCATGAGCGGCGACTGTCGAAAAACGGAAACGCGTTTTTGAGCGCGACATGTCGCGCAGAGTTGACGAACTTAGTCAAGAGTGGCTACCAGGTCAAGGGGTAAACCAAGGCATTCCAAGAGATTACTTGGTCCGCAAAGATGAAGCGCTCCGATGACGACGAGTGTCCGCTTCGGGCTTTCTATTGCAGCGAGAAGACTTGGGACCCAAGCGAGATTCCTTGATTCGAGAACGGCGCTGCGGATTGCAGATGAACTGAGAATGGGCGATCGGCCGGCCACCTTGTACAGGGCTTCAATGTCCCGGCGCTGCCAAGCGTTGTACATTCGAACAAGCATGCGTTGAGGTTCGGCGGAATCGGACATGATGCAATTTAGAGCCGTCTGAATCTCGGCCAAAGCAACTGATTCGAAGGCTGTGACGACCTCTTGCGCTGTTTCCAGAAATCGATAGGACTTTGACTGCTCATTTGCTGATCTTAAAAACTGTGGCTCAACACCCTCGACCAAATGCTGATAAAGAGAGGGAGCTACCATCAGTGCCGCCCACGGGCGCATCTCGGAGAGAGGAGGTAGTCTCCCGTTAGTCGGCCAGGCTGCTTGTAATTCAGTCCAAACATCCGTTGGGAGCATATTTGCTAGAACGGTGCCATTTGTCGACTTTAAGAACGGCAATATTGTCGGGGGATCTGACTCAAAAATGAGACATTCGGACCACGCATAAGCTTGCAACGCCCACGAAGGCATTTGCGCACCTGGGGCAGGGAAAAGATGCATCGACCCGAGAAGTCGGACGTTTGTACCGCGGATTTGAAGGTACATGGTTGGAGCTTGGTCGCATGTGGGGATCGCTAAGATTACTCCATGCGTTACTGACGCCGATCGCTCATATTGTGAGCAGAATCCCGATTTACCTCCAGTGTTCTTGTTCGAGATAGGAAAGGATCGTTTGTTTCCTATAAACACCAACCCTGAATGGATCTTCCTGGCCGAACCGCGGTCTTTCGTGACTGGTGCATGTCGACCGAGAGCGCATCCTGACAGCTCACCGATTCGACGGTGCGAAACTGGCTGATACGGCCCGCTACGTGCAACTGCGGACTCCCCTTCGCAGCGCGAGGCAACGAGATCCGCCGAAGACGGCACTGTAAGATGTGCCAGTAAATCTTCCGGGGAGCAGAATGGCGCAAGAAAATTCGATCCGAAAACTCGCCGATATGACTGATGAAGGCGCGTTCGAGATGCTTGCGACGGCCGTCCTGCGCTATTCGGATGATCGGCTTGGTTCCCTTAGCCATCCAGGCGTGAACGCTGATGGCAAGACGGTTAAGTCTCCCGTCGATGGTATAGCCTTTGTGCCGGGATCTGTTCCTCCCCAAATGATCGCAGTGCATCATACGATCTGCGCCGCAAAAGGTCTTGAGAAGAAATGGCTTCACGATCCTGCCAAGGTGAAGTCGCGCGGCCGGAGCAAGTCTCCGACTGCACCTGCGGGTGATGTCGTCAAGACAATCGAGATCATCAAAGAAGAGAAAAAGCGGACACCCAGCCTTCAGGCTACCCTTATTCTGACGACCAATCACGAACCTGGAGAAAGCCTTGTACGGGACGTGCATGCAGCCGGCGCAGCGGCTGGAATCGCCATCGACATATGGGCGCGTTCGCGATTGGCCGACTTTCTCGATAATGAGCCGCGAGGCCAGTGGCTGCGAAGGCAGTTCTTAGGAACCGATCAGGTCCAGCTTTCCGAAGAAATGCTGAGCGAACTCTCGCAGAGGAGTCTTGAGATTTGTCGTCCGCCCGACGAACCCGAGGCTTGGGTCGAACGTGCTCTCGATGTTGCGATCGAAGAGGCGAATGAAGAGCAGGTCGTCTTCGTCATTGCAGAGTCAGGTTCGGGAAAGAGCGTTGCTTGTTACAAGCGTTTGCTGACGAACGCTTTGGCCGGCGGATTCAGTTTTATCTTGACCGATGAAGCAATCGAGTCGTCGCTTTCGCTTGAACAAGCGGTCGAAAAGACTCTGACGCAGCTTCATCCATCGTTGATTGTGGGCTGCGGGGGGGCCGCGCTGCGAGCGTCGAATCTAAATCGACGGTTGTTGCTCGCCGTAGAGGACATCAACCGCTCGGGCCGTGGTGCAGCCCTCATTGAAAAGATATCGCGATGGGATAGTGCCAAAAGTAAAGAGGACGGCACTTCTTCCTGGCAATTGCTGTGTCCTGTCTGGCCGAAGGTAATGTCTTCATTGGGCGAGGAAGCGCGCAGGCGGGTCAACAACCGGGCCGTCGTTGGAACCGTATTTTCTGCCGACGAAGGTGCAAATGCTGTCGAACGTCGCCGCGAGCTCGGCGGCCGTCCGGTGACCAAGCTAGAAGCAGCCCAGATATCAGAAGCGCTCGGGCAAGATCCACTGTTAATTGCCCTTCATGATCCGACCAACACTCCCGACACCTTGGAGACGATTGCTCAGTTTGTCGAGGTCAGCTTGCAGCGGCTCGCCGCGGCAAGAGGCGAGTTCTCGGCAGCAGAGTACGGTAAGGTGCTCTCGGACCTTGCGAAAACGATGCTGCTGAACCGGCAAATGGAGCCGAGTTGGCTGGTTCTGCTCGCATGGCCCGCGCTGGCAGGTCATGCGCCGGCGCTCAGGCACATCGTTCATCAGGGTGACGTTATCCGTCTTGCTGGCTTTTCGACCGACGAGAAACTGGCGTTCAGGCACGATCGCGTCCGGGAGTGGCTACTCGCGCAGGCAGCATTCGACTTGTTGCGAGCGAACGCTATGCCGGAAGAAATTGCAGCCGAGCCTTACTTCGCAGAAGTTTTCGGATTGACTTTAGTTCGCCAAGATGCTTTGGCCGGCGACATCTTGATGATTGCCGCCCATAACCCGCTAGCCTTATTTTGCGCTGTACCTCGCTTCCGCGAACCTACGACATCAGGCCAAAATGCCATCGTTGTCGCGCTCGAAAACTGGCTGAGTAAGACTTCTGCGGAAACGAGCCATGATCGCCATCTTCGCTGGGAGGCTATGAGAGTGCTCGCGGAGGCGGAAGACCCGAGTGTAAGGCCGCTGGTCGCTCGATTTGATGACAACTCATGGCACGCTCTGCGGGCCCGATACCGGAATGGGGATTTGATGGGCGGAGTTGCTCTCTGCTTACAGACCGAGCCCGGCGTAGGGGTAGCTGGGCATGACGCCTTCCTCGACCATGTGAAGACGCGGTTCGGCACCAATCTAGTTCGTGCCCTTACGTCGCTTCTGAGCAACGCGCAACTGAACGACCCCATCCGTATCGGTGCATTGCGTTTGGCGGGGCACATTGGCGAACCGATACTTGCGGAGGCAATCCGCACTTGTTGGCAGAATCATGACAGCCGGCACGCAAATCTAAGCGAATATCTATGGGCGTGCGGGCAATGCGTAGACAACGATCCAGCAACTCTCCTGGGTCCCGTCTGCGATGGATGGGCGGCGCTGCCGAGCGAAAGGACAGGCACAGGTATGTCATCGCCGCGCGATAGTCTCGCCGCATATAACTTGCGGTTTGCGTTCCATAAAAGGTTGCCCGACAGGGCGGTGCGGTATTTCATAGAACGAGCGGCAGATCCGGAACTTAAATGGCCCATTACGTACATGCTGCACGGGCTAGATCATCCAGATGCAGTCGAGTTCGTCGTTCGGGAACTCGCCGCCATCAGCGAAAGTCTGGACGGAACAGATAGATTTTCTCCGTTCGTACTATCGGCAAAAGATGACTGGGAGCGCGAGCAAGAAAGAAGCGGCCGCGCGATGTCGGAGGTCTCGCGAAAGAGGCTTAGGGACATCTGGCGAGATCATTCCACCGGCAAGCATCTGCGTGAACAGGCGTTCAGAATATGGGCATCGACGCACCGTGCGGGTGATCTCGGTGTTCTTCGTGTCGTATTGAGTGAGGATGTGCTTGCGGACAAAGTTCTTTGGCAGCGTTTACGGCTGGGCGATCACGAGGCCTTACCGGCCCTGATCCGGAAGCTATCGACAGACGGACGTGGGTACTGGTGGCAACTCGGCCGCTATATCTGGTCAAGCGACTTGACCAAGGCACTGGATGAAGCTCTTGAGCGCCGCAGGGTGACATATGTTGTAACCAGCGCGGATGACGAAAACGAAGCGAATTCCGATTGGATACTCTCACAGGTTGTGGTGTCCTTACCGACCAGTGAGGCAGACGCGCTTCTTAACAAGCACTGGGATCATCTTTGCACGTCCCACTATTATGTCATTGCTGCTCTTTGCGTAGCGACTCCTAGCTTGCGGGCGCGCGTTGCAGATACCATCCAAAACACGCCGGATCCAAAGAAATTACTCAAGCACTTTTCAATGCTATTCGGTCTCAAGCTGAAGGGACGCCCGAGACTGTTTCGTCCTGAACAGATCGAGGCCGTTGTACCTTATCTCGACTTGCTCGACGAACTAGGAATCCACGATTTATGGTCTGCGTGTAACGAGCACGGATGGTTTGCGTTGAGACGCGCACATTTGGATGCCAGATTCCCGTCAAGGATGCGCGGGTGGGAATATCTTGATGCGTCGTGCGCCATGAAGGAGCTTGATGAATTCTCGGGGGAGCGCAAGCAGTGGTTCATCAATAGTTGGCTTGATGATTTCCTCAAATCAGGCGCTTTGTTGGACGACGTGATGGCGCTCATAGGTCGTTGGCTCGGAGAAAAGACAGACATCAGATCTCTCCAATTGGCTTGCGCTGCTGTTCTCCATATCGGTGAACGGCGGCATCTTCAGTTGCTCAGGGCCGCGAAAATTGAACCTACGGAATTGGCCGCAGCGATCATCGCCGGCACAGAGTTTGGTGTGCGTCGACGCACGTTGAGGGCATAGGTATCAAAGATTCGCATGCGTGCCATATTGATCGTTGCCGAACATCCACCACCGTAATGGCATGCATGAACGCTCTCGATCATATGACGTCCACGACAACAACTGCAAGCACCGGACAAGATGATTGTCGCTGCCCACGCAACTTCTATCCGGGGTGCTGGAGCCAGAAAAGTGACTTTGTATGGATGGTTCACGGCGCGCCGAATCACGATGAGCTTGGCAGTCCTGATATCTCCTGAGAAAATACCCACTCCAAGTCGAGATCACCAAACCGAACGCCGGATTTCCTTCCCGGACGGCTCGATTTAACGTGAGGAGGCGAAGCTGTGTATGGCAGATATTTTGGAACGGCGGGGCGGAGTAAATCGGCGCAACGTGCTCGCGAACGACTCATTCAGAATCGGGCGTGCTCTCGCCGAAAGCAATTGCTTGGGACGGACTGTAGCTAGGAGTGGCGACAACGCCAGTATCGGTGTTCTTGGTCGTACTGTGGGTATGCTCTCACCACTAATTGGCGCGACCCAGCAGACCGGCCACGAGCGCCGTTTGAGTTCGCTGATTACGCCACTTGCTTCGATCTCGTTAAGCGGCGAATCGAGGCTTATTCTTCCTCGAAACACAGAGTCCGCGATCGGACGTGCTCCTTCATTGCTTGGAGCAAATAGACGCCCTTCCGTTGGGGTAGTGGCCCTGAACGTATCGGAGCGCAAGCAAGCGCGCACGGTACCCGAGCATCGATTCGAGATGTTGCGTATGTCCTCAAATGAGTTGATGACGGATGTCGCAGCAACCGAGCCTAGCCGTCTTCGAATCCACCATCTCGTGGAGCTCATGACTCAGATAGGACGCGGCAAAGGATCGGATGCCGTACGCTTATTCGTTCATGAGGTTGGCATCGAACCTGTGGAAGCGACGCTGCGCCTCTTGGCATTCGACCAGTTCCTGGCGTTGCTTCTTAGCGGTCAAGCTGCCGAGGAGTTATCTGATCGATCCCCACTGGCTGAAGATCGTGACCAGAAGCGTGGCCGCATGCAGGTTGCGAACGAGTCGCGCGTAAAAAAATCCGATTCGGCTCGAATACGACTGGAGCTGGACAAGCTGTATGCGCCGTCGGGAGCGAAGCGGATAACCGAAGAATGGAGATGTTGGATGCTCGCTCAAGGCACGACAAGCCGAAAGAACTTGAACAAGGTCATCAGAAACTACGAGCCGCCACGCACGGCCACGACGTTCGAGCGGTAACTGTCGCATCGACGGTTACCAAATCGGGGTAACCGTCGAAAGAACCTCCTTTACCGTTGCCACTCGCCTATCAGAATCGAACCCGTAAAACGTCGCATGGTGTGGCGTTCAAACGGGAGAGAATATGCAAGCCGTCCGAGCCGCTAGCGCGGTCATCAATCCACCGGTTTTACCGAACCGCGTCTTTCGTTTAACCACAGTCACTCACCTCACGGGACTCAGCCGCGCGACCATTTATCGTCGTATGGCCGAGGGCTCATTCCCACGTCAGGTGGCTTTGGGTGGTCCCACTGGCCGCGCTGTGGGTTGGCGCGAAAGCGACATCACCGCGTTCATCGACGGCCTTCAAACGGGAGGTGCGCAATGAGGGCGATTAACGTAACGGGCGAGATCGAGGCATCCAATCCGCTAGCAGCCCTCGTGGATGTTGCAGACGCGTCAATTGCTCGCATCATCGTATCGCAGCAGTCGGTTCACGACCTCACGCTCGATCTCATGAGCGACGACCAGGCTGCAACGCGTAATCCTAACGCGTTCGCTAGTCTCTACGGGGCGATGATGGGCATCGTTCCAGCCTTCGTGGCGTTGGGCAACGCAAGCCGTGACCTGACAGCGCGCTTCGACGGTGCTCTGTCGTTCATATGGGCTTACGCAAGCGACGCATACGACTACGCTTGCGAGGTGCTAGGGGACGATGCTGAGCGGCTTCAGCCCACGCAGTATGCGAACCTGATCGCCGGATTTTATGGTTCGCTGATCGTGCAGATCCGTGCGGAGATGTTGGGAAGCGGGCGAGTATTGCAATGACGGCGGCCCAAAGTCACTTTGCGAGCGCTGCACCTTCCCGCGTGAGATCGTTTCGCCGTGCCGTTGTTGGGCTGCTCGTTGGGGGAACCCTTGCCGCGATGCCGCGCGTGGCGTTTCCCTGTGGGGCAATTTCACTGAGTGGTATGCCGGCCAGCGGTGTTTGCATGACGACACCGATCGTTTATACTTCGATCACGGTGCTGAAAACACCACAAACAGCGGCAAAGCCACCCCGAAAGTCAGTGGCTATTATTACGTCTATTGGTTTTGCTCCAATGGGCGGGAGTGCGGCTAATAAAAGACCCGTAAGGGGAATATGCCCGCCGTCTGTTTGCGGTTTTCAGCTCCTGCCCGCCCGTCTGAAAAACGGGTTCAGTCTCTCAAACAGGAGCAAAACCATGCAGGCATTGCCACGTCTCGCCCATACCGGGCAACACTCCCCCCTCATTCAATCTATCGTGCGCGACGCCTTGCGCGCGGCGGCCACCGCCGACACATATCAATCCGCGCTCGATGCGACTGGCGCTGCGCTGATTGCGATTGCGACCCTCGTTCGTGCGGAGGTGCGCAATGGCTGATCGCACCGCAATTCTCGAAGGGTTCGACAACGCTCCGCCGCTCGATACGGGTGCGCCGATCGAACTGCAATTCGCCGTGTCACTCGGCGGGGTCTCGGCTGATGCGTGGCTGGAGCTGAACGGTTCTGTTCGCTTGCACGACTATGCCGCGCATCAGGTCGACGTGTTTGGCCGCGCAGTGGATGCGAGCATGAAAGCCGATGAGACGTTCGACTCACGCCGCTTGGCCATGAGCAAACAGGCCTTCGCGGCAGGCCTCATGGGCCGCGTACAACAGCATTTACTGGCCGCCCTTGGCATCACGCGCGATTCGCGCGCCACGCACTAAGGGGCGCGTTTCATGGCAAAAAACAACAAAAAAGCAGTCGCGGCCACCTCCAAAGGCTTCGCCGCCGAGGTCAACCGAATCGATGCAGCCAAAGCCGGCATTCGGATATCCGATGCAATGGAGTTGCTCGATGCGCTCATTTGGGCGGCCGATCAGGCCACGAGCGAGCGCCAGTTTCAGGGCGTGATCAGTTTGCTGCGCGCCTCGCTGCCGTCAGTTGGTGCAGCGCTGGAATCCGCCAACGATGCGCTGGGCGACGTTCGCATCGGGAAATTCGTCTACAGCAACGATGTTAGCGCGGGCGGTGCGGTGCTTGAGGTATCCCATGCCACGCACTGACTTGACACCATGCGTGGCCGATACCGAGACGCTGTACCGCAAAACGTACCAACTCATGCGGTCACCTCACGCTCGACTGTAGCGGCCGGGCATGACGCTGATCGATGGCGTGTGGTGTTAGTCCAGCGATGTGTACTACTAATGGGCTCACTCTCACGTCATCAAGCGGGCCGCACGCGCAGTGTTGTCCGCTCACCAACAGAGAATCTATGAGCGATACACCAATGTCAGAATTCGAGCGTGCGCGGGTCGCGCTCGGCTATGTCCCGCCTGACGACCGTGATACCTGGGTCAAAATGGCGATGGCGCTTAAAAACGAGTTTGGCGACGACGGCCTGGCTCTCTGGCACGATTGGGGCAGTCAGGCGAAGGGATACAACCCCAAGGACGCCAGCGACGTCTGGAAGTCGGTGAAGCTCGGCAAGACTAAGCTCGCCACCTTATTTTTCGAAGCCAAGCGCCACGGCTTCAATCCGGCTGCGCATAAGGCAAAGCCGGTCGATGCGACGGAACTAGAGCGCAGACGCGTCCAACGCGCTGCGCGAGAGGCTGAAGAGCAAGCGGGCGATGCCGCTCGTCACGCAGCCGCCGCCGGTGTGGCCGAACGAATCTGGGCAGCCGCTGCGCCGGCGCCGCTCGATCATCCCTACCTTGTGCGCAAGCGGATTGGAGCCGGTGAGCTTCGCACCTACAGCGGTGAACTGGTCATAGGCAAAGTAACTTGTGATGGCGCTTTAATCGTTCCAGCTCGTGACGAATCCGACAAGCTGTGGACGCTGGAATTCATTCTCCCGGACGGGCAGAAGCGGTTTCTCCCTGATGGGCGCAAATCGGGGTGCTTCGCATGGATTGGCGGTCCGGTCACGACGACGATACTGGTAGGCGAGGGGTATGCCACGTGCGCCACGCTCACGGCCGCCACGGGCTTCCCGTCCGCCGTCGCGTTCGATGCCGGAAACCTGCTCGCGGTGACCACGCTCCTGCGCGGCCGGTTTCCTGATGCGCGCATCGTCCTGTGCGCCGACGACGATCATCAAACCGAAGGCAATCCTGGCGTCACGAAAGCGCGTGCGGCGGCCGATGTGGTCGGCGGACTGGTCGCCATTCCTGATTTCGGCGATAAGAGGCCCGCGTCGGCTACGGATTTCAACGATCTGGCCGCGCACCTGAACATCGAAGCGGTGGCAGCGACTGTGTTCTCTGCGCTGGCCGTAGGCGGCGCACCGGGCGCAAGCAAGGGCAAAGTGCTACCCATCGCGCCGAAGCCTGCCAAGCGCCCTAAAACGGCCCGCACACACGATGGAAAATCGCGGTTCGAGATGGACGACAAGGGCGTCTGGTATCACGGCCTGAACAGTCAGGGAGAGCCCCTACCTCGTCACTGGGTATGCACGCCCGTTGATATCGTCGCGCGCACGCGGAACGAAGAAAACAGCGATTGGGGATATCTGGTTGAATTCTCGGATGCGGACGGGATGCAGAAGCGCTGGTCCGTGCCGGCTGCGCTCTTCGCGGGCGACGGTGCCGAGCTGCGCCGCTCGCTTCTAGAAATGGGTGTCGAGATAGGCTACACGCAAGTCGCTCGTACGCAGATTGCCAACTACATCCAGAGCTCACGTCCAGATTTGCGCGTGCGCTGCGTTCCACGCGTGGGATGGCACAACGATGCGTTTGTGTTGCCTGATCGGGTGATTGGCGAAGGCAGCGAGCCGATGATCTATCAGGCCGACGCACCGATCCAAAGCCAGTTTAAGGAAAACGGTACTTTAGACGGCTGGCGGCAGGAGGTCGCAGCGTACTGCGTCGGAAACAGCCGCCTGATGTTTTGCGTCTGCACGGCGTTCGCCGCGCCACTGCTGCATTACTCAGGCATGCAGTCGGGCGGGTTTCACCTGGTGGGCACCACATCGAAGGGTAAATCGACGGGCGGCGTCATTGCTGCGTCCGTGTTCGGACCGAAGGCATACGTGCGAAGCTGGCGAGCCACCAGCAATGCAATGGAAGCCGTTGCCGCGATGCATAGCGATGCCCTGTTGATCCTGGACGAAATCGGCCAGGCGGAGCCGCGCGAGATCAGTAATGTCATCTACACACTCGGCAATCAACAGGGTAAGGGAAGGGCGACCCGTACGGGCTCCGCGAAACCCGTGCTCAACTGGCGCGTACTCGTCCTGTCAAACGGAGAGAAAGGCGTCGAGGCGCTGATGGCTGAGGCAAACCAGAAGATGAAGGGCGGCATTGAGGTTCGCCTGTCTGCTGTGCCTGCCGAGGCCGGAGAGATGGGTGTGGTTGAAAACCTGCACAGATTCCCTTCGCCGGCGGCGTTGATCGAGCACCTTGAACGGGAATCGAGCCGCAATTACGGAACGGCGGGAACGGCGTTCATTGAGTGGGCGTCATCCAATGCCAAGGATCTTGCGGAAAACCTGCGCTTTCGTATCGATGAGATGGTGACGCAATGGGTTCCGGACGGTGCTGCATCAGAAGTGTCACGAGTAGCCAAGCGGTTCGCGCTCGTCGGCGCTGCCGGGGAACTGGCGACGGCGAACGGGTTTACGGGTTGGTCGCAGGGAGATGCGATCGATGCGGCTCAGAAGTGCTTCGAGGGGTGGATGAAGCTGCGCGGCGGTGCGGGCAGCTCCGATGAAACGGAGGGTGTGCGTCAGGTCATTCACTTCCTGGTGGCGCACGGCGACAACCGGTTCTTGCTGATTGACCGGGCGCATGACGACCATCGGCCGAACGTGCCTCACCGGGCAGGCTTCAAGCAACGGATAAAACGAGGTAGTAGCGCAGACGTGGCGATCTCGACAAACAAGGATTACTACACCGAGTTTGGCAATGAAATGTCCGCCGACGATGCGGAGGCGGTGGAGCTGGAATACCTGATCGAGAAGGAAGTGTTTCGCAAGGAGGTGTGTGCCGGCTTCGATCATAAGATGGTTGCGAAGGCGCTCATCAAGCGCGGCGTGCTGATGCCCCGCACGGACGGCTACCCGTATCGACGTGAGCGGATCAAGGGTCACGGGCATTTCATGGTGTACCGGATTCTTCCCTCCATCTTCAGTCTTGACGTCTGAGCTTCGCGGGCCGCGAAGAGCGGTGATGGCAAGGATTCTTTTGCGCGGCAAAGTGACTTTGTGGAGGGCAAAGTCACTTTGCATCCGGTTCCAGCCGTAGGTTCGCCTTTCCCGCAGCGTCAGCAATTAGCTTCGAATTCGCAACAATCCACAATGTGATGTCTCCAGCATCATCCGACTTGGAGGCGTGTGGATACAAAATTTGGAGACGCTGAAACTCTTTATCTATAAGGCTTTCAGGCGAATTCGAAGGTTTGTCTCCATGTCTCCAGCGAATTTCGTTGAGAGAACAGAGAGACTAAATGCCAATAGCGCTTTCTGCCAATGCCCGTCTAGGGTTCGCGGATTCCCCGATGTGCTCAGGGTCAGCAAACGACGCCATCGCTGCCGATCGATTGTTGCAATCTGAGGCAGAGTCCAGTTTGGACCGTCGTCCACCATAGCTTCCGCACAATTCACAAACCTTCGCGAATCAAATCGGTTCTCGGGCGGGAAAAAGGCCGGGGGCCCCTATAGGCCTTTTAGCAAGCGGGGCTGCCGACCCGCGCCATCGCGCTAGCCAACAAGTCGCAAAGTTAGTGAACAAGTGAACACTTTTGTTTACCCGGTGAACTTTGGGCGCTTAGTGAACAGTCGAGGAGCTCACCGCTGTGACGCTTGCGGCGTTTACCGAAACCGATGTGGTCAGGCGAAGCCGCCCATCGCTGGAACGATGCGTTCTAACGGCGGCATGACAAATCGACGCGCAGAAATCTCCGGCGCCGCGTCGCTCCCTCGGCGCCGCCGCTCTCAATCCATCTCCAATTCAGCGCTGGCCGCTGCAACTGCCTGCTGCGGCTCGCCGTCGACGTAGTCGGCCCACGCCTGCATTAACGCCCGCCGCTTGTCGAACAGATCGCCACGTCGATACGCGCTCTCCGTCTTGTCGCGTATTGCGTGTGCCAGCGCCATCTCGGCAACCTCACTCGGAAATGCCGTGCATTCGGAGGTCCAGTCTCGGAACGTCGAGCGAAAGCCGTGCGTGGTCAGGTCGCTTCGCTTCATGCGCTTGAGCACCGCCAGCAAGGCCATGTTTGATAAAGGGCGGCCTTCCTTGGCGCCTTCGAACACCACACCCTCGCTGCCTTTTGTTGGTAGCGAATTCAACAGATCCACGGCTGCCTGAGATAGTGGCACGCGGTGATCGCGTTTGGCCTTCATCCGCTCAGCCGGAATGGTCCACAACGGTACTGTCAGGTCGAGCTCGGCCCACGTCGCGCCTAGCGCCTCGTTCGTGCGCGTGGCCGTCAGGATCGTGAACTCCAACGCACGTGCGGCTGTGCCCATACTCGCTCGCAGAACTTTGGCGAACGGGGCCATCTCGGGATAGGGCAAGGCCGAATGGTGCTTGGGCTTTTGCACCTTCGACGGAGCGGCTAACAGGTGATCCAGGTGGCCGGTCCAGCGTGCCGGATTCTCGCCGTCCCGCAGACCTTGCACCTTCGCTGCATCAAGGATGTTTTCTATTCGACCTCGCAGTCGCGTCGCTGTCTCGTTCTTGGTCAGCCAGATCGGTTTGAGGACACGCAACACGAGGTCCGTGTCGATGTCTTTCGGGCGTAATGCACCGATGACCGGATAGGCGTAGGTCGTGAGCGTGTTTGTCCACTGCTGTGTGTGCTTGACATTGCGCCATGTGCCTTCGTGCGCCTCGATGTATTTTGAGGCGCACTGCTTAAAGGTCATCGAGCGGGCGGCGTCGATCTTGCTGCGCGCCTTGTCTTGCTTGCGAAGTACCGATGGGTCATCGCCGCGAGCGACCGCGGCCTGATGCTCATTGCGTGCCGTCCTGGCTTGCTCAAGCGTCACGCGGGGATAAGGTCCGATCTGAATCGAACTCTCGCGGCCGTCAGGCTTTGTGTAACGGAATTGCCAGTACTTGTGGCCGGTCGGCCGCACTTGAAGAAACAGGCCGCCACCGTCACGCAGACGGTAAACCGTCGCGCGTGGCTTGGCTGCGCGGCATTGAAGATCGCGTAGAAGACTTTCGGCCATTGAAGTGTCAAAACTCGCAAAAAAGTACCCGGAAAAGTACCCGGAATTTTGCGCGATTTCGTAAGATTTTGCGAGACTACAAGAGAGCTTAGATTCGCCGAAAAGCCTTATGAGTAAAGGATCTTCGGGATTTTATGACATTGCATAAAACGCTGTTCTGGCGGAAGCGGTGAGATTCGAACTCACGGACGAGTCACCCCGTCGCTAGTTTTCAAGACTAGTGCCTTAAACCGCTCGGCCACGCTTCCACGTTTCACACACAGCAACTACGAGAAAAGTGCGCTCGACCGCGCTACACCTTTCCGGCAAGGCGCGTATTGTAGCGCAACTTTCCCTGGCGTTTAAGCCAAGAGAATCACCTCATCCTTCGAGCGACCTGGTTGCCCGCAAACCCGGAAATAATCGCATCCATAACAACGCAACAACGATCGTTCCCGCGCCTCCAATCAGTACCGCCGGCACCGCGCCGAATAGTCCCGCCGTCATCCCCGACTCGAACTCGCCCAACTGGTTCGATGTCCCGATAAACAGCGAATTGATCGCGCCCACGCGTCCACGCATGTCGTCTGGAGTTTGAAGCTGAACGAGCGACATGCGTACGACGACGCTGATCACGTCGGAGGCGCCGAGCACGGCCAGCGCGATCAACGAGACGTATAGGTTGCTCGACAACCCGAACGCGATCGTCGAAATGCCAAACGCGATCACGCCGCCGAACATCGCAGTTCCAGCTCGCTGGCGCAGCGGAAAATGCGCGAGATAAATGGATCCGGCCAACGCACCGACCGCAGGCGCCGCGCGCAAGACGCCGAGTGCCCACGGGCCGGCGTGCAGGATGTCGCGGGCAAAGACAGGCAGCAACGCCGTCGCGCCGCCGAGCAGAACCGCGAACAGATCCAGCGATAAAGCCCCCAGGATCACCGGCTTGCGTCGAATAAAGGCGATGCCGGAGAACAGCGATTCGAACGTCAGCGGCGTGCGCATCCGCACGACTTGTTCGATTTTTATCGATGCCAGCAGCAGCGCCGCCCCGATGAACGCCACCGATACCGCGCCATACACCGCGAGCGCCCCGAGACCGTAGAGCAAACCGCCCATGGCCGGTCCGAGGATCTGCGCGGTCTGGTTCGCGGACGTGGACCACGCGGTCGCGTACTGCAACTGGGCGCGCGAAATCAAGTTAGGCAGGAGCGCGGCCATCGATGGCGATTCGAACGCGCGTGCCGATCCGGCGATGGCGGCGATCAAATAAATCAGCCCCTGATCCGTCATCCCGCGCCACGTCGCGACGCACAGCGTCAACGCCGCCACGCCTTGAATCGCCTGGCAAACGAAGGCGATCGTGCGGCGGTCGTAGCGGTCCGCGACATGCCCGACCACCAGCGTGAGCATGAACATCGGCAGGAATTGCGAGAGGCCGACGAGCCCGAGGGCGAATGCGCTATGCGTGATCGAGTAGATCTGCCAGCCGATGGCCACCGACATCATCTGGAACGCAACCGATGACATCCCGCGCGCGCTCCAGAACAGCGCGAAGGGCCGGTGGCGCATGACGGAACCGGGCGGTAACGCAGGAGAGGAGGCGCTCAATTAACGGTCTTCCCTGATCGTTATCGACGGCGTGTCCCTGAGAAAGAGCGCCTGCAGGTCGTTGAGAAAATCCTGGCCGCGCTGCGTTGGCGCGATGCGTTCGATGTCGCGCGTAATCAAGCCGAGACGTTCTGCTTCAACCAGTCCTGGTTCGATCGCGGACATGGCAAGCCCGGTTCGTTCGTTAAACGAGTGCACCGGAAATCCTTCGACCAGCCGTAATGTGTTCAGCATGAATTCGAATGGCAGGTCGCGTGGCCCGACCTCGTGCTCTTCCTGAACAGCCGCACCGCCAAGCGCCTCGTCCATGTAGGTTCCGGGATGCTTGTAACGCACCTGGCGCACGATTTTCTGCGGAAATGACAGCTTGGTATGCGCGCCCGCGCCAATGCCGAGATAGTCGCCGAAACGCCAGTAATTCAAGTTGTGCCGGCTCTTGTTGTGTGGCTTCGCATACGCCGACACCTCGTAGCGCTCATAACCCGCGCTGGCCGTCCGCTCATGAATCCAGTCCTGCATATCGGCGGAAGCATCGTCGTCGGGAACTGGCGGCGGGTACTTCGCGAACATCGTGTTCGGTTCGAGCGTCAGGTGATACAGCGATAAATGCGGCGGCGCGAAGCTGATGGCCGTTTCGATATCTGCCCGGCATTCATCCAGCGTCTGCTTCGGCAGCGCGAACATCAGGTCGAGGTTGAAGTTATCGAAATTCTTTGCCGCTATTTCCACGGCTTGACGCGCTTGCGTTGCATCGTGAATCCGGCCGAGCGCCTTCAGATGCTGCTCGTTGAAACTTTGAATGCCTATCGATAAACGGTTCACGCCGCTCGCCCGGAACTGCGCAAACTTCGCGGCTTCGAACGTACCGGGATTGGCTTCGAGCGTGATTTCAGCGTCTGCGTCGAGCGGCAGCAAAGCGCGCGCATCGGAAAGCAGCCGGTCCAGTCCTTTCGCCGACAACAAACTTGGCGTCCCGCCGCCGATAAAAATCGTATGCACCTGACGACCCCAGACCATCGGCAGCGCGCGCTCGAGATCGGCGCGCAATGCATCGAGATAACGGTCTTCGGGGAACGTCTGACCCTTCCATTCATGCGAATTGAAATCGCAATACGGGCATTTGCGCACGCACCACGGAAAGTGCACGTACAGCGCCAGCGGTGGCAGCGACGTCAGCCGGATACTGCCCGGCGACGTGAACGCCTTGACCACGTTGATGGTTTGAGGGCCTGTGCTCACGATATGCCCTTGAGCCGCTCGAGCAGATGACGAAGCGCAATCGCCCGATGGCTGTTGGCATTTTTCACCGCGGGATCGAGCTCGGCAGCAGTTTTTCCAAGCGATGGCACCAGGAAATGCGCGTCATAACCAAAGCCGTTCGCACCGCGCGGGGTATCGATGACTTCGCCGTGCCAGCGGCCTTCCGCGATCAGCGGTTCGGGGTCCGCTGCATGACGCACCAGCACGAGCACGGAGAAGAAATAGGCGCGCCTATCTGATTCACGAGCGAGATCCTTCACGAGCCGCGCATTGTTCGCGGCATCGCTTTTCTCGCCACCGTTGAGCGACGCATAACGCGCCGAATACACGCCCGGCGCGCCGCGCAGCGCATGCACGCAGAGACCCGAGTCGTCGGCGAGCGCCGGCAATCCCGTCGCCGCCGATGCATGGCGCGCCTTTGCAAGCGCATTCTCGACGAACGTCACGTGCGGTTCCTCGGCCTCGGACACGCCCAGCTCGCCCTGCGTGATCAATTCCATGCCGGCTGTGTTCAGCAGCGCTGCAAACTCGCGCAATTTGCCGGCATTATTCGACGCGAGTACGACGCGTTTCAAGGCGGGATCAGACACTGAGCAACTCCAGCGCGACCTTCTGCTTCGCGATCAACGTTTCGATACCACTTTGCGCCAGGTCCATCAGCGCGTTCATTTCGGCACGCGTGAACGGCACGCCTTCGGCCGTTCCCTGTACTTCCACGAAACCGCCTGCGCCGGTCATCACGACGTTCATGTCGGTATCGCACTGCGAGTCTTCGTCGTAGTCGAGATCGAGCACCGGCTGGCCGTTGTACACGCCGACCGAGATCGCCGCGACAAATTGATTGATCGGCGATTCTGCGAGTCTGCCGGCAGCAAGCAGCTTCGCGACCGCGTCGTGAGCCGCGACGAACGCGCCCGTGATGCTTGCCGTGCGCGTGCCGCCATCGGCCTGGATCACGTCGCAATCGATGTGCAGCGTGCGTGGGCCCAGCTTGTTGAGATCGAACACGGAACGCAGCGCGCGCCCGATCAGACGCTGGATTTCCTGCGTGCGCCCGGTTTGCTTGCCGCGTGCGGCTTCGCGGTCGTTGCGGGTGTTGGTTGCGCGCGGCAGCATGCCGTATTCGGCGGTGAGCCAGCCCTGGTCGCGTCCGCGCAAAAATTCAGGCACGCGCTCGGAGATGCTCGCGGTGCAGATCACCTTGGTGTCGCCGAATTCGACGAGAACTGAACCTTCCGCATGCTTCGTGTAATGCCGCGTGATGCGCACGTCGCGCAATTGGTCCGCGCGACGGCCGCTCGGGCGGGTGAACGGGGCGGACGGGGGCAACGTGGAGTCGGTCATGAAGGGCGCACAAGGTGAAGGAAATGCAATGAAAGGGAGGCCTGGCGCGAACGCGAAAAAGCCGCGCCAAAGCACAAATTTTATCCGCAATCGGGGTGAGCGTCCGGGGCAGCCTCCTGTAGCCGTCACAGCGGCAACGTATTCCCCGGGCGGGATCGGCAAAAATGGGATAATGCCAGCTTCCTCGCCCGGCCAACATTGCCTGCCATTTCGTGCAGCTTCATACCGGGCGTTTCGAAGCGAACTGGCCGTGCGGCGCAAGCAGCAAGCAGCAAGCAGCAAAAAGCGCCATGGCCTTCAATTACGGACGCAACAATGATCTACAGCATGACAGGCTACGCCAGCGCAACGCGCGAAGTCGCGTCTGACGGCGCGGGCGCCAATGGTTCGGGCGTGGGGGTATCGGTGGAGTTGCGCACGGTGAATTCGCGCTTTCTCGACATGAATTTCCGCATGCCCGAGGACGTGCGCGTCTGCGAGCCGCAATTGCGTGAAATGCTGATGAACAAGCTCTCGCGCGGCAAGGTCGATATCCGCATCAACCTGAATCGCGCGGAGCAGACCACCATTGCCGGCGTGCTCAATCGCGATGCGCTGTCGCAACTCGCCGCGCTCGAGCGCTCGGTGCTGGATATTTTCCCCGATGCCGAACGCATGCGCACCGGTGAAATCCTGCGCTGGCCGGGCATTTTGTCGGAGAGCGGGGTGTCGGCGGAAACCTTGCGCGACGCCGTGCTGGCGTGCGGCAAGCAGGCAATCACCGAACTCATCGATGTCCGCGCCCGCGAAGGCGCCGCGCTCGCCGCCGTGCTGATCGCGAACGTGACGGAGATGGAAGCCATCGTTGCGCGCGTCACGCCGCTCGTGCCGGAACTGATCACGAAACATCAGCAGAAAATCGTGGAGCGTTTGCAGGATGCGTTGGGGATTGCATCGCCGGAAGGCACGCAAACCAGCATTCCGCGCGAGGAAATCGCGGAACGGATTCGCCAGGAAGTGACCATGTACGGCATCCGTATCGACATCACCGAAGAATTGCAACGCCTCGCCGCGCATCTCTCGGAAACGCGCCATGTGCTGCAAAAGGGCGGAAAAGTGGGCAAGCGGCTCGATTTCATGATGCAGGAGCTGAATCGCGAAGCGAACACGCTCGGGTCGAAGGCGGCGGCGAAAGAACTCGCTGATTCGTCGATGACGCTCAAATTGCTCATCGAACAGATGCGCGAGCAAGTGCAAAACCTGGAGTAACGCTGCTATGAACAACGCTCAACGCAACACCTACGCCGGGGTTTATCCGGGCAACCTGTTCATGGTCGTGGCGCCGTCGGGTGCGGGCAAGTCGACGCTCGTCAACGCGCTCCTCGCGCAAGATCCGGCGATCCGCCTGTCCGTCTCGTACACGACGCGCGAACCGCGTCCGGGCGAGCAAAACGGTGTTCAATACCATTTCGCTTCCGTCGATGACTTCATGGCGCGCCACGCTGCAGGCGAATTCCTCGAAAGCGCGGAAGTGCACGGCAATTACTACGCTACGTCGCGCGTATGGATTGAAGAGCAGATGAAAAGCGGCCATGACGTGCTGCTTGAAATCGACTGGCAAGGCGCGCAACAGGTCAAGAAACGCTTTCGCAACGCGGTGGAAATCTTCATTCTTCCGCCGTCGCTGGATGCACTGGAAGATCGTTTGAAGAAGCGCGGCCAGGATGCACCGAACGTGATCGTGCGCCGTTTGCTGGCTGCAGGCAGCGAGATGGCACATGCGCCGGAAGCGGAATACGTGCTGATCAACGAGAACTTCGAGCGCGCGCTCGCTGAACTGCAATGCCTCGTCGCGGCCACACGGCTGCGTTTCGGCTCGCAGTACGCCCGTCATACGCAGTTGTTTGTCGAGTTAGGCATACACTCGCCGCACGCCGAGTGAACGGGGCTTTCCGGTCACATAAGGTAGAATGAAGAACATATCGAGAAGGAATCAACCATGGCCCGCATCACCGTCGAAGACTGTCTGAAAATGATCCCCAACCGCTTCGAGCTCGCGCTCGCAGCGACGTATCGCGCGCGTCAGCTCGCTCAAGGCCATACGCCGAAGATCGAAAGCCGCGACAAACCGACTGTTGTTGCGCTGCGTGAAATCGCAGCCGGCCATGTCGGCGTCGAAATGCTCAAGAAGGTCCCGGTCTGAGTCTCGGTTCCGCTCAGTTCACCGTTACCGGCCCGGACGTCTACGCGCATTGTCACTAACCGCGTCAGCCAACCACGGAGGCGACCATGAATCCTGTTCCATCGTCCGTCTCTGTGGACCCGCATCACGACGTCCTTGGTACTGAGCCTCACAGCGAAAACCACGCGCACGATCATGACAACGCTCATGACGCCGATTCGCCATCGGCCGCGCGCAAGTACATTGACGCGGTTCTCGAACAATCGTTTCGCCATCTGTTCGGGCCGACCGCCACGCCGGAAAAGCCGCGCCGCCACGACGTCGTTTCCATTGCGAAACTGACCACTGAGCTGGCCGCGTATCTTTCGCCGGAAGAAATCAAGCAGGTCAAGCTGGCTTTCCATTTCAGCGATGAAGCCCATCTCGGGCAATATCGTCAGAGCGGTGAGCCGTACATCACGCATCCGGTGGCGGTCGCGGAAATCTGCGCGAGCTGGAAACTCGACGATCAATCGATCATGGCGGCGTTGCTGCATGACGTGATCGAAGATCAGGGCGTGACGAAGACCGAGATCGCGGAGCGTTTCGGTCCGAAGGTCGCAGAACTCGTCGATGGCTTGTCGAAGCTGGACAAGATGGAGTTTCGCAATCGCGAGGAAGCGCAGGCGGAAAATTTCCGCAAGATGCTGCTCGCCATGGCGCGCGACGTGCGCGTGATTCTCGTGAAGCTGGCGGACAGGCTGCACAACATGCGCACGCTCGGCGCGGTGCCACCTGAAAAGCGGCGTCGCGTGGCCCGCGAAACCATCGACATCTATGCGCCTATCGCGCATCGGCTCGGGTTGAACAACACGTATCGAGAGCTGCAGGACCTGAGCTTCGCGAACTTCAATCCGCACAGGTACGCCACGCTCGAGCGCGCTGTGAAAGCCGCACGTGGCAATCGGCGCGAAGTGGTGGGCAAGATCCTGGAAGCGGTTCAGCGCACGATCGCGGACGCGAAAATCAAGGCCGACGTCACCGGCCGCGAGAAAACCATCTTCAGCATCTACAAGAAGATGCGCGACAAGCAGTTGTCGTTCTCGCAAGTGCTCGACGTCTATGGCTTTCGCGTGGTGGTAGACAGCGCGCTGGAGTGCTACACCTGCATTGGCGCGCTGCATGCGCTCTACAAGCCGGTGCCAGGCAAGTTCAAGGATTACATCGCCATTCCGAAGGTGAACGGCTATCAGTCGCTGCACACCACGCTGGTCGGTCCGTTCGGCGCGCCGATCGAATTCCAGATCCGCACGCGCAAGATGCATGAAATCGCGGAAGCGGGTGTGGCCGCGCATTGGCTCTACAAGAATGGCGGCGCGGATCTGAACGACGTGCAAAAGCGCGCGCATCAATGGTTGAAGTCGCTGCTCGACATTCAAAGCGAAGCCGGGGATTCGAGCGAATTCCTCGAACACGTCAAGATCGATCTGTTCCCCGATGCGGTCTACGTCTTCACGCCGAAGTCGAAAATCATGCCGCTGCCGCGCGGCGCGACGGCGTTGGATTTTGCGTATTCCATTCACAGCGACCTCGGCAATCAATGCGTCGCGGTGAAGATCAATAACGAGTTGTTGCCGCTGCGGACCGAGTTGAAGAGCGGCGATATCGTGGAAGTGATTACCGCGCCGTATTCCAAGCCGAATCCCGCGTGGCTCGGCTTTGTGCGCACCGGCAAGGCGCGTTCGGCCATTCGCCACTATCTGAAGACGATGCGGCTGAACGAATCGGTGCAGCTAGGCGAACGGCTCGTCGATCAAAGCCTTAAGGGCTATGGGCTGGCGTTGTCGGAAGTGACGCCGGAAGCCTGGGAAAAGCTGGCGCAATGGACGGGCAACAAGAGCCGTCAGGAGATTTTCGCGGATATTGGCCTTGGCCGGCGCGTGGCCGCCGTGATGGCGAAGCGTATCGAAGTGCTGATGACGGGCCGCGACGACGACGATTCCCCGCGCGAGAGCTTCAGCACGAATACCGCCCCGCCGGTCGTGATCACCGGTACTGAAGGTATGTCGGTGCAATTGTCCGCGTGCTGCCGCCCGATTCCCGGCGACGACATCATGGGTTACATCGGCATCGGGCTGGGCATGGCGATCCACACCACCGAATGTCGCGTCGCGCAGCGGATTCACAAGCGCGACCCGGGCCGCTGGATCGACGTGGCCTGGGCGCCGCAACCGGGCCGTCTCTTTGACGTCTCCATCAAGGTGCTCGTGAGCACGTCGAAGGGCGTATTCGCCCGCGTAGCGGCGGATATCACGTCCGCCGATGCCAACATTGTCCACATCGCGATGGACGAGGACGTGACGCAGGAATCCACCGTGTTGCGCTTCGTGATCCAGGTCAGCGACCGCGTGCATCTGGCGAATGTGATGCGGCGCGTGCGCACGAACCCGGACGTGATGCGCATCGCGCGTGAGCGGCCGAGCGACGAGCCGCATCATCGCAACACTGAAGGCGGCATGCGGATCGATCGCGAACGCGGCGATTATTAACGTTTGACGTTTAACGTCCGACCTTTGCGTGGCGGCTGGCGAGTCTGGGATCTGGATCTGGATCGTCACCACCGGAACGCGACCTGCGTGCCTGTACCACTTCGCGTACACAGGGGCACTTATGAAAACATCAGAACTGGAAGGCACCGAGCTCGACTACTGGGTCGCGCGCGGGCTGCATGACTTCATCCGCGAAATCCATTTCACCGATGGCGGCCAGACCCTCGCCATCCGCGGGAATGATCGCGGCCGGGCGTGGGACGGGCGATTCCTGCCGTCGACGTCGTGGGAAGCGGCGTCGGCCGTGCTCGAGCGCGCGTGCCGGCTGGAAATGAACGACCACGGGCGCGGCGAAGTCGTGTGCAAAGCGACGTTCGGCAAGACGGGCGCAGAAGTGGAAGGGCGCGGAGCGTCGCTGCGTATTGCGTTGCTGCGAGCGTTTTTGCTGCACGCGTTCGGAGACACCGTCGACGACGAATTCCCGCATCGCTCGCAAATGCTCCTTGGGGGGCGGGCAGAACCGTTGGGCGAGCAGAGCGCGGCGGCATCGGTTGAAGATGCACCGATGCCGGACGGACGTATCGGCGATATTGGGTCGACTGCGCGGCAATGAGCGGGTTTGGGCTTGGCATGCCTATGCCCTCGGAAGCCCGGCAAACGCCGTGCGCAAACAAAAAGGGCCTTCCGCGAGGAAGGCCCTTCTAAAACTGGTGCGGCTGGCAGGATTCGAACCCACGACCCCTTGGTTCGTAGCCAAGTACTCTATCCATCTGAGCTACAGCCGCGCATGAAGCAGGGTAATACAAAAAGCTGATGCAGGAAACGCTTGCTTGAAACAAAACAACTGAAACGCTTTGAAGAAGTGGTGCGGCTGGCAGGATTCGAACCCACGACCCCTTGGTTCGTAGCCAAGTACTCTATCCATCTGAGCTACAGCCGCACGCGAGACCAAGAGTATAGCCAAGCTCTCCCAAAAAAGGAAGGGTTCCGCCTCGATTTCTGTAATACCGATCTCCTTCGTGTTACCTTGCAGAGGAGCTATCTCGCTCCTCTTTACGTTATTTTGAGCGGTTTGCACCATGAACAAAGCATTTGTCAAAGAATCGGACGAGAGCGACGACGATCTCGATCTCGAGCAACCGCCGGGCGTACCTCTCGGCACCAAGAACTACATCACGCCCGCAGGACACCAGCGTCTGCGCGACGAACTGCTGCATTTGCTGGACGCGGAGCGGCCGGATGTCGTGAAACTGCTTTCCTGGGCGGCGTCGAATGGCGACCGGTCGGAGAACGGCGACTACATCTATGGCAAGCGGCGCTTGCGGGAGATCGACCGGCGGATTCGCTTCCTGACGAAGCGGCTCGACCTGGCGGAAGTGGTGGACAGCAGCCGGCAGGAGAATCTCGACCAGGTATTTTTCGGCGCCACGGTGGATTACGCCGGCGACGATGGAGAAGTGCACACGGTGACAATCGTGGGCGTCGACGAGGTGAATCTGGATGTCGGGCACGTGAGCTGGATCTCGCCCATCGCCCGTGCATTGCTCAAAGCCAAGGTCGGCGATACCGTCACGCTGCACACGCCCGCAGGCGTCCAGCAAATCGATATCCTCGATGTACGTTATCCGCCGAAGGTCTGAGGCGCTTGACCTGAAGTACTAACGCAGGGACTCAAGACGAAAAAAAGGCGCCGCAAGCGGCGCCTTTTTCACATCGATACAACGTCGAACAAGACTTAGAAGCGGTGACGAATGCCAACCGTTGCCGAGACTTGATTCGGGGTCGACGACATGCCAACGCCGGTGATCGGAGCGCCAAGGCCGGTGCCGCCCAGGTCGGACGCGTGAACGTATTCACCTTGCAGGTACACGTCCGTACGCTTCGACAGCGAGTACGCCGTTTGCAGGCCGACCTGTTCGAACTTAGGCTTCACGCCATCGAGGCGAGCGTCCGTGTAGGTGAACTCACCAGCCAGGCTCAGGGCCGGGGTCAGTGCGTAACGGCCATTCAGCTCATAGTTGTTAAAGCGAGCGTAGTTACCAATTCCAACGCCGTTGGTCGCGCTGATTGCGCCGCCCGAGATACCAGATGCGTTTTCAAGCTTCGTTTGCGTGAACACGAAGCCAACCGTTGCCGGACCGAACGCGTAGTTCAAGCCAGCACCGAACGTGCGCTGCAGGCCTGCTACGAACGTGTTGTCGCCAGCGACAGCGCCGCCACTGTTCGAAAGCGCCGCAGCGGCTCCTGCGCCCGTGATCGAGTTGTTCAACTGCAAGTAAGCTGCAGCAACGTTCAACGGACCGTAGTTATACGATGCGCCGACGCTGTAAGCGCGGTTGTTCGAGAAGCCAGCAGCCTGGTTCGAGAAGCCGTACTGTGCGCCGAACTTGAAGCCAGCGTAGTTCGCGCTCTGGTACTTGACCGAGTTGTTGATACGGAACGAGTTGTCGAGGTTGTCGTTGTCGAACGGGTGTGCGAACTGCGTGCCGCCGTACTGCGTGCCGGTCAGAGCCAACGGGCCGAGATAGTCGACCACGGAGTCATATTGACGACCGAGAGTCACAGCGCCGTATTGGGTGCTCGACAGACCAACGAATGCCTGACGGCCGAACTCACGACCACCTTGACCCAGCGTGCCGTTAGCAATGCTGAAGCCGTTTTCCAACGTGAAGATTGCCTTCAGGCCACCGCCGAGGTCTTCAGCGCCGCGCAGGCCCCAACGGCTGCCGTTCACCGAGCCGCTCGTCATCTTGAAGTTATGTTGGCCGCCTTGGTTATTCGTGTACGTCAGGCCAGCGTCGATCAAACCATACAGCGTCACGCTGCTTTGAGCGTGAGCGGCGGTTGCAAATACGCCCGACAGGGCGGCGACCATGAGAGTCTTTTTCATCTTTGTAACTCCGAGAGCAATTTGGGTCTGACAACCCAGGCTTGAAGGAAACCTTCACTCGACGCGCTGCGAGAGGCGCTGCCAGGTGATTTCATGTGCCAACAGAAGACACAGTCGTTTCCGGATCAGACGAAGTGTAAAGACGGTGTTACAGCGATGGCATTCCGATTTACGCAATAAAGTATTCTGCGATCGGCAATGATTAATAAACGCCGTCTAAGGCTTTACCAGTAAGGCTTTGCGGGGGATTGACGGAGATGGGCGCGGGGTGTCAACAGCGGTTCGTTGCGCAATTGCTACATGCGGTATCGTTAAAATGCAACGTCATCAATCCTAAAAACCGATTATTGACAGAACAGCAATAGATGATTGCCAGATCTGTTGATGATTGCGAGATAGTGGGCCGTTATACTTCAAATGCTGCTTTCCAAAGCAGACTTTTTCGTTGACGGAAAAGATCTCCAAACCTTGTCGGCGCGACTTCCCAGTCGCGCTTTTTTTTCGCCTGGACGGACTGCAAACTCGAGCCCGTTTCAGACGCTGTTCATCTAGTTAGCCGCTCCCATCTCTTCGTCCAGAATGGCTTCGGCTTCTTTCGCGGTTTCCGGCGATTCAGTCGCTTCGCTCTCGAAAGTCAGCGGACTCGATATTGCCCAGTCTTCCATTACGTAATGGCGTGCATCCATTGGTGAGGACAGCAGGTTTTGCCAGTGATCGCCGTGCCATGCCGGGTCGAAATCCAAAGCCGAATGCGATTCGAGTAATGCTCGGGGCGCGACCAACGTCCTGATCCACGAAAACATGCTTTTGAGTTCGGTCGTCACAGCAATGACCTCCTTTAAAAGTGCGTGTGGTCGTCTTTTATGATGCCGAGAGCCCCTTTCGGTAACAAGGCTCGTAAACGCTTACGATTCTATAAGTACGGTTACAACCCAAGTAAATATTTCCTTTTGGCGAGTATCGCCGGTTTGATTCACCACTATTGCGATGGGTCGTGCCTCTCAGTCCTGATCCGATTGCGCAGGCGCGCTGCCCTTCCCGGCGTATCGCGCGGTCGGCGCACATGGTCGCCAGCGGGCGCCGTGTCTATATGGAACAGCCGGTGGTCGAAGGGACGTGAGCTAAAATGCCCGATCGATACGCCATCTCCAAAGCGGATCGCGCCCATTTCTCTTTTAGCGGTCAGCGCTGTGCTCCCAATCGTTGCCAATATCGTCAGTTCAGAACCGCTGGTTTTCGTCGATCTCGAAACGACGGGTGGCGCCTTCGGCGTAGATCGCATCACTGAAATTGGTGTGGTCGAGGTCGGGCCGGCCGGCGTGACGCAATGGAGTTCGCTCGTCAATCCGCAACAGCCGATTCCATTCTTTATCCAGCAACTCACCGGCATCAGCGATTCGATGGTGCGCAACGCGCCCACGTTCGAGACCATTGCGCTTGATTTGCTGGCCCGTCTTGAAGGCCGGTTGTTCATTGCTCACAACGCGCGGTTCGATCACGGCTTCCTGCGCAGCGAGTTCAAGCGCGCCGGCATCAAGTTCCAGCCCGATGTGCTGTGCACAGTGCAGCTGTCGCGGGCCATCTATCCGGCGGAGCGCCGGCATGGACTCGATGCGCTGATCGAACGCCACGCGCTTGTGCCGGCCGCCCGCCATCGGGCACTCGCCGACGCCGATCTGCTCTGGCAATTCTGGCAGCATCTGCACCGCGCGTTTTCCGCCGATGTCCTGCGTGACTATATAGAACAGGTGGCGCGCCGGTTCCGGCTCGCGGGTGACATCGATGAAGACACGATCGAGCAGATTCCGGCCGGCTGCGGCATCTATGTGTTCTATGGCGAGGACGACGTGCCGCTGTACGTCGGGCGAAGCGTGCGGTTGCGCCAGCGCGTGCGTGCGCATCTGTCGGGCGTGAAACGCTCGGCTAAGGATCTGCGGCTCGCGGAGCTCGTGCGCCGCGTGGAGTGGACGGCGACCGGCGGCGAGATCGGCGCGATGCTGGCGGAAGGGCGCTCGGTTGCACGGTTGCGGCCCGCGCATAACCGGGCGTTCAAAGCGCATCGCGATGACCCGAGCCACGCGCCTTGGGCGTATCCGGGCGCCATCGCGATAGAAGAAACGGACGCCACGACTGGCACGCGCGTCTGGCATGTCGTCGATGCCTGGCAGTATTTCGGCATGGCCGCGACGCTCGACGAAGCCGTGCAGTTGCGTTCGGCAGCACCCGCGGCGCGCTTCGAGCTGTCGACGTACCGGATTCTCAGCGAACGCTTGTCGCGGGGTCTGACGGTCGTACCGCTTGCGGCAGCCGCGTGCTTGTCCGGCGAGCCGGTCTAGCCGACAGCGCCCACACCGCCTGAAGCGCACACATGCGACAACGCGCGCGAGAGCGGCGCGTTCTGGGCGGAATCATAGCGGGTGAGATGTTTCCAGCGCGCGATGCTATCGGCCAGCCGCAGCGGACAATCATCGGCATGACGGAGCGGTTCCACGCCGGCCAGCGCGGCGAGCAGCGCGTTCGTCAGGCGATCGAGTTGCGGCCGGGTATCGCGGGCGAGGTCCGGCGGGGTCCCTTCCGGCGCGCGTGACTTGCGCCAGTTATCGAAGAGTGCGTTCTGCACGTCCTTGCTCGCCTCGATCTGGTCGCGGAAGAAAAGCTGCGCAAACGCCGGATCGATGCCGGCGGCTTTCGCGCGGGTATCGATGCCAGCCAGCAGCGCGGCTTCACGGGGTTGATCGGTGATCGGTTCGTGGTGGGCCCACTTCCAGCGCGCGACCGGCTCGGCGAGCGCCAGCCGTTGCGAGGACAACGCGATGAGATTGGTGAGCGGCGTGTCGTCGCCGTCAGCAAGAGCCGCCGACGAACAAGCCATGATGACGATGAAACCAGCCGCCAGCGAAGCGATGGCGCGGAGAGCGAGCTGAATGTGCAGAAGGGAATGGCGAAGCATGGATAACCGGAGCCCGAGCGAGAAAGCGGCAGCTTAACTCATGGCAATGATGGCGATCGTGAAACGCGCGACGCGCGTGGCGTTATAAACCTGAACCGGTCGTGCTATTAGTACTTGCGTGTTGATTCAGCGCTGCTGCAAAGACATGCCGCAACGTTCACGCGTGCAGCAACTGCGGCTTGCAGGACATCTGCAAACGCCGTTGGTGTACTGCGCGTTTCAGCAATTACTTCGGGTCGCACAGGTTACGCTGTTCGTCGAAGAATGCCCGGACGTATTCGGGCAGCTCTGCGAGGAATTCAACCCCGACCGGTTCTTGATCCGGACATTCGACCTTGTCGGGCGTCGGGATTTTCGTCGGCTTGGCGTCCATCATTTTCTCTCCTTGTATAGGTCGATTATCAATCTCGACTCTGGCTTCGCGCTAGCGTCGAATGCGCGGTTGGAACATTTCACCGTTCCTGTGTTGCTTTAACGGAACACCAGCAGCGTGACTTAAGGCTGTGATAATTTATTGCTCAACAACCGATATTTCCCCGCATCTCAGCGGCGCCTTGCCGACTACTTTGCTGACCTTTTCCGCTGATTAACTCGTCGTCCATTTATTGCCGATGCTTTGTCGCGCAGCAGCAAATATTTCGCAAACTGCTTCAAAGTGTCCGGCTGTCTCCCACCGCCGATTCTGTGTCCATAGATGCGAGCCGTCGCTTAAAAGCGAGTCCCCTCATTAGTGATAACGGCACAATTCCGTTGCGGTTGACTGTTTTATCTATCTTTAAAAAAATTTAACAGTTTGCAATGTCTGAAAGCACACGTATTCATACAAATGAATGTTCGCAAATTGAGCAGAGCGAAAGCATCGGGGAAACGACGGGGAGTTTATGAATTACGCCAACTTAAAGTTTCACTTTAAGTGAATGAACTGACTGATTGATCTCAAAGATAATTTTTGAGATGCGGCTTGAAAAGTAAAAAAACCCGCGAGGCCTGGAGGCGACGCGGGTTTCTTGAAATGAAGCTTGGGGGAAAGAGGAATCGAAAAACGGCAATGGCCTTTGGGTGAGGGTTTTTGCTTTTCAAGTAATCCGTATACCCCCAAACGTACCCCAGAGAAATATACCGCTGCTTACTTCATACTGGCGAAACCGCATACCGGCAGTGCGTGGATGGCAGAACGGCCTGGCAGCAGCGGTTGCGATCGCTCGGCGAAGGCCAAGTGCCGCTCACAAAGCGGCAGGGGTTAATAAGTCCGCCCGCCCACCTGCGCGAACGGTTGATCGATGCCGCTACAGATGGCGTGCATTCGGGCAATAAGAGAACCGATCGACGATCCACGCAATGCTCGACATTACACGCCTGCAGGCGACGGGCCCAGCGGTGATGTGGCGCTTGCGCGGATTCAGGGCGGGCGTATCATGTAGCACAAATGTGTCACTTTTCGAGGCTGCCATGCCAACGACCACACTACGCCTGTCGCCGGCACTGCGCGACCGTATCGCCAAACTGACGGAAAACACGGAAACAACGGCACATAGCTTCATGCTCGATGCCATTGCTGAAAAGGTCGCCAACGAAGAATTGCGTCGCGGCTATCTCGCCGAGGGGAATGCCCGTCTCGCGAATTTGCTGGAGACAGGAATGGGCGTCGAGTGGCCTGACATGCGCCGTTACCTGGCCGAGCGCGCACGTGGCCGCTCGCCCCTTCCACCCAAGGCGACAAAATGGCGCGGTTGATCGTCGCGCCGGAAGTTCAGGACGATTTTGATCGTGTTTTTGACTTCCTTGCGACGTACGCGCCGGATCATGCCGTGAGTCGGATCGATGAGATCGTGGCGGCATTGGACATTCTGCAAACGAGCCCGCAGATCGGTCGCCTCGCGGATAGCGATGGCATGCGCGAGCTGGTTATCTCAACCGGTGCTAATGGTTATCTTGCGCTGTATCGGTTTATCCCCGAACTGGACGTCGTGTTTGTTGTCGCGGTCCGAAGTCAGAGGGAGCTGCGGTATCAGCGTTGACACGGGCGAAATCAGAGGCGCTCAACGACGCTTCTCGTACTCCGTAGCTGATGGAGCTGCAACCCTTGCTGATCTCGTATAGAAGGGCTTCATGCACATGTTACCCAGATGATCGTCGTCATCTTTCCTCGCGCGAGGTGACGAGAAGATAGCTGGCAGATTCTGCGACGCCAGGTAGACGGCTCAGCACGGTCTTCGGCAGCAGTTGCGGCGTCGCGCGCGCACAACTGACCGGCGGTCGCGTTCGCGGCGTAGTTACCGGAATGGTTCCTCGACAGCCATCGAGAACGATGTAATGAGATTTCCGCGCCGGCCCTGAGCGCTATCGCTCGGCTCAAGCCGCACCAGAAAATCTATGTCCTTCTGTGCCAGCCGGGCGAACTGCTCTTCGACGGCCGCGAATTTCAGCAGGCACTGGACCTGCCAGTTCATCCCTACGACGAGCCATGTGGAGAGGCCATTCCATTCACTCAGAAGGATTGCTCCAGCGCTGCAATACTCCTCCGCGAATTTCTCGATGCGCTTCTCGACAATGCGCGTGTCGTCGGGCGACATGATGCCCGAAATGCGGATCGCGACCGAGTGCGCAACGCCGTCGCGCGCGAGGTAGACCGTGGCGATGCCGCCAAGATGACGGGATACGCGGCGGTCTATCTGTTCCGCGTCCAGATCGTCCTGTACGGCCAGCGCGCCGGACAGGACATAGTCTCCCTTCTCCATGAGATTTCTCCGCTACCTCCGCGCCGCAGGTGACGATGCGGCATCATGCTCCGGCGCCGGGCACGCTGCCAGTGATCCCGCAGGTGAATGCAATCACGCCGGCCTTTCCAGTCGCGCCAGAATCCACGCCTGTCGCGCACGCATCGCACGGACCTGCTGGTCCAGATCGTCCAGTTCGGTGCAGTTCGACATGACGTTCAAGCCCGATCGGCAAGAAGGACAGATCGCCATACAGGTTCTTGCTGAAGACCGCACCGGCACGCGCCCACTTCTGTGCAAACTGACTGAGCGTGTCCTCGGTCTCCGACTGTTCAGTTTCGGGCTCAGGCACTTAACCCAGGCTGCATCAGGTGTGCAAACACGGGTCTCCCAGTTGGCAGACGCTTTCTCGGGAGATGTGACCTTCACACCTACCGCGAGCGGGGATGGCGTCAGTGTGGGCATTGACGACACCGGCGCCATAGAACGGCAAATCCAGTGCGAGATGCCCGATCTGCCGGCCGACGTCAGCATCCGTGCACGCGATGGCGATTTATGTGGTCTAGCTGCCTTCGAAGCTGTGGTTTGGCCTAGAGTTTGCATTTTTTGCACATTGTTCAGACAATAATCCGTTACATCATGTTACATTTTGTTTAAAAATGTAATTAATGAGAATCGGGTCGAACAATGAATGCGAAAAGCCATCGGTCGGTTTTCAATCGGCATCGGGGAATGTTGGTTGCCGTTGAGAAAACCGCTAGCACTGGACGTCAAGCGAGTCAGGGTGGGTACCGCGGTGCTCGCACAGGGCGTCACGGCCGACAGGACCGACCACACGGCCTCGCGATTTTACGCGATCGAAAGGTGGCTTTCGCTGTGCTGGCTTGCGTGTTGCCCACGGTTGTCTTCGCACAGGTCGTAGCCGATCCAAACGCCGGCGCACGTCGGCCGACGGTCATTCAGACAGCGAACGGCTTGCAGCAGGTGAACATCGTCGCACCCTCTGGTGCTGGGGTTTCCACCAACGCATATTCACAACTGTCGGTGCCCCACGCTGGGGTGATTCTCAACAACTCGTCCACGATTGTCCAAACCCAGCAAGCGGGCTACATCAACGGTAATCCAAATTTCGCGCCGGGCCAGTCCGCGCGAATTATCGTGAATCAGGTTACGGGCAATTTACCGTCGTCCTTGAATGGCTATCTGGAGGTTGCAGGCCCCAAGGCTCAGGTAATCCTATCCAACGCCAATGGCATCCTGGTCGACGGTGGTGGTTTCATCAACACCTCCAGAGCCACGCTTACGACAGGTACGCCCAACTTCGATGCGGGTGGAAACGTCTCTGGTTTTACGGTGACGGGTGGAATGATCACGGTTCAGGGCGCGGGCCTGAATGCAGCGAATGTCGACCAAATCGATCTGATCGCGCGAGCGGTCACCGCCAATGCCGCGATCTACGCGAACAATCTAAACGTTGTTACAGGCGCGAATCAGGTTGACTACGACACGCTGGTGGCTACGCCGATCGCCGGGACCGGTGCGGCGCCCGGCGTGAGCATCGACGTGAGCCAGTTGGGCGGCATGTATGCCAACCGCATCGTCCTGGTCGGTACCGAGCAAGGTGTCGGGGTGTCGCTACGTGGGGTACAAGCGGCACAGGCGGGCGATCTAACCCTCACCACGCAGGGGCAACTGGTGCTCGCTGGCCAGACGAGCGCCACTGGCAATGTATCGCTTTCGGCGCGCGACGGCATCACCAATAGCGGCACGACGTATGCCGCGCAATCGGTCACAGTGAGCTCAGGTGGGACGATTGCCAATAGCGGTAGTCTCGCTGCGCAGCAAAACGCCATGGTCAACGGGAGCACTATCGCCTCGACCGGCCTGTTGGGCGCGGGCGTCAATGCCGATGGTTCGATGGCGCAAAGCGGCGACCTGACGCTCGGCGCCGTGAACTCGGTGTCTGCCAACGGCATGAACGTGGCTGGCGGCAATGCGTCGGTGCAAGGTGCTAGCGCGAGCCTTTCCGGCAGCCAAACTTCGACGAACGGCAACCTGACTGTGGCCGCGAGTGCGGGCAACCTCGATTTGACAGGCGCAACTACGCGTACGGGCGGCGTGTTGAATGCGAGCGCGCAGGGGACCCTGATTAACGACCGAGCATCGACGAGCGCGCAGGGGCCGATCAGCATCACTGCGGGCGCCGTCTCGAATCAGGCCGGCCAGGTCGTTTCACTTAGCACCACCAGCGTACAAAGTGCGGGCGCGATCAACAACCAGCAAGGGGCCATCCAGGCAGCGGGCGCTGGGCGTATTTCAGGCGCCTCGATCGATAATACGGCCGGCCGCATCGTTTCGTTGAATGGCGACGGACTGTCCATTTCGAGCACGGGTGCGTTGACGAATGCGGTGGGCGCTACGGGGAGTGGTGCGCAGGGTGGCGTGATCGGCGCCAACGGCGCGCTGCAACTCAGCGCGGGAGCGCTCGCCAACCACGGGCAGATCAATGCGCTAGGAGACGTCGCGGTTAACGCACTAGCGTTCGACAATACGTCGGGGACGACGACCTCAGGGGCACGCTGAGCGCCACCGTGACCGGGGAGCTTAAGAACACTCGCGGCTCATTTTCCGGTGCGAACACTAACGTTTCTTCTGGGTCGATTGACAACGGTTCCGGCTCGATCCAGGGCAATCACTTGAGCCTTGCCGCAACGGGCGATTTCTCGAATCGCAGCGGCACGATCACGCAGTTGGGTACGGCCGATACGACCCTGACCGCTGGCGGTGCATTGGACAATACCGCGGGCACGCTGACGCTGAACGCGGCCAATCTGACACTTGCAACGGGCGGCCTGACGAACGATGCTGGCAAGATTGCGCACGCGGGAACTGGTGCGCTGACGGTAGGTGCCCAGGGCGCCACGAGCAACGTAGGCGGTAGCATCGCGACCAACGGCCAAATGATTCTTGATGCGGCTAGTCTCTCGAATGCGCAGGGCACGGTGTCAGCACAAGGAGACTCGGCGCTGACGGTTCGAGGCGCGCTCGATAACGCGAACGGACTGCTGCACGCGGGCGGATCTCAAGCGCTGCAAGCCGGTGGCGCGATCACGAATCAGGGCGGCACCGTGGAGGCCGCAGGCACGCACGCGAGCTTGAGCGTTTCGGGTGCGAGCGTGGACAATTCGACTGGGCGCATAGTGAATGTCGGCGATGGCGCGGAGACCGTATCAGCGCAGCAAGGCTTGAGCAATGCGGCCGGAGGGTTGATTGGCGGCAATGGGAATGTGGCCCTGTCGGGCCAGCAGATCACCAATGCTGGATCGGTGTCAGCAAGTGGCCGCGCGCAAATCAACGGAGCGCTCAATAACAGCAAGGGCACGCTGATCGCGAGCGGTGCGCTTGATTTGCAGACTACGGGGGCCATTCAGAATATCCAGGGCGAGATCCAGGCGGGCGGTGCGCTAACGAGCACCTCGGCGTCGCTCGATAACACGGCTGGAAGGCTGGTGTCGCTCAACGCCGACGGCATGCTGATCACGACGACAGGAGCCCTGACAAACGCAACGGGTACGACGATCAGTGGCGCAGCAGGCGGGGTGATCGGCAGCAACGGCGCGCTGCAAGTGAAAGCGGGGTCGCTAGCCAATCACGGCCAAATGAGTGCGCTAACGGACACTACCGTCAACGCACAATCGTTTGACAATAGTTCAGGGGCAACCAGTGCCGGTGGCACGCTGAGCGCTACGGTATCCGGAGCGCTCACGAACACCCAAGGCGCGCTCTCGGGCGTGGAAGCAGACCTGTCGACTGGGTCGATTGACAACGGCGCTGGCACGATCCAGGGCAATCACCTGAGCCTTGCCACAACGGGCGACCTGTCCAACCGCCAAGGTACGATCAGTCAGCTTGGAACCCTCGACACGACGATCACCGCTGGCGGCTCGCTCGACAACACCGGCGGGAAGCTTGCCTCAAACGCGACAAATCTGACGGTGAACACCACGGGCCTGACCAACGACGCCGGTCAGATTGCCCACGCGGGCACGGGCACTTTATCTGTGGCAGTCCAAGGTGCTGCGAGCAGCGTGTCGGGCAGCATCGCGACCAATGGCAACGCGGTCTTCAACGCGGAAAGTCTGGCGAACGCGCGAGGCACGATCTCAGCGCAGGGCGACTCGGTGCTGACGGTCCACGGCGCACTCGACAATTCGAACGGGCTGCTACATGCGGGCGGATCCCAAACGGTTCAGGCGGATGGCGCGATCACGAATCAGGGCGGCACCGTGGAGGCTGCAGGCACGCACGCGAGCTTGAGCGTTGCGGGTGCGAGCGTGGACAATTCAACGGGTCGCCTGGCCAACGTCGGCGATGGCATCGTGACCGTTTCGGCTGGACAGAGTTTGAGCAATGCTGCCGGAGGATTCATCGGCGGCAACGGGGGGGTGACGTTATCAGGTCAGCAGGTCATCAACGCTGGATTGGTCTCGGCCAACGGGGATGCGAACGTCGCGGGCCAATTCAACAACAGTGCCGGAACACTCACTGCGAGCGGCGCCATCGGCTTGCAGACAACGGGTGCAATCCTGAACACGCAAGGCGAGATCCAGGCGGGCGGTGCGCTGACGAGCACCTCGGCCTCGCTGGACAACACGGCGGGCCGGTTGGTGTCGCTCAACGGTGACGGGTTGTCGATTACGACGACGGGAACGCTCACGAACGCGGCGGGCACTACGGCAGGTGGGGCCACGGGCGGTCTGATCGGCACGAATGGCTCATTTCGGACGGCCACCGGAGCACTGGCGAATCACGGCCAGATCAGCGCGCTCGGTGACGCAACCGTGCACGCGCAGTCGTTTGACAATAGCTCGGGGACAACCAGCGCCGGCGGCACACTTACCGCCGCGGTGTCTGGAGCTTTCACGAATACCCAAGGCACACTCTCGGCGGTCGAAGCGGATCTGTCGGCGGCATCGATCGACAACGGATCCGGCTCGATTCAGGGCAATCACCTTAGCATCACGACAACGGGTAACCTGTCCAATCGAGAGGGCACCATCAGCCAGTTTGGAACCGTCGATACGGCGATTGCCGCCGGAGGCGCTCTCGATAATACCGGCGGGAAACTTGCATCGAACGCGACGAACCTGACGGTGACAGGGGCTAGCCTGACCAATGACACCGGTCAGATTGCCCACTCGGGGAACGGCACGCTGAGTGTTTCCATGCAAGGCACGGTGAGCAACGTGGACGGGAGTCTCGCGACCAACGGCAACGTTGTTTTTAATGCGGCGAATCTGGCGAACGCGCAGGGCACGATTTCGGCTCAGAACAATTCGGCGTTGACTGTTCAAGGTGCGCTCGACAATACGAACGGCATGTTGCATGCGGGCGGCTCGCAAGCGGTGCAAGCGACGGGCACGGTGACGAACCGAAGCGGCACGATCGAAGCAGCGGGGACGGGATCGACCGTGAGCGTGTCCGGTTCGGGTGTTGACAACACGGGAGGACGAATCGCCAATGCCGGCAGTGGGCTCACGTCCGTCGCCGCGCAACAGGCACTGACCAACGCAGCGCTGGGCTCGGTGCGTGGCTTCGTTGGCGGCAACGGTGACGTGGCGCTGTCGGGCGCGCAGATCACCAACTCGGGCGATGTGAGCGCAACCGGCAATGAGACGCTTACCGCACAGAGCGTGAATAACGCGAACGGCTCACTGGTTGCTGCCGGCAATGTCGGCGTTCAGATACCCGGTGCATTCAGCAATCAGTCGGGGCTCTTGAGTGCGGGCGGTACCGCCTCCGTTGGCGCGGCTTCCATCGATAACTCGGCCGGCCGCCTTGAAGGCACGCAACTCGCCGTGACCTCGCGAGGTGGTCTGAACAATTCGGGCGGTACGCTCACGCAATACGGCACAACCAACCAGCAGATCACCGTCGCCGGTACTTTCACCAACACGTCGGGTACGGTGTCGAGCAACGCTACCTACCTGGGAGTCACAGCGGCAAGCCTGATCAACGACCACGGTGTGATCCAGCATGCGGGCGCCGGCCAGTTCAGCCTGAGCGCCGCCGGCGCCGATACCAATATCGGTGGGCGGATCGGTACTAATGGCGCGCTTGTGGCGCAACTCGGAAGCCTCGACAACACGGGCGGTACGATTTCGGCTCAACAGACCTTGAACGTGGTGGCGTCCTCGGACGTGGCGAACCGCAGCGGCGGCACACTCTACGGCAACACGGGCGCGAGTGTGACCACGCACGGCCAGTTCGACAACACGGCCGGATTCACAGAGAGTGGGGCAAGCCTTGCCGTGCAGGCAGACGGCGCGGTGACGAATGTCCAGGGGACCATCACGGCGAACGGCACGAGCGCGGCGCATGGCGCGCTCAGCGTGTCGGGGGCGAGCGTGAACAATACAGCGGGGCGCCTTACCAATGCCGCCGACGGCGCGACGACGATTTCTGCGACAAGTATCGAAAATGCGGCGGGTGTCCTGGGTGGCAACGGCGATGTCGCCGTGAATGCGCAGAGCCTGTCGAACATGTCGGGTGCGCAAGTGGTGAGCTCGGGTGCGTTGAACCTGAATGTCTTCGCAAGCGTGAACAATTCCAGTGGCATGCTCTACGGGGGCACGGCCCTGCGGTTGATTCAGGCCAGCGTGTCGATGGCCAATAACGGTGGCACGCTGCTCGGCGGGCTGGACGTGTCCGCTAATGTCGCTTATTTGAACAACCAGGGTGGCATCATCCGCTCGAACCGCGACATCAGTGCGAGCGGTGCGATTGTCGGCGACGGCGAGATGACAGCGGGCCGCAACCTGAGTTTGACGCTTGCGGGTGACTACACTAATGGCGCAGCGAATCACCTGCATGCCGATGGCGGGTTGACGCTCGCCGCGAGCGGTAACGTCACCAACACCGCGACCCTGGGTGCGGGCGGCACGCTCACGGTGAGCGGCGCCAATGTGACCAATACCGCGAGCGGCGACCTCGTTGGAGCAACGACCAATGTGAACGCTGCGGGCACGTTGGCCAATGACGGGCGCATCGAAGGCGACGCCGTGAACACGACGAGCGCAACCCTGGCCAATACGGCAACCATTATCGGTAACGCCGTGCAGGTGAATGCGACCGATGTGCAGAACATCGGTTCGCGCGCCGTGATCGCCGGTGCGCAGGCCGTCAATATTTATGCTGGCAATTCGGTGTCGAATCTCGATGGTGCGCTGATCTACAGCGCGGGGGATATGCAAATCGCGCGGGATGGTAGTCGCGATGGGACCGGGATGCTCGCCAACCAGGTGAATGTGCTCACGAACCGCTCGGCTGATATAGAAGCGGACGGCAGCATCGACATCGCGGCGCACACGGTGAACAACAACCGCACGAGCATTGTCACGCAAGCGGGCACACCGCAGACAAGTACGCAAACGCTCTCGCTCTGGACGGCGGGCATTACCGGCGACGATCTTGGCTACTACCAGAGCCAGACCTATCCTGAATGGAACTGGGGCGGGGGCGCGATCGGCACGGCGACGATCGGCGCACTGATGCATCCGATCACGGTCACGGTGCCGAAGTCACAGGTCACGAACCTTAATGCGAGCGCGCAGACGCTGTCGATTTCGGTTGCGCCAACGGACACTTACACGGACTCGACCGGGACATGGGACAGCGACGAATTTACACCCGCGCCGCAACTCACCCGCACCATCACGACCAATCCGACGCAGTACTACCAGAGCATCAAGGATAACGGTTCGACGTATTCCATCACCTTCTGGCCCGACTGGGATCCGGCTAAAAACATCCGGCCGGATCAGGTCAGGATGCGCTATGACCTCGGACCCGACTCGCACGACTACAGCGAAATCTCGCGTAGCGCTGCAATCACGACCACAACGGACCAACTGCTTAGCGCCACGGCGGCTGCGAAGATCCAGGCGCAAGGCACGATCCGGATCAATAGCGACGGCGGGTCGATCAACAACCAGTCCTCGACAATGGCGGCGGGCGGCAACCTGATTCGGCGTGCGACAGGAGGCAGTGTCAACGACACTGGCATCTTGCTCCAGCAGACTACAAGCGAGACCGACACGTCGACGTTCTATTGGCACCAGAAAACGGGGAACAACAGCGACACCCAGGTGGTGCTGTATCCGGCGGAGGTGACGGCCGCGACCACGGTCGGTGGGTTGCCGGCGATTGCAACGGCCAATCAAGCCTTGGTGACCGATGCACAAAACATCACCGTCGGAGCGGTGAACCGGCTGGGGGCAACGGTAACTGGCAATGGCGTCACGGGCGGCAACGCCACCGGCACGCAGTTGGGTGGGGTGACGGGCAGCGCCGGTACGGTATCTACTACTGGAACTTCGGGCGGTACGTCGGTGGCAGGTGCTTCGGGCTCGATCGGCGCGAACAGTCTGTCCGGTATTCCGGGCAGCGCGGGTGGCGTATCGGCGACCGCAGGCGGCATGTTAGTCGCAGGTGCTTCGGGCTCGGTTTCCGCAGCGAGTCTGTCCGGCACCAGCGGCGTGTCCACGCTTGCCGTTCACGGTGCTTCGACATTATCCGGGGCAAGCGGCATGACGCTCCATCCGCAGACGCTGGGCACAGCCTCCGGCGGCCTGCCTGATCTGGCGTTGCCGACCAACGGGCTGTACACCGTTCGCACGGCGCCGACGCAACCCTATCTGGTCGCGACCGATTCGCGCTTTACGCAGTACACGAGTTTTGTATCGAGCGACTACATGCTGGGCGCGTTAAACCTCAATCCGACCCAGGTCCAAAAACGCTTGGGCGATGGCGCGTATGAAGAGCAACTCGTACGCAATCAGGTCACCGCTCTCACGGGGCGCACGTTCCTCGCCGGTTATTCGGACAACATGGACGAATACAAGGGTCTGATGAACAATGGCGTGACGTATGCAAAGGACTTTAATCTGACTCCGGGTGTGGGCCTGTCGGATGCGCAGATGCAGCAGTTGACCACCGACATGGTGTGGCTGGTATCGCAGGATGTGACACTGCCTGACGGCACACATCAATCGGTACTGGTACCCAAGCTGTATCTGGCGCAGGCCGATACAGTGGATCTTGCGGGCAGCGGTGCGCTTGTTGCGGGTAACACGGTGGACATGAACGCGGCGGACACCGTCAACAACAGCGGCCACATTGTGAGCGACGTGGCGACAACGATTCTCGGCAACAACATCGTGAACCAAGGCGTGATTGGAAGCGGTGGCACCACAACAGTGATTGCAGTGCAGGATGTTCGCAACCTGAGCGGGCGTATCGGCGGGCAGGATGTCGTGGTGAGCGCCGGTCGGGATGTCGTGAACGAAACCCAAACGATCGGCGTGTCGCAAACAATGGCGACCGGTGGTGAAAACGGCGGTGTTTCGAGTGTCTTGAGCACGGGCGTGCAGGCAGTCGCCGCCATCAGTGCCGCAGGGAGCACGACGGTTACCGCGCAGCGCGACGTGAATGTGGTGGGGGCGACTATATCGGCCGGTACCAACACGGTGGTAGCGGCTGGACGCAATCTGAACGTGGAAACGGTTGCGCTTACCACCTCGCAAGACGTGCAGACAGCCGATGGCAAGAACTACGGGCACGACAGCGTCACGCAGAACCTGGGCAGTACGCTGTCAGCCGGTGCGAACCTGCTGAGCATATCGGGCGGGAACACGACCATTACCGGCTCCAGCGTGCAAGCGGGCAACAGCGCGACGCTGGTCGCAGCGGGTAATTTGACGGTAACGGCGGCGGTTGATACGCACACGCATAGCGAAGCGTCGCTCGGTGGTTCGCAAAGCCAATACACGAAATCGTCCTACGACGAAACGGTTCAGGGCAGCAGCGTTCAGACGGTGGGTGCAGCAACGCTCGCTGCGGGTCAGTCCAGTGCCGCGAATTCTCTGCTGCAGGCAATGAACGTTACTGCTGCCACCAATCCAGTCGTTGCTGCGACCGCGGGCGATCTGGCGATATTGGGTTCCTCGGTTACCACGCAAACCGGGGCGGCAAATCTGCTGGCATCGGGCAATGTGACGGTTGGTGCCGTCACTGAAACCCACGATGCCGATAGCTGGGCGAAAACGCACCATTCTGGCTTCCTCGATGAAGAGAAGACTCTCGACACGAGCAGCTCGCAAGCAACGAATTCGATTGGCTCGACTGTTTCAGCTGATTCAGTCAGCGCCATCGCGGGCAAGGACTTGACGGTAGCGGGTTCAACCATTGCCGCGACTAACGATGTTGGCCTGAGGGCTGGCGGGAATCTGACCATCGGGACCACGCAGAACACAAGCCAAAGCAGCACCTATCACGAGTCCAGCCTAACGGGGATTGGAGCCAGTGACGGCTTGTCATACGGCACCGATGCGCAGAAGACGGCGACTAACGATCAGTCGATAACGCAGGTAGGCAGCCTTGTCGGCAGTACCAATGGAAGTGTGACCCTCGGGGCGGGCAGCACCTTGCATATCACGGGCAGTGACGTGCTTGCAGCGCAAAACATTACGGGAACCGCAGCGAACGTCACGATCGATTCAGCCGTCACCACACAGCATCACGACGAATCGCAGGAATCGAAAACGAGCGGCCTTACGCTGGGCGCAACGGGTGGTTTGATCAGTCTCGCGGAAAATACTTCGCAGGAGACCGGGTCCGCGTCGAAGAGCGAAGATTCACGGGCCGCAGCATTGCACGGAATCGCGGCTGCGCGCGATGCGTACGATAGCGGGAGTGCTATTGCAGGTAGCACGCAGAACGGGATGCAGGGCATGGCGGTCCAGCTCAGTTGGGGCAACAGCCACAGCAAGTCCACGGAAAGCGACAACAGCACTACAAATCTGGGCTCGAATCTGAGCGGCGGCGGTAACGTCTCACTCACCGCTACCGGTCGCGACGCGCAAGGCAACCCGGTGAACGGAAATCTGAATATCGTCGGGTCCAACGTCTCAGGGACGAACGTCGCGCTCGCAGCAGCGAATCAGGTGAACTTGCTGGCATCTCAGGATACGGCCAATAGCCACAGTACCAATGAGTCGAGCAGCACGAGCCTGGCCGTTTCGTACGGTACGAACGGATGGGGTGGCTCTGCCTCGGCCTCGAAGGCGAGCGGTAACTCAGACAATGCGAGCGTCACGCAGAACAACACGCACATTGCCGCTACCGATACCGCCAGCATCATTTCTCAAGGCGACACGAACCTGACCGGCGCGACCGTGACGGGTAATACCGTGACCGCTAACGTCGGCGGAAATCTAAATCTCCAAAGCCTGCAGGACACAGCGCAATCGAGCGCGCACCAGCAGAGCGCGGGTGGTTCCGTCAGTTACAGCCAGTATGGTGGTGGCTCGGGCAGTTTCAGTGCGCAAAACCAGAACGGTTCAAGCAACTACGCGAGTGTTGCCGAGCAGACCGGCATCTCGGCCGGAGATGGTGGATTCAACATCGCGGTAAAGGGCAATACCGATCTGAAGGGCGGCATTATTTCCAGCACGGCAAGCGCGGACCAGAACAGCCTGACGACCGGGACGCTGACTTTTAGCGACATTCAGAATCATGCGGACTACAGCGCATCGACGAAGGGAATTAGCGGCGCCATGACGACCGGTAGTCAGTCGGTCGAAAAGCCGACGGGTCCCACGTCGGGCTCGAACACGGGCAGTATCTTGCCTGCCTTGCCCCAGAACTCAAACGGGAGTCAGGATGGCACAACCAGAAGCGCCGTGAGCGACGGCAGTATTGTGTTGACCAACGGGACGCAGCAAACGCAGGATCTGGCGAGCTTGTCGCGGGATACGGCCGGTACAAACACGGTTCTGAACAAGAGTCCGGACCTGAACAACATCCTCACGAATCAAGCCGATATGGCCGCCGCCACCAGTGCGGCAGGTGAAGCGGTTGCGAAAACGGTCGGAGATATTGCGACGGCGAAAGAGAAGGCAGCCGTTCAGCAATTGACGGCTGCGCAGCAAGCTTATCAAGCAGATCCGAGTGACGCGAACAAGGCTGCACTCAATGCGGCACAGACCACTGCGGATGGTTGGGCTGACAATGGCGCGTATCGGGCGGCACTTCATGGGGCAGGTTCGGCATTGGTCGTGGGATTGGGTGGGGGGAATGCGTTGGGGGTTGCTGCCGGAACAGCCGGTTCAGTGCTTGCTTCTCAGGCCACGGGCGATCTGGCGAAACAACTGACCGGTAAACTCGGGATCACGAACCCGGACGTGAGCGCGGCGGTGACGAACCTTGTGAACAACGTCGAGGCTGGTGGGATTGGCGCGGCGCTGGGAGGATCATCGGGAGCGGTGGGAGCGTCGAATGCGGATCGGTACAACCGGCAATTGCACCAGAGCGAATATGACCTCGCCAAGAAGGAAGCTAAGCTGGTCGCGCAGCAACTCGGTATTTCAGTTGAAGACGCTGAGGGTCGAATCGTTGCGGAGTTACAGCGCAACGTTGACGGGCAAACCGCTGAGGCAGACGGAGGTGTGCATGACTATCAGGTGCGATCAATCCTCGGATGCCAGATGCTGGAATGCAATGCGTCATCTACCGATTCAAACTACTGGAATCACGGCTACAACGCACAATACATCGGGCAGAACCAAGTCGCATATGCGCTGGGGACTTCCCAAGGTAGCAACGGACAGACCTATAACGGCTTGGTGACGAGCAACATCAAAAACAACCCGGTGAGTTCCATGATCGCTAGCGCTGGAATGATCGGGCTGGGTATTGCAACGGCAGGCGGGGCACCCTCTCTCATGAGCATGGCGACCGGCGGTAGCATCGGGGCCGCAGTGAACACGGGTGCGCAGTATGTGTTCAACAATGGTCAGATTAACTCTATCGACACAACGATGGCGGGCCTGACTGGCGCGCTCACGTTTGGTACGGGAATACTGCCAGGCTTGTTGATCAATACTGGCGGCTCACTCGCTGGATCAGCCTATAAAGGCGAAAATCCAAATACTGGTATCGCAGGCGCTGCGGCCGGGTCGGTCACCGGCTACTTGGTAGGTGGAAAAATCGAAGGAGCGTTGAACAATAAACTGAACCCCTGGTATCAACCGACGTGGGTCGATCTCGGCCTAGGCGTCTCGAAATCTGTATCGCCGAGTGTGTTGCCGTCACTTCTGGGCACTACGATGGGTGCGGCAGGTTCAGAAAGCACAAACGGCATCACGGGTATATTGCTTAGTCCGTCGCCCGTCAAGAAATGAGTCTGCAAATGACCCTCAACATTCGAGCACTGCTCGTATACCTTCTGATATGTCTATTTACGTTCACGATAGGAGCACTGGTGATTGAGCTCGGCGTGATCCCTCTAATAGTGTGGTTCCACGGATACAAGACGTACTACTTGCCGACACTGAGCAGAATCTACGCATGGTGCAAATTCGTCCCATTCGCGGCTATTGTCTGCGGGCTAGGGGCGTGGCTATACGACAGGAACAGATTTGGTCGTTAGACAATGATCCTGACTGCCATGCTGCTATCGGGAGAGATCTGTATAACCGCCAGTTGCCTCCGGATAAACGCAAGTGGCAAGAGACAATGCGAATCGTATTGTGCCGGACAAATCGAGATTCTAACGTGCAACTAAATGATGATATGACGAGCTTCGCCCAGCTCTATGAAAGTGTAAACGGGTTCTACAAAGCGCATGAAAATAGGCATGTTGCTATTTTTGCAGACCAAGCACCGGGGAGCGGTGAAAGATACTACGTTAGATTTCTAGTGGATAGAAAGCATGTTGTTGAGTATGCAATCGTCAAGGACCGAAATATTTGTCTGAGCGTGCTATCTCTGGGGATCGGTCCGCACTATTTCGGGCCGGCAGATTTCTGGTCATACAAAGATTCCGAACGCTTTACGTCAGAAGCTTCGACAGAAGCAATTGCCCGCAATCTGGCGTTGCTCGATGAATTTTTTGGTTATGTAGCTCGTAGTTAGACCGGCATAACCGGCAACTGCACCCACGAACGCAATTGGGCGAACGACAGCGCCAAGGACTTTGCACAGGTCTACAAGGACAAGACCGGTCAGACCTCGCATTCGAATAGGCGCAGAAGATATTGCCGGTGAACGCTTCGACTCCGGCGAGCGCGGCGTATAACACAACTGGCTTGTAAGCTACCAATGACGGCGCATGGAACGACTCCTTTTTTGAAAAATCAGTCCATGTTGAATACGCCATTGTCGACTGTGATGAACCCGATTCAGCACGGCTGGGACGAATTCCCCGTACTGCTGGAGTGCTCTGAATCTGCAGGGAACAGCGACGCCCACTATTGATGCGACGGGGCCATTTTCGCCAGGTCGGAACACGGACGACAATTCTATCGGGGTGGGAAAAGCACGCGTTGCGAGACGCGCGAATCGCTGGAAGCGAACGTACGGTTTCTGTCTCAGTAGCCCGGGGACGTCAGGCCACAACGAAAACCGCTGGAGTTCATCCAACGATGTAAACGCGAGTCACGGTCAGAACTCCTTCGCACTAAAGAATTCCCAATCAGCGCCGTTAAAACAAACTTCTGTGCGTTGCTTTATTCGCTAAGCATTTAGCGATTTTCCCGCAAGCTGCTTCTTGAAAACAACCAAAATCGCATCCACGACGATCAACCTCGCACTAGTGGCCGGTCTGTTGACCGTCAATTTCGGTGCTCAGGCGCAAACCCTGCCTGCTTCGACCGATGCTGCAAACGCAGCACGCGCAGCGGCTCAGCAGAATCAGCTCCTGGACCAGCAGCGCGAAGCTCGAGAACGCGCACGTGTCGTGAATGCGCCTTCCGTTCAATCGAGCGCACCGCGGGCGGACGCCTATCCCAGCCTTCCGGCTGAAACACCGTGCTTCCGCATCGATCGCTTCGCGCTCGATGTGCCGGCGCTGCTACCCGATTCAGCGCGCAAGCTAGGCGCCTCGGCGTTGCCTCTGGACCCCTTCGCTTTCGCGCAGGACTGGCTCTCGCATTACTCGGGGCAGTGTGTTGGCAAGCGAGGCATTGAGATGATTGTCGGGGCGCTGATCGAGACCATCCTGAGCCGCGGCTATGTCACCACGCGGGTTCTCGTGCCTCAGCAGGACGTGTCGGGTGGTGAACTGAAACTCACACTGATACCGGGCGTCATCCGTGCACTGCGCTTTGCCGATCCATCGACGCGCGGCACGTGGAAAACTGCTTTCCCCGCGCGCTCAGGCGACTTGCTAAACCTACGCGAACTTGAGCAAGGTCTAGAGCAGATGAAGCGCGTGTCCAGCCAAGACGTAGATATGCAAATCGTTCCCACCGAACAGCCTGGCGAAAGTGATGTAGTGATTTCGGTGACGCGCCAGAAACCCTGGACGTTCATCGCATCCGTCGACAACTCGGGCACGCGGGCGACAGGCAAGCTGCAGGGTAACGTGAGCATCGGTATCGACAATCTATTGGGGTTGAACGATATCCTCAATGTGGGCGCGAATCAGGATCTTGAGCTCGGCGACAAGACGCGCGGCTCGCACGGCTGGAATGCGTTCTACTCGATTCCTTATGGATTCTGGACTGCCACGCTTACGGGCAACACAAACACGTATTACCAGCAGATCGCTGGCGTCAACCAGACATTCGTCTCCAGCGGCAATAGTCAAACACTCGATCTCAAGCTTCAGCGCGTGTTAAGCCGTAGCCAGGCCGATGTGCTCGGCATGGAGATGCGATTGACCAAGCGCTTTGGCGCGAGCTATATCGAAGACACCGAGATTACACAGCAGCGCCGGGACAATACCTTTGTCGAAGCCGGGCTGACCGACCGGCATTTCTTCGGATCGACGCAGTTCGACGGCAGCCTCGCGTACCGGCAGGGCATCGGCTGGCTAGGAGCGACACCCGACACGTCAGCGCAGACGGGCGGTCCCAGCTATCGTTTCAAAATGGCTGTGCTTGACGCGAACCTCTCTGTACCGTTGCGGATCGCAAGCGAGGCGCTGCGATACGTGACGAGTTTTCACGGGCAGTTCACCAACGACCAGCTTTTCTACATCGATGACCTTTCGATCGGCAGCCGCTACACAGTTCGGGGATTTGACGGCGAGACGTAGCTGGCCTCGGAGCGCGGCTTCTTCTGGCGCAACGAACTGCAAATACCGATCGGATCGACGGGGCAATCGGTTTACGCTGGTATCGACTACGGGCACGTATATGGGCAAAACACTGCTGTGCTGGCAGGAACACAACTGGCCGGCGCGGTTATTGGCTTTAGAGGTTCAGCGGCGGTCAAGTTCGGTTCTTTTGCTTATGACCTGTTCGCGGGCACGCCCCTTTACAAACCGAAAAGCTTTCCGACCGCACGCGTGACGATGGGATTCCAACTGACTTCGCAGTTCTAAAATTCGGGATAAAAAATCAACATGTCGACCTACGGATTAAGAGACGTCGGGTCACTACTCGTGGGCTGTTATCGTCGTCATCACCGTTCGACGGTCACGCGATGGTGTAATTACCGGGAAGGTTCATCGGCAGTCACCGAGAACGATGTAACGAGATTTCCGCGCCGGCCCTGAGTGCTTTCGTTCGGCTCTAGCCGCACCAGAAAGTCGATGTCCTTTTGCGCGAGCCGAGCAAACTGCTCTTCGACGGCCGCGAATTTCAGGAGGCACTGGACCTGCCAGTTCATCCCGACGACGAGCCATCGGGACAGGCCGTTCCACTCGCTCAGAAGGATGGCTCCCGCGCTGCAATACTCCTCCGCGAATTTCTCGATGCGCTTCTCGACGATACGCATATCGTCGGGCGACATGATGCCCGAAATGCGCATCGCGACCGAGTGTGCGACGGCATCGTGCGCCAGGTAGACCGTGGCGATGCCGCCGAGATGACGGGACACGCGGTCTATCTGTTCCGCATCCAGATCGTCCTGTACGGCCAGCGCGCCTGACAGGAAGGCTCGGAAGCTAGGGTGCATGCTTCGCTTTCGAGTTTGTATTCGAACTCGGTTTGATGGTAGCCGCCTGTGGAGAACTAGCGCCAGATACTGCTTGAGGTGGAATGCCTAACGATCCAACCTGGGGAAGGACATGCGGGGAGGTGCTGGTGGACTGCGAAACTCGCTGGGCATTCGCCACTTCGGATGACGATGGGTCATCCGGAATCATATAGACCCACCTCACAAATACTATAAAAAATGCGAATGAAACTGTAAGAATGAGCAACCCCGTAACTGACGATTTTAAGGAGATATGTCCTTGTTCTATTCTCAGATCACTTTGGTCGCCGCCGAATTTTTCGTGCCCGTCCGCTGCAAGGCGATAGGCAGCGACAAGCTGAATGCCCGCAAGGATGACTCCTGAAAATGTAATGGCGACAACCATCCACATAATCACTAAGGTCTCGAACTGCTGACCGACTAGCGTCATACGTCGGATATTAAAGTCGCCCAACAAGGCTTCGCGACGTACTTCCGTGTAGCATAAATCGGAGATTTGGTACAAAGAATCAACCACCGGCTTTATGGGAGCTAATTGCTGACGCATTGTCGTTCTGCAGTGCTCCATTTTATCGGACATATCGAGTACCACCGTCGGACCCGGGACCGGCTTACTCCAGAAGATGGTCAGTCCCGCCAGCGAGAACAAAAGGACGGCGATGACAACGGCGGCCGCAAGCGCTGGCCGAAATTTCAGGCGCGTTAAAGTGCTGTGTGCGTCCGCCATATTGGCCCCCTTACTGCGACGTGCCGTTAATCGGTCCCTGAGCGCTGTTGCACCAACACGGATATCCAGCAGGCGGGTTACCCGGGAGAGGGCAAGCACCATACGGCGTAACACAACCGCGAGCTGCCATCATTGGTTGAGTTGGTGCATACGCGGGAGCCTGTATGGATTCCTGGGCCGGCGAATCAGAGTTCGACAACGCTGGTGGCGCGGGGCGGTCTTGCTGCAAGCCATGCTGACGACTCAGCGTTTGCGCGTGACCCGTAAGTGGCAGGGTCACGACGAGAATGACTAAACAAGACTTGGCTAGGACGCGCATGATTGACCTCATTTGTACCGCAGCGCTTTGGGATTTCTAAAGCTGGGCGATTAGTTTCCCGGTGCCTTGATCCCAAATGTGGCGGTATAGGATAGGTATCGTTTCAGTCCTTACAAGCTGCTCGCCGCCACGAATGCCATAGTGTTTGTGGTTAGAGAATCGAGGAGCATGCGGTTGATACTAGGCTGTTAGGTTCGCAACGCAAACGTTGCACTTGGCTTTGCGTGCGCTATCGAACTAAGCCTTCTCGAGGAAAGAATCTTGGAGTGTGGACTTGGATGACGGACAACAAACTTCGTACCAAGTAATGATCGTATCAAACTGAAACTACACTGTAGTGCGAGAGGCGCGCCCCGAATCGCAGACCACTCTAACCTTGCCTGGAGGCTTCTGAATTCGGATATCGATGCCGTTTTTTGGGGATGTGCTTACACAGTGGTTACATGAAAAGGAAAAACAAAAAGCCCGATCACAAGGATCGGGCTAAGTGCTTGATCCCGCAGGATTGTATTTTGCCTGCCGGCATCGCGCGTCTGATAACCCCGAAGTCTTGCCCATGGCGGTTCTCCAGGATCGGAGGACGTACCCCCAACTGCTTCCAGCATACCCCCAGATATACCCCCGAACCAGTGAGACTCAGGTTGAACTCGGAGGAACATCACGGAAACAAAAAACCCCGGGAACCAGTACGGTGCCGGGGTTTTAGGACAAACTGGGAACTTGCGGGAAAACCTGTTGGTGCCGGAAAGAGGAATCGAACCCCCGACCTTCGCATTACGAATGCGCTGCTCTACCGTCTGAGCTATTCCGGCATCAGAGAAACGAGATTATAAGGACCTTCCGGCGAGTTTGGCAACACCCTACGGTCAATTCTTTTCTGCGTGATAACGCGTCACGCGTTCGACCTCGTTTTTCGATCCCAGGAACACCGGCACACGCTGATGCAGGTTGTTCGGAATGATGTCGAGGATGCGCTGCGCGCCGTCGGTGGCCGCGCCGCCCGCCTGTTCGACGATGAACGCCATCGGGTTCGCTTCATACAACAGGCGCAGCTTGCCCGGACGATCGGGCGTGCGCTTGTCGGCGGGGTACATGAACACGCCGCCACGGCTCAGGATACGGTGCACGTCTGCAACCATCGACGCGATCCAGCGCATGTTGAAATCTTCCTTGCGCGGGCCATCCTTGCCTTCGTTCAATTCGTTCACATACTTTTGCACCGGCTCATACCAGTGACGGCTGTTCGATGCGTTGATCGCGTACTCGCGCGTATCAGCGGGGATTTGCATGTTGCTCTGCGTGAGCACCCACGATCCGAGCTCGCGGTCAAGCGTGAAGCAGTTTACGCCGTAGCCGGTGGTCAACACGAACACGGTTTGCGGACCGTAGACCGCGTAGCCGGCCGCCACTTGCGCCGAACCGGGTTGCATGAACGCCTGTTCGCTCGGCTCCATGCCGTCCGGGCATCGCAGCACTGAAAAGATCGTGCCGATGGACACATTCACGTCGATGTTCGAAGAGCCGTCGAGTGGATCGAACGTGAGCAAGTAGTTGCCCTTCGGATAGCGGTTCGGGATCGGGAAAATCTTTTCCATTTCCTCCGATGCCATCGCGGCCAGGTTGCCGCCCCATTCGTTGGCTTCGAGCAGGATTTCGTTCGACAGGATGTCGAGTTTCTTCTGCACTTCGCCCTGGACGTTTTCGCTGCCGGCGGTGCCCAGCGCTTCGCCCAACGCGCCCTTGCTTACCTGATAGCCGATCTGCTTGCATGCCCGTGCGATCACTTCGATCAACAGTCGCAGGTCGGCGGGAAGGTTTTGATGTTCCCGCTGCTGCTCGATCAGATACTTGGTGAGCGTCGTGCGGCGGGAAATGGATGAGGGGGTCGACATTGCGTTGGGCTCCGGGAGCGTTAGACGAATGCCTAAGATTCTACCCGCTTGGAATGTGTCTCTCGATGTCACAGGAATGCGCGCGCCGCGTGCTGCCGGTTTCCTTAACGTCCGCGCATAAAAAAACCGGCGCCGAAGCGCCGGTTTACGATCAGCCGGGATGAGCCACGAGATGCTCAGCCCAGCGCTTTCTCCACGATCTCGCGTACGTCACGGGAATTCACCTTCGATGCCACCTCTTCAAGCGCCGCATGCGCCTGCTCGCGCAAGGCCGGCGTGTACCGGCGCCATTGCTCGAGCGTACGTGCAAGGCGGGCCGCGACCTGTGGGTTCATGGCGTCGAGCGCAACGACCTGTTCAGCCCAGAACGCGTAGCCGGAACCGTCGGCGGCGTGGAATTGCGCCGGATTCGCACCGCAGAAGCTGAAAATCAGCGAGCGGGCGCGATTCGGGTTTTTCAGCGTGAACGCCGGATGTTGCATCAGCTTGCGCACAATCTCGAGCACGTTGCGTTTCGGGCCGCCGCGTTGCGTGGCTTGCAGCGCGAACCACTTGTCGATGACAAGCGGCTCGCTCTCGAAGCGCTGGTAGAAATCGCTGAGCGCGGCATCGGCGAGGGCGGTATCGACGGAACCTGAGGCACCCGCCGTCAGGAGCGCGGACAATGCCGCTGACCGGTCCGTCATGTTGTTCGCGGCGTCGTATTGGGCGCTCGCGAGTTCGATGGCTCGCGTTGGGTCGTCGAGCTGGCTCAGGTAGGCGAGGGCGAGATTCTTCAGGCCACGCTTGCCGGCGTCTTCCGGCGTCGCGCGATATTCGCCCGGCGTGCGGTTCGCCTCGTACACGGCGAGCCACCGTTCGCGCAGTCCCGTGGCGAGCCGGCGGCTGACAAACACGCGCGCGGCGTGAACGGCAGCCGGGTCCGACACAGCCATTTGTTCCGCAAGATATCCCTCCGACGGCAACATCAGCGCCAATTCCTGGAATGCCGGTGTGAGCGTGGTGTCGTCGAGTACCTGGGCAAACGCGGAAACGACTTGATCGGCGAGCGTCAATTCCTCGCCCTTCGATGCCCGATCCGCCAATGCAAGCAGCTCACGCGTGGCGAGGCGCTGGCCGGCTTCCCATCGATTGAACGGGTCGCAGTCATGAGCAAGCAGGAACGCCAGTTGTTCGTTGGTGTAGTCGTAATCGACCACCACCGGCGCCGAGAAATTGCGCAACAACGAAGGCAACGGCTCTTCGGCGACATCGGCGAACGTGAAGGTTTGCTCCTGTTCCGTGAATTCCAGCACGCGTGTCGTGCCTTGCGGCTCTTTTTCACCATCGAGTTTCAGCGGCAGGTCGGCGCCGCTCTTGCCGATCAAACCGACCGAGAACGGAATCAGCAGCGGACCCTTTTGCGTGGCGCGCGCCGCCTCCGATGCTTCGCCGTAACCTTGTGTGAGCGTGAGCGCATAACGCTTTGTGGCCGCGTCGTAGCGTGTGCGCACCGTTACGCGGGGTGTGCCCGCCTGGCTGTACCAGCGCTCGAACTGCGCCAGATCGCGGCCATTGGCGTCCGCCATTGCGTGGCGGAAGTCGTCGCAGGTCACGGCCTGGCCGTCGTGGCGCTGGAAATACAGATCCATGCCGCGCCGGAAACCGTCGCGGCCGAGCAGCGTCTGATACATGCGCACGACTTCCGAGCCTTTTTCGTAGACGGTCATCGTGTAGAAATTGTTGATCTCCACGTAGCTTTCCGGGCGCACCGGATGCGCCATAGGACCGGCATCTTCAGCGAACTGCATCTGGCGCAGCACGCGCACGTCGTCAATCCGTTTGGTCGCACGCGCTGCGTCGCTGGCTGCGCCCGGTTCGAGTCCGGCGGCCATGTCGGCGGAAAATTCCTGGTCGCGGAACACGGTCAGGCCTTCCTTCAGGCTCAACTGGAACCAGTCGCGGCAGGTCACGCGGTTACCCGTCCAGTTGTGGAAATATTCATGGCCAACCACGGCTTCGATGTTGCTGAAATCCACATCGGTAGCCGTTTCGGGATTCGCGAGCACGTACTTCGTGTTGAAGATGTTCAAGCCCTTGTTTTCCATCGCGCCCATGTTGAAGTCGCTCACGGCGACAATCATGAAACGATCGAGGTCGAGCTCGAGCCCAAAGCGGCGTTCGTCCCATTCGATGGAGTGAACCAGCGAATCCATTGCGTGCTGCGTCTTGTCGAGATCGTGCGGTTCGACCCACACTTGCAGCAACTTTTCCTTGCCCGAACCGCTTTTCGTACGCTGCTCGAGCTTGACCAGCTTGCCCGCAACCAACGCAAACAAATAGCTCGGTTTTTTGAACGGGTCTTCCCAGCGCGCGAAGTGCCGGCCGTCGCCAAGATCACCTTCTTCGATTAGGTTGCCGTTTGACAACAGCACCGGGTACGCCGTTTTGTTCGCCCGCAGGGTCACCGTGTACGTAGCCATGACGTCGGGGCGGTCGAGGAAATACGTGATGCGGCGAAAACCCTCGGCCTCGCATTGCGTGAAGAAGTTGCCGCCAGATACATACAGGCCCGACAACGTCGTGTTCTCAGCCGGCTTGCATGCACTTTCAATGGTCAATTCAAAAGCGTCGGGAATATTGCTCACCGACAAACCGTTCTCGTTGACGTGGACGTCTGCATGCGGACGGCCGTCGAGCGTTGCGCCGATGAATTCCATCTGCTCGCCCATCAGCTCCAGAGTAGCCGCGGGCGCGGCGTCCGGGTTGCGGCGCAGGCGCATGGTATTGCGCACCACGGTCCGCTCCGGGACGAGGTCGAATTCGAGCGCGACAGTATCGATCAGGAAAGCGGGCGGCGTGTAGTCGGCGCGGCGGATTACGGCAGGTGCGGTCGAGTTGGACATGGCGGATCTGATTGAGTTGAGCGGGTGCCTTTGCTTTCCAGGCGGCCTTGTGTCGGATCATTGTACAAAGGCGCGCGGAATCGTGTGCTCGATTCGGGGTTGTCCGGATGGCCTATCTCCCGAACTTCACGCGCCAGCGAGGGTCTTTAAACAGGTGGAATCAGCTAATCTCCGTGCGGTGCATGCGACACTTCACGGTGACTGTTTGCGAACAACATCGCAACAAAAAATCAACAAGACAATGCAACGAGGTCGGCCATGACGCTGGGACAGTTGTACGGGGAGTGGAAGAGTGCGGCACGCGTGACCCTGGTCGCGGGGTTCGCGTTGCTGGGAGGCTGTACGACCTATGTCCAGACGCAGGTGGCGGCGTTCTCTGATTGGTCCGGGAGCGACGCTACGCGGACCTACGCGTTCGCCCGTTCGGCGCAGCAGCAAAACAGCATCGAACAGAAAACGTATGAAGCGCTCGCCGCCAACGAGCTTGCCACCCATTCGTTCAAGCAGCTCCCCGATGCCAGCGCGCACTATCGCGTGGAATTGTCGTATTCCATTCGCGGCGACATGGTGACGGTGCGGCAACCCGTCTATTACGATCCGTGGCCGATGTACGGCGGCTGGTACGGCCGGCCATACGGCTGGGGTGCTTACGGAGCGTGGGGCGGGTGGGACATGGGGCCAGCGGGTTATGTGGACCAAAGTTACCCGATCTTCGTCCACTCGCTGCAGATCCGCATGACCGAACGTGACAGCGGGCGCGAAGTGTACAAAGTGACCGCAAGCAATTCAGGTGGCGAATCGTCGCTGGTCCGGGCCATGCCTTATCTGATCCGCAGCGCGCTCGCGGATTTCCCGCTGGGGAACGGGACGGTGCGCACAGTGAAGATCCCGCTCGATAAAAATGGCGGTGCGAGTAATGAAGCCCCGGTTGCGGTCGGGACGAACGAGAAGGCGACCGCTCCGGCGCCCGTTCCCGCTCCTGCGCCCGTGCCCGTGCCCGTGCAATAGCCTGGCAAGCCGGCGCCCGAGTCCGGCCCCTGCGGCCAATTCCGGGAAAATTTACCGTCATGGCGCCCGGCTGTTTGAGCCGGGCGCCATCGCCTGTCGTTGCCCGCAATTACTCCTCGATCATTCCGAATTCCGAGCCGAACAATGACTTTGTGACAGGTTTGTGGCGAAGCGTCGTCGTATGCAATTAAATTCGAAACGAGATATATTTCGCAGATGACCAAACCCCGCAACGCCCAACCACATACCCTTCCCGAGCCCCCGACCTGGGACGCGCGGCTCGCGCGGCGGCTTGTTACACCGCTTGTTGGCACCCCGGTTACACCGAATCACCTGACCACTCTACGCCTGCTGATCGGCATTGCCGGCGCGTATTACCTGTCCGTCGGCAGTTTCTGGGAATGTAGTTTGGGCGCCGTGTTGATCGCGCTCTCCAATTTCGTCGATCACACCGACGGTGAGCTCGCACGGATCAGCGGGATGTCGAGCAAAATCGGTCATTTTTACGATCTTGCGTGCGATTCCCTGGTGACCGTGCTGCTGTTCGTGGGCCTCGGGTTTTATGTGAACATGCATCACCCGGCCATGATCGTGCGGGCCGAGTGGCTTGGTGGCATCGCGGGCGTTGCTGTCGCGCTGATCTTCTTTCTGCGGATGCGGATCGAATCGATGGCGGGCAAGAGCGGCACGAAGCAGGCATCCATGGCGGGTTTCGAAACCGAAGACGTGTTGTATCTGCTGCCGGTGGTGACGCTGCTCAACGGCATGACGCCGTTTCTGGTGGCTGCTTCTATCGGCGCTCCGTTGTTCGCGGTCTGGGTCGTCGTGGACTATCAGCGCGCGCTCCGGCGTCCCGCCCAGACCGCAGTGCGCAGCAAGAATGCCGACGGCCAAGACTTGCAGGCTGTCCAATGAATTCATCTGTCGATTCCGTATCCACACGTTCGCTCGGCGAAAAGTCGGTTGATCCCAAGGGCCGTCAAGCCCTTGACGAAACGTTGGCCGCGCATCTTCAGCGCTTGTCCCCTCAGCGCTACACGGCGAAGCTGCACGAGACGTTCGATAACCAGGGCGCATTCCTGTATCTCGACGACTTCCTGCCGCGAGAGTTTACCGAGAAGCTGGTCGCGGCAGTCCATGCCGTTACGCCCGCGATCAACCGCAACTATTTGCCGGGACACAAGCAGGGCGGCAGCGTGAGCCGTCACGCGATCGACGAACTCGCGCCGTTCATCGCCGAGTTGTACCGGTCGCCGGCGTTGATCGGCTGGCTGGAGAAAATCAGCGGCGACACGCTGCAGGAGTCGCCCGCTGACGATCCGCACGCGTATGCGCTGTATTTCTACACGAAGGCGGGGGACCACATCGGCTGGCACTACGATACGTCGTACTACGAAGGCCGCCGTTACACGCTGCTGCTCGGTGTGATGGACGATTCGTCGTGCAGTCTCGACTACGAACTGCACACGCGTACGCCCGGGATCCCCGATCAACCGGGTTCGGTACAGATTCCCCCGGGTGGCCTCGTTTTCTTCGATGGCGACAAACTGCGTCATCGCATCACGCCTGCTCGCGCGGGTGAATTCCGCGTGTCGCTGACGTTTGAATATGTCACCAATCCGAACATGCGGCCGTGGCAGCGGTTCATCTCGAACATGAAGGACTCGGTCGCGTACTTTGGCTTCGGCCAGGTTTTCCGCCGCAAGGGCGGGAAGAAAGGCGCGGCATGAGCCGCACCGGAACAGTCCTTTTGTCGCTCGGCGTGGTGTTGTTCATCGCGCTGCTTGGCTGGCAGGGCTTTGGTTCCGTTGCGACGGCGCTCGCAGCCGCGGGCTGGGGTCTGCTCGCGGTGGCGGCGTTCCACCTGCTGCCTGTCGTGATCGATGCGCTGGCTATCGAAACGCTGTTTCCCCGCAACCAACGCGATGTGAGCTTCCGCGACGCGTTGCTCGCGCGCTGGACCGGTGAATCGGTGAATAGCCTGATGCCGGCGGGACAGATCGGCGGTCCGATGCTGATGGTGCGTTATCTCGCGCAGCGCGGCATGCGCGCCCGCGACGCCGCCGCGGTCATCACCGTCAGCACGACGATGCAATCCGTCGGACAAATGAGCTTCGCCATGATCGGGCTCGCGTTGCTGAGCAGCTATGCATCGGGCGTGGGCATATTGATGCCGGTGCTGATCGTGATCGTGGTGTGTTCCCTCATGGTTCTCGGTTTTTTCTTCGCGCAGCGCAAGGGTTTGTTCGGCCGCGTGACGTGCTTCGCCTCGCAATTTGCCGCGCGTTTTTCGAAGAAGCGTGATTGGTCGTCGCTGGTGTCGCGCGCGCAAGCCGTCGATGCCGCCGTACTCGAACTCTACGAAAGGCCCGGCCCCGTTGCGTTGAGTTTCGCGTTGAGTCTGCTGGGCTGGGTCGTCGGTACCGGCGAGGTGTGGCTTGCGCTGCACTTTCTCGGCTCGCCCGTCGGCTGGACCGAAGCGCTGATGCTGGAGAGTCTCGGCCAGGCAATCCGCGCTGCGGCGTTCGCCATTCCCGGTTCACTCGGCGTGCAGGAGGGCGGGTATCTGCTGCTCGCGCGCCTCATTGGTTTGCCGCCGGAAGCCGCGCTCGCCCTCTCGCTCGCCAAGCGCGCGCGGGAATTGTTGCTCGGCCTGCCGGGCATCGTTTATCTGCATTTCGCTGAAAAGGGCTGGCAGCGCCGTCGTCTCGCGCGCGTGCCGGAAATCGAATAAAGCATCACCGATAGGATCAACATGCGCGCAATTATTCTTGCTGCGGGGATGGGGCTGCGCCTGGTTCAGCCCGAAGGGCTGCAAAAGCCGAAGTGCCTGCTGCGTTTCGGCGAGTTGTCGCTGCTCGAACGCCATCTGCAACTGTTGAAGTCGGCGGGCGTCAATGAAATCGTGTTCGTGCTCGGCTTCAAGCATGAACAGGTGGAAGCGGAACTTGCCGCGATCGACTGGAAACCGCATACCGAAGTGGTTGTGAACCGTGAGTTTTCGCTGGGCAGCGTGCTGTCGGTGCACACAGCGGCTCAAGCGCTTACACGTGGCGGCGACGTGCTGCTGATGGACGCCGACGTACTCTACGACGAACGCATTCTCGAACCGCTCGTGGCGGGCGCGGGACCGGTGAACCGTCTCTTGATCGACCGTGATTTCGAAGCCGGCGATGAACCCGTGAAGCTCTGCGTGGCCAATGGCGTGCCGGTGGAATTGCGCAAGCAAGTGCTGGCCGATCTGCAGTTCGACACTATCGGCGAGTCGGTGGGATTTTTCCGCTTCGACGAAACCGCCGCGCGCCGTCTGGCCGAACTCGTCGCGGGTTATGTCGCCACGGGCCGCGCCAACTTGCCGCACGAGGAAGCCGTGCGTGATTTGCTGCTGGAACGCAGCCAGGTATTCGACATCGCCGACGTCACCGGCGCGCCGTGGATAGAAATCGATTTTCAGAACGACGTTAAACGCGCGGCCGACGAAGTCTTGCCGCAACTGCGTCAGCTTGCAGGAGCACTACGATGAACGCACCACATCAAATTCCCGTCGGATTTTCGCGCACGCTTCGTCTGCGCGAGATGCTGCAGAGCAATCAGCTCGAATTCCTGATGGAAGCGCATAACGGCTTGTCCGCGCGCATTGTGAAGGAAGCCGGTTTCAAGGCGATCTGGGGCTCCGGCCTGACCATTTCGGCGCAGTTCGGCGTGCGCGACAACAACGAAGCGAGCTGGACGCAAGTGGTCGACATGCTCGAGTTCATGGCGGACGCGAGCGACCTGCCGATACTGCTGGACGGCGACACTGGCTATGGCAACTTCAACAACGTCCGCCGGCTGGTGAAGAAGCTGGAGCAGCGCGGCATTGCCGGTGTATGTATTGAAGACAAGCAGTTTCCGAAGACCAATAGTTTTCTGAACGGTGAGCGCCAGCCGCTCGCCGAGATGGACGAGTTCTGCGGCAAGATCAAGGCCGGCAAGGACTCGCAAAGCGATCCGAATTTCTCCATCGTCGCACGCGTGGAAGCGCTGATTGCGGGCTGGGGCATGGAAGAAGCGTTAAAGCGCGCGGAGGCGTATCGGCAAGCCGGCGCGGACGCGATCCTGATTCACAGCAAGCTCTCCAAGCCCGACGAAATCCTCACGTTTGCGCGCGAATGGGCAGGCCGGGGCCCGCTCGTGATCGTGCCGACCAAGTATTACAGCACGCCAACCGATGTGTTCCGCCAGGCCGGCATCAGCACGGTGATCTGGGCGAACCATCTGCTGCGCGGCGCGGCCTCGACCATGCAGGCGATCGCGAAGGAAATCCACAGCAGCGAGACGCTGGTGAATGTGGAAGACCGCGTGGCGAGCGTGAACGAAATTTTCCGTCTCCAGGACGCTGAGGAATATTCGGCCGCCGAGAGCGTGTATCTGTCGTCGGCGAGCGCTTCGCGTAATGCCGTCGTGCTCGCGGCAAGCCGGGGCGCGGGGCTGGAAGCCGTCACCGCCGACAAACCCAAGGTCATGCTGCCGATCGCGGGCAAGCCGCTGCTGCGCCGTCTGGTCGAAGCCTTCAAGAAGGAAGGCATCAACGACATCACGGTGGTCGGAGGTTATCGTGCGGATGCCATCGATACATCGGGGATCCGGCTTGTCGTGAATGAAAAGCACGAGCACACGGGCGAACTCGCGTCGCTGGCATGCGCGGCGAAATCGTTCACCGCGGATACCGTGATTTCCTACGGCGATCTCTTGTTCCGCAGCTACATTCTTCGCGATCTGGTGGAGTCGGACAGCGACTTTTGCGTGGTCGTGGATTCATCGCAGACGCCGGGACCTGGCGTGGCATCGACGGATTTTGCGTATTGCTCCACGGCGGACGATCGCGCGTTGTTCGGGCAGAAGGTCTGGCTCGAAAGTGTGACGAGCTCGGCTGGTCCGGCGAATCTCAACTCGCCGCAAGGCCGCTGGATGGGCCTCCTGAACGTGCGCGGCGCGGGCCGCAAACGTCTTGTCGCCACGCTCGGACAACTGCAGCAACGCGATGACTTCGCCAAGCTCGACATGGCCGCGCTGCTCAATGCGCTGATCGAAGCGGGCGAGCGTATTGAAGTGCAGTACGTGCACGGCCACTGGCGCGGCGTGAACGACCTCGACGAGTTGCGCCGAGCCGGCGATTTCGCCCACGGACAAGCGCCGTACGGATCGAATGGCTCGGCGTCCGCGGAGGCCGGCGCGTGATCGAAGCTGCACAATTCGTTGAAGCCGCGCGTGAGCGGGGTTTCGACTGGTACGCGGGCGTGCCGTGCTCGTACCTGACGCCGTTCATCAACTACGTGTTGCAGGACGAGTCGCTGAACTATGTATCGGCGGCGAATGAAGGCGATGCGGTCGCGTTGATCGCGGGCGTGGCACTCGGCGCGTCGGGCGTGCATAAGGCGCGTCGCGGTATCTCGATGATGCAGAACTCCGGGCTCGGCAACGCGGTGAGCCCGCTGACGTCGCTGACGTGGACGTTCAGGCTGCCGCAATTGCTGATCGTCACGTGGCGCGGTCAGCCGGGCGTTGCCGACGAACCGCAGCACGCGCTGATGGGACCGGTGACACCGGCCATGCTCGACACGATGGAAATTCCGTGGGAGTTGTTCCCCACCGAAGCCGATGCGATCGGTCCCGCGCTCGATCGGGCGACCGCGCATATGGACAGCACCGGGCGGCCGTACGCGCTTGTGATGCAGAAGGGCAGCGTCGCGCCGTACAAGTTGAGCAAGAAGGGCTTGAGCGGTGTGCGTCAGCGGGCTTTGAACGAGCGCGCTGAAGTCGTGTCTTTCGAAGGCACAGGCGAACGTGTGTCGCGTCACGACGCGTTGCAGCGCGTGATCGCGCATACACCGAAGGAATCGACGGTCGTGCTGGCATCGACGGGATTTTGCGGGCGGGAACTCTACGCTATCGATGACCGCGAGAACCAGGTGTATCTGGTCGGATCGATGGGATGCGTCACGCCCATGGCGCTCGGCCTCGCGTTGTCGCGGCCGGACCTGTTGGTGGTTGCGCTCGACGGCGACGGCGCCGCCTTGATGCGCATGGGCGTGTTCGCCACGCTTGGCGCTTATGGGCCGTCCAACCTCACGCACTTGCTGCTGGACAACGGCGCGCACGAATCGACCGGCGCTCAGGCGACGGTGTCGCAGGGGATCGAGTTTGCGCGCATTGCTTCGGCGTGCGGGTACGCGTTGGCGCTCGACGGCGACGATCTTTCCGTCATCGACCGCTTGTTCGAAGCGAAGGATATCGACGGCGTGCGTTTCGCCCGGCTATCGATCAACACAGGCACGCCCAGCGACTTGCCACGGCCGTCGATCACGCCGGAAGACGTGCGTCGCCGGTTGCAAACCCATATCGGACGCTAATCATGCTGTTGCTCAATCCTGGCCCCGTCACGCTGACCGAACGCGTGCGAAATAGCCTGCTGCAAACCGACTTGTGCCACCGCGAGCCGGAGTTTTTCGATCTGCAGGACGAAGCACGTTCGCGCTTGCTCGCAACCTATGCCCTCGATCCCGCCGTCTGGACGGCTGTCTTGATGACCGGTTCGGGCACGGCTGCCGTCGAAAGCATGATCGCGGGGATGGTACCGGAAGGCGGGCGCCTGCTGATTGTCGAAAACGGCGTGTATGGCGAACGGATCGCGCAGATTGCGCAGCAGTATCGGATCGATCATGAGGTCGTGAAGTACGCGTGGATGGAAGCGCCGGACACCGACGCGATTATCCGCAAACTCGACGGTTTTACCAATGTCGCGATCATCCATCATGAGACGACAACGGGCCGTTTGAATGAGATCGACCGGCTCAGCGCGGCGTGTAAAGCGCGTGGCATCGGCTTGTTACTAGATGGCGTGAGCAGTTTCGGCGCGGAGCATATCGACTTCGATGGTGGTGGGATTACTGCGGTCGCGGCGACGGCGAATAAATGCCTGCACGGCGTGCCGGGCGCGGCGTTCGTGATTGCAAAACGCGATGCGCTGAAGCATGCCGCGAGCCGCACGTATTACCTCGGCATCACGCGCCTTGCGAAGCTGCAGGACGAGCGCAACACGCCGTTCACGCCGTCCGTGCATGCGTATTACGCGCTGGTTGAAGCCTTGCGCGAGTTCGAGGAGGAGGGCGGTTTGCAGGCCCGTCACGCTCGCTATGCTGCGCTGGCTGAACAAGCACGTGGAGGACTGGCTGCGTTGGGTATTGAAGCCGCGTTGCCGGCGGGTGAGTCGTCCGTCGTGTTGCGGGCATACCGGCTGCCGGCGGGAATGACCTATGCGGTTCTGCACGACAGCTTGAAAACCGAGGGTTTCGTGATTTACGCGGGACAGGGAGCACTGTCGAACGAGTTGTTCCGCATCTCGACGATGGGCGCGCTGACTACGTGTGACATCGATCGCCTGCTTGGTTCGATTGCGAAGATGCTGCGCTGATCCGGCCCGGGCATCTGCCGTTAGCAAAAGGCTAACAAAGGGCCGCGGCCAACCGATGTTGGGCGCGGCCCTTTGCCTGGTGACGCGGTCAATCGCGGTTGCAGAAAATCGCGGTGATGAAGGGCGCGACGTGATGGATCACGGCGCCGCTGCCGGCTGCCCGGACCTTTTCCTTGACCGAATCTTCCCCGCCGATCACGACCGCGCCGTAGGCTGAATCGGCGATCGGTTCGCCGCTGCCCTGCTTGAAGATCGCGTCGTCCTTCTGATACCCGACCACCGCGAACACGCCGAAATCGAACGCTGTAAGGTGACTTCCGTGGGTTGGCTTGAACGCGTTGATGGAGTTGGATTCCACGCGCATCGGCGTGGTTTCTATGGCGTGGTTTTCCTGAAGCGGCGCGATGAACGCGTGCGCTGTCGATTTGCAGTCGAGTTGGGAATCCAGCGCGTAGGCTGAAGCGTGCGCGGACGATGCTGCAATGAGTATGAATAAACCGATGCGGACGGCTTGTGCGGGTGACTTCATGAACAGTGGATACGCGCTCGGGCGTTGCCAAAAGGCTAAACTGTAACGGGAAGCAGGAAAGCGTGCTTAAACAAGTGCTTAGAGCCCGTCTCGAAAGGCTTCGCGCGGAACGGGTCTTGTTTGGTTTGCGATTAAAATCCGGCTGATAGGCAATCCTCAGCGGAATTAAGGTGAACTGCTTAAGCGTTGGATAAAGCGCTTGAACCCGCTGCATCAACGCTGGTCAAGCGAGGTTACGGCGTATCAATACGCAAACGACCCCTTCAGTGGTGAAGGCCGCGAGCGCCAAATAGTGTTCATGACTCGCGTTCGGTGGACGCGAGTCGTTCATACAACCCGAGGGGCGCTTTCTCCGCCGAACCAACAACCCTCAAGCCGCTGCCAACTCCGGTACTGCCGCGCGCCGCGCCTCTCGCCGATGCACGCATTTCCCCGCCGCATACGTCTCGAACACGGCGCGGTCGTCGCCTAGCATCGCGAATGCGAACAGCAGTTCTTCCAGCGATTCGGCCCGCGCCGTCCGGCGTGCGAGCAGGGGCGTGCCGGCGGGGTCCAGCACAACGAAATCCGCTTCGCTGCCGGGCTTGAGCGTCCCGACCCTGTCTGACATGTCGAGCACTTGCGCCGCGCCCGTGGTCGCCAGCCAGAACATCCGCACCGCGGTCAGGTGATGGCCCGTCAGGCGCGCGATCTTGTGCGCTTCGCCCATGGTTTGCAACATTGAAAACGTCGTGCCGCCGCCTACGTCGGTTGCAAGCGCCACCGGCATCTTCGCGGCACTAGCCTTTTCGATATCGAACAAACCGCTGCCGAGGAACAGGTTCGATGTCGGGCAATGCGACGCTACCGCGCCGGTTTCGGCCATGCGCTGGCGGTCGGTATCGTCGAGATAAATGCAGTGGCCGTAGACCGCGCGCCGACGCAGCAGGTCGTAGTGATCGTAGATGTCTAGATAGCTCCGATGCCCCGGGAACAGGCTTTCGACCCACTTGATTTCGTCGGTGTTTTCCGCGACATGGCTCTGGATGTACACGTCCTGATGCTTGCGCGCGAGCACCGCGCAGGCTTCAAGTTGCGCTTCCGTGGAGGTCGGTGCGAAACGCGGCGTCAGCGCGTATTCCTGCCGTCCCCGGCCGTGCCAGCGGGCGATGAGTTCGGCGCTGTCGTCGTAGCCCGATTGCGCTGTGTCGCGCAGATACTCCGGGCAGTTGCGATCCATCAGCACTTTGCCCGCGATCATGCGCAGGTTGCGCGACTCGCTTTCGCTGAAGAGGGCATCGGCGGATTGCTTGTGGACCGTGCAATACACGAGCGCCGTGGTCGTGCCGCAAGCGAGCAGCTCATCGATGAAAAAGCCCGCCGTTTCCCGCGCATACGCCGGGTCCTCGAACTTGCGCTCGGTCGGAAACGTATAGGTGTTCAACCATGGCAGGAGACCCGGCGCAGGAGAGGCGATCATGTCGGTCTGCGGATAGTGAATGTGCGAGTCGATAAAACCCGGCACGATCAGCTTGTCGCGCAGATCTTTTATCTCGGCGTCCGGCGCAATCTGGTCGCGAAACGCCGCATACGCGCCCGCCACCACCACGCGGCCATCTTCCACCAGCAACAGGCCGTCGGTTTCGTGCACGGCGTTATTGTCGGAGAAAGCAGGGTCGTCCCGGAAAGTGAGAAGCTGCGCGCGGTAGGCGGTCTGAGTCATGGTTGAAACGTCTCCAGTGAAGCGTATTTATAGCTGTGTCAATAACAGCAACGACAGCGCGGCGACAATCCACATCGCCGGCTTGATTTCTTTTCCGCGGCCAGTGAACGACTTGATCACGACGAACGCGAGGAAACCGTACGCGATGCCATCGGTGATCGAATAGGTCAGCGGGATCAGGATCATCGCGAGGAAGGCTGGAATGGCTTCGTCGAAGCGGTCCCATTCGATCTTCGTGATCGACTCCATCATGAACACGCCGACCAGCACGAGCGCAGGCGCGGTCGCGATAGCCGGCACCAGCGAGAGCAGCGGCGAGAGGAACAGGAAGGGCAGGAAACACAAACCCGCCACGACCGCGACCAGCCCCGTGCGGCCACCCGCAGAAATCCCCGCCGCCGATTCTATGTACGCATTCGCCGGACTCGTGCCGAGCGGCGCGGAAACGAGCGCGGCGAACGAATCGACCATCATCGACTGGCGGATGTTGCGCGGGTTGCCATCTTCGTCGTAGAGCTTGCCGGCTTCCGAGATCGCCATGAAGGTGGAGAGCGCATCGAAGAAAGACGTGAACAGCATCACGAAGATGAAGGGCCAGTAGACCAGCTTCAGTGAGCCGAGCAGATCGAGTTGACCGACTGCCGAGAAGTCCGGCGCCGAGAAGAGGCCGTTCCAGTTCACGAGCGTTTTCGTGGCGATTGCAGCGGGCCAGTAAGCGGTGCCGTCGCCCCAGAAGCGGCCGATGGGAATCGAGATCACGGTTGTGAAAATGATGCCGAGCATCAGGGCGCCGGTCACGCGTCGCGCGACCAGGATGGTGGTCACGGCAAGACCGATCAGAAACGTGATCACCACCGGATTCAGCGACGCCGAATGCACGATCGTCACGGGATCGCTGACCACGAACTTCGCGTTGACCAATCCGATCAGGCTGATAAACAGCCCGATGCCACACGACACGGCGTGACGCAGATTCGCCGGAATCGCATCGACGACAAGCTTGCGCGCGTTGAACGCCGCAAGCACCGCGAAGATCACGCCGGCCCAGAACACGCAGCCGAGCGCCGTCTGCCAGGGCATCTTGCCGGCATGAACCATCACGAACGCGAACAGCGCGTTCATGCCCATGCCCGGCGCGACGAGAACCGGGTTACGCGCGTACAGACCCATCGCGCAACTGCCGAGAAAACTGACAATCACGGTAGCCGTGAGCGCCGCCGGGAAGGGGATGCCCGCCTGCGACAGAATCCCCGGATTGACGACGATGATGTACATCGCCGTGAGGAAGGTCGTGATGCCCGCGACAATCTCTGTCTTGGTCCGCGAACCCGCCGAGCGGATGCCGAAGAGACGCTCGAGCGTGGTTGTCTCGTTGGTAATCGTTGCCATGGCGTTCTCGTTCAAGCTGCTGCGTGCCAGTAGGCGTCGAGTTCGGCGACCATCGCATTGCGTTCGGCTTCAGTAACGAACGACGCTTCCAGGCTGTTCTTGAGCAGCGTGTAGACCTCGGCGTCGGTGAGATTGAGTGCTTCGGTGATAGCGAAGTAGTTGGCGTTCACGTAGCCGCCGAAATACGCGGGGTCGTCGGAGTTGATCATCACGGCCACGCCCTGATCCAACAGCGCCTTGAGCGTGTGTTGGGTCATGTCGTCGAAGACGCGCAGCTTCAGGTTCGACAGCGGACAGACGGTCAGTGCGATGCGGGCATCGGCGAGGCGAGCGACCAGCGCCGGGTCTTCCATGCTGCGCACGCCGTGATCGACGCGATCCACTTTCAGCAGGTCGAGCGCTTCGTACACATACGCCGGCGGACCTTCTTCGCCCGCGTGCGCCACGAGTTTTAACCCTTTCTCCCGTGCCTTCGCGAATACGCGTTCGAACTTCGAAGGCGGATGGCCGCGCTCCGACGAATCCAGCCCAACGCCAATCAGCCGATGCTTGTATTGATCGAACAAGGGCAGCGCTTCGTCGAAGGTCTTGAGCGCATCTTCTTCCGGCAGATGACGCAGGAAACACAGGATCAGCTTGCTCGTCATACCGCGCCGCTCACCTTCGGCCAGCGCGCTTTCGATACCCGCAACGGCCGTGGCAATCGATACACCGCGTTCAGTGTGCGTCTGCGGATCGAAGAAAATTTCGGTGTGCGTGACATGATCGGCGAGCGCGCGTTCTACGTACGCCATGGTCATGTCGTGGAAATCGCGCTCGTGCAGCAACACGCTCGCGCCGGCGTAGTAAATATCGAGGAACGATTGGAGGTCGGTGAATGCGTAGGCCGCGCGCAACGCTTCGATGGAGTCGTACGCAAGCGTCACGCCGTTGCGTTTCGCGAGTTCGAAGATCAGCTCGGGTTCGAGCGAACCTTCGATGTGAATGTGCAGTTCGGCCTTGGGTGCGCGGGCGATCTTGTCGGCGAGAGTGGAATTCATGCTTATCGTGTGCTTTAAAAGGTCTAGATCACGCGGTTTGCGGATGCTGCGCGGAATTGTAGCTGTGCGCGGCGCGTTCCTCGACCTTCTGCAGCAACTGTGCTGCAACCGATACGGCAATCATTTCCGGCGCTTTGTCGGCAATGCCGGGTACGCCAATGGGACATGTCATGCGGCCGATGCGCATGGGGTCGATGCCGCGCGCCGCCAGCCGGCGCTCGAACTGCACCTTCTTCGTATGCGAGCCAATCATGCCGAAGAACGCGAAGTCGCCACGCCTGAGGATGCGTTCGGCGAGTGCGAGATCGAGCGCATGGTTATGCGTCATCACGAGGAAGTAGCTGTTGGCCGGCGCTTCGTCAACGGCGGCTTCCGGGATTCCGCTGGCGTCCATCGCGACGTTTTCGGGGAGACGATCAATGGGCGGGAAGGTTTCATCGCGCTCGTCGACCCAGATCACGCGGAAGGGCAGATTGGCGAGCACCTTGATGATCGCCGCGCCCACGTGACCGGCGCCAAACAGCACCACCGGAAACTCGCGCAACGCGATGGTTTCGGTCAGCAACGCACCGCTTTCGTCGAAACCCGCGCCGTCCCAAAGCAAACAATCGGGGCCGGCTACGCCCGGTTCGGGATCGGAGATCATGACGCCGTCCGGAGCCGGGCCGAAACCGACGCTGCGCACGGTGGATAGTCCCTGCGTCATGCGTTTGCTCAGCGACGTGACCCAGCCAAGATCGCTAATATCCAGGCGCTCGAACGCCAGCACAACCGCACCGCCACAACATTGGCCAAGGCTCGGGCCGAGCGCGAAACGCTCGAGCCGCCGCATATGCGGACTGCGTGCGCCGTCTTTCAGCACCTGCCGCGCTGTTTCGATGGCCTTCCATTCCAGATGGCCGCCGCCGATCGTATGGCGTGCGTCGTCGCGTGTGACGATCATCTTTGTGCCCGCTTCGCGCGGCGCCGAGCCTTCCACGCGTGCGACCGTCACCAGCACGACGGCGTCACCGTGTGCGAGCAGGTGTTGCAGATCGCGCAGCCAGGCTTGCATCGAATAGGCTCCGTTCTAAAGACTAGTTGACCGGCGCCGGCTGGGCGATGTCCGCAGCCGCCGCAATCGCTTTCTTCGACGCCTGTGCATCCAGCGCGTTCAGTATCGATTCCGGGGTGGCCGGGGCGCGCAACGCAGGCGCGTCGGCGCAGTCGGGCGCCGCCGATGCAATCGCCGCGCGGATCGCGAGCAACACCGAGAAGCCCAGCAGCAACGGCGGTTCACCCACGGCCTTTGACCGGAACACGGTTGGTTCGACGTTCTGGTTATCGTAGAGCGCGACGTTCATGGCGGCGGGGATGTCGCTCACCGATGGAATCTTGTAGGTGGACGGCGCGTGCGTCATCAGACGGCCGTCGCGATTCCACCAGAGTTCTTCTGTCGTCAGCCAGCCCATGCCCTGCACGAAACCGCCTTCCACCTGACCGATATCGAGTGCGGGATTGATCGACTGTCCCGCGTCATGGAGGATGTCCGTGCGCAACAAGCGCCATTCGCCGGTGAGCGTATCGACGACCACTTCCGAGATAGCTGCACCGTAGGCAAAGTAGTAGAAGGGCTGGCCGGTCAGCGTTTTCGAATCCCAGTTGACCTTCGGCGTGGCGTAGAAACCGTCCGACCACAACTGCACACGCGCCAGATACGCCGCGCCGACGAGTTGATCGAAAGGCATCTGACCGCCATTCGATTCGACCACGCCGTTATGGAAGCGCACGTCTTCGGCACGTCCACCAAGCTGTTTTGCGGCAAGTTCCGCCAGCCGCCCGCGAATGGTGAGCGCGGCGGCTTCTGCCGCCTTGCCGTTCAGGTCGCTGCCGGTGGACGCTGCCGTCGCTGATGTATTCGCGATCTTCGAGGTATCGGTGGCGGTCACGCGGACCCGCGACAACGGCACGCCCAGCGCATTCGCCACGACCTGCGCGACCTTGGTGTTCAGACCCTGGCCCATCTCGGTGCCGCCGTGATTGACGAGCGCGGAGCCATCTTTATAGACATGCACCAGCGCGCCAGCCTGGTTCAGGAACGGCACGTTGAACGAGATGCCGAACTTGACCGGCGTGAACGCAATACCGCGCTTGAGCACGGGACTCGTTTTATTGAACGCGGCAATAGCCTTTCGCCGCTGCACATACGCACTCGATGTAACCAGTTCATCGGTCAACGGCGCGATCACGTTGTCTTCCACGGTTTGTCCGTACGGCGTCACGTTGCGCTCGTCGATGCCGTAGTAGTTCACGCGACGGACATCGACGGGATCGCGCTTGAGCCGGTGCGCGATTTCATCCATCATCACTTCCATCACGAGTGCACCTTGCGGACCGCCGAAACCGCGAAACGCCGTGTTCGACTGCGTATTGGTGCGGCAGCAGAGGGCTGTGATATCGACGTCCTGCAGGTAGTACGCATTGTCGAAGTGACAGACCGCGCGCGTGGCCACCGCGCCCGACAAATCCGCCGAATAACCCGCACGCAACGCAATTTCAACGCGTGCGCCTTGCAAGCGGCCGTCGTCATCGAAACCCGCTTCGTAGGTGTAGATCGCGTCGTGGCGTTTGCCGGTGATCATGAAGTCGTCGTCGCGATCGGCGCGCAGTTTCACCGGCCGATGCAGCAAGTGAGCAGCCAGCGATGCGATGCAGGCAAAGATGCCCGACTGCGATTCCTTGCCGCCAAAACCACCACCCATCCGGCGGCATTCGCAAATGACGTTGTGCGTCGGCCAGTCGAGCATGTGCGCGACCAGATGCTGCATTTCGCTCGGGTGCTGCGTGGAACTGTAGACAAGCATGCCGTCCAGTTCTTTCGGAATGGCGTACGCAATCTGCCCTTCGAGATAGAACTGCTCCTGCCCGCCGACTTCGAATTCGCCTTGCAACCGATGCGCCGCCGCCGCGATTTTTCCGTCGGGATCGCCGCGTTTCAAATGCAGCGGCGGCAGCACGAACTGCTGTTTCGCTTTAGCGTCGCGCGGCGTCAGGATGGCTTCGAGCGGTTCATATCGGATCACTTCTTCGCTCTTGGCCAGTGCTGCCGCGCGGCGCGCGAGATCGTGCGTTTCCGCGATCACCACGAACACCGGTTGTCCCAGATACAGCACCTCGTCTTTCGCGAGGATCGGGTCGTCGTGGAGCACGGGGCCGCAATTGTTCTCGCCGGGGATGTCGTCGGCAGTGAACACGGCAATCACGCCGGGCGCGGCCAGCACGAGGTCGAGATTGACCGACACGATGCGCGCATGCGCATGCCGCGACAGGCCGAGCGCGGCGTGCAGCGTGCCGCGCAGTTCGCCGATGTCATCCACGTAGGTCGCTTCGCCGCTGACATGCAGGTTCGCCGATTCGTGCGGCAAGCCGACGCCGATCGCCGCGCGCTCCGGCTTTTTCGCCGATGCGGCGTCGGATTTTTCGCCCGCGCGCGCGGTGATTTCGCCGTGGGCGGCGCTGTCGAGAAGGGGATCGGTACGCTTGTTCATCGCGTGGTCCTTGGTGCTTGGTGCAGCGTTATGCGGCGAGGTGCCGCTCATTGCACGTCGAACGCGAATGCGTTGACGTCGTGGAGTGCGAGCGGCGAATCTTCACGGGTCTCCAGGAAGAAGCGCCACAGTACGTTGCGCGCCACTTTGCTGCGATACGCGCTCGACGCGCGCATGTCGGTGAGCGGCTGGAAATCGATATCCAGCGCGCGCATGGCAGCTTCCACGTTCGCCTCGTTCCACTCCTGATCCAGCAAAACCGCTTCCGCATTCGATGCCCGCTTGGGCGTCGCCGCCATGCCGCCGAACGCGAAACGCGCGGCGCTCACACGTGTACCGTCGAGCGTCACGGCGAACGCGGCGCACACGGCCGAGATGTCCTGGTCGTAGCGCTTGGATATCTTGTAAGTCCGGAAGCGCAATTTCGCCGATGGCAGCGGCACACGAATTCCGGCAACGAATTCGCCAGGTTCCAACGCGGTTTTCTGATAACCGAGATAGAAGGCATCGAGCGCCAGCGTGCGGATCTTGGCGGCTTTCTGCAGGACGATTTCGGCATCGAGTGCGATCAGCGCGGGCATGGAATCGCCGATGGGCGAACCGTTCGCCACGTTGCCGCCGAGTGTGCCGGCGTTGCGAATGGGCCGCGAGGCGAAGCGCGTCCACAATTCCGCGAGTTCCGGATACACGGCCGAGAGCGCGCCATACGAGTCTTCCAGCGAGGCCGCAGCGCCGATGGTCAGCCATTGGCCGTCGCGGGTGATCGACTTGAGTTCGGTCACATTGCCGATATACAGAACGTCGCCGAGATTGCGGAACTGCTTGGTGACCCACAGGCCGACGTCGGTGCTGCCGGCCAGGATGCGTGCATCCGGATGCTCGGCGCGCAGCCGGGCGAATTCGGCGAGCGAGACCGGCGCGAAGAACGTTGGGTGACCGAACGCGGCGCCGCGCGCGTCGGGCGCGCAATATTCGAGCGTTTCCTTGCGCTGGATGGATTCGAGCTGGTCTTTGAGCTTCTCGCGATCGAGCGGCGCGCGAGGGTACTCGAACATTTTCTGCGACGCATCCACGATCGGCCGATAGCCGGTGCATCGGCAGAGATTGCCGGAGAGGGCGGCGTTGATTTCGTCGCGCGTGGGAAGACCGGCATCGGCGGGCTGATTCTGGTAAAGCGCCCACATCGACATGACGAAACCGGGCGTACAGAAGCCGCATTGCGAACCGTGGCAATCGACCATGGCTTGCTGGACCGGATGCAGCGTGCCGTCCTTGGCCCGCAGGTCCTCCACAGTGAAGAGTGCCCGGCCGTCGAGCGTCGGCATGAACTGGATACAGGCGTTGACAGCCTTGAGCACGGGCTGGCCGTCCGCATCCAGTTCGCCAATGACTACCGTGCAGGCGCCGCAGTCGCCTTCGGCGCAACCCTCTTTGGTGCCGGTGCATTGGTCGTGCTCGCGCAAATGCTGGAGCACGGTGCGGGAAGCGGGTACGTCGTGCACTTCGCGAATGGCGTTGTGCTGGAAGAACCGGATGGTTTGCGTTGTCATATAGAAGTCCGAGACATTGCGGATCGGGCGCGCGTTACGCGAGATCGGCGTCAGGATTCAAAAGAATCAGGCCGAAACTGCGCACGTGGATCGCCATCCAGAAATAAAGATATCACCGCAATATCTCGAAAAGATTCCGGTGAACGTATCAAGACTATGTGAACAGCCGAATGTGGGTAGGAGAAAAAACGTCGAAAACCTATACGGACGGTCGTCGAGACGAAACGGGAGGGGCGAGGTGGGGGCGTTGGTAGATAGTGACGCGCAAGCTTGACGGGTGCGGATGACGCGAGAGGGCTTCGATAGAAGCGTGTAGCGGGCAAAAGCCTGACGGGCCCTGCGCACGCGGCGCCAATCTTTGCGGAAAGCGGGACGAGCAGCCGGGCGAAGATCCGAACCGCCCGGGAACCGCACTCAACCAGCTCGCAATCTCCGCTTGCCCCACAAACTCCCGGCGACAGCCAGGAAGATTACAACAAAGCCGATAAGGCCCCACTGCGGAAGCGAGAGCCCCAAGATTGGCGGATAGGGTGTTTCGCAAAGCCCGGCTACCTTGAACACCTGGGGAAGCCACTGCGCGGGCGGAAGAGAATCCACGACTGGCTGAAGTGCGTCGAACCCACAGCTAAATCCCGGATGCGCCTGCACATAAACATGCCGTGCGGCTGCTACCATGCCCCCGAGAGCGGACAGTGCAACCAGCGTCTCGAGCAACGCGATCCCACGCCATCCCCTGAACGAAGCACCGAGTAAGGCAAAGACCGCGATCAGCACGAAAAAGTATCGTTGAATGATGCACAGCGGGCAGGGATCTTCGCCTTTGACGAATTGAAGATAGAGCGCCCCGCCAACGAGGCCAAGACAGATCACAGCGAGCAAAACCAACAACCGTCGTTCGCGGCGAATGCCGCGATCGGCGTGGTGCATAGTGAAATGGTTCAAGGAGTTGTTCATATCTTTCCGAATCGTTCGAGAAAAAAACACCTGAAAGGGTATATCCGGCGACGGAATTCTATCGCGATCGCGGTCGCCGGGCGGTTTCAGGTGCGGCATGAGCGGCTCAGCGGGTTGTTTCGAGTACCGCTTCGACCGCGCGGCCGATGGACAGCAGCGCGTCGTCGCCAAACGGCGCTCCGGCCAGCATGAGGCCGACGGGCGCCTCACCGCGCGGATGGCACGGCAGCGACAGCGCGCAACTATCGAGGAAATTGAAGACGGACGGATTGCGCAGGATCAGCGCGTTGGTACGGCCGAACGCTTCGTCGTCGTGTTCGAGGTCGGCCACGCGTGGCGGCACGACCGGCACAGTCGGGCACACGATGGCGTCGAACCGCTGCCACAGCGTGCGCGCCTGCTCGATCATCGCGGCGCGCGCCTGCAACAAGTCGATGTAATCGGCGGCGCTGGCAGGCTGGCCTTTCAAGATGCGCACGCGGACGCGCGGATCGTATTGGTCGGCATGAGCCTGTAGCAGCGGCCGATGCCATGCGTAAGCTTCGACGGACGCAAAGCTGAAACGATTGATTTCGCCCAGCCGGTCGAGCGGCGCGAAACGCACGTCTTCCACGAGCGCGCCCGCTGCCGACAGATGACCGATCGCGGCGGAGTAGGCGCTGGCGACCGTCTCGTCGACGCCGTCCATCACGTAGTTCGTCAGCACGCCGAGACGCACGCCGTCCAGCGGCCGGGTGGCAGGCACGCCGGTATCGCGGCCGGCGAGGATGCGGTCGACGAGCGCGCAGCACGCCACCGATAACCCGATAGGCCCGAACGAATCAAGCGTGGTGGACAGCGGCACACCGCCTTGCGTGGGCACGCGGTCGGCGGTCGGCTTAAAGCCGGTGAGCCCGCAGAGCGCGGCGGGAATACGGATGGAGCCGCCGGTGTCGGTGCCGAGCGCGATGGCCGCCATGCCGTCCGCCACCGATGCTGCCGCTCCCGACGACGAGCCGCCGGCAATCCGTTCATCGCCTGCCACATCCCTCCGATACGGCGAGCGCGGCGTCCCGTAATGCGGGTTCAGCCCGAGCCCGGAGAACGCGAACTCGCTCATGTTGGTGCGCCCGACGATCACGCCGCCCGCTCGCCGCAGCCTTGCAACGGCGACGGCGTCGGCCTTGGCCGGCAGGGCGTCGGCCAGTACACGGGAGCCCGCACGTGTCACCTGGCCTTCGATGTCGAAGAGATCCTTGATCGACACAGGAATGCCCGCCAGCGGCGAGAGCACGGTGCCTGCACGGCGCAATGCGTCGTGGGCATCGGCGGCAGCGCGGGCGCGTTCCGTGTCGACATGCAGGAAGCAAACCGATCCCTGTCCCGAAGGATCTGCAATGCGCTCGAGCGCCTGCTCCACCAACTGGCGGCTGGTGGTTTTGCCGTCGCGAAGAGCGGCGGAGAGTTGCGCGAGCGGTGCGAACTGAGGCGAGGTGATGGGCATGATGTCGAGATAACCGGTGACGTGACGGGCTGCAAAAGTGACGGGCTACAAAAGCGGGCAAGAGGGCGCGGACAACAACAACTGTGGATGAGGCGCAAGAAGCGGTCGTTCGCGCAATGGCGTCGCGGATCCACCGTGCTGACGCCCTCGATGTAATGCCTTGCGACCCTTGCGGCACTTGCCCAAAAGTGGCTGTCATTCTAAGCCAGCCCACTAATAAATACTCGACTTGGGCGCGCTGCGCGCTCGATAAACCGGGCCCCTCGGCCATTCGGCTGATAGCGCCGTGATCGCTTCCTGCCTAAGCTTGGACAGTCCCTGCGGGCTATGTTTTGCAGTGGAAAACAACGATTTCACGAAAAACCCAAGCGTTTGGGCTTACTGGCACACGGCCAATGGATAGAGTGACTACATGCCAACGATTTTCCGCATCGGCGCTGTGCGCGTCGTGATTTATCTGAACGACCATCGCCCTGCGCATGTGCATGTCCTTGATGGCCGGCAACATGCCATATTCGACCTGAACTGTCCGGTGGGAGCGCCGGCCCTGCAAAAGAATCATGGTTTTTCGCAAGTTGACGCAAACACCTTCGCTCGCCGGATGCAAAACGTGGTCGGCTCGCTCTGCACTGAATGGAAAACACTTCATGACGGCTTTTGTTGATCTCGCCGAACGCCAGATGCGCGAAGCCGAAGAGCGAATGAGAAAGCATGTCGCCGAAAATCTGGTCGCCATTTCCGTAAGCTTTAATCCGCTGGACGGCGGGGTTGCGATCGAACTGTCGAACGGCGCGTCGTTTGCAATTCCCGCGCGGATCATTCAGGGTTTGGAAAACGCTTCGGACAACGATCTGACAACGATCGAGATCACGGCGTCGGGCATGGGTTTGTATTTTCCCGCCGTCGACGCCGATATTCTCGTGGCTCCGTTAGTCGCTGGCGCCTTGGGAACGCGGTCGTTCATGGCTCAGCGGCTGGGTAAGGCGGGCGGGGCCAGCCGCAGCGCTTCCAAAGCGGCCGCGGCGCGCGTGAACGGCGCGCGTGGCGGACGTCCCCGCAAGGCCACGGTGGAAAGCGGGGAGAGTGCAGAAGGCGCCGCCGGCGCGAAGAAATAGCCAACGCGTTTCCGCCATTCTCGCGTGACAACGCCGCAGTCGCGCAGTGGCACAATGACGGGTTGCCCAATGTGCCCAAACAGTACGAACCGATGTCCACCGCCCTCGATCCGAACTCCGTTCACGCGTGTCGCGAAAGCTGCGGCGCGTGCTGCATCGCGCCGTCGATTTCCAGCGCGATTCCCGGCATGCCGAACGGCAAGCCTGCCGGTGTGCGCTGCGTCCAGCTTGGCGAGGATCTGCGTTGTGCAATTTTCGGCGACCCTCGCAGGCCGGCCTGCTGCTCGGGCTTGCAACCATCGGAGTCCATGTGTGGTGACTCGCGTGCCTATGCGCTGGCCTGGCTCACGCAACTGGAAGCCGATACGCAACCTGAGCGCGCATAGGCAGTCGAACGCTCATCATTCAAGTTCACGTCACTGGAGAATTTCGCATGACTCAAGCCGTTGCGCCGAAGCGGCGCCGGTTCCTGCTCGCGGCCCTTGGCGGCGCGGGCGCGGTGGCGCTGCGAACTCAAGCGCGCGCTGCAATATTCCCGTTCATCCCCGATCACTACACGTTCAGCCAGGCGCAGGTCCAGGAAGCGGTACAACGCAAGTTTCCGCTGCAGCGCACCGCATCGCAGATCTTCGATGTCATGCTGAGCAATCCGCTGGTCGGCCTTGCGCCCGATCGCAACCGAATAACCGTTCGGCTCGACGCGCGGCTTGCCACGCCGTTCATGCCGAATCCGGTAACCGGCGTCTTTACACTTTCCAGTCAACTCACTTACGACGCACCCAGCCATTCGGTCATCCTGCTGTCGCCGAGCGTCGACGACGCCCAGGTCTCCGGCGAGGCTGCGCAATATAACCAGCAAATCAACGCGGTCGGTGCGGTCATGGCGACGCAGTTCCTGGACCGTTATCCGATCTATACATTCAAGCCCGAACAATTACAGTTTGCCGGTGTTAATTACGAACCCGGTACAATCACCGTCCTTACAAACGGCATACGCGTGCAGATCGTCGAGAAGTAATTTTTCCTGGCGCAATCCTGTGCGCGCGTGCCTGAATCGGTTGGCTGGCGACAGCCAATCTATGCCAAAAGGGCGGAGCGATGGACTGGATTCTGTTTTGCAAGGCGCTGATTCTGGGTGTGGTGGAGGGCTTGACGGAGTTTTTGCCGGTATCGAGCACGGGGCACTTGATCGTCGCCGGCAGTTTGCTGAATTTCACGAACGCGCAGGCCAAGACTTTCGACGTTGTGATCCAGTTTGGCGCGATCCTGGCTATTGTGTGGGAATACCGGCGCAAGATCGGCTCGGTCGTGGCCGGGCTGCCTACGCAGCCGAAAGCCCGCCGGTTTGCGCTGAACGTAATCATCGCGACCATTCCGGCGGTTGTGCTCGGCCTGCTGTTCGAAAAGCACATCAAGGCCGTTTTGTTCGCGCCGGTGCCGGTTTCGGTGGCGCTGATCGTGGGCGGGATCGTGATCTTGTGGGCGGAAGCGCGGCATCGCGAGAAGAACGTCGCGCCGCGGGTGAGGTCGGTGGACGATCTCTCTTACGCCGATGCATTCAAGGTCGGGCTCGCCCAATGTTTCGCGCTGATTCCGGGTACGTCGCGCTCGGGGTCGACGATCATCGGCGGAATGTTGTTCGGGCTGGAACGTAAAGTCGCCACCGAGTTTTCATTCTTCCTCGCCATTCCCATTATTTTCGGCGCCACCCTGTACGAGTTGGCGAAGCAGTGGCGGACGTTGTCGGTGGATTCGCTAGGGCTGTTTATCGTCGGGCTCGTTGCTGCATTTATCAGCGCGTTCGTCTGTATCCGCTGGCTGTTGCGTTACGTCGCCACGCACGATTTCACGGCGTTCGCGTGGTATCGGATCGGCTTCGGGCTGCTGATCCTGATCGTCGGATATAGCGGCGGGCTGAGCTGGGCGGAGTGATCTGAAGGCCACGGATTCGAAGCCGGCAAACGCATACGAAACAGGCCGTTCCAAGGTGGGTTGGAACGGCCTGTTTTGCTTTGGCCTCGCGACGAGTTCGCGGCCACTTTCAGCGGCGTTTGAAAACCAGATCCCATACGCCATGACCGAGTTTCAAGCCGCGGCGCTCGAATTTTGTGACCGGACGATAATCGGGCCGTGGCGCGTAATTCGTGCCGGCCGTGTTTTCCAGCGCAGGCTCCGCCGACAACACCTCGAGCATCTGCTCGGCATAGTTCTGCCAGTCGGTGGCGAGATGGATATAACCGCCCGGCTTGAGCCGCGACACGAGCAGCGCAACGAATTTCGGCTGGATGAGCCGGCGTTTATGGTGACGCGCCTTGTGCCACGGATCCGGGAAATAGATGTGGACGCCGTCGAGGCTGCCTGCCGCGATCATCTGTTCCAGCACTTCCACGGCGTCGTGCTGAACGACGCGAATGTTCGTCAGCCCCTGTTCGCCGATCAGCTTGAGCAGCGCGCCCACGCCCGGCTCATGCACTTCGACGCCGAGAAAGTCATCGGTGGGGCGCGCCGATGCGATTTCCGCCGTTGTCGCCCCCATGCCGAAGCCGATTTCCAGCACGCGCGGCGCACTGCGGCCGAACGCGGCATCCCAGTCGAGCGGCTGCGGCGCGAACGGCACGACAAAGCGTGGCCCGAATTCATCGAGTGCGCGACGCTGTCCCGTCGATACCCGTCCAGCACGCGTGACGAAACTACGAATCCGCCGATGACGAAGCGTGCTTGCCGCATTCGTCGCTTCGCTGTCGTTGGTATCGTCGGCTTCGTCGTTTTCGTCGTTTTCGTCGTTTTCGTCGTGGTCGGAGGAGGGATCGTGGATCATCTGAAAGGACGGATTCGAGGGTTGAGCAGAGGCTTGAAACACACGCCGAAGGCAAATGACGGGAGCAAAACCTGGCGCTGCTGTAAATCAAAAAGCCGCCTTCGAAGGCGGCTTTTTGTAAAACGAAAACTGGAGCGGGCGATGGGAATCGAACCCACGGCTCTAGCTTGGGAAGCTAGGGTATTACCATTATACGACGCCCGCAGAGACCGCGATTTTACGCGGAATACCCTCTTTACCGCAACACGTCACTCGTGATCGACGCGTATCAAACCCCGAACATGGTCATGCTCACGGCCAGCCGCGTCACGACCATCAACAGCACCTGCACGATCACGAACAACAAGATGGGCGACAAATCGATACCGCCCATGCGCGGCAACACGCGCCGCAGCGGTTCGAGAAACGGCGCTGTGAGCTGATAAAGCAGCGGCATGGCGGGGGATTGCGGATTTAGCCACGACAGCAATGCCATCAGGATCGTCATCCAGATGATGAGATTCAGCGCCCATTTGATGACGGTGATCACCGCGACCAGAAGCAGCGTGGGCAGCAGCGCCGCGAGGCCGGCGGGATCGACGCCCGCGAGTAAAACCATCAGGATCATGAACACTAGCGCAGCAAGAAACGCCGCGACAATGCTCGCCCAGTCGATGGTTTTCGCCGCCGGCAAGATCTTGCGCAGCGGCAAGACCAGCCAGTTCGTAGCTTGCATCACCGCGTTGGAAACGGGGTTGTACGGGGGCATGCGGACAACCTGCATCCAGGCGCGCAGCAGCAGCGCGGCGCCGAACAGCGTAAAGATGGTGTTGAGCAGAAAACGGGCGATCTCGCCGAACATCTCAAATCCTTTTCAAGGCAAAAGCGCGGCGCTCATGGCCGCGCGGGGTGACACAAGGGCAAGTAAAGCCGGCGCGGAAAACCGCTCGGCTTTAACTTCAGTTAACGGCGCGAACGTCGCCGATCTGTACGACGGGCGGACCGCCCTCGGGGTAGTAATTCACGATGTCCGCGGCGAACGCTTTCACGTGGGGCGAGACCGCGGCTGTGAAGGCATCGACGGAATCGAACAGCAAATGGCCCGCCGCAATGTACGTTGGCGCAGAACCGGGTGCGCCGCCCGCCAGCCCGGCATCCGCCGACCAGCCTTTGCTTGCGCTGCCGAGCAAGCCCGCTACCCACGGCATATGGCTCGTGCAGTAGTAGTCGATATCGAAGCGCGCATTCTCGCGATACGGATAAAAAAAGCTCACCTTGATCATTGTTCGTTCTCGTAGCTGGAATGGGTCGGCGTCGGGGGTAGCAGCCGAAGCCGGATCCTCGCGTATTCAGTCAACGCGTGGATCCAGGCCTGAACCAGGTTTTGAACCGCGCTTTTGAGCGCTTGTTGCTGGTGACCGGGCACGGCGGCCGAACCCCTCGGCGGCTTTGCCACACTGGCGCGCCGGGCATCACGATAGCATGGCTTGATGGCGGCTTGGGCGGGTTGCCATATACCCCGCGCCCGATGTCCTCATGCGGCCAGCCATGCTCGCGGGATCGGGGCTATCAATCGGGCTATCAATCGAGATGCGGCGCGGCGCCGTTCAGTGCCAGCTCGATGGCGTGTGACATCGCGTCGAGCGTCTCTGCGGGCGGCGGCGACACGCGGCGTTTTGCCAGCGCGACCGCGCGCCGCGACATCAGTGCATAAAGCGTGGCGTGGTCGCCACCGAGGTTTTGCAGCAGCGCCAGTTGCTTCACGACAATACTTGTATCGCCACGGGACACCGGGCCTGCAAGCGCGCCCGCCAAACCCTTTTCGCGCGCAGTTTCGATGGTGCCGGCGAGCATCGGCAGGACCGCGCGCAACGCGTCGTCCTCGTCGAAACCCAATTCCTTCCAGAGCGTTACCGTCTCCGACAGCGAACATAGCGCGAAGCTGGCCGCGTAGTGCGCAGCGGCGTGGTAGAGCAGGCGGCCGCCTGCTGGAATCGACAGTGGATGGCAGCCGAGCGCCTGGGCTAGCGCCGTGAGCGTGTCGTGCAAGGGACCGCTGGCTTCGATCGTGACCGAGCAGCCCGCAATGCGCGTCTGGTCGCTCGCCAGTCCGCCGAAGAGGAACAATGGATGGAATCCGCCGATATCGGCGCCCTGAGCCTGGGCCGAGGCGAGGACATCGACGGGCGTGGCGCCGCTGCAATGCACGACGGCCAATGCGCGGCCGCGAGCGTGATCCAGCTGCAAAGCGTTCGCCGTCGCACCAATGGAGTCATCTGGAACTGTTAGAAATACGATATCGGCGTGCTGTGCGACCGCACTGGCATCGTCGGCGACGATACAGCCTGGCAATTCGCTGGCGAATTCGTGCGCCGAGGCAGCCGAACGGTTTGCGATCGCGGTGACCGGATAACCCGCGCGTGACCAAATGGCCGCCAGGCAGCGCGCGAGACGCCCCGCGCCGACGAACCCCAAACGGGGAGCCGTTGAAAAAGGCATGTTTTTTGCTCCATAGGAAATTTGGTGTCGCGCGTTTTCACGTTTGCAACGCACCATGAAGTATCGCGCAACGGCGCCGGCGCCATAAAAACGCGCCGCAGACCGTCGCCAACGGTTTTGCGAGGCTCGAGCAAACTTGCGATCGGGCCTGAACAGTCAGGGTTGGTCTTATTGGCCGATGAGTGCCAGTGCTTGTTTTGCAACGTTTGGGGGTCGCCATGAGTATTTTTGCGTATCGGAAACACCTGCGTTTTCTCAGCCAGACGAATCGGCGTCAGTGGTGGGATCAGCGCAAACGGCTCACGCCTCGAGTCAAAATCAGCGGGGCTTATGTGCCACCCAGCGTGACACGCGAATTCGCCTATGTGAAAGTGGGTTGAGCGTCTAGCTGGCTGTTTAGCCAAGAAAGCAGCATCGTATGAAGAAGCCCCGTTCGACGCTTATTTGTCGGCGGGGCTTTTCCTTTTGGCTCGCACGAATGACAAAGTGTAATGAATCATTACTTTGGTGACATTCGGAATAGTGTCGCGCGCAGCGGGGGCGCGTGCCGGCTTTCCCGGCAAACCCTTAATCCGGTTCATAAAGCGTTCGCGCCAGCACCAGCGGGGCTGCCCGGCGGCTTGAAATTCGCCAGACGAAACGCGTTTTTAGGACCGTACATATTGCAATTTGCAACAAATGCTTAAGGTGAGATTCAGGGTTTTTAGCTACATTGAAGTCATGTCGTTGCGGTAACCGGTCGTGTGTACAGGACCGCGGCGCGGAGAATAAAAGTGAAAAAGATCGTCCAGATTCTGGCTGCCGCCGCACTCGGCGTAGGCTTTGTGAGCGCCGCGCAGGCGCATGTTTCGGTGGGTATCGGCATTGGGGTGCCTTTCGCACCGGCGTATCCGGCCTATGCGGCGCCGCCCCCGCCGGTGTATTACGCGCCCGGTCCAGTCGTGTATGCGCCGCCGCCTGTGGTTTATGGCCCGCCGGCTGTGGTGGTGGGCGGTTACGGTGGTTATGGTGGTTATTACGGCCGTCCGTACTGGCGTGGTCACTACCACGACGGTTATGGATACGGATATCACGGCGGTTATGACCGCGGCTGGCGTCGTTGAGGTTCGATGTTTGACGAGGTCGGGCATCTGACCATTGAGATTTGCTGAAAACAGCGCAACGCGGGCATGAGCCGGCGTTGCGCTGTTTTATTTTGCGCCAGGGTTCTGCAAGCGCGGCACTCACTCGCGGGAGGTATTTGGCCATTCGACCGGCTTTCCAAACGCTCCACGATGCTGGGACAATGACGGTTCCTCAACCGCCGCCCTTGAGTTTCGATGTCAATCCTTCCCGCACCTACCTACGCCGACGTCGCCGACGCCGCCGAGCGCATCGCCGGCGCTGCACATCGCACGCCTGTATTGACTTCCCGCACCGCTGACACGCTTAGCGGCGCGAATCTGTTCTTCAAGTGCGAGAACTTCCAGCGCATGGGCGCGTTCAAGTTTCGCGGTGCTTTCAACGCGATCTCGCATTTCTCCGATACCCAGCGCCAGGCCGGCGTCCTGACTTATTCATCGGGCAATCATGCGCAGGCGATCGCGCTGTCGGCGCGCATCGCGGGCATCAAGGCGACGATCATCATGCCGGAGGACGCGCCGGCCGCGAAGATGGAAGCCACGCGCGGTTACGGCGGCGAGGTGATCACTTATGACCGGTACACCGAGAATCGCGAGGAAATCGGCGCAAAGCTCGCGCAAGAGCGCGGCATGACTCTGATTCCACCCTACGACCATCCGCACGTGATCGCGGGGCAGGGAACGTCGGCGAAGGAACTCATCGAGGAAACCGGGCCGCTGGACTATCTGTTCGTGTGCCTCGGTGGCGGTGGATTGCTCGCCGGATGCGCGCTGGCGGCGGCCGAACTGAGCCCGTCATGTACGGTGATCGGCGTGGAGCCGGAGGCGGGCAACGACGCCCAGCAATCGCTCGCACGCGGCGAGATCGTACATATCGAGGTGCCGCGCACGATCGCCGACGGCGCGGCGTCCACGCATGTGGGTGAATGCAACTTTCCGATTCTGCAGCGCTACGTGGACCGAGTCGTCACCGTCAGCGATGACCAGCTTGTACAGACCATGAAGTTCTTCGCAGAGCGCATGAAGATGGTGGTCGAGCCAACAGGATGCCTGGCCGCGGCCGCCGTGCTGCAGAACATCGTGCCGGTGAAGGGCAAGCGCGTGGGCGTGCTGGTCAGCGGCGGCAACGTCGACATGGCGCGATACGCTCAGTTCCTGGCGTGATCGTGTGGCGCCAGGGCGTCAGAGCCTCGATGCGCCGTTCACGATCAGGTCGTGATAGCCGTTGACGATCACGCTGTACGAGAAGTATGCGAACAGCACCGCCGACAAAACGTGGCACGCGCGCAGCAACGCCGTCCCGGCGCGTTTGCGGCCGTGACTGGCGAGCGAGCAGATAAAGAGCGTCCAGCCGAGCCCGCCGCAAAAGAAGCCGATGAGAAACACTGACGCGCTCGCCGGGCCTGTTGCGCCCGCTTTCGCGATCAGTGCGCCACCCACGGCGGCGAACCAGAGAATCGCACTCGGCGAGGACACCGCCAGCAGCATGCCGCGCATGAAACTGCGGAGCTGGGAGGGCCGCGGCGTGGTGAGATCGGGTTCGCCTTCCACTGGTGGCGCCGATGCCGGATAAAGCGCTTCACGCGCCATTTTGAAGGTCAGGAACAGCAGCACGATTGCGCCGCCGATCCACACGACCCAGCGCACGGCGTCGAACCGGAGCAGCGCGGCCATGCCGCCAAGCGCAAGCGCGGCGTAGGCGAGATCGCCGAAACAGGTGCCGAGGCCGAGCATCATGCCCGGTTTGAATCCGTGGGAGAGCGTCAGTGAGATGATCGCGACGTTTGCGATACCAATATCGAGACACAGCGACAGCGACAGAAAAAATCCATCAGACAGCAATGGCAAGACATGCATCCAGGCGTTCCTTCTTCTTTTTGTATTGAGCGAAGCCGCTAGTCCGGCTTCGCGTTCTCCATCCCGCGACCATGCCCGGGGCAAGCGGCCGGGCGCTTGCGGGTTAAGCGCGTTCGAGCGGTACAGATACCACCAACCGTCCCGTCTCGATGCCCATCGTGTTGCGCATCGGCGGATGTCGGTAGGCGGCGAGTTTTTCACGCTGCGTTTCGTCGCCGATCGAGAGTTGCTCGAGCACATGAGCCACGATTGCGTAGAGCACGGCCGTGTTGCCGTCTTCCACCTTGACCGCAATGCCGAGCGCCCCGTGCGTGCCGGTGGGTGTGCCGGTGGGCATGCCAGTGGGTGTACCGGAACTACGCACGCCGATCGCATAACTCGCATCGGCGCCTACTTTGCCGACGAGTTCGCCATCGAAGGCGCGCATCAACGTGGTACAGAACCGGCCTTCGCCCGCGACGAGCTCCGGGTACGTCGTCATCGCGCGATAGATCCGGGCGAGGGCTCTCGAGCGCGGCGTGGTTTCAGCCCCGGCGCTGGCATTTGCCAGTTTCACAAACAGCCGCGCGAGCCGATCGAGCGGAAAGGCCGGCGTAGGCAGATTGCAGCCGTCGATAGCCCATTGCACGCCGTTATCCGGCAGATCGCAGAGCTCGGCAACGGTCCGTTTGACCCGAACCTGCAGCGGATGCTCAGGCAAGTGATAGTCGATAACCGCCGCGCCCAGCGCCCGCGCACCCGCCAGCATGCCTGCGTGTTTTCCGGAGCAATTGCTGCACACGCCGGTCGGCGTGAAATCGCGCTTGATCCATTCCTTGCATACCGCGTCCGACAAAGGCGCGTGGCCGCCGCATTGAAGATCGGCTTCGGTGACTTGCGCCTTGGCCAGCATCGCGCGCGTGCGCTCGATGTGGCGCGGCTCGCTGTTGTGCGATGCGCACATCAGCGCGAGATCGGCGTCGTCGAAACCGAAACGCTCCAGCGCGCCCGTTTCCAGCACGGCGACCGCTTGCGCCGGTTTCGCCGCGGAGCGCGCGAGCGTCAAACGCGCCGGATCGCCGAACGCGTACAACAACCGGCCTTCGGCATCGACAACCGCCACATGCGCGGCATGTGTGTTTTCAACCAGATCCCCTCGATAAACCGTCGCCGCGACATTCATGAGCGCGTCCCTCCTGAAAAGCCGATTTCGTCCCACAACGCATCCACGCGGCGTTTCACTGCATCGTCCATCACGATCGGCCGGCCCCATTCGCGGTCCGTTTCGCCGGGCCATTTGTTGGTGGCGTCGAGTCCCATCTTCGATCCCAAGCCCGCCTTCGGCGACGCGAAATCGAGATAGTCGATGGGCGTGTTATCGACGAGCACCGTATCGCGCGACGGATCGATGCGCGTGGTGATCGCCCAGATCACCTCCTTCCAGTCGCGGATGTTCACGTCGTCGTCCACCACAACGATGAACTTCGTATACATGAACTGTCGCAGGAAGCTCCAGACGCCGAACATCACGCGCTTCGCGTGACCCGGATAGCTCTTCTTGATCTGCACAATCGCCATCCGGTAGCTGCAACCTTCGGGCGGCAAATAGAAGTCGGTGATCTCGGTGAACTGCTTTTGCAGCAGCGGCACGAACACTTCGTTGAGCGCGACGCCGAGCACGGCCGGTTCGTCGGGCGGTTTGCCTGTATACGTAGAGTGATAGAGCGCGTCGCGGCGCATCGTGATCTTCTCGACCGTGAAGACCGGGAACCACTCTTGTTCGTTGTAATAGCCAGTGTGGTCGCCGTACGGACCTTCAAGCGCGTGCTCGTATTTCGCCGACGCAGTCTTCGATGGCCTTGGCGGTGCGCCGTCGGGTGCCGCCGGAACCGGACCGTTCTGCGGATAAATGAAACCTTCGAGCACGATCTCGGCACGGGCCGGAACCTGCAACGTATCGACACCCGGCGTGAGGCACTTCGCCAATTCGGTCTTCGCGCCGCGCAACAAGCCCGCGAATTGATACTCGGAAAGCGAATCTGGCACCGGCGTCACAGCACCCAGAATGGTTGCCGGATCGGCGCCGAGCACCACGGCTACCGGATACGGCTTGCCCGGATTGGCAAGCGCGAACTCCCTGAAATCGAGCGCGCCGCCTCTGTGGGCGAGCCAGCGCATGATCAATTTGTTGCGCCCGATCAGTTGTTGCCGATAGATACCAAGATTCTGCCGCGTCTTGTTCGGGCCGCGTGTGACCGTGAGTCCCCATGTGATGAGCGGACCGGCATCTCCGGGCCAACACGTCTGAATCGGAAGACGCGCAAGATCGACGTCCGCGCCTTCCCACACGATTTCCTGGCAGGGCGGCGAACTGACGGTTTTCGGCGCCATGTCCCAGACGGCCTTGGCCAGCGACAGCAACTTGCCGGCGTCCTTCAGTCCCTTCGGCGGCTCGGGTTCCTTGAGCGCCGACAGCAACCGGCCGACGTCACGCAGGGACTCGAGCGCGGCTTTATCGCTGAGAAGACTGGGGTCGGCCGCCGCTTGAGCTTGCGTCTCGATACCCATTCCGAGCGCCACGCGCCTCGGCGTACCGAACAGGTTGGCCAGCACCGGCATGGAGTGTCCCGTCGGCGCCTGGAACAGCAAGGCAGGACCGCCCGAACGCAGCACGCGGTCGGAGAGTTCGGTCATTTCGAGAACGGGGGAAACCGGCTGACTGATGCGGCGCAATTCGCCGAGCGTTTCGAGGCGCGCGGTGAAGTCGCGCAGGTCTTTGTATTTCATCGGCTAAAGGGAAGGGAGGCCTGCGGGGACGCGCGGTCTGCGGCAGAGGATGGCAGAAGCGACGGCTGATGTTACGGCTTAAGCACCTAATGAAGAACATGCGCGCGCGGGCGATTGTCGATTTTACCTGCGTGAATGTCGGTGCGGCATAGTACATATCGGCACAATTCCGATGTTTCCGCTGGAAAGCGGCTTGGCAGGCCGCTCTTGCCCTCCTGAACAGTGTTCATAATTACTGAAAGTCATAGCTTTTACAATTACCAGCATTGACGGATCATTTGAGCCTGCTAGAATCCTTTGGCATTGACAACACCAATTGAAACTTTTTACCACTGCCACAGGTCTTTTGAAACGACGCGAGGCGTCACCTGCACCCCTGCACCGGGATTAGTCCGGTGAATCGAGGCTTTGGTTTTCTTGCCGGCGCTCTTCTTCGCCGGTTTTTCGCGTGGTGACCTGTGTGCGCGCCCCGGCATGTCTTTCGTGCTGCGCGGACCCGGAAACGAAATGTTCCGGTCAGGTTTCCCCAACGGTTTGTGCCGTTTTCCCGATACCGCTCGTGGCTAACCCAGAGCTGGCGGTGTCGATTTCTGCGTGGTGGACCGGTTGTTGAGGTTTTTCATCTGCGGAAATCATGCAATTTGGGAGATCTATCCAATGAATGCTTGGTTGTCGTGGCGTCCCGACGCTCGCCTGGCGCCTTATTTGCGCGCAGTGCTGCGTCGCGCCAAACACATGAGTCTTACGGTTTTCTGTCTGGTTGGTTGCGCGGCCGTTGCTACCGCGCTGGCACTCTGGCTCCTTCCGGCCTGGCGCGGCTCCTTCGCCGCCAAACTCATGCCGCTCGTGTCGGCTGCTGTACAAGCCGGCCCGGCCCGGTTGCTCTCCGGTCAACCCCTGCCACCCTTCGCGATCGGTCATCGGCGTGAAGAGGAGTTGCGTAACGGCGAAACGACGTCGCTCGGCGCCGCTGCCAGCGACGACGACAGCACCCGCAAGCTGACCGGCGGCCTGAGTCTCGCCGTGTCGCCGAATGGACTCGATCCCCGCACGTTACCGACTGTTTCGACGCTCGCCAGCGCAATTTCCTCGCAGCGCGTAGTCGCCGATGCACGCGACGATCGCGTGCTGGTGTCGGATCGCGAGCAAAACCTGGTGGCGAACTTCATCTCGCGGCGTTATCACGTGGCGCAGGAGCCGGTCAGCGAACTGGTGAGAGCCGCCTTCGATACCGGCCGTGAAGTCGGCCTCGATCCGCTGTTGCTGCTGTCCGTGATGGCGATCGAGTCGGGGTTCAATCCGTACGCTGAAAGCGGTGTTGGCGCGCAAGGGTTGATGCAGGTGATGTCGAAGGTTCACTCCGACAAATTCCAGTACTTCGGCGGTTCGCACGCAGCGCTTGAGCCGCTCGCGAACATCAAGGTCGGTGCGCTGGTGCTGAAGGATTGCATCGCGCGTGGTGGGTCGGTGGCGGGCGGATTGCGCTTCTACGTGGGTTCGACGGCACAGGACGACGGCGGTTACGGCGCGAAGGTGCTGGCCGAACGTGCACGCCTGCGTGACGTGGCGCGCGGCCGCAATGTGCCGATCAACACGCCGCAAGCGCCGGCACAGCCTGCGCCCAAGCAGGTGGTGGCGTCGGCTTCCCCGTCGTCGAGCTCGGGAGCGGGCGAAAAGCGCCTGCATGTGACGCTCGATGGCGCCCCGGCGATTACCGCACCGGCTACCAAGTCGTCCGCACCGCACGACCACAACGACACCGCCGATGCCGACGCGCAAGCGAAGCACGTAGCCTCGGCGGAGTTTGGCGCTTGATTTGATGACGAAGTAGGGCGCGCTCAGGCTGTGGATCCAAGGCCGGGCAAGATAAAAGGCCGTTCCAACTCACGTTGGAACGGCCTTTTAGTTTCTGCTTTCCTGAGATCTTGGCCTGCTGCTCAAACTTTAAACAACGTTCCCAGCCGCTGCACGGCCTCTTCAAGCTGCGAGTACGCAGTTGCATAAGACAGCCGGATATAGTCCTTCGGCGCATGAAAACCGAAATCGTTGCCGGGCACCAGCACGACGCCGGCGTCGTGCAGCATCGAACGGGTTAGCGCGCTGCTGTCGCCGGCAGCGGGATGCGCGACGTGCCGCGTATCGGCGTAAACATAGAACGCACCGTCTGGCACCACCGGCACTTCAAAACCGAGCGAACGCAGCGCCGGCACGATGAAATCCCGCCTGCGCCCGAATTCCAGGCGTCGCAATTCGTAAATCGCAAGCGTAGCCGGCTCAAAACACGCCAGCGCCGCATGTTGCGCGAGCGTCGACGCGCAGATGAAGAGGTTCTGCGAGAGTTTCTCCATCGTGGCGACCATCGCGGGCGGGACGACGAGCCAGCCGAGCCGCCAGCCGGTCATGTTGAAGTACTTCGAGAAACTGTTCACGGTGACCACGTCGTCGCCCAGCGACAGCGCCGACACTGGCTTCGCGTCGTAGCTCAAGCCCTGATAAATCTCGTCGACGATCGTGAAACCGCCGTGCGCGCGCACCACATCGACAATTTTCGCCAGTTCGTCCGGTTCGATGGACGTGCCGGTTGGATTGGACGGTGAGGCAAGCAGCACGCCGCGCGTTGCGGGCGTCCAGTGCGCTTCGACCTGGGCGGCTGTCAACTGGAACCGCTCGGCCGGACCGCTTGGTATCAGGACCGGACGGCCGTCGGTGGCGGCCACGAAATGGCGATTGCACGGATAACACGGGTCGGGCATCAGCACTTCGTCGCCGCGATCGACCAGCGCGGTGCACGCCAGCAGCAACGCCGCCGATGCACCCGCTGTCACCACGATGCGTGCCGGATCGATATCGAGCCCGAATGTGTCGCGATAATGGCCGGAAATCGCCTCGCGCAACGACGTCAACCCAAGTGCGTTCGTGTATTGCGTGACGCCGCGCCGCAAGGCATCAGTAGCGGCTGCGATCACCGGTTCCGGCGCCGTGAAATCCGGTTCACCGATACCCATGTGGATGATGTTGCGACCCGCGCGCTCCAGCGCCTGCGCTTCTTTCGCCAGTTCCATCACGTAGAAAGGCTCGATGGCGTCAACGCGTGCGGCGTACCGGATAGCGGCGTCGAGCGGTTCTTTAGCGAAGTTCATAGCAGATCAGCTGCGTTGCCCGCGGCTTTGCGCTTCAGTCGGCCGCAACTGAACGGCGAGTTTATCCAGCACGCCGTTCACATACTTGTAACCATCGGAACCGCCGAACGTCTTCGTCAGTTCAACCGCTTCGTTAATGACCACGCGATACGGAATGTCCAGGTGATGCTTGAACTCGAAGGCAGCGACCATCAGCACCGCGCGCTCGACTGGCGAAAGCTGGTCGAGCGGCCGGTCGAGGCAGGGCTGCAACTCGGCGGAAATGGTGTCCGCTTCCTTGATCACGCCGTGCAGGATCGCGTCCAGATGCTCCTGGTCGGCTTTATCGAAGCCTTGCGCACCGCGCAACTGCGCGTCGATCTCGCCGCCGGGCGAGCCCGACAGCAACCATTGATAAAGCCCTTGTGTCGCGAGTTCGCGCGAGCGTCGTCGAGCGCTTTTCATGCGCGGTCCTCGTCGTCTTCGTCTTCATCGTCGCCGCCGAGCTGCTCCAGCGCGACCGACAAGTTCGCCATTTCCACGGCCACGCGCGCTGCGTCGCGGCCCTTTTCCGTCATGCGGGCAACGGCTTGCTCGTCGTTTTCGGTGGTCAGCACGGCATTCGCGACCGGCGTGCCGAAGTCGAGCGCGATACGGGAAATGCCCGCGCCGCTTTCATTCGATACCAGCTCGAAGTGGTATGTTTCGCCGCGAATTACTGCGCCAAGTGCGATCAGTGCATCGAATTGGCCCGATTCAGCCAGCTTTTGCAGTGCCAGCGGAATTTCGAGTGCGCCCGGCACGGTGACGAGCAGCACGTCTTCACCGATCACGCCGAGCCGTTCGAGTTCTTCGGTGCAGGCGTCCACGAGGCCGTTACAGACCGGTTCATTAAAGCGAGATTGCACGATGCCGATGCGCAGTCCGTCGCCGTCGAGGTTCGGTTGATATTGTCCGATTTCCATTATTTGTCCGTTTTCAGTGTGGTGCGGTGTGGTGGTTGGCGCCGGTCAGACCGAGCGCAAATGGGCGATGGAAGCGGGATCGGCCGACTCTGTCGTGGCCGTGGCAGGGCAGCCCGGCATGGGAATGAACCCCGTTACTTCGAGGCCGTAACCCGACATGCTGCCAAGCTTGCGGGGGTTCGACAGCACTTGCATCTTGCCCACGCCCAGTTCACGCAGGATCTGGGCGCCGATGCCGTAGGTCTTGAAATCGACCGGCCGGCGCTTGAGTTCGGCCGCTTTGTCCTCGCGCTCGAACGCCTGGAATACATCGACGAGATGTTCTTTCGTGTCGCCGCAATTGAGCAACACGATCGCGCCCAGATCGCGCGAGGCGATCTCCTTCATGGCGGCGTCGAGCGTCCAGGAGTGCGTGGACGAGTCCACTTCAAGCAGATCCAGCACCGACAGCGGTTCATGCACGCGCACCGGCGTTTCGCGCTCCGGCGACGGTTGCCCGCGCACCAGCGCGATATGCGGCGAACCGCTCGGCTGATCGCGGTACAGCACGGCGCGAAACGCGCCATGCGCCGTCTGCATGGTGCGCTCGGCGACGCGCTCGACGATCGATTCCGTGCGCGAGCGGTAGTGGATCAGGTCGGCGATCGTGCCGATCTTGATGCCATGCAGCTCGGCAAATTCGATCAGATCGGGCAGCCGCGCCATTTCGCCGTCGTCGCGAATCACTTCGCAGATCACCGATGCCGGCGTCAAACCCGCCATTGCCGTGAGGTCGCAGCCCGCTTCCGTGTGCCCGGCGCGCACCAGCACGCCGCCCGGTTGCGCCATGATCGGAAAGACGTGGCCCGGCTGAACGATATGCTCGGCTTTCGCGTCATGCGCCACGGCCGCCTGAATGGTGCGGGCACGGTCCGCAGCCGAGATGCCGGTGGTCACGCCCTCGGCGGCCTCGATGCTGATCGTGAATGCCGTGCCGTACTGCGTGCCGTTTCGCTGCGTCATCAGCGGCAGGTTCAACTGGCGGCAGCGCTCCGGCGTTAGCGTGAGGCAGATCAGTCCACGGCCGTAGCGCGCCATGAAATTGATCGCTTCCGGCGTCACGAAGTCGGCGGCGATGACGAGATCGCCCTCGTTTTCGCGGTCTTCTTCGTCGACGAGGATCACCATCCGGCCGGCTTTCAGCTCGGCGATGATCTCTGGGGTGGAGGCGAGCGTCATTGCGGTGGTCGTCCGGTGCGAGAAAGGGCGTATTTTACGCCACCGCTGATGGCAAGTCGCTGGATTTGCCGGTTTTGGACGGGCGTCAGGCCATCCGGCCGGGTATTAGCGAGATAAAACGGCGCAACGGCCGAAAGTCGGTCCATCAGATGGACGGGTTGGTGAAACGGGCATTCCCCGTTGGGTTCAAACCACGGCGTTTGACGACGCAGCGCATCCCAAATCGACTCGCCGGGCTCAGCTCTGAAATAGCATCCGGGACTTTGTTCCGCATTCGTGACGCCGATCCGGACGGCAACATCATTTTCAATTTCCCAGACCTGTGAACTTTCTTGGTTCAAGGTCGCGAAGGTGCGAATGTGATAGCCCATTTACGGTTGCCCCTCAACGATCCTGCCGGGCGTCCCATACGCGAAGCGCGGCAATGGTCGTGGGCTCTTCGGCATACGGTGGCAGGACCTCGTAGTGCAATTCGTATCGGCCCGCGAGACATACCCAGCGGTGTACTTCGCGGGCGGGCGGACCGTCGTATCCGTCAAGTTCTTCGCCGAGCCGGTGAAAGTGGTCTTCTCCGAGGCGTTCCGCTTCGTCTAGCAACGCATTGACGATCTTGCGAGCGGTGGCGGCGTCGTTGAACTTCTTGACGTGGTCGGCAATGACCCCAAGGTCAGACATGGCCTTACTGGTGGGGGTGACCTTGACGCTCACGCTTTCGGCACCGGCCCTTCGTTGTCCGTGCCGAGGCTGTTTGCCCACGCCCGGGCCTGTTCCATCGAGACGAAACGTCCGGCGGTCACGTCGTCCAGTCCTTCCTGGATCAGGCGGCGCTTTTCTGCCTCGCGCGCGAGGTACTGGACGAGTGCTTTCTTGATGATCCACTGCCTTGGACGTTCGATCTGCTCTGACAATGCATCCACTTCTTCCGCCAGTTCGACGGGTACCTGTGCTGTCAGCGTTCGAGTCTCAGCTACCATCACATACCTCGAATATTGGTTAACAATACGGTCTATTATAAAACAATAATATCACCGTCATTGCTGCACTTCGCGAGCGTCTACAGCCTCGAGGAACCCTGGCGATGAGGGAAGGGCTTGTTCCAAAATGTTGGATTCCCGGGATTTTCGCGCCCCTGAACAAAGTTATTTGGGCGTTGAGAATATGATCTGACCCTGATAAAGTAACGATACGACTGAAAAACCGACAAAAACCGGTTTTCGGCTCGCCGCTCGCGCCGCGGCGCACGCCTGAGCAGATCCGCAGGAAATTTGGCGGATTTCGCTTCGAATTTTTCTCCCTGATCCACCCAAAATGGCTGATGCCCCCAGCCAGGCGTTGCCGCGCGTTTCTTTTTTGCGTTCTGACGGAGCTTCCATGCCCGCCATCGCCATTCCGACAAAGGTCGAGAGCGCCCGGACAACCTTCACCCCTGCGTTCCGGTTCGTCGCGCAGACCAACGACTCAGATGATGTCTTTGCTTGTGCCGCCATGCCAGTCGGCAAAACGATCGAAGAAGTGCGGGAAACCGCTATCGCCAAGACAAAGCATCCCGTGCGAGATCCGTACTATCTTGGCGAGACGCGGATTGCAGCACTGCTTGCTCAGCTAGGGCTCGTCGCGACCGTGTATCGAGAGATCGGTCGCGTGGCGGACATCCCGGATGTAGCGCTGATCCTCGTCGATTACAGCCCTGACATGGAGGTCGGCATATCCTTTTTCATCGTGCCGAGGCTAGCCATGCATCTGGCACGACGATCGAGTACGCGCTCGATCCGGCGCCGTGGTGCAAAGCCGCAGACCGCGTTCGCACTAACTTCAAGAACATCGCTGGTCATTGGGCGATCGGCCTCCACGTCATGAGTCCTGAGACGTTGTTAGAATCCGCTCCACGTACCGCGCGATCAGATCGATCTCCAGATTCACCTTCGAGCCGGCCTTCAAATGCCGCAACGTCGTCACTTCCACCGTATGCGGAATCAGGTTGATCGAAAACTCGCAGCCGTCCGGCCGGTCGTTCACCGAATTCACCGTCAGGCTCACCCCGTTCACGGTCACCGAGCCCTTATAAGCCAGATATTTACCGATATCGCGCGAGGCGAGAATCCGCAGTTCATGCGATTCGCCGACCGGCGCGAAATACGTCACTTCGCCCAAGCCATCCACATGTCCCGATACCAGGTGTCCGCCCAGCCGGTCATGCGCGCGCAGCGCCTTTTCGAGGTTGACATCGCCGGGATCGGACAGGCCGGCGGTCTTGTTCAGGCTCTCGCGCGAGACATCGACGGCAAAAGAAGTGGCCGACTTCTCGATCACGGTCATGCACGCGCCCTGGATGGAGATGCTGTCGCCCAGCTCGACGTCCGCGAGATCCAGCCCGCCTGATGCCACCGAAAGGCGTACGCCGGCATCGGCATCGGTGGCTGAACCCAACGGCGTAACCGCTTCAATGCGGCCCACCGCCGCGACAATTCCTGTGAACATCGTCGAGATTCCTTGGCTTTTCGCGTAAGCGTTAGATGATTGGTTTCGCGTCCGTCGGCGCATCCGTCTTCACCACGGCGAAGCGCGCGAGAATACGAAGGTCGTCGCCCATCCGGTCAATCCGATGAAACCGCAGATGCGGCCGGGCATCGAGTGTATCGGGTGGCGTGAAATCGAACATGCCCGGTGCGCTGCCCAGCAAACTCGGGGCGAGATACACCAGCAATTCGTCGACACATCCTTCACGCAGCAGCGAACCATTCAGCTTGTGGCCGGCTTCCACGTGCAGTTCGTTAATGCCGCGATCGGCGAGGATACCCAGCATGGCGGGCAGATCGACCTTGCCGTGTTCGTTCGTCAACGGCGTGAATTCGATACCGCGTTCACGCAGCGCATCGGCTTTCGCGGGGTCGGGCTGGTCGCCGCAGAACACCCACGGCGGTGCGCCTTCCAGAATCCGGGCAGTAAGCGGCACGTCCAGGCGGCTGTCGATCAGCACGCGTTGCGGCTGACGCGGCGTTTCAACAGCGCGCACGGTGAGTAGCGGATCGTCCTCGCGCACCGTGCCAATGCCCGTCAAGATCGCGCACGCCCGCGCGCGCCACGCATGACCGTCGGCACGGGCCGCTTCGCCGGTGATCCATTGACTCTCGCCGTTTGGCAAACCCGTGCGGCCATCCAGCGTGGCCGCGACTTTCATACGTACCCACGGACGGCGGCGTGTCATGCGCGACACGAAGCCGATGTTCATCTCGTGCGCCTCGTTGGCCAGAAGGCCGCAGCGCACATCGATACCCGCATCGCGGAGAATCGCCAATCCGCGTCCCGATACGGCCGGATTCGGATCTTCCATTGCGGCAATGACTCTGGCGACCCGCGCGTCGATCAACGCGTGCACGCACGGCGGCGTGCGGCCGAAATGGCTGCATGGTTCAAGCGTCACGTAGGCGGTCGAACCGCGCGGATCGTGGCCACGCGCCCGCGCGTCTTTCAATGCGCGAACCTCGGCATGATCCTGGCCGGCCGGCTGCGTGAAACCTTCGCCAATAACTTCACCATCCTTCACCAGCACACAGCCGACGCGCGGATTCGGCGTCGTCGTGTACATGCCGCGCGCGGCCAAGGCCAGCGCGCGCTCCATGTGCGAGAAATCGGTCTGCGAGAACATGGCGGCGGCTCTAGGCGGCGAGACGGGCGAAGGCGCCGCGAGCGGCGTCGAGCGTCGCGTCGATGACGGCGTCGTCGTGGGCGATCGAGACGAATCCCGCTTCATACGCCGATGGCGCGAAGTAGACGCCGGCATCGAGCATCGCGTGGAAAAACGCGTTGAAGCGCTTCGTGTCGCCTTGCATGACTTCAGCGAAACTCGCCGGGATGCGCTCGGCGAAATACAGGCCGAACATGCCGCCGATGGCGTCCGCCGAGAAGGGCACCTTCGCTTCCTTTGCAACGGCCGCGAGGCCGTCGGCGAGGCGTCGCGTTTGCTTGGTGAGCGTTTCGTAGAAGCCCGGCGCCTGGATCAGTTGCAAGGTCTTCAGCCCGGCTGCGACCGCGATCGGATTCCCCGACAACGTGCCTGCCTGGTACACGCCGCCAAGCGGCGCGAGATGCGCCATGATCTCCCGACGCCCGCCGAACGCCGCCGCCGGCATGCCGCCGCCGATCACTTTGCCGAGACACGTCAGATCCGGCTTGATGCCGTAGACCTGCTGCGCGCCGCCGAGCGCCACGCGAAAACCGCACATCACTTCATCGAAGATCAGTACCGAGCCGTGCTCGTCGCAGCGCTCGCGCAGCGCCTTCAGGAATTCGGGCGTGGCTTTCACGAGGTTCATGTTGCCGGCCACCGGCTCCACGATCACCGACGCGATTTCCGCGCCGAACGCAGCAAACGCCTCATTGAGCTGCTCGACATTGTTGTATTCGAGCACGGTCGTGTGCTTGGCGATATCGGCGGGAACGCCTGCCGACGTGGGGTTGCCGAACGTCAGCAGACCCGATCCCGCCTTCACGAGCAGGCTGTCGGCGTGGCCGTGATAACAGCCTTCGAACTTCACGATCCGATCACGCTTCGTGAATCCGCGAGCAAGGCGCAGCGCGCTCATCGTCGCTTCCGTGCCGCTGGACACCATGCGAACCTGCTCTATCGACGGCACCAGTTTGCAGATCTCTTCGGCAATCTCGACCTCGGACTCAGTCGGCGCACCGAACGAAAACCCGTTCACGAGCACGCGCTGCACGGCGTCGAGCACTTCGGGATGGACGTGTCCGAGGATCATCGGACCCCAGGAACCGATGTAGTCGATGTACTGCTTGCCATCGGCGTCCCAGAAATACGGACCCTGCGCACGTTCGACGAACCGCGGCGTGCCGCCGACCGAGCGAAACGCGCGCACCGGCGAGTTCACGCCGCCGGGGATGGTTTTCTGGGCGCGTTCGAAGAGAGTTTCATTTCTGGACATGACTGGACCTGCGCTGGATGACGGGTTCTGCGGAGAAGGGCTGCGGACGCCGGCTTCGACAAGCCTTGATCAGCGCCGGAAATTCAGTCCGGCGGGTCGGCGCGGCTGCAGGAAATCAAGATGAAATTGTACCGGAGTCGTCTGGATCGAGTCCGCGATGCTCGGGCCTGGCGCTGCATTCGAAAGCATTGAAGCCAAGCCGACGAAAGCGGGGCGCGTACAATGCACACTGTTTTAAGGCTTTGTTTAAGCCCTTCGTTTGTACGCCGGACGTGGCCGCCTCGAGGTTTTTCGCACTCGTTTCGTATTCGTTTCGCCACTCGCCAGTACCGAAAACTGCGCCTTTTCCTCAAGCTTCCTTTCGCCTCTCATGCCCGAAATCATCAAGCGCCGTGCCGATCGCCGACTGATCCTGCTGCTCGGCGCGCTGGCGGCGTGCGGTCCGCTTTCCATCGACATGTATCTGCCAAGCCTGCCGTCTCTCGCCGCCGCGTTCGGTACGACCGCGGCCGCGGCGCAGATCACGCTGACCAGTTTCATGCTCGGTTTTTCGCTCGGCATGCTCGTGTACGGTCCGCTCTCCGATGCCTACGGGCGCCGGCCGGTGCTGCTCGGCGGCATTGTGCTTTACACGTTCGCGAGCGTCGGCTGCGCGCTGTCGTTTTCCATCGATTCGCTGGTCGTCTTGCGCTTTCTGCAAGCGCTCGGTGCGGGTTCGGCGTCGGTGCTGGCACGGGCGATTGCACGCGATGCTCACGCGCCTTCCGACGCGGCTCGTGTGCTGTCGATGCTCGCCATCGTCACATCGATCGGGCCGCTGCTCGCGCCGTTGATCGGCGGGCAATTGCTGCTGCTTGGCGGCTGGCGCGCGGTCTTCGTCACGTTGACGCTGTTCGGCACGCTCTGCGCGGTGGCCACGTATTTGCGCGTGCCGGAAACCTGGCCGCGCGAGAAACGCGCGACCTCGGCGCTCGGGCGCTCGTTTGCCGCGTACGGCCGTCTTCTCACCGATCCCGTCACGTGGGGCCACGTGTTATGCGGCGGGATGGCGTTCGCTTCGATGTTCGCGTACATCACCGCGACGCCGTTTGTGTATATCGACTACTTTCATGTGAAGCCGCAGCACTACGGGTTTTTCTTCGGGCTGAACATCATCGGGATCATCGGCTGGAATGTGGTGAATACGCGGCTGGTCGGGCCGCTCGGATCGCTGAAACTGATCTCGATTGCGTCATTTGTCAGCGTGATCGCGGCGCTGGCGACGGCGTTCGTATGCATCACCGGGTTTGGCGGCTTGTGGTCGATCGTCGGCTGCCTGTTCTTCGTGGTCGGTGTCGTGGGTTTGTTGTCGGCCAATTGCACGACGGATTTGATGCATCGATACCCGCATAACGCGGGCGCCGCCGCCGCGATGTTCGGCGCGGTGCAACTGGCGCTCGGCGCGCTGGCGAGTCTTGCCGTGGGAGCGCTGCACGACGGTACGCCGAAGGGGATGGGAACCGTGATTGCGGTGACGGGCGTGTTGACGTTCGTCGGGCGCACGCTGGTATTGCGCTGGCATGGCACGCCGGTGCGGGCGAGTCGCGCGGGGTGATTTTTCAGCCCGCGCTCAGCAAACCCGGCAAATCATCACTCGCTGCCTACCATCCGCTGCAAAAACGTGAAGGCCGTCGCTTCCACTCGCGCGATGCTTTCCGCCTCCACGCCCGCGCCGTGACCGCCGTCGCGGTTCTCCAGATACCACACGCGGGCATGTCTTAGCGCCTGCATCCGTGCCGCCATCTTGCGGGCGTGGCCGGGATGCACGCGGTCATCGGTCGCCGATGACGTGAACAGCGCCGGCGGATAAACCGCATCGGCTTTCATGTTTTGATACGGCGAATAGGTCAACAGGAAGCGCAGGTCGTCGGCATTGTCAGGGTCACCGTATTCATCTATCCACGAAGCGCCTTGCAGCAGCAAATGAAAGCGTGCCATGTCGAGCAGCGGCACTTCCGACAGCACCGCGCCGAATAATTCCGGGCGCTGGACCAGCATGACGGCGGTGAGCAAGCCACCATTGCTGCCGCCACGAATGGCGAGTTGTTTCGATGTCGTCACGCCCGATGCCACCAGCGCTTCTGCAACTGCGATGAAGTCATCGAAGGCGACCTGACGTTTCTCTTGCTGCGCCGCTTGATGCCATTCCGGCCCGAATTCGCCACCGCCGCGAATGTTCGCGACGGCGTACAACCCGCCACGTTCGAGCCATGCCATGCCGGTGGTTGCATCGTAATGCGGGTCGAGCGCGACTTCGAAACCGCCATAGCCGTAAAGCAGGCAGGGCGCGGTTTCCTGACCTTTTACGTTCGCTTCGCGGCCGACCAGCCAGTAGGGAATTTCGACGCCATCGGATGAGGTCGCGTGGCGACGTTCAGCGATAAGACCCGTGGCATCGAATTGAGCCGGAAGGCGCGCGAGAAGCTGCCATTCGCGTTCCGGCTGCGCGAGATCGGCGTGGTAAAGCGACGGCGGTGTGAGGAAATGCTCGACGTGAACGAGCACGGTGTCGTCGCGTTCGCTATCGATGGAATCCACGTACGACTGACTCGCTGCAGGCAACGCGAAGTCGCGGCGGGTCCAGTCGCCTTTCAGCTCAGCGGGCGGCGCGAGCAATTCAACGCGCGGCGACCCGTCATCCATCTGCGATACAACCAGCCAGTGCTTCGTGAAGTCGATATCGGCGAGGACGTTGCGGCCCGATGGCATGAACAGCACGGTGAAATCGCGTGCGCCTTTGAGGAATTCATCACGGCGGGTGACGAGCAGTGAACCGCTTGCGTAGGTTGCATCGCCTGCTTCGTAGGACTCGCGCGGCGTGACAAACAGCCAGCCGTTCCAATGTTCGAGTTCCGCGTGCGGAGGGACGTCGTATTGCTGCCACTCGCCGGTGGTTTCATCGAGCCAGTATTGAAGCGTCTCGAAGAACGAGGTCGCGCGTGAGGCGAGATGCAGGTTTTCGAGTTGATCGTAGTCGACGCCCGCGGATACATCGCGACGCTTGCCCTCGAAGACCACGGGGGCATCAGCGAGCTTCGTGCCGCGCTTCCATTTGCGCGCCTGGCGCGGAAAACCGGAGGTGGTCAGCGCGGGTTTCTTGCTGTGCGCACTATCGTCCCAGCCGACATACACCGTGTCGCGATCGATCCACGAGATGCCGTGCTTGCCGACATCGGGCAGCGTGAATCCATCTGCAACGAACGTGCGCGATTCAATATCGAATTCGCGGACCATGCACGCGTCCGAGCCTCCCGGCGACAAGCTCACCAACGCCCGGTCCCAGGTGGGGTAGAGCATGTCGAAGTCATGCAGCGCCCAGCGGATTGCTTCGCCTTCTTCGCTTTCGTTCGTGGGGGCGTTGTTCAAGTCGAGCGCGTCGACGTCAAGGATGATCTGCCACGCGGGCTTACCTGCGAGCCATGCAGCCCACGGCGTACGGCGCACGATGCCCAGCGGATTCTGCTCATCTTGCCACGTGTTGTAGCCCCAGTCGCCATAACGCGAGCAGGACACGATGCGCTCCTGCGACGTGTAGGCCTTCGCCAGCCTTTTCGTGAGTTTGTCGGTGTCCGGGGCCTTACCGAAGGCTTCGGTCGTGCGCGCGTTCTGCGCGCTGACCCAGACGTCGACGCGCGGGTCATCAAGCGCTTCCAGTTCGATGAATGGATCGATGCCATCGGCAATGCGCCATTCGAGTTCGGGATGCTGGCTGAGGAAAGAATCTGTCATCGTTTTAAGCAGAGCCTGCAAGGTAGTTGCGGACGAGCGCGGGCAGGCGGCGGCCGGTTTGTTCAGGAATTCGGAAGGGGAATTGTGCCTTACTGCGGGGGAGCGTTCGACGCAAACGAAAAAACCGCGCAGCCCTTTCGGTCTGCGCGGCTTCAACCAGCCTTTTCAGCAACAACGCTTAAGCCAGCCGTTCTTCCGTCTTCGAATCGAACAACACAGCCTTCGATACATCGAACAACAGCGTCATATTCGTCAGCGGTTGCGGGTTCGATGCCGGGTGCACGCGGCTCACCACGCGCTTGCCGTTAACTTGCGCAAAAACCAGCGTATCCGGCCCGGTCGGCTCGATCACGTCGATCTTCACGTCGATCGGCTGCAACCGCGCATCCTCGAGGTTATGCGCACCACGAGCATCCGTAATCCGCTCCGGACGCAGTCCAAGAATCACGTTCTGACCAATCTTGCTGCGCACCGCGGCGGCATCGAACGGCAGATTCAGTACGGTACGCGACACGCCCGTGTCGATCTCAAGCCCGATACCCGAGCCAGCCTCGACCAGCTTTCCATCGATGAAATTCATCGGCGGCGCGCCAATGAAACCCGCCACGAACAAATTCGCCGGCGAATCATAGATATCCTGCGGTGCGCCGAACTGCTGCACTACGCCGTCCTTCATCACCGCGATCCGATCGCCCAGCGTCATGGCTTCGATCTGATCGTGCGTCACGTACACAATCGTCGTACCCAGGCGCTGATGCAGCAACTTGATCTCCGAACGCATCTCGATCCGCAGCTTCGCATCCAGGTTCGACAACGGCTCGTCGAACAGGAACATCACCGGATCGCGAGCCAGCGCACGGCCCATTGCCACACGCTGACGCTGACCGCCCGACAACTGACCCGGCTTGCGGTCCAGCAAATGCTGGATCTGCAGCGTATCCGACACGCGCGTCACGATCGCCTTCTGCTCGTCCTTTGGCACCTTGCGGATGTTCAGGCCGAACGAGATGTTCTCGCGCACGGTCATGGACGGATACAGCGCGTACGACTGGAACACCATCGCAATGTCGCGATCCTTCGGCGAGAGGTTATTCACCGTCTTGCCGTCGATCATGATGTCGCCCTTGGTGACCGTCTCCAGCCCGGCGATCATATTGAGCAACGTGGACTTCCCGCAGCCCGAACCGCCCACGAGGATCAGGAACTGACCATCATCGATATCGATGTTCACGCCCTTCAGAACGGGGACGCCGTTCGCATAAGTCTTGTACACGTCACGGATTGAAAGGCTTGCCATGCTATGAATCCTTTAATGTCTCTGCGCTGAGTATCTTCGTGCGCGCATCAGTTGATCTTCTACCGCGGGCGCCAGCCTTGAGTGAGGGGCGCCCTGCGGAAATCAGCCCTTCACCGCGCCCGCTGTCAGGCCGCGCACGAAGAACCGGCCGGCGACCATGTAGACAAGCAGGGTGGGCAGGGCGGCAATGATCGCAGCAGCCATGTCGACGTTGTATTCCTTCACACCCGTCGATGTGTTGACCAGGTTGTTCAGGGCGACGGTGATCGGCATTGAATCGACGCCGGAGAACACGATACCGAACAGGAAGTCGTTCCAGATCTGCGTGAATTGCCAGATCAGGCACACCATGAAAATAGGCAGCGATACCGGCATCAGGATCTTCGTGAAGATGGTGAAGAAACCCGCACCGTCAATGCGCGCCGCTTTCACCAGTTCCGCCGGAATGCTCACGTAGAAATTGCGGAAGAACATGGTGGTGAACGCAATACCGTAGACCACGTGCACCAGTACCAGACCGGTCGTGGTGTTAGCGAGTCCGAGCATGCCTTGCAAACGCGCCATCGGCAAAAGGATGGCCTGGAAGGGGATGAAACAACCCACCAGCAACATCGTGAACACCGCGTCGGCGCCGCGGAAGCGCCAGTGCGTGAGCACATAACCGTTGAACGCGCCGATTATCGACGAGAGCAGCACGGCCGGGATCACCATGCGCACGGAGTTCATGAAGAACGGTTCCATGCCGTCGCAACGCACGCCGGTACACGATTGCGACCACGCCTTGACCCACGGCGCGAACGTGAATGTGGTGGGCGGCGTGAGCAGGTTGCCGGAGCGCAACTGGTCGAGGTCCTTGAAGGACGTCGAGAGCATCACGTAGATCGGGAACAGGAAGTACAGGGCAAACAGAACCAGCGCCGCATAGATGACGGCGCGGCTGATCGTCATCTTAGAGTCCATTTCGCGTGCTCCTCGATTCCAGATACATGAGCGGCACGAGCACGGCGACGACGGTGGCGAGCATCATCATCGACGAAGCGGCGCCCAGGCCCAGTTGTCCGCGATTGAACGAAAACGTGTACATGAACATGGCCGGCAACGACGACGACGTGCCCGGACCGCCCGCGGTCAACGCAACCACGAGGTCGAAGGTCTTGATGGTGATGTGGCAGAGAATCAGCAGCACGGAGAAAAACACGGGGCGCATGCTGGGAATCACGATCTGGCGATAGATTCGCGGCAATGAAGCGCCGTCCATCTGCGCGGCCTTGAAGATTTCCGCGTCCACGCCGCGCAAACCGGCGAGGAACAGAGCCATGACAAAGCCCGTCGATTGCCACACGGCTGCGATCACCACGCAGAAGATCGCCTTGTCGGGGTTACCCAGCCAGTCGAACGAAAAGCTCGTCCAGCCCCAGTCGTGGAAGACCTTTTCGAGCCCGAGGCCAGGGTTCAGGATCCATTGCCACGCCGTACCCGTCACGATGAACGACAACGCCATCGGATAGAGAAAGATCGCGCGCAACGCACCTTCATTGCGGATCTTCTGATCGAGCAGGATGGCCAGGAACAGGCCGAGCCCGACGCAGATCGCAATGAACGGAATGCCAAACCAGCCGAGATTCGCAGCGGACGTCCACCAGACGTCGTTCGAGAACAGCTCCGTGTAGCGCTGGAAACCGGTGAAGTCGTAGCGCGGCATCAATCGCGAATTGGTCAGCGAAAGATAACCGGTGATCAAAATAAAGCCGTACACGAACACGAGCGCAATGAGCACGCTAGGCGCAAGTACCAGCTTAGGGATGTATGTATCGGCAAGCGCCGCCAGAGGCGACGTGCGGCGGGGCGGGGTGCGCGAAGTCTTGCTCGCGATACCGCTAGGGGAGGCAGCCACTTCTCGACTCCTGAAAATTTGCCGGCAAGAGTCTCAGGCCGGAACAGGGATACAGCGGTTTTTACTTACAACAAATTTCGGTTCGGACGCGTTCCAGCAAAGCCGGAACACGCCCGATTACGACCTGAAACGCTTACTTCGTCTTCGCGGCATTCGCGAGAGCAGCCACTGCGCTCTTCGAGTCCTGCGTCGAGTTCATGAACTTCGTCACGACGTCGGTAATGGCGCCCGCCGTTGCGTCGCCTTGCGCCATGCCGTGAGCCAGCGACGGCACATAACCGCCCGACTTGATCGCGGTCTGTTCATCGGCGTACGACTTCTTCGCGCAATCGTCAAACTTGGCCATCGACACGCCCAGGCGAACCGGGATCGAACCCTTGTTCAGGCTGAATTGCTCCTGGAAGTCAGGCGTCATGATGGTCTTGGCCAGTGCCAGTTGACCCGGCGTGGCTTCCTTCGCGCCCTTCTGCTGGAAGAACACGAACGAGTCGACGTTGAACGTGTAAGCCTTTTCCGTGCCCGGAACCGCTACGCAGACATAGTCCGAGCCGGCTTTCTTGTTCGCGCCCGCGAACTCGCCCTTGGCCCAGTCGCCCATGAACTGCATGCCGGCCTTGCCGTTGATGACCATGGCGGTGGCGAGGTTCCAGTCACGGCCGGTACGGCCGTTATCGAAGTACGACTGGACCTTGCGGACCGTGTCGAACACCTTGACCATCTGGTCCGAGCTCAGCGTCTTCGGGTCCAGATCGACAAGCGCCTTCTTATAGAAGTCCGAACCCTGCGACAGCACCACGTCTTCCCACAGCGTCAGGTCTTGCCACGGCTGGCCGCCTGCTGCCACCGGAACGATGCCGTTCGCTTTCATCTTGTCGGCCACGGCGAAGAATTCCGGCCAGGTGGTCGGCACTTTGCCGCCTGCCTTATCCAGCGCGTCCTTGTTGATATACAGCCAGTTCACGCGATGCACCGAGAACGGCGCGCCTACGTAGTGACCGCCTGCGTGCATGATCTTGTCGATTTCCGGCGGCAGGTTCTTCTTCCAGTCGCCTGCAATCGAGTCGATCGGCACCAGCACGCCTTGATCAGCCCATTCCTGGATCAGCGGACCCTTGATCTGAGCCGCCGACGGGGCGTTGCCCGAGATCACCTGCGTCTTCAGTGCGGTCATGGCCGCGGCGCCCGCGCCACCGGCAACCGCGAAGTCCTTCCAGGTGTAGCCCTGCTTCGTCATGTCGTCCTTCAACACGCCGATCGCCTTCGATTCACCGCCCGACGTCCACCAGTGCAGCACAGACACGGCTTCTGCAGCCTGAACCGCTTGAGCCGCCACGCCGCACAACAGACCTGCGGCGCCGAGCGCGCCGATGAGCTTGCGAAATTTCATTGTTTATCTCCTCCGAACACCTGAACAAAAAACGATTGGCCCCTGATGCCGCCAGGAAGCGATGGCTGGAACATGAACAAACTTGAAGTGGCCGGAATCGGCGGTGTCGGCGGGATAAGGCCAGCGTTTTCCAGGGCAAGAAGCCTTGGGCGCGCCAGCTTGGCCGGCAGACCAAACCACGGCCACACGGCTCTCAAGAGATGAGTGTGTCGAATCGCAACTGTTGTCTCCTCTTTTGATTTTTGCCCGTTCACACTGGCGTCGACCAGCGTGGCGTGCGTCCGGGGTCTCGCATGAAGCGGCTTTCGCCCTTGCTGCGACGCGGCCTTACGGCAAAAGCGTCAACGGCTCAGGTCAATTACCATGCAACTAGACATGAATCTCCGGGAAAACACGCATGTTCTGATTGACTAAGTGTTTTTTTCCGGGATCACGTTACCCCTTGATTTGAATTGTAGTTAAACTACAATTCAGTGTCAAAAAAAATTTTATTGGACTACGGTCCATCAGAACCCCTGCGGAGACACATGCAAAACGACTCGAATTTCACGTTCGTTCTGTTCGGCGGAACAGGCGATCTTTCGATGCGCAAGATTCTGCCGGCGCTGTTCGAAGCGCATCGTGGCGGAATGCTTGCGGAAGGCGGCAAGATCGTCGCGGTGGCGCGCGCGGCTGAAGATCGCGATGCGTATCTGAACTGGGTCGACGAACACGTCAAACCGCACGTCTCGAAGAATGGTGTCGACGACTCGGTGTGGAAGGGTTTCCTCGCGCGCTTTGTGTACGTGAGGCTCGATCTCGGCAAGCCGGAAGACTTCAAGCTGCTGCGCGAAGCCGTGAACGAACTCGGCGGCACGCGCGTGTTTTATCTCGCGACAGGTCCGTCGCTGTTCGTGCCGATCTGCCGTGCGCTCGCCGATGTCGGCCTGAACGAAAACGCGCGGATCGTGCTGGAAAAGCCGCTGGGTTACGACTTGAAGTCGTCGAAGGCAATCAACGACGCTGTCGGCGAGATCTTCGCGGAAGAGCAGATCTACCGGATCGACCACTATCTGGGTAAGGAACCGGTGCAGAACCTGCTCGCGCTGCGTTTCGGCAATGCGCTGTTCGAACCGCTGTGGCGGCGCGAATGGGTGGAAAGCATCCAGATCACGATTGCTGAAGAACTCGGCGTGGAAGCGCGCGGCGATTTCTACGACAACACCGGCGCCTTGCGCGACATGGTGCAGAACCACTTGCTGCAGCTGCTTTCCATCGTGACGATGGAACCGCCGCACTCCATGGATTCCGATTCCGTGCGCGATGAAAAACTGCGGGTGCTGCGCGCGCTCAAGCCCGTCGATCCGCGTGACATCAGCAAGGTCACGGTGCGCGGCCAATATCATGCGGGCGTGATCAAGGGCACGTCGGTGCCGGCGTACGCCACCGAAAAGGGTGTGCGGCCCGACAGCCATACGGAGACGTTTGTCGCGTTGAAGGTCGAGATCGAAAACTGGCGCTGGGCTGGCGTGCCGTTTTTCCTTCGCACCGGCAAGCGGCTCGCGGACCGGACGGCGGAGATTGTCGTGAATTTTCGCCCCGTGCCGCACTCGGCGCTGGGTGCGAACGCGTTGCGCGCGGGAGCGAACCGGTTAGTGATTCGCCTGCAGCCGAACGAAACCATCCGCCTGTATTGCCTCGCGAAGCAACCTGGCGAAGGCATGAATCTCGCGAGCGTCCATCTGGATCTCGCCTTCGACAAGTTCTTCAAGGAAGGGCAGATGGAGGCGTACCAGCGCCTGCTGCTCGACGTGATCAACGGGCGTCTCGCGTTGTTCGTGCGTCGTGATGAGCAGGAAGCGGCGTGGCGTTATGTGGAACCGATCCTGGACGAATGGGCGGCGTCGCAGAAACCGCCGAAGCCTTATGCTTCGGGCACCTGGGGACCGGCGGCCGCAAGCGCGATGCTGGCGCAGCACGGAACGTGCTGGCTGGAAGAAGAGAATTGAAGCTGGAGAAGCTGGAGTTGAGACCGTTGTAATGGGTCGGTGGAACGTGTTCTAAGACGTACGTGCTGTAGACATGTTGCAATTAAAGCCGAGACAAATCCTGTTGCGCGACGCAGAAGCGGGTTCAAGCGTTGTCGCAACGGGCGAAATGAAACCAAAACAAGGCAGCATGGAGGAGCAGTGATCGAGCTTCATACTTTTGACGAGCCAAGCGTCCAATCCGACGCATTGGCAGAAGCGGTAGGCGACGCGCTTACCGCAACGCTCGCGGCTCGCGGAGCGGCGTCGGCAGATGCCGCTGTGGCTGGCAACCGCACCCAACACGCAACGCTCGCCGTATCGGGCGGCACGAGCCCGAAGCCATTCTTGCAAACCCTTTCGACCCGCGCGCTCGACTGGGCGCATATCGACGTCACCCTGGTCGACGACCGCTGGGTGCCGGAGACCGACAGCGCAAGCAATGCGCGCCTCGCGCATGAAACGCTGTTGCAGAACGCGGCGAGCGGCGCCTATTTCCTGCCGCTGGTGGACACGTCGCGTCCGCTGGACGCGCACATTGCCGACCTGAACGCAGATGCACAGCGCCGGGTGCCGGATGTCGCCGTGCTCGGCATGGGTGAAGACGGGCATACGGCGTCCATTTTCGCCGATGCGCCCGAGTGGGATTTCGCCATATCGACCGCTGACCGGTTTATCTCGGTTCATCCGGGCAGTGCGCCGCACGCGCGTGTTTCCTTGTCGATGTCTGCGCTCAAAGACGTCAAGCAGCTCTATCTGTTCATTAGTGGCCAGAAGAAGCTGGATGTACTAAACGCTGCGCTTGCCGCGCCGCAAAAAAACGCCATCTCGACGTTGGCTAATGCTCAAGGAGTCAGGCTCGATGTCTACTGGTGTGCAAAGTAAGGCCGTACCGGTAGCGGCCGGAAGTCAGCACGCCGACGGACCAAGGCTTTTGGCCGATGTTGGCGGCACGAACGCGCGTTTTGCGCTCGAAGCGGCGCCGGGCGTGATTGGCGAAATCCGCGTGTATCCCGGCCGCGACTATCCGGGCATTGCTGAAGCGATGCAGCAATATCTGAAGGACATCAAGGTGAGCCGCGTCAATCACGCGGCCGTGGCGATCGCGAATCCGGTGGACGGCGATCACGTCTCGATGACGAATCACGACTGGAGCTTTTCGATCGAGGCCACGCGCCGCGCGCTTGGCTTCGACACGCTGCTGGTCGTCAACGACTTCACCGCTTTGGCCATGGCGTTGCCTGGCCTGACCGATGCACAGCGGGTGCAAGTCGGCGGCGGTTCACGCCGGCAGAACAGTGTGATCGGCTTGCTTGGGCCGGGTACGGGCCTGGGCGTGTCCGGCCTGATTCCTGCCGATGACCGCTGGATCGCACTTGGCAGCGAAGGTGGCCATGCGAGCTTCGCGCCGTCGAATGAACGCGAAGACCTGGTGATGCGGTTTGCGCGCATGAAATGGCCGCATGTGTCGTTCGAACGCGTGGCGGCTGGCCCCGGTCTTTTGCTGATTTATCAGGCGCTTGCCGACCGCGATGGCGTGAGCGTGCCGGACGATCTCGAATCGGCCGGCATCACGCAGCGCGCGCACGATGGCGAGGCGCTCGCACTTGAAACCGTCAATTGTTTCTGCGGGATTCTCGGCACGTTTGCCGGCAATATCGCGGTGACGTTGGGTGCGCTGGGCGGGATATTTATTGGCGGCGGGGTGGTGCTGAAGCTGGGCGAGTTGTTCACGAAGTCGCCGTTTCGCGAGCGCTTTGAAGCGAAAGGGCGCTTTCAGCAGTATTTGTCGAGCGTGCCCACGTTCATCATCACGGCGGAATATCCGGCGTTTCTCGGGGTATCGGCGATTCTGTCCGAGCAACTGTCGAATCGCGCGAACGGCGGCTCGTCCGCGGTGTTCGAGCGTATCCGCCAGATGCGCGATGCATTGACGCCTGCCGAGCGCCGTGTGGCCGACCTTGCGCTGAACCATCCGCGTTCGATCATCAATGATCCGATTATCGATATTGCTCGCAAAGCTGACGTCAGCCAGCCGACGGTGATCCGTTTTTGCCGGTCGCTCGGTTGCCAGGGCTTGTCGGATTTCAAGCTGAAGCTGGCGACGGGTTTGACCGGCACGATACCGGTGAGTCACAGCCAGGTGCATCTTGGCGACACCGCCACGGATTTCGGCGCGAAGGTGCTCGACAATACCGTGTCGGCCATCCTGCAACTGCGTGAGCACCTGAACTTCGATCACGTGGAACGTGCCATCGATATCCTTAATGGTGCCCGGCGAATCGAGTTTTATGGGTTGGGCAATTCGAACATCGTGGCGCAGGACGCGCACTACAAGTTCTTCCGTTTTGGTATCCCGACCATTGCTTATGGCGACCTGTACATGCAGGCGGCGTCGGCGGCGTTGCTGGGCAAGGGCGATGTGATTGTGGCTGTATCGAAGTCGGGGCGTGCGCCTGAGTTGTTGCGTGTGCTTGAGATTGCGATGCAGCAGGGCGCGACGGTCGTGGCCATTACGTCGAGCAACACGCCGTTGGCGAAGCGCGCGACGGTGGCGCTGGAAACCGATCACATTGAGATTCGTGAATCACAGATGTCGATGATTTCGCGCATTCTGCATCTCGTGATGATCGACATTCTTGCGGTTGGCGTGGCGATCCGTCGAGCGGTGCCGAACGCGAGCGCTGACGTGAGTGAGGCGATGACGAAGGTGCGGGAAGCGGGCGACGACGACACGGGCGCAGTGCTTGACTGGCTGAGTCACGGCGCGGCGGGCATAGCACGTGATTAACGGCGTTTGATTGACTGCGGCAGTAAGAGGCCGCCGATGCGAGATTCGCATCGGCGGCTTTTGTGTTTGGGGCTGGCCGAACGCAAAGCGCGCAAATGACACAGATGACACAAGAGACAAGAAGCGGTACGGGTTTTTGGGGCGCTTGAACTTGCCCGAGAGTGTTGGTGGCGAAGCGTGTTCGTGTCGGGATTCGCGAGAAGGAGGGTTTCAAGCATTGGTGAGTCTGGCGAGCACCGTGCTATCAGGTGCCAAAAACTTCTAGCCTGCACGCTAGGGACACTAACTTGCCCGTGGTTGGAAACGCGTTTCTTTGCTTCGTTTCTTTGCGCGTTTACAAAGAAATGACGTGCTGCCACGCACAGTGGCTAATAGTGATAAAAAAAATCAGCTAACTCCCGCAGCCCACTAACACTGAAAGCAGCAACCCGGCACCAACCCCCTCCCACGAGCGCAAGAACCCGAAACCCCAACCCCCAACCCCCAACCCCGAGTGCGAACGCCCCCTTCGCTGGTGCCGACAAAAATAAAAAACGGTGCGATGCCCTTTCGGACACCGCACCGATACGCGCCTCTCGCAGCAGCGTGAAAACCTTATAAGTCTCTCTCTGTCGCCCTTGCTCCGGCTATTTCGTTCAGCTTAGAACGAGTGCTGGATACCAGCGTACACACCAGACTGGCTGTGACCCGGCAGCGGGTTGTCGGTGGAAACCGTGTCACCCGCAGCGTTCGCGTTCAGGCCGTAGTTGGCCGTCTTGCTGTTGCGCACTGTCGCGATCTGGATGTCGAGCAGCGTGCGCTTCGACAGGTTGTACGTGCCACCAACGGTGTAGATGTTGCCGTTGCCGCCGCCCTTGTTCGCATTGACGTGATAGACCGCTGCGATCAAAGCTGCAGCCGGCGTTGCTTGCCACGTTACGCCACCCCATTCCTGATCGGTTGAGGTCGAACCGGACACCGACGTTGATGCTGCGCCGCCTGAAGTACGCGATGCCTGATACACGGCCTGCAACTTGAATTGGCCCAGGAACACGTTCGCGCCGAGCATGTATTCACGCGAGAAGTTGTACGGGTCGGTAAGCGCGCCGTTGGCCGGGTTGCGAATTTCGTCGTACAGGCCACGGATCTGGAACAGCGATGCCGTGTACGTGATCTGCGCACCAGCCTCACGGCCCTGAGCCGTCGTGCCGTTACCGTTCCAGCTCGTTGCGTTCGACAAGGCGTACTGACCGTAGAAGTCAAAGCCTGCGATCTTCGGCGATTGGTACGACACGTTGTTGCTCGATTGCGGCCAGTTGCGGCCACGTACCAGCGAAGCCGACGACCAGTTCGACTGACCGAACGGATCGAAGTCCCACACGCCGTTCGAGATGAAGAGTTCGCGACCCAGCAAGAAGGTACCGAACTGGTCATTGGCGATACCGACTGTCGCCCAGCGATTGAAGAGGCCGCCACCGCCCGGGCCCGCGCCGGTCATGGTGTTGAAGCTGCCTTCCAACTGGAACACGGCCTTGTTGCCGCCACCCAGATCTTCAACGCCCTTCATACCCCACAGGCTGGTACCCCAGTCGCCCGATTCTGCGCGGAAGCGGTGTCCGCTGCCGGTAGCAGCGCCGCCAGCAGTAGCCGAGGTTGTCGGCACGCCCGTCATGTATTCCAGACCGGCGTCGAGCCGGCCATAGAGCGTCACGCTACTTTGGGCGTGTGCCGCAACGCCGACCGTCAGCAGCGAAGCCGCGAGCAAAGCTTTCTTCATCATCTCCTCCAACCCTGTCAAAAAATAGAAGCCCAAGTGCGGCGGTATTGGTTCGGTGTCAGCGCACCGAACCGGAAACTATTTAGAGGGGTGACACCCGAAGGGGCGGTGTCCGTGACGTGGGGCGGCATGTCGAATGATCCTCCCGCGTCACAACCAACCTTTGGGATTGGTGTCTCCTCAGTTCTTTTTGAAGTAAAACTACTTTTAATGAACTTCGTTTCCGTACTTTGATTACTAATTTAGCAAAATACCTTTGTGCCGCCAAGAAAATTGTTGTTTGCCTACTTTCTGTCTCGAAAATGCAATGATTGGTGTGTTGCGAGATTGCACAAACTATGGGAAACGACTCGAAAAGCCTTATGGGATAAGGAAGTCAGCGCTCTTTAATCTTAACGCTATGGATTGCCTCTATTGACGGACGATGCGCGTGAGGTTAATACGCCGGAGCTTAAAAACGAGTGCGTGTTTAGATATAACAACTAAAAAAGCGCCCCTTGGGGCGCTTTCAGATTTCCATCTCCGGTTGCATGTAGTTTTACTTCAGGCTGCCCGACAGAAATTGCCTGAGGCGCTCGCTGCGGGGATTGCCGAAAACGGCGTCGGGATGTCCTTCCTCCTCAATACGTCCCTGATGCAGGAACACCACGTGATTCGACACGTTGCGGGCGAACGCCATTTCGTGCGTCACCACGATCATCGTGCGGCCTTCCTCGGCCAGCGTCTGCATCACCTTCAGCACTTCACCCACCAGTTCGGGATCGAGCGCAGAGGTGGGTTCATCGAAGAGCATGACGTCGGGATGCATGGCCAGCGCACGCGCAATCGCCACGCGTTGCTGCTGGCCGCCCGACAGATGCGATGGATACTGTTTTTCCAGCCGAGGAGCCAGTCCCACTTTCTCGAGATACCTGCGTGCCCGGTCCTGGGCTTCCTGCTTCGATAACCCCAGCACCTTGAGCGGCGCTTCCATCACGTTTTCCATCACGCTCAGGTGCGACCACAAGTTGAAGTGCTGGAACACCATGGACAAGCGTGTGCGCATGCGCTGCAACTGCTTGGGCTCAGCCACTTTCAGCGCGCCGTACTTGTCCTTGAGCGTACGGATCTCCTCGCCATCGACGAAAATCCGGCCCTGGTTCGGCTGTTCCAGAAAGTTGATGCAGCGAAGCATCGTGCTCTTGCCCGACCCCGACGAGCCGATGATGCTGATCACATCGCCGGCTTTCGCCCTTAGCGAAACGCCCTTCAGGACCTCGTTGTCGCCGTACTGCTTGTGCAGGTCGTCGACGAAAAGCTTGGATGCCGGTGTATTCATGATGTGCCGATCCTTGAGGCTTATTTACCCTGCGGCCGCAAGTAGGCGAGCCAGTGATACTCGGCACGGCGAAACAGCCACACGAGCGCGAACGAGATAAACAGATAGAGCAGGGCGGCGATGCCGAACGCCTGGAACGACTGATACGTAGCGGAGTTCACATCGCGGGCGATCTTGAGGATGTCCGGCACGGTCGCGGTGAACGCGACGGTGGTGGCATGCAGCATCAGGATCACTTCGTTGCTGTAGTACGGGAGCGCCCGGCGCAGCGCCGACGGCAGGATCACGCGCCGGTAAAGCGTGAACGACGACATTCCGTATGCACGCGCCGCTTCGATCTCACCGTAAGGCGTCGCGCGGATTGCGCCGGCGAAGATCTCGGTCGTGTACGCGCAGGTGTTCAGCGTGAATGCGAGCAGCGTGCAGTGCATGCCATCGCGGAAAAACTGGTTGAGCAGCACGTGGTCGCGGACCACCTGCAAGCTGTAGAGGCCCGTGTAGCAGAGCAGCAGTTGCACGTAGAGCGGCGTGCCGCGAAAGATATACGTGTAGACCCAGACGCCGCGCGAGAGAAACTTGTTTTTCGATACCCGCGCGACCGACAACGGGATCGACAGGCAGAAGCCGAGCGCTATCGATACAACCAGCAGCCACAAGGTGATGGCAAGGCCGGTGACGCGATAACCGTCGGTGAACAAATAGTTGCGCCAGTATTCCTGGATGATGTCGAGCATGGATTCCGCCGCGTGGGGTGTCTGGATTCGCTGGTTTTTATCTTTGAGCGAGGGCGCTGGAACAGAAACGCCGCATGCTGCTTATGGCTCGCTTACGACTCGTTTATGACTCGTTTATGGCTAAAGATCGGCCTTGCGCACGCCCGACGAGTAACGCCGTTCGAGCCACATCAGCACGAGATTCGACAGCGTCGTGATCACGAGATAAACCGCGCCGGCGAGCAACGTGAAAAAGAAGAACCGCAACGTGCCCTTGCCGGCGTCCTGGGCGGCCTTCACCACGTCCGCCAGACCGATGATCGACACCAGGGCCGTCGCTTTCACCATCACTTGCCAGTTATTGCCGATGCCCGGCAGCGCGAAACGCATCATCTGCGGAAACATGATCCGCGAGAAGGTTTGCCACGGCGTCATGCCGTATGCCGCGCCCGCTTCAAGCTGGCCGCGCGGCACCGAGAGAAACGCACCGCGGAAGGTTTCGGTGAAATACGCGCCGTAGATAAAACCGAGCACGACGACGCCGGCGACGAACGGGTCGATATCGATCTGATCCCAGCCCAGGAAGTCGGTGAGGTGATTGAGCCAGATCTGGATGCTGTAGAACAACAGCAGCATGAGCACGAGATCGGGAACACCGCGCACGAGCGTCGTGTAGATCGTACCGACGCCCGACGAGACGCGGTTTCTCGACAGTTTCGCCGCCGCGCCAAGGAGGCCGATCACGAATGCGAACACGAGCGACAAGACCGCCAGCTTGACGGTTTGCCATGTGCCCGAGAGGATAAGCGGCCCGTAGCCTTGCAGAAACATGGTGATTCCTTGATGACGTGCGCTTGGGCCGTGGCCTTTGCTGTTGCCTGTTCAGCCGCGTTTTTTTGCCTGAATTCGCGTGGCCGCCATTGTCGTCGCTTCGACCGCGCTTAGGTGCCCCGCTGCCACCCGACCATCTTCGGCGGTGCTTATTCTAGGTGTCCAAAATTGGTGCGCTTTGCCGAGAACGGCCTCAGAGCCGAAAAAAACCGCGACATCGGCTGAAATCTCCGGCTGCGCGTCGAGGCTTTCCCGGCGCGGCTTTCCGGCGAGGCATAGAATCTTCCGGCACCCGGCGACCTCTGAAAAGGCCGGTATTCTACCCGAAGCCGCAGTGAGCGCCCGGACGTCGATCCAGGCTTCCGGTTCTCCGATATCCCCGGGCAACGCCACGCATTGTCACGATTACATGCATTTTCGGGACGGTGTGGTGCCCGCGCAGGCGGTTGTCGAGCGGGCTGTGCGCCCTTACATTCTCTCCATCGCAATATCACCGGGAGTTCGACATGTTCGAAATTCGACGCGCCAATGAACGCGGCCACGCTAACCACGGCTGGCTCGATTCGTATCACAGCTTTTCTTTCGCCGGCTATGACGACCCGAAGCACGTGCATTTCGGCGCGCTGCGGGTGATCAACGAAGATCGCGTCGCGGGCGGCCAGGGTTTCGGGGCACACGGCCATCGCGACATGGAGATCATCAGTTATGTGCTCGAAGGCGGACTGGCGCATAAGGACAGCATGGGCAACGGCTCGACCATCCATCCTGGCGACGTTCAGCGCATGAGCGCCGGCACGGGCGTGCGGCACAGCGAGTTCAACGGCTCAGCCACTGAGACCGCGCATTTCCTGCAGATCTGGATCATCCCCGACACAATGGGCAATGCGCCGGACTACGAGGAGAAGCATTTCGACGACGCTGAAAAGCGTGGCCGGCTGCGGGTGATTGCATCGCCGAATGGGCGGGATGGCGCCGTGAAGCTGGGTGCCGATGCTGAGGTTTACGCAGGTCTTTTCGATGGCGAAGAGCGCGCCGAATTCGACGTGCCGGCGGGGCGTCGTGTTTATGTTCACGTAGCGCGGGGAGCGATTTCGGTGAACGGCGAAGCGCTGGTTGCCGGCGACGCTGCGAAGCTCGAAGGGGTGTCGAAGGTCACGCTGGATCAAGGCGCCGGCGCAGAAGTCATCCTGTTCGATCTGGCATAAACGACGTTAGCGGTTGGTCTTGCCGGCTTCGGCTGGATAGATGGGCAGAAGGCCGCGGAAGTCATTCCGCGGCCTTTTTGATGTGCGCTTCGATTTGCCCGGATGGTGTCCGGATGCTGCCGCAGCGTGGTGTGTACTGCGGTGTACCGCGGCGTACTGCGATCGTTTCGCCCGGCCGCGGGTCGGCGGCTCGTCGGACGCCATTGGATTGAACCGGCGAACCGTGCCGGTTCAATCCTCGTCGCTGATTCTTAAGCAACGATCAAGGATTGGCCGCCGACGCGCCTCCCTGCATGCCACGGTGCTCACCCCAGTGCTCCCGGCGCGCTTCCATTTTTGCAAAACGCTGCTTGAGCGCCGTGCTGACCGTGGTTTTCTGCTGGTCGTTCAGCGCGTTATAGAAGTTAAGCCATGCGGCGCTGGTCTGGTCGCGCAACTGGGCGTTCTGTTGCTCGATCTTCTGATGCGCCGCGTACATGGCGTTCAGATCGAGGATGGGTTGCTGTTTGACTGTTTGCATTTGTGCACGCATCTGCTCGTGGCTTTGACGCATGGCCGCATGATTCTGCTTCATGGTCTCGAGCGCGGATTGCCACAGCTTTTCCTGGTCTGCGTTGAGATTCAGTTGGCCGTGCAACTTGTCCAACTCTTTCTTCATCCGCATTTCCATTTTATGCCCGTCATGACCGCCGGGGCCGCCCATCATGCCCGGGCCTGCGGGCGGCTGCGCGTCCGGCGCGGCTGCGCTGGCGGCGTTGACCGCGCCAAGCGATAAAGCGAGCGCAGCAGCGGTGATGGCAAGGAATCGGGACTGCTTCAACATGGTGTACTCCTTTTGATTTTCAAAGCCGATCTGGCGGCGCCTTTTCGATGGTCACGCCTTCGGTAAGACACAGCGTAGACAGTCGCCGGGAAGCGCGTGTTACGAGTAGCGGCCCCGTTATTACGCCGGTTTACTTTCGGCTTTCGCGGTAACACCCAGTAACCGTTTCTGGAGGGTTTGCAATCTTGTGGCCCCGCGCAGGCGTTAAACTGCGTCGCATGGCTACTCAAATACTTGTCGTCGACGACGACGCTGAACTGCGCGACCTTCTGCGCGACTACCTGGTCCGGCAGGGCATCGAGGTATCGGTGCTGCATGACGCAGGCACACTCGAACGGCGCCTCGAACGCGAGCGCCCGGACCTGATCGTGCTCGACCTGATGATGCCGGGTGTGGACGGACTGACCGCGTTGCGCAAACTTCGTGCATCGGGTGACGACATCCCGGTGATCATGCTGACGGCGCGCGCGGACGACGTGGACCGCATCGTCGGACTGGAACTCGGTGCTGACGACTACCTCGGCAAGCCGTTCAATCCGCGCGAGTTGCTGGCGCGCGTGCAGGCGGTATTGCGCCGGCGCCGCACGATTCCGTCGGCGGCGCCCGAGCAGCGCGAACCGTTTTCATTCGGGCGGTTCCGGCTCGACTTCCAGTCGCGCACGCTCCATCAGGACGAGACGCCGCTCACGCTGTCGGGCAGCGAATTCGCATTGCTGAAGATTTTCGTCAATCACCCCATGCGCACGCTGACGCGCGAGCGCCTGCTCGAACTGCTGCACGGTCCCGAATACGACGGCACGGACCGGGGTATCGACGTGCAGGTGTGGCGTCTGCGCCGTATTCTCGAAACGGATCCGTCCACGCCGCGCTTCATCCAGACGGTGCGCGGGCGCGGTTACGTGTTCGTGCCGGACGGCGAGCAAAATGCGTCGGCCCATTGATTCGCTGTTCGGCCGGCTGGTTGTGCTGGTCATCGGCGTGTTGGTGTTGTCGCACGTCGCGTGGTTCACGGTCATCCGGCTAGAGCGCGATCAGACGCAAACCCGCTATGCGGTAGAAGAAGCCGCGTTCCTGGTCGACGCCGTGCGCCAGCACATCGCGAATTCACCGGATCAACCGCTGCCATCTAGCGTGCGCGTAGTCGAGCCCGGCAGTCCCGAGATCCCCAAACCCTTCACCGATGCCGATACCAATCGCATGCCGCCGTCGTTCGGGCGGTTTATCGAAGACTTGCGGGATCGTTTGCCGGACGGTACCGACGTTCGGGTCGGCGAGCCGGGCGGTCCGCCGCGTCTTTGGGTGCGCGGCGCGAAGGACGTCAACTGGATTGTCGTGCCGGTGCAGCCGTTGCGTCCGCCGCGCTCGCGCGACCGGATGCTGCTGTGGCTGGCAATTATTTTCTCCACGGCTGTCATGGCTGCGCTGTTTGCGGCATGGCAATTACAGACGCCGTTGCGCTCGCTGGCGCAGGCGGTCGGGCGCTTCGGCCGGGGCGAACCCACTCCGCCGGTGCCCGAGCGTGGTCCTCGGGAACTGCGGCAACTGACTCACGGTTTCAACCAGATGGTGCGCGAAGTCGAGCAGACGGAAAGCGATCGCGCGGTCATGCTCGCGGGTGTTGCGCACGATCTCAAGACGCCGCTTGCGCGCTTGCGGCTGCGTGCTGAAATGATGGATGAAGCGAAGGTGCGCGATGGCGTGGTGCGCGACGTTGATTCCATGGCGCATATTGTCGACCAGTTCCTGGTGTTCGCGCACGACGGCTCGGATCGAAGTGAGCCCGCGGAAGTCGATCAGCAGTGTGAGCGCATTGCACGCAGTTATCGTGCGGTCACGGTGGGCGCGCCGTCCGTTCAGACCCGGCTCACGGCGGGGCGCGATTTTGCCTTGCCGGCCGCGACACTTGACCGCTTGCTGTCGAATCTGCTCGACAACGCTCACGCATACGGCGCGCCGCCGGTTGTGATCGAAACATTGCGCGGGGCGAATGGCTGGATTTTGCGCGTCATGGATAACGGCAGCGGGATCGCGGCGCAGGATCTCATCAAGGCGAGCCGGCCTTTTGTGAGGCTGGACCCGGCGCGAGGCGGCAGTGGCCACAGCGGGCTCGGGCTGGCCATTGTGGAGCGGCTGGTGCGGCGTGCGGGCGGAGAATGCGACATCCGCAATCGCGAGGAAGGCGGTCTGCAGATCACCATGACCTTTTCTTTCGATGTCGTGGCGCGCTCGGCCGAGATGCTGCACGGAGACGCGCTCCATGAAATGCGCATGATGTGATCGTGCGATTGGCCTTCGAGGGGGCTCGCGCCAGCGGGCGAGGGTTCGGCCGCTGGCAGAACCCCCTTCAAGCCAACTCTCGCACGAGCGAAAACGCTAGTCGAACAAGGTATTAAGCGCAGAAGCCGCTTCACTGTCGACGGTGTTGTACGTCACCGTGGCGGCCTCGAAAATATAGTGCGTCGTGTATTTGCCGAACCGCGCCAGGATTTCCTCCTGAATTACTTCGGGCGCGACGTCGAGACGCAAATACCAGGCAGTCGAAGAGAGTCGCGTCTGGAACGCACCATATTCGGCCAGCAAGTGATCGAATGCGTCAGCGTCCTGATCGCGGCAGACAATGACCAGATTTCCCTTCATGCACCCTCCTGATAACGGCAGATATCGAACTTGAAGATCGATAATACCTGCTGTCACGCCGCTTCCCCAGTACGCCGTTCGGCCAATCTTTCGCTTATTTCCTGTTTTAACTTCGTGTCAGGCCGTTTCAGGATGTCGCGGCATAGGCGGCTTGCTGTCCGCCGGATGCACTTCGGTGCGGTCGCGTCCTCCCGATTTCGCCGCATACAACGCCAGATCCGCGCGCTTGAGCAGGTTTTCGGCGGTGTCGCCGTCGCTCAGCTCCGTTATGCCAATGCTCACGCTCAGCGTGGTCTCGTCCGGGAGATAGGCGCAATGCTCCTGGTTGAAGCGCGTGCGCAAGCGTTCGAGAACCGTGTGGGCATCGGCGAGTGCTGTTTGCGGCAGCAGCAGCCCAAACTCTTCGCCGCCCAATCTCCCGACACCGTCGCTTGCGCGCAGTTGCTCTTCGCACATCCTCACGAAATGCTCGAGCGCGCGGTCGCCGGTTGCATGGCCGAAGCGGTCGTTGACCTGCTTGAAATGATCCAGATCGGCGATCGCAACCGACATCGGCATGCCCGCCGAGCGCGCCAGATCGACTTCGCGGCGCAAGGTATCGAGGAAATAACGCCGTGACAGCGCCCCGGTCAGCGCGTCGTGGCGCGCTTCGGCGGACAACAGCGTATTGGCCGACTGCAGCTGGTCGGCGAGATGACGCGTGGCCCGGTGTAACCGCCGCTCACGGAGGTACGACACGGCAATCACGATTGCCAGCAGGCTGACACCCAGCGCCGTGATGAACACAAGCAGCCGGTCACGCCGTTGATTGCTCACGATTTCCGCCCAGTTCGGCAGCGGATGGACAATATGCGCGGCCAGCCCCGAGTTCAGGCCAGTGCGCTCGTCATAGAGAGAGGGCGCGGTGCTGTCGTCGGCGGCGAAAAATGCGCGCGAGAGCGTGGGCGGCAGCCAGGGCGCATCCATACGCACCCGTTCGCCGATGTTCGTAATCCGGAACGTGCGAAAGTCGACCCGGCGATACGCATCCATCCGCTCCGCACGCGACATCCGCAGCACCGGCGAATCGGGCATCACGCGGTTTTCGAGCTGGCTTTCGTGCGCCATCACGATCACGCCGTTGTTGTCGGTGACGAACGTTCCCGCGCGCGCCACCCAGTGGCGCAAGCGGTCGACGCTCACTTTCGCGATCACCGCGCCCACCAGGAAACCGTCGCGATATACCGGCGTCGCGATGAAAATCCCCGGATCGCCGTTCGTCCGGCCCACGCCGTAGGTTTCGTTGAACGCGCCGAGCAGCGCTTTCTGGATATAACCTCGCGCCCGCATGTCGACGCCGACAAAGCTGTTCGTGTCGATGCCATTGCTCGACGCGACGCAAAAACCGTCGCTATTGACCACCCACACGTAGTCGAGACCCGTGAAGCCACGGGCGTTGCGCAGGAAATTGCCGATTCTCATGAGCGCCGGTACGGCGAGCCACCTTGTGCGCCGCTCGGAGTCGGTTGCGGCGGTTTCGCTGGCGGAACTGTGGGATTGCGCGAGCGCCAGCTGGATCATGTCCATTTCGGCGATAGTGGCCGGGATTGCCCGCGACATGGCGAGGTCGCTGGCAATGATCTGCGCGGTGTTGTCGACGATGGACGCGGCCATTTGCTGTTCCACGTGCATCGAAGTGGCCAATTCTTGCTGTACCATTCGGTCCGACGCCAACCCGGCGGCAACCCAGCACACGCATGCGAGCAACGCGAAGGCGAGCGTCGCGATGGCGCGGTGGAAGGTTGTCTTGTTCATCGATCCTCTGGCCTGTCTGACTGTGGCGCGACTCCGCGCCACGAGCATGTTATGAATGTTTTACCGGCATATGAGCATCTTACCGGGCGCAATCGCGCGCACTGCGATAGTTGGTCCACGCGCCGTTTGCTTGGGCGACGGAACTGGCGTCAGCCGCACACCATGCTTTGTCTGCCCCGTCGCGACCGGCCCCAGTCCCGATGGCACAGGTTTGCGCGGCTTCACCCAACGCGGCTCATGCCCGTACGCCCCGATTGGACGACGTTTTCTTTTGGCCATCAAGTTCTTATCGGCGCGAGCGTGCTTTTCTGAACGGTGTGTCCACGCCGGCAGGGGGTTAGCCGTTTAGTCGCTGGCGCAGGTGAAGGGTGAGGTGAAGGGTGGCCCGATCGTACATACACGACATAAACCCGCCCGCCGAGGTTGTGCGTGAAACGAAGGTTGGTGTAGTGTCGTGCGATTCTGAAATAGTCAACTTGTGTGTCGCCGGGGGCGTGGCGGCGCCGGACGCGCGCTGGATCGTGCAGAACTCCGCTGCGCGCGCCGGCGGATAAGGGGGAGCGGGAGTTACCCCGCTTACAAACAAAAACACGGACGCTGGACGTAGCCTCACGCGACGGTGCCGGCTGCAACGAGCCTAAACGGGAAGGGCGTGTAATGGATTTTGGCTTTAACCTGACTCGCACGGCGAACGCTTCGGCGTGGCGTCTCCTGCCTAATCGATGGGACTTCGTCGCGTTCCCGCTGATTATCTGCGTGCTCGCGCTGACCGCAGTCGGTTTTCACGAGACGCTCGCACCCATCTCGACGCTGCAAACCCAGGCCATCTCGCTCGATCCGGCGAACCTGCCCGAATACGCGCTGCGCACCACGCTGCGCATGCTGGCCGCCATGGTGGCGTCGCTGCTTTTCACGCTGATCTACGGCACGCTCGCGGCCAAGAGCCGGCGGGCGTCCATGGTGCTCGTGCCGATCCTGGACATCCTCCAGTCGGTGCCGGTGCTCGGCTATATCTCGTTCACGGTCACGTTCTTCCTGGCGTTGTTCCCGGGCCGCGTATTCGGCGCGGAACTGGCGGCGATCTTCGCCATTTTCACGAGCCAGGCGTGGAACATGACTTTCAGCTTCTATCAGTCGCTGCGCACCGTGCCGCGCGACCTGGACGAAGTCTCACGCGGTTTCCACCTGACCAACTGGCAGCGCTTCTGGAAGCTCGAAGTGCCGTTTTCGATGCCCGGCCTCATCTGGAACATGATGATGTCGATGTCGGGCGGCTGGTTCTTCGTGGTCGCTTCAGAAGCCATCGTGGTCGGCAATCGCACCATCGTGCTGCCGGGTGTCGGCGCGTATCTGGCGACGGCTATCGGCGAGCGCAATCTTGGCGCGATCGGCTGGGTGATCCTGGCGATGACCGTCGTGATCCTGGCTTACGATCAGCTCATGTTTCGCCCGCTGGTTGCCTGGGCCGACAAATTCCGCATGGAAAACACCAGTTCGGGCAACGTGCCGGAGTCGTGGCTGCTCGACCTGATTCGCCGCACGCGCCTGATTCACCAGTTGCTTGTGCCAGCGGGCTGGATGATCGGCAAGCTGGCCCGGGTGCCGCTGACGCTGCCGTCGCTGCAAGGCCGCCTGCCGAAGTTCCAGATAGGCGGCGCGTTGGCTTCGGCGCGCAGCAAGTCCCGTAATCCGTCCCGTACCGGCGATATTGTGTGGGCCACCATCGTGCTGGCGCTCACTGTGTTCGTCGTGTGGAAGGTGACAGTCTTCGTGAGCACCGGTGTGACCTGGAGCGAAGTCGGACATGTTGTCTGGCTGGGACTGATCACGCTGTTTCGGGTGGCGGTGCTGATTGCGGTCGCTTCGGTGATCTGGGTGCCCATCGGCGTGCTGATCGGCTTGCGCCCCGCATTGGCCAGCAAGATCCAGCCGCTCGCGCAATTCCTGGCCGCGTTCCCGGCGAACCTGCTGTTCCCGGTGTTTGTCGTGGTGATCGTGAAGTTCAATCTGAACCCGGATATCTGGCTCTCGCCGCTGATCGTGCTTGGCACGCAGTGGTATATCCTTTTCAACGTGATCGCCGGGGCCACGTCGTATCCGAACGATTACCGCGAAGCGGCCACCAATTTCCAGATCAAGGGCTGGCAGTGGTGGCGCCAGGCCATCTTGCCGGGCATCTTCCCGTACTACGTGACCGGTGCGATCACGGCGTCGGGCGGCGCGTGGAACGCGAGTATCGTGGCTGAGGCGGTGTCGTGGGGCAATACGAAAATCGTGGCGCACGGGCTTGGCGCGTATATCGCGGAAAGCACAGCCAACGGTGATTACCCGAAAATCATCCTCGGGATCGCGGTAATGTCACTGTTCGTCACGCTCTTTAACCGGCTCCTGTGGCGACCGTTGTTCGCCTACGCCGAAGCGCGCCTGAGGCTGGACTGAGCGTGATGCGGGATCTGTTACATACCGGCTGAACGCCTGCCGCCAGCGGCCACATCGTTAAATTCTTGTAATCAGCAACGCGCGAGCGCCTATGTCAACGCAGACGAATACGACCACCCAAACGCCGCCGATGCCGCCGCGCCTCGGCCAGGAAATCCTGCGCGTCGAAGACGTCAGTCGCGGTTTTAACAAGACACAGGGCGAGCTGCTCGTGCTCGAAGACGTGAACCTGACGCTTAACGAAGGCGAGATCGTCGGGCTGCTCGGCCGTTCGGGTTCCGGCAAATCAACGCTGCTGCGGATCATCGCCGGCCTGATCGAGCCGACCGGCGGCCAGGTCACCTATCTGAACGAGCCGCTGAGCGGCCCGGCCAAAGGCGTCGCGATGGTGTTCCAGACCTTCGCGCTGTTCCCCTGGCTGACCGTGCTGCAGAACGTGGAAGCGGGGCTGGAAGCGCAGGGTGTGCCGGCGAAGGTGCGGCGCGAGCGTGCGTTGGCAGCAATCGACCTGATCGGTCTCGACGGGTTCGAGAACGCGTATCCGCGCGAGTTGTCGGGCGGGATGCGCCAGCGCGTGGGTTTTGCGCGCGCGCTGGTGGTCGACCCCACGCTGCTGCTGATGGACGAGCCGTTTTCCGCGCTCGACGTGCTGACCGCTGAAAACTTGCGTACTGACCTGCTTGATCTCTGGACGCAGGGCAAGATGCCGATCAAGTCGGTGCTGATCGTGACGCACAACATTGAAGAAGCGGTGTTCATGTGCGACCGGATTTTGGTGCTCGCATCGAATCCGGGGCGCGTGATGGCCGAGATCCGCGTGCCGTTCAAGCATCCGCGCAATCGTCTCGATCCGGCGTTTCGCCGTCTGGTCGATGACATCTACGCCAAGATGACCGCGCGTCAACTTGACGAAGGGAAGAAGAAGGGCCTGGAGCTGAGCAGCTGGCTGCCGCAGGTGTCGACCAACCTGATGGCCGGTCTGATCGAGACGCTTGCCGCCGATCCGTACCACGGCCGCGCCGACATGCCGGAGATCGCGCGTTCGCTGCATCTGGAAGTGGACGATCTGTTTCCGGTGGCCGAAGTGCTGCAGCATCTCGGTTTCGCCGATGTGCGCGAGGGCGACATTTTCCTGACCCCGCCGGCGCGCGTGTTCGCCGAATTCGGGACGCAGGAACGCAAGATGATGTTCGCGGAGCATCTGTTGCGGCACGTGCCGCTGGCAGCGCGGATCAAGAAGGTGTTGAACGAGCGGCCGGGGCATCGTGCGCCGCGCGTGCGCTTCGAGCAGGAACTGGAAGATTTCCTCTCCGATAAAGCCGCCGAGGAGACGCTCGACGCGGTGATCAACTGGGGCCGTTACGGCGAGATTTTCTCGTACAACGACCAGACCGAGATTTTCAGTCTGGAAGACGTCGAGTCCTGATGCGCGGAGATTGAAGGGCGCTGGCTGGCGCAAAAAAACGCGGCTGATCCGGAAACGGACGCCGCGTTTTTTGCATTTTGCGCGTTGTGTTTGGGCACTAGCGGAACGGGGTCGGCGGCGATGCTGGATTTGTCCGCGGCGGGCGGCGGCGTGCTGACCAACAACGGCACGCTTGCCACTTCCGGCGATGACTCCCACGGTATGGCCGCCCAAACATCCAGGGACGCGCTCGTCAACAACGGCGCGATTACGACCGCAGGCGCGCGTGCGTACGGTTTGTTCGCGGACCGTGGATCGGCAGCCGGCAGCACGACGCTGACAAATCACGGGTCCATCGATGTATTCGGATCGAACGCGCACGGCGTCGTGTCCCTTGATGCTTCGCCAGGGCTTGTCACGAACACCAACTCCCTCGCAGCCCGCCTCGGCTTGCGCCTGACGAGCCGGATGGAAGGACTGCGCGATCTGGCAGCCGTATGCACGCGTGAATCTCTGGCGTTATTTCAATGCCACGAACCACGTGACGTTTGGCGGCACGACGGTGACTCCAGCGCCGTCATCGGCGGCGATCGCCGACGTCACGGCCGGGGTGGACGTGAACGTGACGGCGCGCGGCAGCGTATTCGTGAACGTGCATTACGCGATGAACGTGACCGGCGCGCGTCGCACGACGATAGGCGGGGACGCAGGTGTGCACTGGCGCTGGTGAAGCGCACTCGAAGCGTCGACCCCGCCGGTTGCTACTGTAGATTCCCCCAGCGCTCCACCGCCGGTTCCGCCGATGCCCATTTCCAGCCGCCACTGTCATTGCCCTTGCATGCCTGGGCGAGGAACCAGTCCTGATGTGCATCGGGTTTGTCACCGTCGGCGACGGAGAACGCAAACTCCCGGCATGTGGCCAGTGCGCTGCTGAACTCGCGCAGCACGCGCACGTCGCCGTGGCCGTTCTCCACTGGCAGCCCGTGCTTCACGCGCCACGGTTTCGTATCGCCGATGGGCAGGTCGCCCACGGTGGTTGCTATCGCGATCTGCTGGTCGGTGTGCAGGCGTTTCATGAGGCGCTGGATGGCTTCGTCGGTGGCGGCCTGGACCGCGATACCCACGCCGAAGCCAATCGCAGGATTGCTGGTGACCACGCCCGTTGAAACGCCCGCTGCCGCGCCGGCCGCGGCGCCGATCGACCCGCAGCCGCTCATGAAGACGCAGCTCGCGGCGACGCCGGCCGCGAGTATCAAGCTGAGGCCGGGCCTCATTGCAGCGCGCCCCAGCGCGGCGTAGCAGGTTCCGCTGACGCCCACTTCCAGGTCTGGCCGTCGCGGCAGATGGAGGCTACGTAGAAGCCGCTGTCGGCGGGATGATCCTTGGTGGCGTCGGTATCGACGGAGAAGACGATTTCCTTGCAGTCGAGCGTGCCGGTGCTGATGGTCCGGCTGACCGTCACGCGGCCTTTCTCATCTGGTTCGATAGGCACCGAATGCACCGCGGCCCACGTTGCCACTGCCCCAACGGCAAGCGGCCCGGCTGCGCCAGCGATCCTGTCCTGTGTATAGGTGTGCATGACGCGCTCGCTATATTGCACGCCTGCTTTGGCCGCGGCGACGGCGCCCAGGCCGATGCCGGTTGCCACTGCGGCATTCCTGGTGACGCTGCCCGCGATAGCCGCGCCGGCAATCCCGGCACCTGCCACGGCGCCTTCGCCATATAGGGAGTTACAACCTGAAAGGGTGGAGCATGCGAGCGCTCCGATCATGAGCGTTACCAGTGCGACGGCGTTGGGGGGACGCCGGTGAATCGTTTTCTGCATGTGCTGTACCTTCCTCGCCTTTCCTTATTCTTTCGATGACGGCAGCCGGCTTGCTTGTGCGCACTGAAGGAACACTAAGCAATCGGAGCGCCCGCGCATTTTGAATGACGCAGCGAAATGAAGGGCAAAGAAATTTGCAAGAAATTGCAAATACGGGGAACGTAATACGGGAAATGAAAAACTACCGTCACAAATGGGGTCGTTCGCACTTGGGGTTTGGTTTGGGGTTCTTGCGGGGGTTCTTGCGGGAGTTCTTGCGCTCTTGGGACTGGAGCAATGCCGGGTTGGTGCTTTCGGCCTTTATAGAAGTTTTTGGCACCTGATAGCACGGTGCTTGCCAGACATCACCGATGTTTGAACCCCGACCTCTCCGAACACGGATACCTACACGCTTCGCCATCAGTGACTGAACCTGCCCAAGGAACACCCCGCGCTATCCGCAAACAACCACTGCAAAAATATCCTCGCAGATCTCGTAGTCAACCCACCACGAAACGAGGCAACGAATACACGTGAGGCCGTACTGGTTCGTGGGTCATCGTGCTTGCCCGAGAGTGTTAGGGGCGAAACGTGTTCGTGTCAGGATTCGCGAGAAGGAGGGGTTCACACATCCTGCAGTCTGGCGAGCACCGTGCTATCAGGTGCCAAAAACTATGGCCTGCACGCTAGGGACACTAACTCGACGATGGTTGGAAACGCGTTTCTTTGCGCGTTTGCAAAATGACGTGCTGCCACGCACAGTGGCTAATAGTGATAAAGAGAAAATCCAACTCAAGCAGACCGCTCGCACTGAAAGCAGCAACCCGGCACCCATCCCGCCGCGCGAGCGCCAGCAGACCCCATCCAACCCCGAGTGCGAACGAAAACAACAGCTACCCCTCAGCACCCGTCGACGTCGATGAATCCGCCTCGCCGCCTTCGTTCTCGTAAATACCGAGACGGTTGTACAGAGTCTTGAGGCTCACGCCGAGCGCCTTGGCGGCGCGTCGCTTATCTCCTCCACAATGCTTGAGCGTGCCGAGGATGATCTGCTTCTGTGCATCGGCGAGCGGCGTGCCGACCCACACGTTCATCGCATCGCCTTGCGTGACCGGCTTTTTAACCCGCGACGTCAGATGCGGATGCGCGATTTCCACCGTCTTCTCGGCAAGAATAAACGCGCGATACACCGTGTTCTTCAACTCACGCACATTGCCCGGCCATGAGTACGTACGCAGCATGTCCAACGCGCGTTTGCTAAAGGACTTGTTCGTGCCTTCCTGCGCGTTCATCTCGGCGAGAAAGTGCTGCGCAAGAAATTCGCGGTCGGTATCGCGTTCACGCAAAGGCGGCGCGCGCAACGGAAATACGGCAAGCCGATACATCAGGTCTTCCCGCAAGCCGTTCTCTTTCACCGCCACGATAGGGTCGCGATTGGTCGCCGCAATCACGCGGACATCCGAGTGAATCAGGTCATTGCCGCCCACACGAAAGAACGTTCCCGTTTCAAGCGCACGCAGCAACTTGACCTGGCGTACCGGCGACATCTCTGTCACTTCATCGAGGAACAGCGTGCCGCCATTCGCATGCTCGAAGTAACCCAGGCGTCCCTGCACGGCACCCGTGAAGCTGCCCTTCTCATGGCCGAAGAGTTCGGGTTCAATCAGGTTGTCAGGGATCGCGCCGCAATTCACGGCGACGAACGGCGCTTCGCGGCGCACGCTCTGGTCGTGGATCGTACGCGCAATCAACTCCTTGCCCGTCCCTGATTCACCGATGATCAACGCGGTGGCATCGGTGGCGGCGACACGTTCGATCTGCGAGTAAAGCTCCATCATCACGGGCGACGATCCGTACAAAAGCCCGTACGACTTCAGCCCGGCGATTTCACCCGCACTGCGTTTTTTCTGCGATGGCGCGTCGCCGGAAGCAACGGCCGGCAAGTCCAGATCGGTTGACGCCATGAGTCTTTTGTCCTGCAAATGTTGTTCGGGCGACAAGTCGGCCGCTGGGGGAAGACACGGCGGCGCCGCAAGGTCGAGCGGGTCGTCGCCGCGTCGGGTGGCAAACTGGATTCTCACTGCCGCTCGAGTGGGCGAAGCATCGTTCGACGGGCACCGGTCCAGTTGTTGCAATGGCCGGTACGTGCATGCGGCTTATCTCATAAACCGTATTTAACCATTCGTAACGACTCAGCGGCAATGTGCTTTGTGTGGGCTTTGAGCTTTGTCACGCAATCGGACACCGAATAAGCATACGAATGAGCGCGCGCCGGAAAGCTTCACCGATACCGCCTGAAATTTACCTACGACGGGCGTAATAGTTACGCGTTCGATGCTACTCGACCTATGCAATCGTTAATGAATAGAGCCCGACCGACCTTGTTTGACCGGGATGGCACGAAATCTGCGCAGAGGGTGGCATCTGCAATAGAACGGCCGATAACCGGCAAGAAGCCATGGAAGATTCCCTTCATTTCGACATTCCCGTGCAACAGCGCATGCGCCCCGTCCGCCGGGTACGCGCGCCGCAGCGCGCAGCCGAGCGTCCGGAACTCCTCTCGGCTGAACCGATCAACGTTTATCACTGGGCCGCGGTTGCGCTGGTTACCGCGCTGATGTGCGTGGTGATGGCGTGCGCTGCCGGTACGCCGACGCTCGCGCACGCGGCGGGTTTTACGAGTGCGGTGTTTGGAGCGCTGGGTGGCGCGCTGGTGCTCGGCGGCATGCTGCGCGCCATGCGACTGCAGCGCTCGGCGCAGTCGGTGCATTCGTCAGACATTAAGGGCACTTAAGGGCACTCAACTTAAGAGCACTCAACGATAGTCAATGGCAAGGGGTTTCATAACATGAGCATGAGTCAAACCACTGTCCAGATGTCACTGGGCAGGCAGAAGATCATCGAAGACATCAAGGTCTTGCTGAACGATTCGGAAGAGCTCGTGAGGCTGAGCGCGTCGCTGCCTGCTGAAGGTGTCGACGCGTTGCGTACGCGCTTGCGAGAGCACGTCGATGCAGCGCGCAACGCGCTCGAAGCAGCGCAATCCACCGCGCAGGAGCGATATCGCGCGAGTCTGGACGGTACCGTGCAATACACGCGCGACAACCCGTGGCAGGCGCTGGGCATTGCGGCGGGCATCGGCTTCTTGGCGGGCATTCTGGTTTCGCGATAACCGCGACCGATAACCGCGACGATTGCGACAAACGCGATCACCGCGACCGATCATCGCAACACATCGCAACACATCGCAACAAACGGAGGAAACACAATGGCACGACCCAAATTCGGCCTGTTCGGTGCGTTGTTCGCGATAGGCGGCGTGCTTGCCTGGCGCTGGGCGCAATCCCAACGCGACGCTTCAAAACGCGGAGCGCGTGAACTCCATCGCTGGGAGGGCGAGGGCGGCAAGGTCGTCACGCCGGCGAGCGCATCAGCTGCCACGCCTGTGTCGCCGGTCAGGTCGTCGAACGGCCAGGGCAACGGCACGCTGGGTGGCACACCGGAGGCGTGGCACTTTCCGCATAGCTGAAATTCACACGAGTTTGCCGGCTCAAATTGCGCTGCTTGATGTGCTACCTGAGTGCTACCTGAGCATGAGGTGTGTACGCCGCGCATGACGTAAGTGGACTATTAAGCGGACTATTCGAGACGCACGCCTTGGCGTGCGTTTCATCTTGATAAAGCCTTATAATCGACTGACCCTCAGTAATAATTTTGCTAAATGGCAATAATTGCCCGATACAGTCAGGCGCCATTCGCGAAACCGGAAAGTCTTTCATCTTTCGGCGTACTTGAGTTTCTCTCGGTGCGCATTCGGCCTGGTGGCGCGCAGTTCTTTTAGCTCCGTCCCAGAGACCTCCACGACGCCTTCTGCATCGTGTGACCCTCAACGCTTTGGATAAATTCGAGACGCATGCCACACGTATTGATTGTCGATGACGATCCCAGTACCCGCGAGGCACTAGCCGCGATCATCGGCGAAGACGGACTGACAACAGCCACGGCGGGCGATCTGCGCGAAGCGCGGATTCAGCTTGTGCGCCAGACGCCGGACGTTGTATTCACGGACCTTAAATTGCCCGATGGTTCGGGCGTCGATCTGTTCGAGGATCTCGATCCCCGATCCGGCGTGGAAATCATCGTCATTACCGGACACGCGACCGTGGAGTCGGCGGTCAACGCGCTGAAGATGGGCGCGACGGATTATCTCGTCAAACCCATCAACATGCAGCGCGTCAAGGCGATCCTGAGCCGCCTGCCGCGTCCCGGCGACCTCAAGGCCGAGATCGGCACGTTGCGAGGCGAACTACGCCGCATGGGCCGCTTCGGTCTGATGCTCGGCAATTCTCCCGCCATGCAAACGGTCTACGACCAGATCGGCCGGGTGGCGCCTACGGCGGCGTCGGTGCTGCTGATCGGCGAATCGGGTACCGGCAAGGAAGTCGCCGCGCAGACGCTTCACGAGCTGAGCCTGCGCCGCAAGCATTCGTTTATCGCGGTGAACTGCGGAGCGATCTCGCCGAACCTGATTGAATCGGAGATGTTCGGGCATGAGCGCGGCTCGTTCACCGGCGCGGATCGTCAGCACAAGGGCTACTTCGAACGCGCGAACGGCGGCACGCTATTCCTCGATGAAATCACCGAGATGCCGATCGAACTGCAGGTGAAACTCCTGCGCGTGCTCGAGACCGGCATGTTCATGCGGGTCGGTACGACGAAAGAAATCGAGACCGATGTGCGCCTGATCGCCGCGACCAACCGCGATCCGGAGCAGGCCGTACTCGAAGGCAAGTTGCGGCTCGACTTGTATCACCGGCTCAACGTGTTCCCGATCAACCTGCCGCCATTGCGCGATCGTGGCGCCGACGTGGAGTTGCTGGGCCAGGCGTTCCTCGACGAACTTAATTCACGCTACAACACCAAGAAGACGTTTCCGCCCTCGGTGCGCGACATGCTTGCGTCGTATCCATGGCCGGGCAATGTGCGTGAGCTCAAGAACTACGTGCAGCGTGCGTACATCATGTCGGGCGCCGAGTCCGACAGTACCGCGACCGTGCCGTTGCAGATCTCGCTGGCGAAGCCATCGACGGGAACCGCGGTCACCATTCCATTCGGCACGTCGCTCGCTGAAGCGGATCGTCAGTTGATCCTCGCCACGCTCGAACAGTGCGGCGGCGTGAAGACGCGGGCAGCGGAGATCCTCGGCATCAGCCTGAAGACGCTGTACAACCGGCTGGTCGAATACGGCGATGACGCCGCGAACAAGGCGGCGATCAGCGAAGCCAGCGAAGTAGGCGACGCCGGTACCGGCAGCCGCTGATACCAGGGCTCAAGGTTTTCAAGCCGGCGTAATGGCCGGCAACGAGCAGCAGGTGAGTCAAACGCCCGTGTCATTGGGACATCGAAAGATGTCTGCTTTGGACGGGCGTTTTTCATTGGCGCTCGCGAATGCAGCGCCGATAATGTCAAAAGGCCCGTGGGTTGATGCAAGCATTACGTGGACTCGGGGCATGGCCTTTGCTGCGACTGAATGGCTTGGCTCGTGCGAGATCCGGCACCTTGCAGCGCATCGAGCCAATCTCGAGAGTCCTTGGCCGGATTGGCCGCGGCGCCAGATCCGGACGAGTGTCATCATCATAAGATCCAGGGAGCCCGCCATGACCGATCTCGCCTCGCTTCAACGCCCATCGCGCACGTCATGCTTCACGTTACGCTTCATGCCGGTCCACGCGCAAACACCGCAGCCGCCCGACCCGCCGTTCAATCCCGACATGCCGCCGTCGCCCGATCCGCAGGAGCCGCCCGACACGATTCCGGATCCGACCCGCGAGCCGCCGTCGCCGCCGAGTCAACCGATCGGCGATCCGCCTCCGGGGCCGAATGAAACGCCGCACGTCTCGGGCACGTTGCATTGAACATATTTCCATCGGTGCTGTAGGCATTACAACGCATTACGCAAGAGTGACCGGATAGATGTGATGTGTGCGGTTGTTTTTGCTGGATTTTGTTGGTAATCCGTCGCCGAACCTGTTCTCCGACGGCCTTCTTTTCTGGAGGCATCCATGAGGCACCCCGCACTCCGTCGTTCAGCACGCCATTCATCGAAGCGTGAAGCGCGGCCTGATCCAGCCAAAATGACCCCGCCCGACGCCGCTGCAGATCCCGGAAGTCCGGCTGATCCAGGCAGCCTGCAACCACCGCACGATCCCGCCGGACAGAACCGCCCGGCCCCGGGCGTGCCGCCGGACGGCGACCACAACCAGGGCGGCATACGGAAGGAAGGAATCGATTATCAACGGGATCTCGGGTCGGAACAGGACGCCTGAATCACGTCGATACAGCCGTTTCATGCGATGCGCGCCACCACGAAAATCTTCTGCGTGGCGCGCTATAACCGCTTGTTTTTGTTCGCCTGTCACATTTATACACAATTTTTATTTTCCAAATTGTAAAAAAGGCACGTGTCTTGCATTGGTAAGCCGGTCAATTCGAACGAGCAACGACAACTGATGAGGTGAAGCTGTAATGAGCAGATTGATCGTGGTATCGAATCGCGTCGCACCGATCCAGGAAGGCAAACCTGCTGCAGGTGGTTTGGCGATCGGTGTCCTGGACGCGCTGAAGGAGACAGGCGGTGTGTGGTTCGGCTGGAGCGGCGAGATTGTGGGTGAGGCATCGGCGCCGGTCATCGAGAAGCGCGGCAACGTGACGTATGCGACCGTGGGGCTGACCCGGCGCGATTACGATCAGTACTATCGCGGCTTTTCCAACGCGACGTTATGGCCGACATTCCACTATCGCAACGACTTGTCGCGGTTTGATCGTGAGGAATATGCCGGTTACGCGCGCGTGAACGAGGCCCTCGCGAAGCAACTCAAACCGCTGCTGGAGCCCGACGACATCATCTGGGTCCACGACTATCACTTGCTGCCGTTTGCGCAGGAATGCCGGGCGGCGGGCATCAAGAATCCCATCGGTTTTTTCCTGCACATCCCATTTCCGGTGCCTGAAATCCTGCGTACGGTGCCGCCGCACGAGGAATTGATCAAGGCGATGTGCAGTTACGACATCGTAGGTTTCCAGACCGAGGCGGACAAACAGTCGTTTGTCGACTACATCGAGCGCGGGCAGCTGGGGCATCTCAGCGAAGACGGGATGCTGCAGGCGCATGGGCGGATGCTGAAGGTGGGTGCGTATCCTATCGGCATTTATCCGGACGCCATTGCAAAGACCGCCGAGCAATTTTCGAATCGCAAGCCGGTAAAAAGCCTGCGCGACAGTTTGCGCGGGCGCAAGTTGATCATGAGCGTGGACCGGCTCGATTATTCGAAAGGGCTTGCCGAGCGTTTCCAGGCGTTCGAGCGTCTGCTGCTGCATGCGCCGGGGTGGCATGGGCGGGTGTCGATGGTGCAGATCGCGCCGCCAACGCGTTCCGATGTTCAGACGTATCAGCGCATCCGGCAGAATCTGGAGGGCGAGGCCGGGCGTATTAACGGCCGGTTTGCGCAACTCGACTGGACCCCGATCCAGTATCTCAACCGCAAGTACGATCGCAGTCTGCTGATGGCGTTGTTCCGCTTGTCGCAGGTCGGGTATGTCACGCCGTTGCGCGACGGGATGAACCTGGTCGCGAAGGAGTATGTGGCGTCGCAGGATCCGGCCGATCCGGGGGCGCTCGTGCTGTCGCAGTTCGCCGGCGCGGCCGATCAATTGCCGGGCGCGCTGGTGGTCAATCCGTTCGATTTGTCGCAGATGTCGGAGGCGCTGGAGCGGGCGTTGTCGATGCCTCTCGCTGAGCGTCAGGCGCGTCATACCGACATGATGGCGCCGCTGCGCGAGAACAATCTATCAGTGTGGCGCGATTCGTTCCTGACCGATTTGCGGAGCGTGGCGACGGCGGCATCGGTGACAAAAAAAGCGGTGAGCCAGGTGACGGAGGCGAAACGCCCAGCCCGCGCTTCGAGCTAAGTATTGCGTTGCACACGTAAGACAAATCCAGCCCCGCGCCGATAAAACGCCGCGGGGTTTTGCGTTAAGCGGAAAGACAGTACCGGGAGAGCCGTAAAGTAAGAAATACTAAATAAATGAACCAAGCTGCCGCTGCAAACCGGGAGGCCCAAGGGAAAACCCGAAATCCGCGCTACCATCGCAAGAAAAGCAAAACTTGCGGGAGCGCAACGCCTTGAACACAGCAACAAAAGACGGAAGACTGAAATCCTTCTGGTCCTGGATCCAGGACCCGATCGTCCAATGGTCGCAGGACCACTGCGTCATGTTTTCCGCTTCGATCGCGTTTTTCGCGGCTTTTTCGCTAGCCCCGACCCTGCTGATCATCATCGCAGTGGCGAGCATTTTCTTCGGCGCGGATGCAGTCCAGGGGCGTCTGTTCGGCGAAATAGCTGACGTAGTAGGCGCAGATGCGGCCCATGCCCTGGAAGCGATCGTCGCCAATGCGTGGCATGCAGACATCGCAACGCGCACTGCGATCGTATCGGGCGTGGGTGTGCTGGTGGGGGCATCGGCGACCTTTTCATCGCTTCATACCGCGCTCAACGTCATCTGGCCGGCGCCCATCGCGGGTACCCGGGAAAGCATCCTGGCAATACTGCGAGTCCGCGCGATCTCCTTCGCGTTCGTCCTGGGTGCGGCCTTGCTGATTGTCGCGTTGCTCGTACTCGACGCCCTTGTGGTCATCGTCGGTCAATGGGTGCTGGGCACGGGCGGCCCGTCTTTCCTGATCGCGGCGCTGGCGCAGCGAGCCATCTCCCTGCTGATGATGGTCCTGGCCTTCTCGGTGTTGCTTAAATTCCTGCCCAGCACGCGCATGCAATGGCGCGATGCCGCGCTCGGCGCGCTGACCGCGGCATTGTTGTTCGAAGGCGGCAAACGGTTGTTTGCGTTCTACCTGCAGCACGCGGGCATGGCGAACACCTTCGGCGCAGCGGGGTCGCTCGCGGTCATCCTGATGTGGCTGTACTACTCGGCGGCGGTGTTCCTGCTGGGCGCGGAAGTCTCGGCGATGGCCGCGCGCAGACGCACGCAACGAGTCTCCGGCTGGCGATAAAAAAGCGCCCGAGGATTTCTCAAGGGGGCGCTTTTTTCAGGCAACAATGCGATCAATCATCAAGCCCGACGCAACTCCGCCGGCGGCACCTTCATCAGATGGCGATACTTCGCCACCGTCCGGCGCGCCACGATCACTCCCTGATCCGCCAGCATCTTGGCGAGACTTACATCGGACAGCGGATCGCTGCTGTTCTCCTTCGCGATCATTTCTTTCAGCAAGGCCCGCACGGCGGCCGCCGAACACGTACCGCCGCTTTCGGTGCTGAGTTCGCGCGGGAAGAAGTGCTTGAACTCGAAAATACCGCGCGGCGTGGACATGTACTTGTTGCCCGTCGCGCGGGAAATGGTCGATTCATGGAGTTCGAGTTCATCGGCGACATCGCGCAAAACCAGCGGTTTAAGCGCGATTTCCCCATAGTCGAAGAACGCCTTCTGATGCGACACGATGCATTCCGCCACGCGCTGAATGGTCGTGAAGCGTTGCTGCGCGTTACGGATCAGCCAGCGCGCTTCCTGCAATTGTTGAGCAAGCGGCGAGCGGCTTGCGCCCGCCGACTGCGCGAACAATTCGGCGTACATGCGATGAATACGCGCGCGGGGCAGCACGGCCGGGTTGATCGTCACGACCCAGTTCTTCTTGACCTGGCGCACGATCACGTCGGGCACGACGTAGTTGTCTTCCGCCGCACCGTAATTCGCGCCCGGCTTGGGATCGAGTTTGCGCACGAGCGCGCAGGCAATGCGCAGTTCTTCCGCGCTGCAGCCGATCTTCTTTTGCAACTCGGCCTGCTCACGTCGCGCCAGCCGCTCCAGGTGATGCACAACGATCTCGAGCGCGACGTCGCGTCCCGGTGTTTCGGGACACAACGCCTCGAGTTGCAACGACAAACATTCGGACAAGGTACGCGCGCCGACACCTGGCTTGTCGAGCGATTGCACGAGCTTCAATGCAATATTCAATTCGTCCTCGGACAATGCCGGCTCGATATCGACCAGCTCCGACAACTCCTGCAAGTCCTGACGCAGGTAACCATCGTCATCGAGTGCTTCGATGATGAGCTGCGCCACCGCGCGGTCGCGATCGTTGATGGGATAGAGCCGCAGCGTATCGTGCAGCGTTTCATGCAGCGACGGTTCGATGCGAACCCAGTCAGCCGGGTCGGAGCCGTCGCCATCGCCGTTATTGCGAGTCGAGCTCCGGCCGAACGGATCGGACGAGAACTCGCTCATTGAGTCCTCATGCGACTGTGAGTCGCTGTTGTCCGAAGCATCGGCGTTGCTCTCGGCGGCCATCGGCACATCGGCGGGCGCGTTCTGATCGCTTGCCATGGGCGCGTCGCCCATGGAGTTGCCGTTATCGGTGGAGAGCGCGTTATCTTCCGCTTGCGTCTCGTCGTATTCGAGGAAGGGATTCGTATCCAGGGCGTTGCGCAATTCCTGCTGGAACTCGAGCGATGAAAGTTGCAGCAGACGAACCGATTGCTGGAGGCGCGGCGTGAGCGCAAGACTTTGCTTGGTACGTAGTTCGAGAGAAGGCGGCATTGCGTGTTATTCCTCAATGTTGGGACTTTTGTGGTCCCTTAATAGCAACAGTCATGCCATGCGGGTCGCAGGGCGCGTGAGCGCTAGGTTTCAATGCGATTCCCTTGGCCGGCGGCATGGCCGGGCGTTCGATCAAGCCCTGACGGCGCGCACTTTTTACACGCGCGCGGGCAAAAGGACTGCGCGTATCAAGACTCGCTGTGAGTCGCCTGCGATTGGTGAACATCGGCGGGACAAAAGATCGGGTAAGCGTTGCCACATGCGGTTTCAACGCTGTTCTCCGGGTTACATTTGCCGATTGTTGTTTGCGGTGCGGCATGCTACTTGCGAATGACATATCGCTACGGGTGGCGTGTTGGCGCTGCCTGTATGAAAACGAGCAGGTCTTCGCAGCGCTCATGCTGCGGCCGTACGAGGCGGCCTGCGTTCAATAAGACAGCGGGAACACCCGCAGTTTTTTAAACCGTATAGAAGGAGAGAAACCTATGAAGTCGACCCAGATCCTGAAGGCAGCCGGTTGTATCGCGTGTGTCGTGTTTGCGCTTAACGTCAATGCACAAACCGCCACCACATCAACGGGCGCCTCCACGTCGATAGGTACAAAGGTCGATGACACGGCAATCACGACCAAGGTCAAGGCCGAGTTGCTGGGCGCGAAGAACGTGAAGTCCACGCACATTCATGTGAAGACGCGGGCTGGCGTTGTATCGTTGACGGGCACGGTGCCGTCGTCTGAAGACAAGAGCGGCGCGGAAGATGTGGTGTCCAAAGTGGATGGCGTGGCGTCGGTGCGCAATCACCTGAAGGTCGTCCAGTAAGTGTTTTAGCGAAACGGGCGGCGCGGGTGCTGCCCGTTTGTTGGTGTTGTCGGTAGCAGGATGATTGTGGGATTAAATAAATAAGAAGTACGAATTGTTATGGTTGCACGTAGTGCGTCACTCATAACGGCTTCGGTCCTCGATCCGGGTATCGGCGAACCAGGCCCTCAGGGAAAAGGAGATTTTTCATGAATCGAACGAACAAGTTTGCATTGCTTGGCGCGATGGCTTTTGCGCTGTCAGGTCCGGTACTGGCTCAATCTGCCGGTGGCTCGTCAGGAGGGCCGACGGCCGGCGCGGGCGCCAGTGAAGTAGGTGGGCACGGCGGTGCCACTGCGGCGCCGACTGAAGGCGGTATGGCGGCTTCCGGCAGCATGGGTATGAGCAAGAAGGGCATGGGTGGTACGACTATGCACAAACAGAACAAGGCAATGCATGCCAAGGGCGCGTCGGCTGCTGCTGCGGCATCGGCGATGGGTACCAACGACAAAGGCTCGCCGCAGTAGCTTGCGTTATGCATTGGGGCTGCCTTGCAAAACCCGCCGGCCGCTCTCGCGGCCGGCGGGTTCTTTAACGTGCGCCGTGTGGTTTCTGATCTGCTGTCCCGATGGATTTTGCAACGGCCGCGCGAGCCCGCTGGACGATTGAATCGTGACTGATAGCGAACCCCCAAACGTAACTATTCGCATCGATGTAAAAAAGCCGCCACGCTTTTCAGCGCAGCGGCTCGACTGCAGCCTACGAGCAGTGACTATGGCTTAGTTGCCGCGTATTGGTCGCGCAGATCGCGAATACGGTCGTGGTTTTCGATCACGCCCTGGTATTGGCGTTCCACGATGGCACGTACGTCGGCGGGCAGTTCCTTGTCCAAAGCATCCCGATAATTTTTCTTCGCCACATCTTCGCCGCGCTCGCATTCAGAGAGGATCGCGTGATCGGTACGGTGCGCCACTGCCGACTTGACATCGACCCAGCCGCGATGCAAAGCGCCGCCAACCGTGCCGCCAGTATGCGGTTTTCCGCCTAGCCGCTGGACCACGTCCTGCAACTCGCGTGCGCCGCGCGCGCAGTCTTCGGCGCGACCGGTGAAGAGTTGCTTCAGGGTGGGATCCTTGGTGTCTTCAGCGGCCTTCAGGAAACCCTTCTCGCCGTCCTTCGACGTTTCAACCAGATCGTTCAGTGCCGATACGATATTAGTGCTCATATGAACCTCCTGTGAGTGATCGAAGATGGCCCGCAGTCCTCTTTTTGCCGTGGACTGCGGTCGAGGGGAGAGACGCAACAGCCGTGCCCGATACTGCGAAACCGGGAGCGCCCGACGCCGCGAATCAGCATAAAAAGGCGGCGCATGACGCGCTTCCAGGTTACCGGCGCGAGCGCAAAAATTGCTTGGCAACCAAGAGGGTAAATGGGCGGCATTTGCTCTCCCAACCATGGCCAAAATTTTCTACTGAAGAAGCAATTACCCTCGATACGCACGAGCTTCTCGCGTTCAACCCCGGGGTGTAGTTAGTAAGGTTCTGAAAACATAAAACAACGAAAAAGCCGCTCGCGGCGCTCAACGCGCGGAGCGGCTCAAATCACCCGGTCTTATGCACGCGGTTCCGCAAATTCGCGAACCGGTTGCGGCGGTTTGACAGGATCGAAATCGGCCCAGCGGCCATTTCGCCATTGCCCCGAAGCACGTTCGACTTCCTTGCCACCCGCATCTCGAAGGATGGCTGCTGCTTCCGCCTGCAATTCCGGCGCAACGTGAACGGCGACGACTACGCCGGAGTGCCGAGGGTCAACGGCATTCGCCGAGTCATGATTGCCGGTGCTGGTTGAACTGGCCGCCGCGCGTTCGCCGGAACGCGCATGCGCCATGGCGCCGATCAGCGATCCGACATACGCACCCGCGCCGGCGGCCAGCACGGCAGCCAGCCAGGGAGCTTTGAACAGCACGAACAAGGCCGCGCCGACGATCGCCCCGAGCACCGCGCCGATCGTGACGCCTTTGCCCGCACCCTTCGATACCTCTTGCGCGCTTGCGTCGGCCTGGTGGTCGCCGCCGATCAGTCCATGCTGACCGCTTGGGGCGACGTAGAATAGCGTGACATCTTCTTCGAGAAACCCGCGCGCGAAGAGGCGCTGGGCGGCGGCTTCGGCTTTGGGGAAGGTTTGAAACCGTCCTGCAATGATCAGCGACATGAGGACCTCCGGGAAGCGTGTGAATCAGTGAACCGATGACGGATGGACCGCCGCGGTCATTCCGGTTCCATGCCCGCAACGCGAAACAATCCGCTACGTAATACGACGCTCTCTCCGCCATTGCTGTCAAGGGCTTCCGCACACACCGCGTGGATTCGCGCGCGGCCCCGTTCGAACGCCGGCAGCAAATCGTCTTCCCGTACGGATGCAGCGCCAAAATGGTCCTCGAGCGCTTCGGCGGAGATGGAACACACTACCGGCTGAGCATCGACGAGCGCGGTGAAGTGAAGCGCGAAATCGTCGCCGTCATAGGTCGGCGGGTCGTTGGAAAACTGGATGTGCATGGTCGAGTCCTCATAGACTGGCCGGGGATCAGGGACGGTTGGGGCGAGCGGACCAGACGCGGCGTTCATGAGGTCACGCCCTTGAGCTTGGCGAGTTGCCGGGCCATTGCATAGTGATACTTGATAATCGGCAACGCTTTGATCGCAGCGTTATTCCCGGATGCCAACCGCGCCGACTTTGGCGAATATTCGTCGGTGAACCAGCCATGAAATAAGCTCCCTAGTGCAGTAAACGAAGCGGCTCCGGCGTGCGGAGTCTCGCTCGCTCGATTCAGCAAAGGGTGTGCCCAATGGCTTTTGACGGTTTTTGAATGCGGGACCGGATTGGCGATGGATTCAGGCGGTCGCAGGTGTCTTGCTGTGCGAAATACGCATCAGGCTGGCGAGCGCCGCCGCAGCAGCGAACCCCGCCGCGACGACCAGCGAGATGGTCGCGCCGTGCTGCGGCGCACTGCCGAAAATCAGCGCGACAAGCGCCGCGCCGAGTGTCTGTCCGGAGAGCCGCGCCGTCCCTAGCATGCCGCTTGCACCGCCGCTGCGACTACGCGGCGCCGACGACAACATCTGGCGATTGTTTGGTGACTGGAACAGACCGAAGCCGAGGCCGCACAGTGCCATGCGCCACGCGATATCGAAGGGCGCGGGATGCGCTCCGGTTGTCGCGAGCAGCAGCAAGCCGAGGGTCATGAGAGCCAGCCCGACACCACCCAGTGCGCCTGCGGAATACCGGTCGGACAGCATGCCGGCGAGCGGCGCGATAAACACGATCACCAGCGGCCACGGTGTCATCAGAAAGCCTGTCTGAACCTGGCTCATGCCAAACGTGTTCTGCAGCAAAAACGGCAGCGAGACAAACGTCAGCATTTGCGCGGTGAACGAGCAGAACGACGTCGCAATCGACAGCGCGAACACGGGGATTCTCAGCAGATCGATGGGCAGGAGCGGCGCGCTTTGCGTCAGTTGCCGCCGCACGAAAAAGTATCCGATCACGCCTGCGACCAGAAACTCGGCGAGCACGTACGGACGATGTTCACCGTGACCGAGTCCATCGATAGCCGTGATCGCGAGCCCGAACACCGCCGCGTTCATCAGCGCGCTGAGATAGTCGTAGGGTTGCCGGTGTCCCGGTGTGCGCGGCAACGCTTTCCAGCCCAAGGCTAACGCAGCGATGCCGATGGGCACGTTGATCGCGAAGAGCCACGGCCACGGTGCGACCGCGAGCACGCCGGATGCGACCGTCGGTCCGATGACCGCCGAGATCGCCACCACGGAGGCGTTGATGCTGACGCCGCGGCCAAGATGTTCGGTGGGATAGATCATGCGCACCAGCGCCGTGTTGACGCTCATGATGCCCGCTGCGCCGAAGCCTTGTATCACGCGTGCAATAGCCAGCGAGCTCAGAGATCCCGAGAGCGCGCATCCGAACGACGCGATGGTGAAGAGCGCGAGCCCCGACATGTACACACGCCGGTAGCCGATCCGGTCGCCGAGCGAGGCGAGCGGCAGCAGCGAGACGGTGATGGCGAGCTGATACGCGTTCACGACCCAGATGGAGTCGGCTGGACTGGCGTTCAGGTTGCGGGCGATGGTGGGAAGCGCGACGTTGGCGATAGCGCCATCGAGTACGGCGAGCGTGATGCCGAGCGCCACGACCAGGATGGCCCAATAGCGCTGGGGAAGAGGAAGGCCTTGTTCTGCGTCCATCGATAGGGAAGGAGAGGGGAGCGCGAAGTGTAAGGCTCGCGCCTTTCAGATGGGTTACTTCAAAAAGGTCCGCGCGGCATTAAAGCTGAGGCAGCTGACGCGCGGACCTTGAGCCCGGTGCTTATTTCAACTGATACAGGCCGGTGTAGGTCGCCGAATCGATTTCGTTCAGATGCGTCATGAAACGCGCGACTGCGTTGGTCGCGGTGATATCGAGCGGCAGGTGCTCCGCCTTCAGCGCGTGGATCCGGAAAATGTAGCGATGCGGCTTGTCGCCACGCGGCGGCGCAGCGCCGCCGAAACCGACCGTGCCATAGTCGTTGTGCAGTTGCAGCGCGCCGGCGGGCAGCAGGCTGCCGTCGGCCTTGCCGGCGTTTTGCGGCAGCGAGCGTGTCTCCACCGGAATGTTCACCACGATCCAGTGCCAGAAACCGCTGCCGGTGGGCGCGTCGGGATCGTAGACGGTGAGGGCGAGGCTGCTGGCATCGGCCGGTACGCCGTCCCATTGCAGCGCGGGCGAGAGGTTCTCGCCATTTACGCCGAATGCCTGCTGATCGAATTCGTGATTCTTCGAGAGATGACCGTTGGCCGCGAATTCATCGGACCAGATTCGAAAGTCAGCCATGGAACGTGTCTCCTTTGATGGGGTTGAAGATACCGGCGTAGACCGGTGCTGAGCCGTTCGCGCGTGTGCGCGTGAAGCGCACGTCCCGCGGCAGTTCAGCGCCCTCGTGCAGCAAACATGCCTGAGGTCCGTTCATTGTTGCTCAAAGCCGCCGCCGTTGCGTCGCATCGACTTTTCGTTCTAGCCTTTTTCCGCCACGTCTGCGCATAAAATGGCGAAGCCGGGCACTTCAAGCCCGATTATCGGAAAGGGATGGACATGCCGAACAACCAGGGGCGCGTTTTGCAGAGTGCGGCGACGGCGTCGACGACGGCATCGAGTGTACCGGCGGACGACGCCGACATGTTCGACCTCGCGCCCGTCTCGCTGTGGCTCGAGGATTTCAGCGCCGTGCGTGAGCTGTTCGAAGACTGGCGCGCGCAAGGGGTTGTCGACCTGCGCGCTTTCCTGCGCGAGGACACGGCGCGGATTGCCGAGTGCTCGTCGCGCATCCGGCTGATCAAGGTCAACCAGCGCACGCTCACGCTGTTCGGCGCGAAGGATATCGATCATCTGGTGCTTAATCTTGGCGCTGTTTTTCGCGACGACATGCTGCTCACCCACGCCGACGAGCTCGAGCAACTGTGGTCCGGCAAGTCGAGATTCGTGAGCCAGACAGTGAACTACGCGCTCGATGGCAAGCGGCTCGACGTGTTGCTGAAAGCGGTGATCCTGCCCGGCCACGAAGCGACCTGGGACCGCGTGCTGGTCACCGTGGAAGACATTACGGAACTCGAGGACGTGCGCCGCAAGGCCGCGCTGAGCGAGCTTTATGCGCGTGGCCTGTTCGAGCATTCACCCGTGTCGCTGTGGGTTGAAGACTTCCGCAGTGTGAAAGCGCTGCTGGACGATATTCGTGAACGCGGGATCGTGGATTTCCGGACCTTCACGAATGTGCATCCGGAATTCATCGAGCGGTGCATGCAGGAAATCCACGTGCTCGACGTGAACCAGCACACGCTGACCATGTTCGGGGCGCCCGATAAAGCCACGCTGCTCGGCCGCCTGGGCGATGTTTTCCGCGACGAGATGGTGGCCCATTTCCAGGAGCAGCTCATCGATCTCTGGGATCACCGCCTGTTCCATCAGCGCGAGGTGGTCAACTATTCGCTGGAAGGCCACCAGTTGAATGTGCATCTGCAATTCTCGGTGTTTCCCGGCCACGAAGCCGATTGGGACCTCGTGCTCGTCGCGCTCACCGACATCACCGCGCGCAAGAAAGCGGAGGCGTACCTCGAGTTCCTCGGCAAGCATGACGCGCTCACGAAGCTCAAGAACCGCTCGTTTTACATCGATGAAATGAACCGGTTGGAGCGCAAAGGTCCGTTCCCGGTGACCGCCGTGGCCGTGGACGTGAACGGCCTCAAGATCGTCAACGATCAACTCGGCCACGCCGCCGGCGACGCGCTATTGCGGCGCGCGGGTGAGGTGCTCAGCAAGGCCGTCGAAAAGCCGAGCCATGCGGCGCGCATTGGCGGCGACGAGTTCGTGCTGCTCCTGCCGGGTGTGGACGAACGCGGCGGCGCAGCGGTGATCGAAAGCATCAGGCAACTGGTCGAGGTCAACAACCAGTTCTACTCGGGCATGCCCTTGAGTTTTGCGATGGGCGCGGCCACCGCGCAGGATGGCGAGCGGCTCGAAGTCATGATGCAACGCGCCGACGCCGCCATGTATGCCGAAAAGCGCGCGCATTACGGCGCATCCGGCTGAGCGCACTACGTATGGATCAACAGGCTAGGCGCTGATCACTTCGTCGTTTCATCGATACCCCGGGTCAGCGCCGGGCATGCCTCGCCGATCTCCTTTGCATACTCGGCAGGGTTGCTGGTTTTCAGCGCCGCGAAGCGATCGACTGTTGATTGCGCTTCCTTGTAGCCGAGATTCCACTCGCCGTCGAAGTCGGGCGCAGCGGGAAAACTCTTGCGTGCCATTGTCTTGAACCGTTCGACTTTCGTGCGGTCGATGTGGCAGATATCGAGGGCGCCGCGTGCAATGTTCGCGCTCGTGCGCACGCCCTCAGCCGCGAGACTTTGTGGCGATGGCGGTGGCACTGCGGGATGGCCCGGCGGCAGCGCTTGAGCGGGAAATGGCTGCTGGGCAGGCGCGCTTTGTGCAACGGCGTTCAATGGCACGGTGCACGCGAGAACGCACGTGATGAGGGCCAACGCAAAATGCGGCATGGCTTGCTTGAGAGTCATTCGATTCCTTGTGAGGGCGTGCAGCCAGGGTCTGCAAAATTCTGCGGAAGTATAGCGAAACCCCGGCGAAACCCCTTGAAACAAGGGTTTTCGTGGAGAATTTCCACGCGATCAGAGCCCAAATGCTCATGCTAAAATCTTTTCCACTTTGAGGCGCTCTGCACAATAAATGATGAAAAAGGCAAGCAAAGTCGCAGCGCCAGTTGGTTCGGTCAAGGCACCGGACACCAAACGAAAGTACGATCCGGAACAAACGAAACGAAACATTATCGATATCGCCACACAGGAGTTCGCGGCGATGGGTTTGACCGGTGCACGGGTCGACGCTATCGCGGAGCGCACCAATACGACTAAGCGGATGCTGTATTACTACTTCGGCAGCAAGGAAGGTTTGTACGAGGCAGTGATCGAGGAGGCGTACGCCAACATCCGCGCGCTTGAACAGTCGTTGCATCTCGATACGATGGACCCGCGTGAAGGCCTGCGCGAACTCGTCGAATTCACGTTCGACTTCCACGACAAACACCACGATTTCGTCCGGCTCGTGACCATCGAAAACATTCACGGCGCCAAGTACGTGAGTCACTTGAAGACGTTCAGGGGACGTAACGCAAGCGCCGTGAAAACTATCGAGGACCTGATTGTCCGCGGTGTTGCGACGCGGCAATTTCGTGGCGACGTCGATCCCGTCGACCTGCATTTGCTGATCAGTTCGCTATGTTTTCATCGTGTTGCGAACCGGCATACCTTCACCGTGGCTTTCGGGCGCGATCCGTCGGGGGTGAGATCGCGGGCGCGGCATCGGACGATGATCGTCGACACTGTGCTGCGTTTCATGCAGCGCTGAATTCAGCGCACGCGATCCATGGAACTACTAGCGTTTTAAACCCGCTGTCCATGTCCCGATCCCGCGCGATTGACCTATGCTTGATCATGGAAGTCGATCGATAGGGAGGGCGCCATGGACGGTTTCGCGCATATCCTCGTTGGCATCGCGGCGCTTGCCGCGCTGGCGATCGCCGTGCTTGCGCACGACTGGCGCGACGAGTTTCGCGACCGCATGCTGGGCCGCAGCAGTCACGGCACATTCCACGACTGGTGGATGCGGCACCGGCACTGAGCGCCGGCGCGACTCGCTTACGAGTGGTGTTTCCCGGAGGCTTCGGCCGGATCCAGTTGCGGGACTGCGCGCGGTATCCGTGGCATCGGATCGGGCGTGAGTTCCGGTGCGGTGTCGAGCGCCCGGTTGCTCGCTTCGTAGGCGTCGATCTGCAAATACAGCCGATGAACCGTCTGGATCTGCGTATGCGAAAGATGCGAGTTCCGTGCGACCAGCGCCAGCCGGTCCCGCCAGTAAGTGGGCGGCATGATGGGGCACAGCGCATCGTCGATGAGAGTACGCCGCAGCACCAGTTCAAGGTGCGTCAGCTCCTGGTCCGCCAACAGCGCGGAGAACGCGCCTTGCGGTTTCATATCGATGAGTGAGTCCATCAGTGCCTAACGGCAACGTCAGGCAAAGCTTTAGCCGATTTTCGGTCGGTATAAACCCTTAATAAGAGTGGGCGGCTCACTGAATGGGTCTGGCCATTGCGCGGTTCAGATCCGCGCGTGCCCGGTTCACCTTGCGCTCCCAGGCCGCAATGTTGAGCTGATCCGTGCCTTTTTTCTTCGCCCTCGCCAGCTCGGCTTCCCAGTCACGCAGACGGTTTCTGGCTTCGGCGACAGCACTCTCGTGGCGTTTCAACGCGTTTGCGTGTCTCTGCGCAATCGCGTCGGGCGTGCATTCGGTATTGGTCTTGTCGAGTTCGGCTTGCAGCGTGCTGAGTTGCGCCGAGTTGTCCTGGGTCAGCGCGGTGGCCATCTGCCTTTCGAGGGCTTGTCGATGGGCATCGCAGGCGTCGGTTTCCTGCGAGGCGTGAGCGGCCGACACACACAGGCTTAAGGTGACGGCGGCAAGCAATTTCATGGCGGAATCCGTGGCTGACGAGATTGGGCTGAGGGTCAAACGATGTCTAACCCACACGAGATGTCCTCTCGTTTGGTCGGGACGGGCGGGCGTGTCGACAATTGCACGTCCGTTCGTCCCGGCAGGGTCGGCGTATTTTAACGAGTTTGTGGGGACCGATGGGGTCGATGCGACCCGCCGACGACGCCTGTCGCGCGAGTACGTGGAACGGGTTTTGCGCGCGGCCCAGCGATGTTCACATTTATGCGAGGAATCCGCCGATGCGTTTCGATTACAAGGGCTTTCACATCGACTGCCGCTCACGACACGACCAGGACGGCTTGTATTACGCGCAGGCTCGCATCATTCGCATACCGACGACGGCCCATACGCACCCGGAGAAGCATGAGTCGGGCGACATCGATGCGTTCGATAACGACGGCGATGCGATTGCGTGCGCGCGGGCATGGGCGCTCGACTGGTGTCATGAGCATGAAGCCTGATGGAAAGCCTGGGAATGACACCATGCTAGGATCGCGTCCTGTCAACGGGAGAAGCCATGCGTTATATGCACAATGAACATGTCATCGATGTGTTCGTCGAACAACGCGGCACCCGCTGGGACTGGTCCGTGAAGGCGGGCACATTGCCGCTCAAGACGAATACGGGCGAGATGGCGCCGACCAGCAACGTTGCAGAAAACGAAGCGCTGCATTGGGCGAAGCGTGAGCTGAACCGGCGCTTTCCGGTGGAACCGGAGTGAGAGCGGTGGTTTGAGGCTGCTCTCGGACGTTCCTTACCGCGGGAAGATGCGGACTTCAAGTTCGTCGCGGCCACGCCGTTAGTGCTGGCATGAACACACAAAACCCCTCTCCTGAAGCGTCCCGCGACATCGTTCGAGCCGCGGGGGAAACGCTGGAATTGATCTGCCGCCTGCGTGGCGTGGCTATCGAACACCTCTCCGATGACGAGCTCGGTGAGTTCTTTTCGAACGCACTCAGCGATGATATGTGCGGGTCCTGGTGATTTGAACCGGGACGTGCTGTGTTGTGTTGCTGTGTCGTGCTCTGCTCTGCGACATGGCGAAGCGCTGGCTGGCAGATTTGCCTTTGGACGATGCCGCGCGGCGTAAGGATCTTTTGACCTTCAGCGGGACACTAAAGTCCGCTAAACGTTTGCCGTTATTTCGGCCATGGACCTCAGCAAACTCCCTTACACCGATACCCGCAGCGCATTAAACGCCGCCGATGAAGCGTTGGAATTGCTTTGCCGTCTGCGAGGGGTTTCCGTCGATAGCCTTTCCGATGCCGCGTTGGGCGAGTACTTTTTCAACGCGCTCGAAGACGAATTGGGTGGGGCTGCGTATTTGAACGGGCGCATGTAAGGATCGTTTTCATGGCGATGCGACTGGTGTTTCGCAGCGCGTGCGAAGAGCGGTTTAAGCTTGCGCCGAGGCCTAAGCTGCTTACGGAAAATTACCTGAACATGCGATTTTCGGGTCGAGCGCAGTTGGTTAAAAATATCGCGCATTTCGTCTAAAGTTTGCCGCGTGCTGGCCGTTAGCCCATGCATGAACACGACCAATCCCTCCGCCGCCGCCTTTCGGAATCTCGTCATTGCTGCCGACGAGACGCTGCATGTGCTTTGCCGCCTGCGCGGTATCACGCTCGACGATTTGTCCGAGGAAGAGCTGGAAGCGTTTTTCTTCCAGGCACTCGATGACGAATTCTGGATCGGCGCCCGGTAAGTGAGAGGGGCGGGGCGGTTTGCATTGAACGCCCGGTCGTCCCTCATCTATGCCAGCAGGTCCGGCCTTGCCGTGAACCGCGGATCGGCGAGCCACGCAACAAACTCGTCGTGCCACTGCTCGAAAGCGTTCTCGTCCATATCGAATACTTCGTCGACATGGCCAGCGTCGCGAAGGTAGGCGCCCACCACCTGTCGTCCATCCCAATACGCCACTGCAAAATCGGTTAGGTCCGCGGTCACGCCGCGCGGCTGGTCGCGAAGCAGCATGTTGAGCTGAGCCTTGAAACTGGTAAAGGTCGTGGCCATGGTGGTGTCCCGGAGATGACTGCAAGCGGAAACAGGGCTCGCTAAGGGTAGCGCTTTCCAGGGGCCTCGTGCATTAGGTAACCCGTATGTCATGCGCGCGATTGTTTTCGTTCTGCGTCACGCGCGACTTTTCCTGAGCCGTTAGCCGGCTACAAAAAAACGTCTGTTCTGCAATGCGGGGCCGCGCCGATGCGATTTGGTCGCGTCATCGTCGTCGAGACGAGTCTATAACGAGCATGGTCTGGAAGGATGCCGTAGATGTGACGAGACGATCACAGCAGAGAAAAAGCCCCACAGCGCAAGGCTTACGGGGCTTTTAGAGATTCGGTGACGCGGTGCGGAACACATCGAAGGTCCCAACAGGAACAATCCATCCCCATCCCAGAGCTTGCGGGGCTTCTCCGTGGGCTTGGCATTGCGCACTGCGGGGCGGTGAGTAGAGGCATGGTGGGGTATCTCCGAGGAGAGGTATGGCTTGTACCCCGATACTGTACCCCACATGTACCCCGGATTCAGGGGAATGCTCTTGGATGGTATGGAACAAGAAAAACCCCGCAGAGCCTTACGCCGTGCGGGGTTTATGGATATTCTGGGATGTTAGTAGATGTGCTACTGGTCCCCCCGGCAGGAATCGAACCTGCATCTAGCGCTTAGGAGGCACTTGTTCTATCCATTGAACTACGGGGAGATGGATATTTTCAATGAGTAGAATGAAGCCCTATAGATAAAGGCTTCTGTCTTACCCAGTATGCGTTTTCGGCTGATTCGCTTCTTCCTAAATGAAGCGCCGTGACGCACTGTGATCCCTAATTTCTCAACCTCTCTGCTGCACTTTTGCTACAAGACAGCCTTTTGGGCGACTTATGGCAATTTGTAGTACTGCCAGATCGCGTGGTCCTGCAGCACAACGGCTTCGGGGCAAATCAATCTTACCCGTGAGCGAGCGCTGGCGAGCACCGATCCGGCGCAGCGGGCAGAGTATATCAAAGACGTTTAAAACGAAAGGTGCGGCTCTGGCGTGGGCACGCGAGCACGAGAGCGCAATCGATAAGGGCCGTAATGCCGTCGATGCGCAAACAGTCACGATTGGCACTGGTCATGATGGATGTCGATTGCTTCAAGCAATACAACGACATCTACGGACATGCAGCCGGCGATGAGTGTCTGCGCACGATCAGCCGTCTCATCGGGGATCTGACAGCCCGACGTCCGGGGGACCTCGCCGCCCGGTATGGTGGAGAGGAAATTACGGTGCTTCTGCCGAATACCGATGTAGCTCATGCCGTAGCGATCGCAGACAATATCCGCAGCGCTATTCGCGCTCTGGAAATTGAACATTCGGGCAGCCCCGCTGGCTTCATCACGATAAGCGCGGGTGTTGATGCGCGGGTCCCGAGTCGAGGCACGAGCGATCCTGCCGAGCTCATACTGGCTGCCGACAAGGCGTTGTATGAGGCGAAGAACAAGGGCCGCAATCGAGTACTAGCCTCCAAGGGTAAGCTTTCGTCTCCGACTGCAACTTGATATCGATATTGCGTCGGCCGCGGCTATGCCGCGCACGCCTGCGAGATGGGCTTCGACCCGGACCGAGAGCGGCCCTTCGCCGGGTCTGACAAAGTGACATGCCAGGCTATGTCGAGCGTGGCGCGAGGTTGGTGGTCAAAAACGCGATGACCCGTTGGAGCGCAACACGAGTGGGGTTGGCCGGATCGCCATCCGCCAGATCGTACTCGGAGGTCAGAATGGCATGGGGATACGGCCCTGGACCGGGGTTCTTGTACTCGTACACGGTGGCGTTGCTGCCGAAGGCTTGCGCGATGCGCTCCACGCGCGCATGGGTGCTGCGACGATCGTTTAGGAATCTCTCTACGAGGATTGGCACGTGGTCGCGCGCGCAACGTTCGGTCGCCTCTCGCAGTTCCTCGTCGGAGATATTCATCTCGCGCATCCAGTCACCTTCCCCGCGGCCCGTTTGAACGTAGCGCAGGGAGATGGGAATAGCCGGCTGCGATATGACGCCGGCGCGCACGCCCGGCTCGATCACCATCGGGATGACGAAGGCACCGGTCAGGCACATTCCGATCACTCCGATTCTCGTTCCCGGCGGCTCTTCGCTCAGCGAGTTCGCAAGAGCGCGCAACCAGTCGCAGATTGGCGCAGAGCGATTGGCTCTGAGATAGCCGAACTCTTTGCTGATGCATAGCCGGGCATAGTTGAGCGTTGGGTCCTCCCACATTAACGGCCCGAACAGATGCGGCGCGTAGACCCGAAAGCCTGCGTTGACAAGCCGATCGGCGAACCCGACGAGAGGCTCCGCAAAGCCGGGCAGTTCGTGCATGACGATCACGGGCGGCCCCGAACCCTTGATGAACACGGCGTGCTCGTAGCGTCCATCGCTGAACGTGAAGCAGTCGAATCCTCGCTGCTGCATGGTCATGTCCGCGTACTTCGCAACTTCCAAAGCAGCTTCACCTTCCGCCGCACCGGTCGTGAGCAGCGTAGTCCCGGCAGCGAGTCTCAAAAAATTTCGTCGATTTTGGCATCGCATTGTCGTCTCCCGGCACGGCTGCACTGAATCGTTACCCGTTCAAAGCGAAAACTGTCAAATCATCTTTCTCGCCGGGAAAATCGGCCGTGTTAGTGCGCTCGGCCACATAATTTGTCGATATGTCCAGATACGCCTTGAGATATCAATTTGGTTATCTAACCTTTTGTCAATGACGTGAGACGTGCAAGCCTCCGGGTTGGCCGACTTATATCGAATCGGTCCGTGCGAACCATGGACGAAAAGACTCCGCGTCGACGAGAGCCATACGCAACAATTCAACGAGTTTCCCACCGAGCGCCTGTTGCGTTACGTACGCTTTTTTGTGGAAGCCGCAATGCGTATGCCGAGCGCACAAAACGCGCCTCGGAATCACCTCGGATCCATGAAAAGAGTCAGGCGCATCAAGCGAACGAGGGTGACGGGGCGTATCAGGCTGATCGGACTCAACGCGTAAAACAGTAGATGATTTTGCGATCCCGACACTGGCGTCCATTTAAACGATTCGCGCCGACGCCGAAAAATCGGGCATAGAAAAGATCGATTTGAACGGTAAAGCATTTGAATATCCACGAGTCAGCCTGCACCTCGAACGAACGGTCTTCCATCTACGGATACCTGAACATGTCCAGAACCAATAGCGCGGCCGCGATCGTCCTGTTGTCGGCTCTGTTGCTTTCCGCCTGCACGGACATTCCCCCCTATCGAACCCAGCTACTCGAGGCCAGTGCTGTGGACTGTCCCACGGCCAAGCTCGCTAGGCGTGAAAAATGCGGGCATGTGACGCCGGAGATCGTGAAAGGCTCCGACGCCTACGAGATGCATGTGGTGGAGTTCGACGATCAAGGATGGCTCTACCCCGACAGGCCGGCTTCCGCGACGCAGCCCGCGGAGACTCCTTCCGGCCAGATCGAACACGTGATGAAACGCCTCCGCCAATTGCTCGATGATGGCGATGACCTCAGCATCATCGTGTTTGTGCATGGCTGGAAACACGACGCCGATGTCGACGACAGCAACGTTGATATTTTCCGCCATCTGCTGCAGACATTCGCTGGCGACGAACTCTACCAGGCCTCGCACGGCGGTAAGCGGCGCAAGGTAGTGGGCATCTATGTTGCTTGGCGAGGTGCAAGCTGGCCCGGCAAAGATTCCGGGCCGGTGATGGACCTGTCGTTCTGGGGCCGCAAGGAGGCGGCACGCCGGGTATCAGTAGGTTCCGCTCGAGAGCTCTTCGCGCGGATGCGCGCCATGCAGCGCTACTACAACGCGACACCCGCAGGTGAAAATAAGGCCCTCGGCCCGCAGAACGAGCAGTCGGTCAATCGGCCGCGTATCCGCACGCTGATGATCGGACACAGTTTCGGCGCGCTGATTCTCTTTGCGGCGACCTCGGGTCCGCTTACCGAGGTCCTGTCGGCGCAAGATGACCTGCCGGGCACCGATGGGGGATACGACCCGGCGGAAAGGATCGCTGACATGATTGTCCTGGTCAATCCGGCATTCGAGGCAGTGCGATATGAGCCTCTGTTCGCTGTCGCGGATCGGTATAAACCGCGTACTTATCAGCCGCCGCTGCTCGTATCGATCACGTCCACAGCCGATTGGGCGACCGGAATGGCTTTTCCTGCGGGGCGTGCCGTATATACAGTGTTTGAGCGCCCAGCTTCCTCCGACGCACAGAGCGTCGCAATGAACCATACCCCCGGGCATATCGACCATTACCTGACTCACCGCCTGCATGGGCCACGCTCAGCGGCGGATGGTGCCTCGAGCATCGAAACCCCGGCCAGCACCGACGACGCTACGTGTCATGGTTGGAAGTCCACGCTACGGGCGGCCGAGCAAACTGGCGCGAGCGACAGCCAGAACATCGCATCGATCACGGTGCGAAACAAATCCCTTGAAGTCGTACAATCCGAGAAATTCCTAACGGAGTGGCGGAAGCCCTCCGGTTTACTTGCTTCCGGCTGGACCCGCAACTTTTGCGGCGGCGATCATCTCGAGGTGGTGAACCATCCAGAAATGCCGGGCACGGACAACTCGAATGCGCTGGTCTGGAATATCGAAACAGATGGCGAAGTCATGAAGGACCACGACGACATCATGAATCCAAACTTTATCGACTTCTTGCGGCAACTGTACGGCGATGTCGCGTTGCCGCAAGTGGGTCGTTAAGTTGCGGCGGCGTCGCACGATGCCGTGTCGCGAGCGCAAGCTCGGGATGCTGTACTGAAGATAGGAGATGGCCCCCCGAAGCCAGCTCGGGAGTGCCTGGTCACGGCCAATCTACATCGCGGACCGCTCACCACACACGCTAGTCACGCCCATATGATCGGTCGCGCCCGCCATACCCTTGACCAAGGTCAACGCTGCTCGCAATACATCGTCCGACAGCGCGCTGTCCTTCGGCCGTGCGAACGGTTTGATTGAACGGTCCGTGCACTCGTTACCGATAAAGCGATCATTCGGGGGCACTGCGCTCCGCTGGACGTTATCGGCGGCGACGCTTGCGAACGCGCAACTGCTGGCGGCCAATCCAAATCCAAACGCAGCCACCCAGTGTTTCGTCTTTCCCATGGTCTCTCTCTCTCAGCGATAGATTGGCAAGCTCAACTGCTAATTATGGTTCTCACTTCACAACAGGGTCAACTTAATCACCCTCAACCCCACCCCAAACCCCGCACCAGCAACTCACCCATCTGGAATAACCCACCACTTCCTCCCATAATGCACACATCCCCAGCTGCCCACCATGACCGAACTCGAAACTGCTGCCGTCGTGTTCCTGTGCCTACTTGCTGCCACGGCGCTTGGCGTTGTCGTGCGTCCATTACTGCCCGAGGAACACAAAGCGCGCGAAACCGTACAACTGCTGGAGCTAGTGGTCGGCATGCTCGTCACCTTCGCCGCACTCGTGCTGGGTTTGCTCACTGCATCGGCGAAAACATTATTCGATACCACCAACACCGACATCCGCACCTACGCCACCGCGCTGATCCAGCTCGACAACAGCCTGCGCCAGTACGGCGCGGACGCCGACGCCTCACGCCAGATCCTACGCGCCTACACTGCTGCGGCGATCGCTTCCACCTGGGCGCAGGAGCCTCCGCCCGCTGGCGATTATTATCAGAAAACGCTCCCACCGGACCGCAGCGCGAATCATCTCGACAGCCGCGTGCTCGGCGCCTTGCTCGAACGGGCGCAGCGATACACTCGCGAGTTGCAGCCGCGCGATCCGTTCCATCAAAAGGTCCTGGAAGAAGCGCTTGGCCGGTTCGACCGGCTCATCCAGCAACGCTGGAAAATCGTCGAGGAAGCGCGTGGTTCGATTTCATCGCCGTTCGACCGGATTCTGGTCTTCTGGCTGCTCGTCATCTTCCTTTGCTTCGGCCTGATTACGCCGCGCAACGCGCTGGCGCTAGTGACGATCATGCTCGGGGGATTATCGATAGCGTCCGCGGTGTTCGTGATCCTCGATCTCGACACACCGTTCACCGGTTCCATCATCGTGCCGAGCGAGCCCATGCGCGACGCGCTCGCTTACCTCAACCGCTGAAACGCTTAGCCGCATAAGCAAAATTATCCAGCCATCGATCCAATGTCATCTACGCTCTACACTGACCCACGCCTCGTCGCGCTGTACGACACGCTGAACCCCATCGCCGCCGACACAGCTTTCTACCTGACGCTGGCCGAAGGCAAAAATCACATAATCGATCTCGGTTGCGGAACAGGCTTGCTTGCGTGTGAACTGGCGGCGCGGGGGCATCGTGTCGTTGCTATCGATCCCGCGCCCGAGATGTTGCACGTAGCGCGACATCGGCGGGAAGGCGAGCACGTTCAGTGGATAGAAGGCGATGCCCGCGCGCTCGCCGTGCTGCCACCCGCCGATCTGCTATTGATGACGGGCCACGTAGCGCAAGTTTTCCTCGACGACACCACGTTCCTCGACACGCTCAAAGCTGCCCGCTACGCGCTGCGCAACGGCGGCGAACTGGCGTTCGAGAGCCGTAATCCCGCCGCACGCGCGTGGGAATCGTGGACGCCTACGAAGTCGCGCAGACTAGTCGATGTGGATGGAATCGGTGAGGTGGAAGTGTGGCAAGACGATGCGAGCGGCAGCCCGGAATCGGGCATTCGCTTCAACACCTATTATCGATTCAAGGCGACAGACGAGACGCTGACGTCCGCAAGCGAACTCCGCTTTCGCACTCTGGACGGACTCGCCGCGCTACTCGAATCAGCGGGGTTCAGCCACCTCTCGTGGCAGGGCGACTGGAACGGCGCGCCAGTATCGGCATCGAGCCGTGAACTGATTGTGGTCGCGCGCTAAACGGGCGCAAAATCAGTCTGAAACGAACGATCCCGTCAGCGGAATCAGAACTCGACTGCCACGAAATCGTCTTTGCCGACGTCGCATAATGGACAACGCCACCCGTCCGGGATGTCGGCGAAACGGGTTCCGGCCGCAATGCCTTCTTCCGGCAAACCGTCCTCTTCGTTGTATATCCAACCACAAATCAGGCAAACCCAGCTTTTATATTCTAAAACTTCACTCACGACAGACTCTTTCATTTCGTTCGACAAAACACCGGTAAATATTCCACCGGGCGGCGTATTCGCTCGCGGAATCGCTTTCCGGGGCTGTGGTGTGCGCAGCCGCCGAAACTTCCGGCGACCCGCATAGTACCGGAATGTCGGAATCGGTTCATCGAAGTGAAACAGCCGCGCGGGATAGGGCAAAAAGCGGCAAAAGCACAGATCTGCGTGGTTTCACATGCTCGGTGTATCCTCTCCACGGCGGTTTTTGAGTACCTTGCGTGTCGTCCGGCCGGTGGTGCCGTGTCGATTCGCCGTGCGTCGCACGACCGTTTTGGCCTGTCGGGATCGTTCATCTGGCAGCCGCATTCTTCTGGGGGCAAAAAAATGATGTTCAAGAAACTGTTGTCGGGAGCGGTGTTGTCGAGCGTATTTCTCATGCCCATGTTGGCGCATGCGCAAGCCCGCGTGTTTTTCGTCGAGCCGAAAGACGGCGCGACCGTCACAAGTCCGGTGCATGTGGTGTTCGGTCTAGAAGGCATGGAGCTCGCGCCAGCCGGTGATCCGGATCCGCACAAGGGCCATCACCATCTCTTGATCGACGCAGGCCCGATGCAAAAGGGTCTCGTGATTCCGGCGAACGATAAATCGCTGCATTTCGGCAAGGCGCAGACGGAAGCGGACGTGAAACTGCCTCCCGGCGATCACACGCTGACCCTGCAATTCGGCGATGGCGCACACCAGTCGTTTGGACCGGAAATGAGCCAGACGATCAAGATCCACGTGAAATAACGGCGAGTTCGCAGAATCTTGCTGATCCTCGCGCGAATCTCAAAAAACGCGGCGCGGCCGCGTTTTTTTTGATCTTATCGGGCAATCTCGCCTTGTCCTGATGGCATAGGGCCCCAAGCGGCCTCGAAGCGCGCCGGTCAAGACCGGTACAATGGCCGCTTCCAGTATTTGCACTTTTCCGGCTGCCTCCCATGTCGCTTTATTCCATTTCGGACGCGCAACTCGCGTTCGGCCACGTTGCGTTGCTCGATCACGCTGACTTTTCACTCGAAGCAGGCGAACGCGTCGGTCTTATCGGCCGTAACGGCGCCGGCAAGTCGTCGCTGCTGAAGATCATTGCCGGGCTTGCCAAGCCGGACGACGGCCTCATCACGCGCCAGAACGAGCTCACCACGGTCTACGTACCGCAGGAACCCGAGTTCGACCTGGAGGCGTCGGTATTCGACGTCGTCGCGTCCGGCTTGTCGCACGAGCGGGAACTGCTCGGCGAATATGACGTCGTGGCGCACAAGCTCGCAGACGCGCCGTCAGAAGGCCCTGAGCACGACGCGCTGATGTCGCGCATGAACACGCTCCAGTCCTCGCTCGACTTGCACGATGCCTGGAGCTGGCAAACCCGCGTCGCGACCACGCTGCAGCAAATCGGCCTGGACGGTGACGTTCGTTCGGGCGCGTTGTCGGGCGGCATGAAAAAGCGCGTGGCGCTAGCCCGCGCGCTGGTCGTGCAGCCGGACGTGCTGCTGCTGGACGAACCCACCAACCACCTTGACTTCGAAGGCATCCGCTGGCTGGAAGAGCTGCTGGTCACGTTGCGCACGGGTTTGCTGTTCATCACCCATGACCGGGCGTTCCTCGACAAGGTCGCCACCCGCATCGTCGATCTGGATCGCGGGCGCTTGCTGTCGTATCCGGGTAATTACACCGCGTATCAGACACGCAAGGCGCAGCAGCTCGAAATCGAACAAGTCGAAGCGGCCAAGTTCGACAAGCTGCTGGCGCAGGAAGAAGTGTGGATCCGCAAGGGCGTGGAGGCGCGGCGTACGCGTAGCGTCGGGCGTATCGCACGGCTGGTCGAAATGCGCAACGAGCGCGCCGAACGGCGCAACGTGCAGGGCAATGTGAAGCTTGACGTCGGGCAGGGCGAGCGCTCGGGCAAGATCGTGTCGGAACTGACCGACGTGACAAAGCGGTACGGCGACAGAACCATCGTCGACAACTTCACGGCTACCGTCATGCGCGGCGACAAGTTCGGTTTCATCGGTGCGAACGGCGCGGGCAAGACCACGCTGCTCAAGATGATCCTGGGCGAGCTCGCGCCGGATGAAGGCACGGTGCGCACCGGCACGAACACGCAAGTGGCGTATTTCGACCAGATGCGCGCGCAACTCGATCTCGACAAAACCCTCGCCGACACCATCAGCCCAGGCAGCGAATGGGTCGAAGTGAACGGCGTGAAGAAACACGTGATGAGTTATCTCGGCGACTTCCTGTTCGCGCCGGAACGCGCCCGCTCACCGGTGCGCTCGCTGTCGGGCGGGGAACGCAACCGGCTGCTGCTCGCGCGTTTGTTCGCGCGGCCGGCAAATGTGCTGGTGCTGGACGAGCCAACTAACGACCTCGATATCCAGACCCTCGAGCTGCTTGAAGAACTGCTCACGGATTACGACGGTACCGTGCTGCTCGTGAGCCACGACCGCCAGTTCCTGGACAACGTGGTGACCTCGGTGTTTGCATCGGAAGGTGGCGGGAAGTGGCGCGAGTACGTGGGCGGATTCACCGACTGGCAGATCCAGAGCGAACGCTCGGAGAAAATCGCGCTCGAGGCCGCACGCGACACAGCCAAGCAGGCGAAGAAGGACGACGGCCCGAAAGACAGCGGCGCCGGCCGCAATTCGCAGCGTTCCAACAAGCTGCCGTACAAGGAAGTGCGCGAGCTGGAAGCGCTGCCCGCGCAGATCGCCGCGCTCGAAGCCGAGCAAAAATCGATTGCGGCGAAGCTTGAAGATGGTTCCGCGTTCGCGAAAGATCCGAAAGAAGGTACGCGTCTGAGTGAGCGGCACGCGGCTATCGACGAGGAGTTGCTGGTCGCGCTCGAACGCTGGGAAGAACTGGAAGCAAAGCGCAAGTGAGCCGGCTTTCGGGTCCGGCGTCTTCCTCATATCGAAAAATTTGTCGAAAACAGTAAAATACGTCGCGTTTTCGGGCGCACGGCCTCGAGGATCGCCACGGTTACACCGTAGTGAAACCTTGTAGTGAAACGCTGTAGTCAAGCAAGAGGCCGTCGCGTTTTCGAGTTATAACGCGCAATCCGGCGCGGTCGGCCGGGTTGGCCCGCTATGTTCACGCATTCGCCGGTTGTCCGGCCTGGCCGCTGCTGAATTCCGCTACCGAATTCACGCCGCGGCCGCCCGGAGTGCCGGACCCACGTCCAGACATGTCCACGAAAAAACCCAGCGCCGCCGACGGCGGCAAGAACAGCGGATACAGCGAAGCATCGATCAAGGTGCTGAAGGGTCTCGAGCCGGTCAAGCAACGGCCCGGCATGTACACCCGCACCGAAAATCCGCTGCACATCATTCAGGAAGTCATCGACAACGCCTCTGACGAGGCGCTCGGCGGCTACGGCAAGCAGATCACGGTCACGCTGCACGCCGACCATTCGGTGTCCGTCGAAGACGATGGGCGCGGCATTCCGTTCGGTCTGCATCCGGAAGAAGGCGTGCCGGTCGTCGAGATCGTGTTCACGCGCCTGCATGCAGGCGGCAAGTTCGACAAGGCCGCTGGCGGCGCGTACACGTTTTCGGGCGGTCTGCACGGCGTGGGCGTGTCGGTGACGAACGCGCTGTCCACGCAATTGGACGTGACCGTGTGGCGCGACGGCAAGGTCGCGGAACTCGGCTTTTCGAATGGCGATGTGGTGAAGCCGCTCGAAATGCGCCCGATGAACCGCGGTGAGAAAAAGTCCGGCACGCGGGTCACCGCCTGGGCCAATCCCAAATATTTCGATTCGCCGAATCTGCCGGTCGGTGAGTTGCAGCGGCTGTTGCGCTCGAAGGCGGTGTTGCTGCCGGGCGTGGAAGTCGTGCTCATCAACGAAAAAACCGGCGAGCGCCAAAGCTGGAAATACGAGGACGGGTTACGCGGCTATCTGCTGGAAGGAATGGGCGGCAGCGACCTGCTGATTCCGCTGTTCGAAGGCGAACGTTTTGCGGGCAACGCGAAGTCGAACGAGGAAACCTTCGCGGAAGGTGAAGGTGCGACGTGGGTCGTCGCGTGGAGTGAGGAAGGTCCGTTGCTGCGCGAATCGTACGTCAACCTGATCCCTACGCCCGCCGGCGGCACGCACGAATCCGGTTTGCGCGACGGCTTGTTCCAGGCGGTCAAGAGTTTCGTCGAATTGCACAACCTGCAGCCCAAGGGCGTGAAGCTGCTTGCGGAAGACGTGTTCGCGCGGGTGTCGTTCGTGTTGTCGGCGAAGGTGCTCGACCCGCAGTTTCAAGGGCAGATCAAAGAGCGCCTCAATAGCCGCGACGCGGTAAAACTCGTGTCGTCGTTCTCGCGGCCCGCGCTCGAACTGTGGCTGAACCAGCATGTCGAGTACGGCAAGAAACTCGCGGAACTCGTGATCCGCCAGGCTCAGGCGCGCACGCGCGCCGGGCAGAAGGTGGAGAAGCGCAAGAGCTCGGGCGTGGCAGTGCTGCCCGGCAAGCTGACCGATTGCGAATCGACGGATGTCTCGCGCAACGAACTCTTCCTCGTAGAGGGCGATTCGGCGGGCGGTTCGGCGAAGATGGGCCGCGACAAAGAATTCCAGGCCATTCTGCCGCTGCGCGGCAAGGTGCTGAACACGTGGGAAACAGAGCGCGACCGGCTGTTCGCGAACAATGAAGTGCACGACATCGCGGTGGCGATCGGCGTGGATCCGCACAGTCCGGACAGCCTTGACCACAAGGTCGATCTCTCGAATCTGCGTTACGGCAAGATCTGCATCCTGTCGGACGCGGACGTGGATGGCTCGCACATCCAGGTTCTGCTGCTCACGCTGTTCTTCAAGCATTTTCCGCAACTGATCGAGCAGGGCAATGTGTGCATCGCGCGGCCGCCGCTGTTTCGCGTCGATGCCCCGGCGCGCGGCAAGAAACCGGCGCAAAAGCTCTACGCACTTGATGAAGGTGAACTCGAGGCCATCCTCGACAAATTGAGGAAGGACGGCGTTCGCGAGACGCAATGGTCGATCAGCCGCTTCAAGGGCCTGGGAGAAATGAGCGCGGAGCAATTGTGGGACACCACGATGAACCCGGACACGCGCCGTTTGCTGCCGGTCCAGCTCGGCGATCTCGGTTTTGATGACACGGTCACGCGCATGACGATGCTGATGGGCAAGGGTGAGGCGGCGTCGCGGCGTAGCTGGCTCGAAGAGAAGGGCAACGAAGTCGAAGTCGACATTTGACGCCGCCGGAAACCCAAAGACGCCCCTGAACCTCGTCAACGCATAACACTGGAAATTCGATGGACGATCTCTTCGCGGACCAAGAAGCCGCGCCCGAAGGCGAAAAACTGACGCTTGGCGATTACGCCGAGCGCGCGTATCTCGACTATGCGGTGAGCGTGGTCAAAGGCCGGGCGCTGCCCGATGTTTCCGACGGCCAGAAGCCTGTGCAACGCCGCATCTTGTTCGCCATGAACGAGATGGGCCTCGCCAGCACCGCCAAGCCGGTGAAATCGGCGCGCGTGGTGGGCGACGTGCTGGGTAAATATCATCCGCATGGCGACCAGTCGGCCTACGACGCACTCGTGCGCCTCGCGCAGGCGTTTTCGATGCGTTATCCGCTGATCGACGGGCAGGGCAATTTCGGCTCGCGCGACGGCGACGGTGCGGCGGCCATGCGGTACACGGAAGCGCGCCTCACCCCGATCGCGAAATTGCTGCTCGATGAAATCGACATGGGTACCGTCGATTTCATGCCGAACTACGACGGCTCGTTTCAGGAGCCGAAGCTTTTACCCGCGCGCTTGCCGTTCTTGTTGCTGAACGGCGCATCGGGTATTGCGGTGGGGATGGCGACTGAAGTTCCTTCGCACAATCTGCGTGAAGTCGCAGCCGCAGCGGTCGCGATGATCCGCGATCCGAAGATCGATCACACCCGGCTTGCCGAGCTGATTCCAGGTCCGGATTTCCCCGGCGGCGGCCAGATCATTTCGAGTCAGGCCGAGATCGCCGCGGCTTATGAAACCGGACGCGGCAGCCTGAAGGTGCGGGCGCGCTGGAAGATCGAGGACATGGCGCGCGGCCAGTGGCAACTCGTCATCACGGAATTGCCGCCGAGCACGTCGGGCCAGAGGGTGCTCGAGGAAATCGAGGAACTGACGAATCCGAAGATCAAGCTCGGCAAGAAGGCGCTGAGCCCCGACCAGTTGCAGACGAAGCAGACGCTGCTGGCTCTGCTCGACACGGTTCGGGACGAATCGGGCAGGGACGCGCCGGTGCGGCTCGTATTCGAGCCGAAGTCGAGCCGTATCGACCAGACGGAGTTCGTGAATTCGCTGCTCGCGCATACGAGCCTGGAATCGAATACATCGATCAATCTCGTGATGATCGGTGCCGATGGCCGGCCGCGTCAGAAGGGTATTGGCGAGATCCTGCGCGAGTGGGTCGGCTTCCGCTTCACCACGGTCACGCGGCGCACGCAGCATCGGTTGGGGAAGGTGAACGACCGGATCCATATTCTCGAAGGGCGGATGATCGTCTTTCTGAATATCGATGAAGTGATCCGCGTCATTCGTGAAGCCGACGAGCCGAAGCAGGCGTTGATGGACAGGTTCAGTCTCAGCGAGCGTCAGGCCGACGACATCCTCGAAATCCGCTTGCGTCAACTGGCGCGGCTCGAGGCGATCAAGATCGAGCAGGAATTGAAGGAATTGCGCAGCGAGAAGGAAAAGCTTGAAGAGTTGCTCAATAGCGACGCCTCCATGAAGCGGCTGTTGATCAAGGAAATCGAAGCCGACGCCAAGCAGTATGGCGACGATCGCCGCACGCTGATCCAGCCGGAAAAGCGGGCGACGTTCGAGGCGCGGGTGGTCGACGAGCCGGTGACGGTGGTGGTATCGCAAAAGGGCTGGGTGCGGGCGTTGAAGGGTCATGGCCTGGATCCGGCAAGCTTCCAGTTCAAGGCCGGCGACGGCATCTACGCCGCGTTCCAGGCGCGCACGCCCGACATGCTGATTGCGTGGGGCAGCAACGGGCGCGTGTATTCCGTGCCCGTCGCGATCCTGCCGGGCGGACGCGGTGACGGCGTGCCGGTCACGTCGCTGATCGAGCTCGAGTCGGGGTCGCATTTGCTGCATTACTTTGCTGCTTCGGTGGAGCAGCCGTTGCTGCTGGCATCGAGTAACGGCTTTGGCTTCATGGCCAAGCTCGGTGACATGGTGAGCCGGGTGAAGGCGGGCAAGTCGTTCATGACCATCGACGAAGGCGCTATGCCGCTCACGCCCATGCCGGTATTGCCGGGCGCGACGAAGGTTGCTTGCCTGTCGAGCAACGGGCGCCTGCTGGCGTTCGATATCGACGAGATGAAGACCTTGTCGGGCGGTGGCCGTGGCGTCATCTTGATGGCGCTCGATCCGAAGGAGACGTTGCGGCAGGCGCTGGCTATCGATGCACGCGGTCTGGTGCTGATTGGCACAGGCCGGGGCGGCAAGGCGCGTGACGAGAAACTTGCGGGCGCGGCGCTGGAAGCGCACGTGGGCAAGCGGGCACGCAAGGGCCGTGCGCCGGACTCGACTATCAAGGTGACCGAATTGCGGCCGGTGTTCGAAGGCTGATCAAACGATGAGTGGTTGAGCGCCCCGGGTCCGCAACGTCGGTCCGGGGCGTTTCTTTATCGTGAAAATACTTGAACTGGCTGCGTTTAGTCGAGTCGAACGCCCGAACGTTGGCAATCAGTGATTCACCTGCATTTAGGAACGTTAATGAATAAGGCGATTGAAGTGGCGTTGTTCCTGCATTTGCTGGGGGTGGCGGTGTGGATTGGTGGAATGATCTTTGCGCACTTTTGCCTTCGTCCGGCAATTGCGGATTTATCGCCGCAATTGCGCTTGCCGTTGTGGGAATCGGTATTCAGCCGGTTTTTTAACTGGGTGGCGGCGTCGGTGCTGGTGATATTGCTGACAGGCGGCTTTTTGCTGACGCAGTTTGGTGGCGGGCACGCGTCCTTGCCGTTACACACGATGGCAGGCCTCGGCATTGCGATGATGCTGATTTTCGGACACATCCGGTTTGGCGTATTTCCCAAAATCCGGCGAGCAGTGCAATCGCAAAACTGGCCGGATGGCGCGAGGGCGGTGGGCACGATCAGAAGGCTGGTGCTGATTAATATCGTGCTGGGCGTTGTGACCATCGGCGCCGCGGTTTTATCGCGGGGAATGTAGCGCGCTGTTGAATCAATCTGCTCGCAGATTGCAGCAGCGAGTCCGGGCATTTCATCCCGTGATTGTCAACAACGGATCGACAATTAGCGGGACCACTACGGCGATCGCCCTATACAGCGGCGGTCGCGTGACCAATTCAATCAACGGCATTAGAAGGCGCTTCGCCAAACGGCAGGGCAGCAACATCGACCACGAGCCCAAGGCCGCAGACACCAAACCGGTCGAGCAGCGCTTGCACGCCCTCGGCCGGGACAGCACGAGAAAAGAGGAACCCTTGAGCCTCGATAGGTCCGAGCCGCGATAACCACGCAATCTGCTCCTCGGTTTCCGTCCCTTCAACCACAACCGTCAACCCAAGCGACCGGGCGAGATTAACAATCGCAGAAACCATCACGCAGACACTGCGATCGTGTGGAATAGCCTGAATAAACGACCGGTCGACTTTGAGCGTATCCACTGCAAACCGGTTCAGATAAGACAGCGACGAATACCCCGTGCCGAAGTCATCGAGCGCGATCCTGACACCAAGCCGCTTTAAAGCAGATATCTTTTCAGCGACGATATCCGGAAACTCCATCATCACGGTTTCAGTAATCTCGAGTTCGAGTTTGCCCGGCGCGATACCGCTTTCGCGAATAGCGGCCGCGACCGTCTCGAGCAAATCCCCGCGCCAGAACTGCACTGCCGAGATATTCACCGCCAGCGACAACCCGTCATACCCCTGACTCTGCCAGATGGCCAACTGGCGGCACGCGGTATGAATCACGAAGTCGCCGATGGGCACGATCAACCCCGTCGATTCCGCGACCGGAATGAACTCGTTAGCCGGAATCAGCCCGTGCTGCGGATGATTCCATCGCGCCAGCGCCTCGAAGCCCGTGATGCATCGCCGGGTCAGGTCGATCTTCGGCTGATAAGCGAGAAACAACTGATTCTGGGCCAGCGCCACCCGTAACTGCTGCTCCCACTTCATCAAATGATCCGCGCGATGGGACAACTGCGGCGAATAAAACTGATAGCAGTTCTTGCCCGCATCCTTCGCGCTGTACATGGCCAGATCAGCCTTCTTCAGCAAGTCGATTTCGCTTTCGCTCGACACTGAATACAATGCAATGCCAATGCTCGCGTGCAGCACGAACGCGCTGCCGCGTACATCGAATGGCGTCGCGAACATGTGCGACACCGCTTCTGCCAGCTCGACCGCTTGCCGCTCGACATCGGCGCCCTTGACGACCACGACGAATTCATCGCCGCCAATACGCGACAGCATGCCGTTGTCGCTGACCGTTTCCGCCAGCCGCGACGCTGTCATCTGCAGCACAATGTCACCGGCGTTATGGCCGAGGGTGTCGTTGACGGTCTTGAAGTTGTCGAGATCGATGAACAGCAGCGCAAGATGGCCGACGTTCTCCGGCTTCGCGACGTCATAGCGCAGCATCTGCAGCGTGGAATAGCGGTTTCGCAGACCGGTCAGCAGATCGTATTCGACCAGATGGGTCATCTCGCGCTCACGCCCGAGCAGCTTGCCGATCAGCCCGGTCGCGACTGCGAAGAAACCGAGCATGGCGAGCGAGATGAAAGTCGCCATGAGCAGGTAGACGCGGCGCGTGTGATTGAAGTCGGTGAACTCCTCGGCCTGCGAGAGCCCCACGAGCACGCCGAGCGGATAGCCGTCTATATGCCGATACGAAACGATGCGCGTGACGTTGTCGATCGGGTCGACATAGATGCCGGATGCGTGCTCGGAGGTCGGGTACACACCGCTTGCCGTGAACGCGCCTTTCGGGTCGCCGCTGCCGTCGACCTTTTTCATCAAGACGCTGTCCTGTTTGGAGGGCGTCGATCCGGCGCCGACTCCGGTGCTGCGCGCGAGCACCGAGCCGTTGTCCGAAATCACGGCGACCACGCCCTCGCGTCCGATCGACGCTACGTTGTAGAAGTCGCTCGTGAAATAGCTGGGATCTTCCGACACCACCACCACGCCCGCGAACGAGCCGTCGGGATGATTCAGGCGGCGCGTGATCTGGAGCGTCCATTGCCGGGAGACGCGGCCGAGAACGGGCTTGCTGATGTAGAGCAGGTCGTCGTTGGAAAGCTGGTGAACCCGGAAATGTTCGCGATCGGAAAGATCGACGGGTTTCGGCGTGGCTCCCGAGGTTGAGGAGATCAACATGCCGTGCTCGTCGATTAACGAGACCTGCACGAGCGTGTCGCTCTGCACGACGCCTTTTTCAACCGTGCTCGCCAGATTGAACTGCCCGGGCGTTTTCTCGAACTCGTATTTGACGAAACGGGTGATCTGGTCGACCTGGTGAATGGCCTTGATCGTGTGCTGCTCAAGTGCGGACGAAAGGATCGCCGCCGATGCCATCGATGCGTGCGTGGCGGCGTCGCGCTCCACCGACAGGCGCGCGAAGATCACCGTCCACAGCAGCACGAGCACGAGCGCGCCCAGCGCCGGAATGGCGAACAATGCGCGACGCCGGCGCGGAAAATCCGCATGTTTCATGTCGCGTGGCGCTCTGGGCCGTGATCGATTCATGGGTTTGGTCAGTCCATGGACCCTGTGACGCGTTGCGCCGATAGTGCGTCCGGAACAACACAAATGAATTTCGGCATTGCTGAAGCGCGTCCAATGCCGGTGAGGCGGGGCGTTATTGCCGGTATTCGGTGAATCCGGGCCCATCGTTCGAATTCGTTTGCAGGCCCGAGCCTGTGCGTGCATCGAGCACGCTTGCATTTCGCTTACGATGGTTTTAGCCATGCCGCCGTTCACAAACTCGTTCGGCATTGCCCGGCGCCCGCTGGTTATCCAGTCTCCCCCGCGTGAGGCTGATTTCCATAATGGCGGTTGAGTCAGATAATACCAATGACAACCGGCTTAGATATTACTGAAGGCGACCCATTTAAGGAAGCGCGGCGGTGAGGCGAAGTATCGAGGTATACACGGATAGGCTGAAACGCTTATCTGGAGCGGCCCTGGCGGGGGCGGCGATCGTTTCGACAATGTGAATTTAAGTCAGGAAACTGTGGTAATCCGGATCCCGATGCCGGGCGGCATCGGGATTAAGCCCAGGGATTAAGTGCGAGACAAAATTCGTTACAACGATTTATGCGTCTTAAGCGTTTAAAGCAGCGGTTTCAGCCCACTTCGGCAATCAATTCGATTTCGACGCACGCACCCAGTGGAATCTGCGCCACACCAAATGCCGAGCGGGCGTGTTTACCGCGCTCGCCAAACACGTCGGCGATTAATTCCGATGCGCCGTTGGTCACCAGATGTTGCTCGGTGAACTCGAACGTGGAGTTGACCAGGCTCATCACCTTCACGATCCGCGTCACCTTGTTCAGGTCGCCGACGTGCGCATGCAGCGTCGCAATCAGGTCGACGGCGATGGAGCGTGCGGCGGCACGGCCTTCTTCGGTCGTGAGCGTGGCGCCCAGTTTTCCCGCCCACACCTTGCCGTCCTTTTTCGCGATGTGACCGGACAGATAGACCGTGTTGCCGCTTTGGGCGCTCATCACGTAGGCGGCGGCGGGGGCGCCGGCCGTCGGCAATTCGATGCCGAGTTCCTTCAGCTTGTCATAGACGTTCAGTTGGGTCATGGAGTGCTCCCTGGAAATGGAAAAGATGACCCGCGCCCGACTGGTCGATGCCGGTCAGGCGCGGCGGGCGGGAGAGTGTATAGAGGCATGCATCCCGCCTCGAGACACTCTCATTGCAACAAGATCAGACCAATGCGCGGATCAGCGCGCCGAGCTTCGCGACACCTTCGTCGATCTTCGCCGGCGGTACCGTCACGAACGACAGGCGCAGCGTGTTGTGTTCGGCTTCGCTCGCAAAGAACGGGCCGCCCGGCACGAACGCGACGTGCTGCTCGATGGACTGCTCGAGCAGTTTCATTGTATCGATGTGCTTCGGCAGCTTCACCCACACGAACATGCCGCCTTCCGGCCGGTTCCATTCGACGCCCGCCGGCATGTGCTGTTCGAGCGACGCCAGCATGGCCGCGCATTGATCGCGATACAACGCGCGGATCTTCGGGATATGCGTCTCGAGAAAGCCGTCCTTGACCACCTCGTGCACGATGCGCTGCGTGAGGCTCGGCGTATGCAGGTCGGTCGCCTGCTTTGCCTGCACCAGCTTGAAGTGCAATTCCTCGGGCGCAATGATGTAACCCACGCGCATGCCCGGCGACAGGACCTTCGAGAACGAACCCAGATGGACGATGTGATCAGGCGCCATGGACAGCATGGTCGGCAGCGGTGCGCCCGCGTAGTCGAGGGCGCCGTACGGATCGTCCTCGATCACCGGGAAGCCGGCGCGCTGCGCGAAGGCGGCCAGCGCGGTGCGGCGTTCGAGCGACAGGCGGCGGCCCGTCGGGTTCTGGAAATTCGGCTGTGCGTACAGCAAGCGCGCGCCGGCAGTCAGCGTGGCGTCAAGCGTTTCCGGGATCAGGCCGTGTTCGTCGGTGGGGACTTGCACGTAATTCGGTTCGTACATGGAAAACGACTGCAGCGCACCCAGGTACGTCGGCGTTTCGACCAGTACGCGGCTCGCGGGATCGATCAGCACCTTGCCGAGCAGGTCGAGCGCTTGTTGCGAGCCCGTCGTGATCAGCACTTGCGATGACCGGATCGACGCGCCGTTGACCGAGTAGCGTTGCGCGACCCATTCGCGCAACGGCAGGTAACCTTCGGTGGCGCTGTATTGCAGCGCGGCGGACGGGTTGTCACGCAGGATGCGGTCGCACGCCACGCGCATTTCCTCGACCGGAAACGTCGCCGGCGACGGCAATCCGCCCGCGAACGAAATGATTTCGGGCCGCTCGGTGACCTTCAGGATTTCGCGAATCGCCGAACTGGTGAGCTTTCTGGCGCGTTCGGAAAGTTGCCACGGCTTGGCTTGAAGGTCGGCTTGATTCATGGGGTCCTCAGTTGGTCTCGGTGAGCGGTTTTAATACTTGATGCGTACGGGTGGGTTGATGGAATGCTGCACGGTGCTTCGAATAGGGTCTTGCACGCCGCGTTTCCTGGCTCGTTTCAATTCAGTGCAATCGGTGAGCGGCGGCGGACGCTCATTATCGCGTGTTCGATGGTCCAGTGGTCCAGTGGTCCCGTGTACTAGCGTGCGTCTTCCCGCTGCGTCTCGTCTTGTGCCGGATCGGGGGTATTCTCGGGCGTGTCCGCGGCGTCCGTTGCGTCCTCGGTCTTCTTGCTCCTGGCCCGCTTGCGGGCCGGCTTGACCGGCGCTGCCTCAGCCTGTTTCGCCGCTTCGATCGACTCCGCCGATTCTCCCAGCATGACAATGGAGCCATCCGGCAGCTCAAACTCCGCGACGAGCACCGGCGTCCCCTCCGTCACCTCGACCTGCATCAAATGCGATGCTCCGAGCCACGCCAATTGCTCGGAAATCAAATGCGCGCGCGGATGAAACCCCGTCAGCGACTTCAGCGCGATACCCGTTTCCGGCAGCGACACGCTCGGATGCTGCGGCGTGTCCCACTGGATCAGCGACGGCAGAAGTCCGTCGCCGGCGCCTTGCCACGAGGGGAAAGTGCCATCGGCGGGAACGGTGAGATCCCACGTGTACGCGCCACGCGTCATTGGCACGACAGCCGGGATGCGTTCCGGATATTGCGCCTGCCAGCGCGTCAGCAGCTTCGGCCGGTTCACCCGGGTAACCCAGTGCACGAGCTGCGGACCCGTTTCAAGACGCTTGCGCTGCGCCGGGTCGTCGAGTGCGAACAGACGCGGGCGCGGCGTTTCAATCGCAGCCGCGTCCGGGTCGACCGCGATCACTTCCAGATACGTGCCGCCCCACAGGTTCAGCAGGCGGTTATGCGTGCGCATCAGCGGATGCGCACCGCCTCCGGTCATCTCGATCCCCAGTTTCGCGGCGATAAAACGCTCGCCTTCTTCCAGCGTACGGGCAGCGATAACGAGGTGGTCAAGTTCCAGCGGATGAGCGGTCATAGTGCACGAATAGCTTGAAGGAAAATTGCCCGGACAACCCCGGCTAAGCTCACAAGCATACCCGTTCCGCCCGGTCGTGCCGCTGCGTTAGCCATCCGGCCGGGTAATTGGCGCAGAGTCCCAAACGACCGAAAACCGTTTCAGAAACGCCCCGGAAGGCTTGAGACACGCATAAAAGCCGCACGGAAACCGCCAATTTTACCTATCGTCCCAGTCTTAAATGTATCGACTCCGACCGTAACAGTAACGGTACAATCCATCCGATACTCCACGGTACAGTCATCACACGCATTCCAACCCGATGGAACCTGACATGTCCGTCCCGCTCGACCAGATTCCCGCGCCGCACGGCGCGCCGCAACTGACGCTTGTCGACCAGCTGGTCCAGTGGGGCCGGCGTCGTATCGACGAGCGGGTGTTCCGTCCGGGCATGCGCATGCCGTCGATCCGCAAGCTCGCGGTCGACAAAGGCGTGTCGCGTTTCACGGTGGTCGAGGCGTATGAACGGCTGGTCGCGCACGGTTATCTCGACTCGCGGCGCGGTTCCGGCTTCTTCGTGCGCGACCGGGCCAGTTCCAACGATTCCCACGTCCACCCGCCGTCCCCGACTGATCGGGCGCCGGTGCCAAGTACTATCGACGTGGTCTGGCTGCTGCGCAATATGCTGCACACGTCGAATCCGGCCAAAGGGCCGGGCATCGGCTACTTGCCGGCTAGCTGGCTGAATGGCGAGTTGCTGACCAGCGCATTTCGCTCCTTGAGCCGGCAAAGTGGCGCGCAAATGCTCGGATTCGGCACGCCGCAGGGGTTCTTGCCGTTGCGCCAGCAGATCCAGACCCGGCTGGAAGAGCTGGAGATTGGCGCATCGACGGAGCAAATCGTGATGGTGTCCGGCGTCACGCAGGCCATCGACCTGATCGCGCGAGTCTTCGTGAAACCAGGAGACACGGTCATAGTAGGCGACCCCGCCTGGTTCCAGATGTTCGGCCGTTTCGTGGCGCAGGGCGCGCGGCTGGTCGGCATGCCGTACACGCCGGACGGCCCCGATCTCGACGCGCTCGAAACCATGGTCCGGACGTGGCGCCCGAAGATGCTCGTGATCAATTCCGTGCTGCAGAATCCGACCGGCACGTCGCTGACTGCGGCGCAGGCGTTTCGCATCCTGCAGCTCGCTGAAACCTACGATTTCATCGTCGTGGAAGACGATATCTACGGCGATCTGTGCCCGACCAATTTCGCCGCGACGCGTCTCGCGAGCCTCGATCAACTCAAGCGCGTAATCTTCCTCAACAGCTATTCGAAGACGCTCGCGCCGAACCTGCGCGTGGGGTACGTCGCTTGCGCGCCGGAGGTGGCGAACGCCATCGCCGATCAGAAAATGCTGGTCGGCATGACGAGTCCCGAACTCAACGAGCGCGTGCTGTACAAAGTGCTCACCGATGGCCACTACCGGCGTCACGTCGAACGGCTGCGCGTGAAACTGGACAGCGTCCGCGAAAAAACCGTCCGGATGTTCGAAAAAGTCGGCTACAAGCCGTATCTGGTGCCATCGGCGGGGATGTTTTTATGGGCCGATACCGGCGTGGACTCTGAAGGGCTCGCCGCCGCCGGGCACGAAGCCGGCTTTTTGCTGACGCCCGGCAGCCTGTTTTCGCCGCATCAACTGCCCAGCACGTTTATGCGCTTCAACATCGCGAACTGTGGCGATCCGGGCCTGCCTGCGATGCTCGCCGGTTACGCGGATCGCGTGGGCTAGGGCGGTTCAGGGCTCATCGGGTTCCGCGACGCGCCTCTTGAAATTATCGCGGGCGACCTCATGTTCCGCAGAATTCGCGCGGTGCGTTCCGGCAGGAGGCCATGACGCTCCCGCGCTGTCCGGCTGCATCGCCGCCGCTTCAAAATCCCGTCAACAACAGACAACTAGAGGAGCCGACCATGGCACAAGAAACCATGAGCTTTCAGGCAGAAGTGAAACAACTTCTGCACCTGATGATCCATTCGCTTTACAGCAACAAGGAAATTTTCCTGCGCGAGCTGATCTCGAATGCATCGGACGCGGCGGACAAGCTGCGTTTCGAAGGTATCGAAAACGGCGCGCTGTATGAAAACGATCCGGATCTGCGCATCCGCATCTCGTACGATAAAGCCGCTCGCACCGTGACCATCGACGATAACGGCATCGGCATGAGCCGCGACGAAACAATCTCGCATCTCGGCACGATCGCGCGCTCGGGCACGAAGGAATTCTTCTCGAAGCTGTCCGGCGATCAGCAGAAAGACGCTGCGCTCATCGGCCAGTTTGGCGTGGGTTTTTACTCGGGTTTCATCGTCGCGGACAAGATCACGGTTGAAACGCGTCGCGCCGGGTTGCCGGCAAGCGAAGGCGTGCGCTGGGAAAGCGCGGGCGAAGGCGATTTCGTGGTCGAGCAGATCGAGCGTGCGCAACGCGGTTCGAGCATCACGCTGCATCTGCGTCCGGAAGAAGATGAGTTCCTCTCCACGCACAAGCTGAAGTCGATCATCCAGAAGTATTCCGATCACGTCGCGCTGCCCATCCTGATGAAGAAGGAAGAGTGGGATGCAGAGAAGTCCGAAATGGTTACGAAGGACGAAGACGAGACGGTGAATCAGGCGAGCGCGCTCTGGACGCGTCCGAAGAGCGATATCACCGACGAACAATACAAGCAGTTCTATCAGCACCTTTCCCACGATCACGACGATCCGCTCGCGTGGACCCACAACCGCGTGGAAGGCCGTAGCGAATACACGCAGTTGCTGTACGTGCCGAAACATGCGCCGTTCGATATGTGGAACCGCGATCATCGCGGCGGGTTGAAGCTGTATGTGAAGCGCGTGTTCATCATGGACGACGCGGAGCAGCTCGTGCCGACGTATCTGCGCTTCGTGAAGGGCGTGGTTGATTCCGCGGATCTGCCGCTGAATGTATCGCGTGAAATCCTGCAGGAAAGCCGTGATGTGAAGGCTATTCGCGAGGGCGTGACGAAGCGCGTTTTGTCGATGCTGGAGGAAGTGGCATCGTCGTCGGCAGAAGCCACGGATGACGCCGAGAAAGCCAAATACGCCACCTTCTGGAAAGAGTTTGGACAGGTGTTCAAGGAAGGCATCGGCGAGGATTACGGCAATCGCGAACGTATTGCGAAGCTCCTGCGCTTTGCATCGACGCATACGGATTCGTCGTCGGAGCAGACCGTGGCGCTCGCCGACTACGTCTCGCGCATGAAGCCCGAGCAAACGAAGATCTATTACGTCACGGCCGACACCTGGCAAGCCGCGAAGAATAGCCCGCATCTCGAAGTGTTCCGCAAGAAGGGTGTGGAAGTGCTGCTGCTGACGGATCGTGTCGATGAATGGATGCTCTCGTTCCTCAACGAATTCGACGGCAAGCCGCTGCAAAGCGTGGCGCGCGGCGACCTGGATCTTGGTGCGCTGAACGACGAAGAAAAGCAGGCGCAGGAGAAGGTTGGCGAAGAGTTCAAGCCGCTGGTGGAAAGCATGAAGGCCGCGCTGGAAGGCAAGGCGAAAGATGTGCGCCTGACGTTCCGCCTGACCGATTCGCCGACGTGTCTCGTTGCCGATGAAGGCGACATGAGCGGATATTTGCAGCGCATGCTGAAGCAGGCAGGGCAGCAAGCGCCGCAGATGCAGCCGATCCTGGAAGTGAACCCCGAGCATCCGCTGGTCAAGAAGCTTCACGCCGATGACGCGAATTTCGGCGACTGGTGTCATCTGCTCTTCGATCAGGCGATGCTCGCCGAAGGCGGCACGCTGGAAGATCCGGCAAGCTTTGTGAAGCGAACGAACACGTTGTTGCTGGCGCGATAAGTTAGCGAGGTTTGTTTTACGGTGCGCCCCATATGGGGCGCATTTTTTTGGGGCCGCGCTAAAGGCATGAAGTCCCGTTTTCGTCGTGACGATGACTCATGCAACGGCTGACTTGAATGTCGATCCGAGCGTGTACTTCAAGTAATCGACGGCGCATATCGAAGGTGGCGAAGACGGCACAGGCCGAATTGCTGATTCAGCAAGGCGTGCAGGTCGCCTTGCATTGAACATATTGGGGTTGCGCGTTCGCTGACCAGGCGACGCTCGCCTGGATGAAGTCAGAAAGCCGTTCCGGGAGCCATCCTGGAGCGGTTTTCGTTTTTGTTACTTCGCTTTGCGTTCTTTATTGGCTTGCGCCACGATCGATGCCGCCAAGGTTTTTGCTTCGGGTGACGCTTTCGGGTCGTGCAAAACGAGTGAAGCCTTGTGCTCCATCTCGGCGCCGGTTTGATTCTGTGTGTGAGTTTGCGATAGCGCCGACGCGGCGAGACTCTTTTCTATTGCCGAAGCCTTCGGATCGTGCAACGTATGCGACGCGAGCGCCGGTCATGTCCCAACCGGACCGCCAGTTTTCCCGCGCAAAAACCGCACTTCCATACGATTTGTCCTATATCCACGAGCCGGTTTTATAATCTCGCGCATGCCGAAAGACCTTACGACGACTCAATGGCGCGACCGTCCGCTTCCCACCTTCACTGCTGACCAGAAAGACTGGCTCACGCGTGGCGGTTCGCTCACCGCGCATCTGCGCGAACTAGGCGATGTCACCGTTGAAGTGACCCGCGAGGCCGTGGGCCAGCCTTGGCGCGATGAAGCGGCGGCGCTGGACATCACGGCGCGCACGCCGGTATGGATCCGCGAAGTGGTGTTGCGCGTGAACCACGTGCCGTTCGTCGCGGCGCATAGTATCGTGCCGCTCGACTCGAGTTCGGGCGTATGGCAGTCCATACGCCGATTGCGGACGCGGCCGCTGGCCGAGTTGTTATATAGCGATAGCAGCGTGTGGCGCTCGCCGCTCACCAGCCGACGAATCGATGCATGTGATCCGCTATACAGGCTGGCCGCCCGGCAAACGCCGCTTGAAAAACCGCACGCGTTCGTCGCGCGCCGCTCGGTGTTCATGAGACTGGGCGCACCGCTGATGGTCACCGAGTGCTTCCTGCCGTCGCTGTGGTCGTTTCTTGCGCGTCGCGACTCATGACGCAGAAACACTGCTTTCCTCCCGTCGTAGATGCAAACACCTGTGTACTAGTGCTAGGCAGCCTGCCAGGCGAGGTGTCGTTGGCGCAATCCCAGTACTACGCGCACAAGCAAAACCGCTTTTGGCAGTTGATGGGCGAAGTTATCGGAAGAGACCTGGCCGGCATCGACTACGAAGCGCGCTTGCAAATGCTGCTGCTTCATCGGGTTGGACTGTGGGATGTCGTCGCACAGGCACAACGTCAAGGAAGCCTGGACAGCAACATACGCAATCACGCCAGCAACGACCTGATCGCGCTGGTTGAGTCGCTGCCGCAGCTTGTCGCAATAGCGTTCAACGGCGGAACGGCGGCACGGCTCGGGATGCGCGCTTTGGAGGACGCAGCGGGGCAGTATCAATTCATCAGCCTTCCTTCAAGCAGTGCCGCGCATACCAAGCCCTATGCCGAGAAGCTTCACGCATGGCAAGCGTTGCGCACTTGGGTTGTCGAGACGGACGCCCAACGCACCCCCGAGGACTAGCTTCACGCGTGTGCGGCGCTCGCCCAACCCTACAACGCGAGCTTGTTCATTTCCCCATAAGCGCGATTCAGCCACACTTTGACACGCTGCCGCTCAAGCAGGCCCAGCCCGGTGGCGGCACGGTCGGGGTGATTGACCGCTGCCCAGAAGCTCGAGCTTTGCTGATCGATCTTTTGCATGGTTGTATCGGGCAGGCGACGCAAGGCAATCACGCTCGCTCCAAGTGCTTCGGCGCGCTCGCGTTCGCCGGACGCGTCCAGTATGTCGAAACGATCGCCGCGGATTTCATTCAGGACGAGCACCAGCTTGAGCCGTCCACCGAACTGGTCGAGCCACTGGCGCAGCAGATCGACTGAATCGCGTCCTGCGTCCATGACGTGCCACCAGGTCAGCGTCAGGCCATGTTCTTCAGCAAGACCGAGCACGTCTGAATCGTCGAGCCATTTGGCAAGCGACTGCTGGGTCTGGGCAGCGAGGTCGACCAGAATGCGCCGCTGCGGATCTTCAACCGCGTATTCGATGATGTGATCGAGGCTGTCGTGCTGATCGAGTACGGCTGGGGCCGCAAAGTCTGCATAGAACCGCAACAGCGCGCCGTGTGATTTGTCTGTGTCGAAGCCCAGGAACGGCACGCTACGATCGATAAAGTGCTGCGCCAGTACGCGGGCGACAAGCGATTTGCCAACGCCGCCTTTTTCGCCACCAATGAAGTGGATATAGCTCATTTCTGCAGATTTCCTATCGTGGAGCGGGTCAGGTCGAAGAGAAAAAATATCAGGTTTCGGTGACGAAACAGCGAAACAGGCTACACGGAAAAGAAATGCGTGAGTACAGTGCGCCGCGTTATTGTCGAAGGTCTCGAGCCTTCGCGCGGCGGGCGATGAATCCCTCGTGCTGCCGTCGTCGAGTTCCGCGAATGCTATCCTCTCGTTCGTTCAAAAATTGCGCATCTGGCGCGACATCCTTAAATGACCCAATTAATCAAACGCGCGTCGGCGGAAGCCCGCGCGTTCGGCGGCAAGCGCCAAGCCAGGCTCGACAAACAAGACAAGAAGCAAGGCAAGCGCTTCAAGCGCGAGCGCGACGACGATCTCGACGACGCGCCGCGCATCGATGTCCCCCGCAAACCGCGTTTCGCGCCGGTGACGTTCTCGGAAGAGGACGGCGTGCGTTTCCTGCATTTCGGCACGGAATGGGTGCAGGGCGCAATGCGTCTGAAGAAGCCGAACCATATCGAGCTTGAATACGCGCAGCAGATGATGGCGTGGCTGTTGTTCATCGAAACGCCGAAGCGCATTGTGCAGCTCGGTCTCGGCTCGGCAGCGCTGACGAAGTTTGCGCACGCGTTCCTCAAGCGCGCGAAGGTGGAAGCGGTCGAACTGAACCCGTCCGTCGTGATAGCGGCGCGCACGATGTTCGAGCTGCCCAACGACGACGCCCGTCTCACTGTCCACGAGCAAGACGCGTGGGATTTCGTCAACGATCGTTCGAATCACGGCACGATCGGTGCGCTGCAAATCGATGTCTACGATGCCACCGCGCGCGGCCCCGTGCTCGACAGCCTGGCGTTCTATCGCGCCTGCCGGGCTTGCCTGACAGCGCCGGCGGGCATGGTGACGGTCAACCTGTTCGGCGATCATCCGAGCTTCGTGCGCAACATGAAGCGCCTGAACGAAGCCTTCGATGGCCGCGTGATCGCGCTGCCCGAAGTCCACGACGGCAACCGCATTGCCATCGCGTTCGCCGGCCCGGAACTCGACGTGACGTATGCGCAGCTTGAAAAGCGGGCGAAGCTGATCGAGAAGGAATTGAAGCTGCCGGCGCGTGAATGGGTGAAGGGCCTGTCGATCAGCGCGGGCGCGGAAAACGCAGCGAGCTTTTCGATCTAGCCGCTGACGAGCGACGAGCGACGACGAAGGACGACGAACGACGAGGAATGAACCCGCGACAAGCCGGACCACGAAAGAAAGCGAGTATTACATAGTGCTTTCTTCAGTCATTACGGTTCGGGTTCGCCCTGCTTGACCCACTTTTACGCGTCCATATACTCCACGTGTTATTTCGGGGCGCTATTAGACTGAGCTTTACCGCGAGATCCGCGCAGAGCAACAGTCTGGAAGCATATTTCAAGAGAAAAGAGGAGGCCGTCATGGCTCAAGAAGCGGTGACCGCCACGGGTCAAGTCCGCAACAAGCAGTGGCTCTGGCTGCTGGTTCTTCCCTGGATCGGAGTCGTCTGGGTGCCGTTTTACAACAAGATTGAACCGGTGCTCTGGGGCTTTCCGTTTTTCTACTGGTATCAGTTGCTCTGGGTGTTGATCAGCGCGGCAATTACGGCGGTGGTCTATATGAAGACCAAACCCATCCACGATGTTCCCAAGCTCACACCCGGGAGCCCGCGATGATGAACTCCACCGCAACCTTCGTCTTCGTCCTGTTTTTTATCGGCGTGACGATTCTTGGCTTTGTGGCCGCTCACTGGCGCAAGGCCGATCTCGGACAGCTCGATGAATGGGGCCTCGGCGGCCGTCGCTTCGGCACGATCGTCACGTGGTTCCTGCTGGGCGGCGATCTTTATACGGCGTACACGTTCGTCGCGGTTCCCGCGCTCGTATTCGGCGCTGGCGCTACCGGCTTCTTCGCGCTGCCGTACACCATCCTGATCTATCCGTTCGCGTTCGTCGTGTTCCCGAAGCTGTGGGCGATCTCGAAGAAATTCGGCTATGTCACCGCCGCCGACTTCGTGCACGCGCGCTACAACAGCCGCATGCTGGCGCTGGCTATCGCCGTGACGGGGATTGTCGCGACGATGCCGTATATCGCGTTGCAGCTTGTCGGTATTGAAGTGGTGATTGGCGCGCTCGGTTTCGATACGACGGGCTTCATCGGTGACCTGCCGCTGATTATCGCGTTCGCGATTCTTGCTGCGTACACGTACACGTCGGGCCTGCGCGCGCCGGCCATGATCGCGGTCGTGAAGGACGTGCTGATCTACATCACGATCATCGCCGCGATGATCATCATCCCGGCGCAACTCGGCGGTTTCGGCGCGATCTTCAGCCATGTCGATCCGGCCAAGATCCTGCTGAAGGCACCGGATGCATCGAGCCTGAACGGCTATAGCGCCTATGCAACGTTAGCGGTTGGGTCGGCGCTCGCGCTGTTCCTGTATCCGCACTCGGTGACGGCGGTGTTGTCGTCGAAGTCGGGCAACACGATCCGCCGCAACATGGCGCTCTTGCCGGCTTACTCGCTCGTGCTCGGCCTGCTCGCGCTGCTGGGTTACATGGCGCTGGCATCGGGCGTGAAGGACATGCCGGAATTCGCACCGTACTTCAAGGCGTACGGTTCGAACTTCGCGGTCCCGGCGCTGTTCCTGCACTTCTTCCCGTCGTGGTTCGTGGGCGTGGCGTTTGCGGCGATCGGTATCGGCGCGCTGGTGCCCGCGGCGATCATGTCGATTGCAGCGGCCAACCTGTACACGCGCAACGTGCATCGGGAGTTCGTGAACACGAAGATGACGCCGGAGCAGGAAACCAACGTCGCCAAGCTGGTGTCGCTGCTGGTGAAGGTGGGCGCCGTCGTGTTTATTCTTGCATTGCCGCTGACGTACGCTATTCAGTTGCAACTGCTCGGCGGGATCTGGATCATCCAGACGCTGCCGGCGCTGGTGCTTGGGCTTTATACGCGGGTTCTCGATCACCGTGGTTTGCTGCTGGGCTGGGCTGTGGGTATTGCTGCAGGTACGTGGATGGCGGTGTCGCTGAAACTGGCCAGCTCCATCTTCACGATCCACCTGTTCGGTTACGCGATTCCTGGTTACGCCGCTGTGTGGGCGTTGGTCGTGAACCTCGTGGTATCGATCGTGGTGAGCGTCCTGGTGCGCGTGATCGGCCTGAAGCGGTCGGATGACCGTACGAGTCCCGAGGATTATCTGGACGTCGCGGAAACCTGATCCGAGAGGGAAAGGGAAAACGGGCGATCCACCCCGTTGTCTCAAGAAAGCTGGTAAAACGCCCGTAACGGATGTTGCGGGCGTTTTGTTTTCCGAGTCCCGTTTTCATCAGCTTTTTGCTCGCCAGGCTAACCGGAGCCGCATGTCCTCGACCGATACGACCAAACCTCACCGCAGCCAGGCGCGGCGCTTACTGCACGTGCTGGGCTCGCCGTATTTTCGTTATCGCTACGCCAAATATCTGCACGGGGCGCGCGTGGCGCTGGCCATGCTTGCGTCGATTGCGCTGACGTCGGGTATCAATATTCCGCATGGCGAGTGGTCGTCGGTGACCTTGCTGGTGGTGATCGGCGGCTTGCAGCATCACGGCAATATCCGCAAGAAAGCCGCGGAGCGCGCGGTCGGCACGCTGCTTGGCGCGTCGCTGGGCCTCGGGCTGATTCTGCTGCAATCGGCCACCCATTCGACCATGATCACGTATGTGCTGCTGGCGGTGATAGCGGGCGTCTGCGCGTATCACGCCATCGGCAAGCCGGGATATATCGCGTTGCTGACGGCCATCACGACGATCATCGTCGCGGGACATGGTGATCTGTCTATCGAAGTCGGCCTGTGGCGCACCTTGACGGTGCTGATCGGGATTGTGATCGCGCTCGCGTTTTCGTTCGTGCTGCCGCAATACGCGACCTATTCATGGCGTTACCGGCTCGCCGACAACATGCGCGACAGCGCGCGGATTTATGGCGCGATCGTCGACGGGCGGCCGATGCCCAACGAAACCCTGACGAAACAATTGCTCACGATGAACGCAAGGCTGGTCGCGTCGCGTTCGTTGCTGGCGTCGGTGGCAAAGGAGATCAATGTGCCGGTTGCCGTGCTCGACGATATCCAGCGCCAGCACCGGTCGATTCTCACCGCGCTCGAAATGATGGCGGGAGCCATGCCGCACGACGCGCCGGGGCTTCTCGCGAGCGGCCATGCAGAAGAGCGCGCGGTGCGGCACACGTTGCTGCTGATGGCACGCGCGCTGCGTTTTGGGCGTGTGGGTTTGCTGCATGCCGCGAGCGGTTCTCCCGCAGCGGCTGCTCGACTGGAGCGGGCCACGGGTGTTGCCGCGGACCTCGCGCCCGATTTACAGGGGCCGTACTGGCTCGCGCAACGGCTGGCAGAACAGGTGGACCGGCTGCGCTTGCGGCTGATCGAAATCGAGCGGCAATGGAACATCGAGGGCGCGCAGCCGTTTCATCGATAAATCGAATGTGTCAGGCCTTACGTGCTGCCTGTGCAGCGATCGTCACACGTTGCGTCATGTCCCCAGTTCGTCCATGACGGTCACCATCCACGGCATCCCGAACCTGTCGGAGACCATGCCGAAACCGCTCGTCCAGAAGGTCGGTTGCCAGGCCATCCGCACGTCGCCGCCAACGCTAAGGGCATCGAACATCCTCTGGCCGGATTCGATGTCGTCGGCGGCGATTGAAATGCTGAATCCGGAGAACACCTGGGGCGCGGCGTCCACGCCGTCGGACGCCATGATCACGCTCGGCCCTATCCTGAACGTGGCGTGCATGATCTTGTCCTGCCATTCGGGTGTGGCGTTCACGCCCTCGGGGGAGTCCTTGAAATGCAGCACCGACAGCGTTTCCGCCCCGATGGCTTTTTGGTAGAACTTGAGCGCTTCTTCAGTGCGGCCGTTGAAGAACAGATAGGGTTCGAGACGCATTGGCAACTCCTGGTGTGTCGGGCAGCCAAGCCGCCCGTGCCAAAAGTCTAGCCCACGTCCGAGGGCTGCAAACGCACCGCATGGCCTCGATCCGCATAAAAAAAGGCGCCGGCGAAATAGCGCCGACGCCCGTTTCCAGAGCCGATTTACAGTCGCGAAATTACTTCAGCGCTTCGATCAATTTCTCGAGTTTGACTGCATCGGCGGCGAACGCGCGGATGCCTTCTGCGAGCTTTTCGGTGGCCATGGCGTCGTCGTTGACGAGGAAGCGGAAGCTCGATTCATCGATTTCGATCTTGCTTACCGGGTCGTTCGCGACCGCTTCCGGCGACAGCTTGCGCTCGACTTTTTCGTTGCTATCGGCGAGCTTTTTCAGCAGGTCCGGGCTGATGGTGAGTAGGTCGCAGCCGGCCAGTTCCGTGATCTGGTTCACCGTGCGGAAGCTCGCGCCCATCACTTCGGTCTTGTAGCCAAACTTCTTGTAGTACGCATAGATCTTGCGCACCGACTGCACGCCCGGATCGTTCGCGCCGCCCATCTTGACTTCGTCCCAGTCCGCGCCGGCCGACTTCTTGTACCAGTCGTAGATCCGGCCGACGAACGGCGAGATCAGTTGCGCGCCGGCGTCCGCCGCGGCCGCGGCTTGCGCGGTCGAGAACAGCAGCGTCATGTTGCAGTGGATGCCTTCCTTCTGAAGCGTTTCCATCGCGCGGATGCCTTCCCACGTGGACGCCAGCTTGACCAGGATGCGCTTGCGGTCAATGCCCGAGTCTTCGTACAGCTTGATGATGTCGCGGCCCTTGGCGATGGAACCTTTGATGTCGAACGACAGGCGGGCGTCGACTTCCGTCGATACGCGGCCCGGGACGATCGTCAGGATTTCCTTGCCGAACGCGATCAGCAACTGGTCGATGATCTGGCTCATCGGCTTGCTCGCGTGCTCCTTGACGGTCTTCTCCAGCAGCGGCTTGTACGCGTCGTTCTGGACAGCCTTGAGGATCAGCGACGGGTTCGTGGTCGCGTCTTGCGGCTTGAACTCGCCGAGTTGCTGGAAGTTGCCGGTGTCGGCGACAACGGTGGTGTATTGCTTGAGCTGGTCGAGAGCGGTGGTCATATCTGGTCTTCGGCGCGTTGTGCCGTTGTCAAAGATGCGGAATGCCCGCGGGTGAAAGGGTTTTGCGAGGCCGCCGGTGCGGATGCTGTGCCAAAACAACTGGCGAGCGGCTCGCCCAAGATTGCCATTCTATTCCTGCCGCGCCATTTGGCGCAGAGTACGGCGCCGTTCACGGTCGTGCTTGCTGCGTTCGGGCGCCGGATTGCCCGCTCGCATACGGTGCGTCTATTACACGTTCGCCGCGTGAACATTTCGCGTCGATACGATAAATCTACGCCCGGTGCGCGTTGAGCACAATCTGCGTGACGATGCCCGCCACCAGGCCCCAGAACGCCGAGCCAATCGACAGCAGCGTCAGCCCCGACGCGGTGACCATGAACGTGACGAGGGCGGCTTCGCGTTGCCGCAGGTCGCTCATGGCGTTGGTGAGGCCGCTCATGATCGAGCCGAACAAGGCCAGCGCGGCGACCGACACCACGAGCGCTTTGGGCATCGAGGCGAACAAGGCGGCGATGGTCGCACCGAATACGCCGGCGAGGAGATAAAAAATCCCGCACCAGACGGCGGCCATATAGCGCCGGGAGCGGTCTTCGTGAGCTTCGCGGCCGGTGCAGATGGCGGCCGTGATGGCGGCCAGATTGACCCCGTGGGAGCCAAACGGCGCGAGCAGAAGCGACGCAAGGCCGGTTGTGGCGATTAGCGGCGCGGACGGCGTGGTGTAGCCGTCCGCCCGCAGCACGGCGATGCCGGGCACGTTTTGGGAGGCCATGGCGACCACGAACAATGGCACGCCGATACTGATGGCCGCCGCGAGCGAGAAGTGCGGCATCGTGAAAACGGGACGGGCGAGCGCGACGTGGAACTGGCTGAAATCGAGTAAACCGAGCGCTCCGGCCGCCACGATACCGATCACAAGCGTCATGAGAATCGCGTAGCGGGGCGCGAGGCGTTTCACGATCAGATAGGTGAAGAACATCGACAGGACGAGGGCGGTCTGGAACTGCGCGGCCCTGAATATTTCGATGCCGATCTCGAACAGGATCCCGGCCAGCAGCGCGGCGGCGATACCGGCGGGAATTTTCCGCATGAGCGTATCGAACCAGCCGGTGAGTCCCACGGCGCTCAGCAGCACCGCGCAGACGATGAAAGCGCCGATTGCATCGGGATACGCCACATTCGGCAGCGACGTCACGAGCAGCGCGGCGCCGGGTGTCGACCAGGCGGCGACGATGGGCGCGCGAAACTTCAGCGAGAGGCCGATCGTGCAGACGGCCATGCCCATGGAGAGCGCCCAGATCCAGGAGGAAATCTGGGCATCGGAGAGATGAGCGGCGCGCCCGGCCTGGAAAATGATGACGAGCGAACTGGTATAGCCCGTCATCATGGCGACAAAACCCGCGACGAGGGCGGAGAGCGACGAGTCAGCGAGGGGGCGGAAGGTCGTGGCGGGCGGATTCATGCGGAACCTCGGGGGGCGATCGCAGATCGTACGTGCCAAAAAGCCTGAAGGGCAGTGACAGTCTGAAAAGAAATTGCCGAGCCACTTGAAAGCTGACAAATAAAGCTGAAAGGGGCGCTGAATCGCGCGTGACAACCGCCGGTTATTTAGAAAGCGCCCGCATCGCACTTTCCAGTCCCGCGAGCGTAAGGCCGAACATTCTGCCGCCAAGTATTTGCCGGATAATCGATACCGATTGCCGATATTCCCACAGCCTTTCCGGCTCCGGATTGAGCCAGGCAAAATGGGGATACTGATCGGCGAGCCGCCTTAACCAGACCGCGCCGGCCTCGGCATTGTTGTACTCGACCGAGCCACCGGGTTGCACAACCTCGTACGGGCTCATGGTTGCATCGCCGACAAAAATCAGCTTTGTATCGGGCGAGAATTTGTGCAGCACATCAAAAGTAGCTGTGCGCTCTCCATGGCGTCGCCGATTGTTTTTCCAGAGATAGTCGTACACGCAGTTATGGAAGTAATAAAACTCGAGATGCTTGAACTCCGACTTAGCCGCGGAAAAGAGTTCTTCAACGCGCTTGATGTGATCGTCCATTGAGCCGCCTACATCGAGCAGCATCAGGACCTTCACGTTGTTATGGCGCTCCGGCACCATCTTCAGATCGAGCCAGCCCGCATTGGCTGCGGTACTGCGAATGGTGTCGGGGAGATCGAGTTCATCGGCGGCGCCTTCGCGTGCGAAACGCCGCAAGCGCCGTAATGCCACTTTGATATTGCGCGTTCCGATCTCGACCTGATCGTCGTAATCCTTATACGCGCGTTCATCCCAAACTTTAACGGCCGTTCGATTCCCCGCGGAATCTCCGCCAATGCGAATCCCTTCGGGGTTAAACCCGCCATTTCCGAACGGCGACGTTCCGCCTGAACCAATCCACTTGCTGCCGCCTTCGTGCCGTTCATTCTGCTCGTCGAGAAGTTGCTTCAGGCGTTCCATCAATTTATCGATACCGCCAAGCGCTTCGATCTGACGTTTTTCTTCCGGCGTGAAGTCCCGCTCCAGGCGTTTTTTGAGCCAGTCGAGCGGAACGTCGAACGCATCTTCATCCAGCGCCGCGATGCCGTGAAAATACGCGCCGAACGCCTGGTCGAATTTATCGAAGTATTTCTCGTCCTTGATCAGCGTCATGCGCGCGAGAAAATAGAATTCGTCGATAGAAGGCCCGATTACCTTGGCCTTGAGCGCTTCGAGCAGCGTCAGGTATTCCTTTACCGAAACCGGTAACTTGGCGCCGCGCAGGGAATAGAAAAAGTCGATCAGCATGCCGGGCTCCTTGCCCAATCAATCGAGCCGGAATTCGGGCCGGGATTCGAGTTTCGCGAGCAGATTTGCGCGCACGGCCGGCCATTCGGACTCGATAATCGAAAACACCACCGTATCGCGGTAAATACCGTCGCGGCCGATCTGGTGATTGCGCAGAATCCCGTCCTCCTTCGCTCCCAGCCGCGCGATAGCCGCACGCGATTGCCGGTTCATGAAGTGCGTCCGGAACTCCACGGCGATGGTCTTGAGCGTATCGAACGCATACGAAAGCAGGAGCAGCTTGGCTTCGGTGTTGATCGCCGTGCGCTGCACGCGTTTCGCGTACCACGTGCTGCCAATCTCGAGCCGCCGATGCGCCGCTTCAACATTCATATAACGCGTGCTGCCGATCACGTCGCCCGTTTTCACGTCGATGATGGTGAACGGTTGAGCGCCGGCTGAATCGCGCATGGCGAGCGCCGTGTCCATCCATGCGGCGATTGTGTCGGGCGAGGGTACGCTCGTGTACCAGAGCGTCCACAACTCGCCGTCCGAGGCGGCGTTGGCGAGTGCGTCCTGATGCTCGCGCGCGAGCGGCACGAGCCTCACGTGCTTGCCTTCCAGCGTAACCGGTTCGATCCAGCGGCTCATGCTTGCAGCCTTTTCAACGGTTGTTGCGGTTCATGAACAGCAGGCGCTCGAACAGGCTCAGGTCCTGTTCGTTCTTGAGCAATGCGCCGTGCAGCGGCGGGATAATCTGCTTCTGATCGGTGGAGCGCAGCGCTTCCGGGCCAATGTCTTCTGCCAGCAGCAGCTTCAGCCAGTCGAGCAATTCCGATGTCGACGGTTTCTTCTTCAGCCCCGACACATTGCGCAACTCGAAGAAACTTTGCATCGCGGCGGCGAGCAATTCCTGCTTGATGCCCGGAAAATGCACCTCGACGATTTCCTTCATCGTCGTGGGTTCGGGGAATTTGATGTAGTGGAAAAAGCAGCGGCGCAGGAACGCGTCGGGCAGCTCTTTCTCGTTGTTCGATGTGATGATCACCAGCGGCCGGTGTTTCGCCTTCACCAGCTCGTGGGTCTCGTACACATAGAACTCCATCCGGTCGAGCTCGCGCAACAGGTCGTTGGGAAACTCGATATCCGCTTTGTCGATTTCATCGATCAGCAGCACGCCGGGTTCATCGGCATCGAAGGCCTGCCACAGCACGCCCTTGACGATGTAATTGCGGATGTCCTTCACGCGTTCGTCGCCGAGCTGGGAATCGCGCAGGCGCGAGACCGCGTCGTACTCGTAGAGGCCCTGCTGCGCCTTGGTGGTCGACTTGATGTGCCATTGCAGGAGCGGCATGCCGAGCGCGGCGGCGACTTCCTCGGCCAGCATCGTCTTGCCGGTGCCAGGCTCGCCCTTGATGAGCAGCGGGCGCTGCAGGGTGATGGCGGCGTTGACGGCGAGCTTGAGATCGTCGGTGGCGACGTATTGCGATGAACCTTCAAAACGCATGACACGTCCCTCGGAGAAGGAAAAATTGCAGTATAAGTCAGAAGGGTTTTGCCAGCGCCGCTGGCCGAACCCCCGTCAGCCGACCGAGGAAGGTGAAAGCTAAATGTCCATCGGGCAGATTGTCGCAGTCCCCGGGGCCTCAAGCGCCACGGCCTTGCGCGATGCGGCCCAACCCGCTGCGGCCGGTGGACGGAGGGTAGGTCGCGCGGTACAATTAGCGCGATTTTTTTGGCCCGCGTGGCTGGAAACCGGATCGGCGCTCGCAGCATCGTGGTTTAGCGCTCGTCCGTTTGACCAGTCCCGAGAAAGTCCCGGAACGCCAGGCGTCCAAGGTGCCGGATTTCCCCTCATGCCAGGTTAGAAGCTATGAATAAATTCGTCGGCAAATGTGCCGTGATCGCAGCGCTGTCGGGGCTTGCCGGCTTCGCGACACAGGCATCCGCCGATGTCGTGGGCAACGCGAAAGCAGCCCAGGGCAAGGTTGCGATGTGTATCGGGTGCCACGGCATCCCCGGTTACCGCACCGCGTATCCCGAGGTGTACCGGGTTCCGATGCTCGGCGGCCAAAGCGCCCGCTATATCGAGAACGCGCTGCATGCCTACAAAAAGGGCGATCGCCACTTCGAGACGATGCATGGCATAGCAACCACGCTGACCGATCAGGATATCGCCGACATCGCTGCGTATTACGCCGCGCAAACCCCCTCTTCGAAGAACAATCCCGACAAGTGATCCGCTGCGCCCGAGTCTGCCCGAATCTGATCGCAAGACTCGAGGGCGCCCGTCACCCGGCTTTTCACTAATCGCGGATAGGAGAATTCATGAAGGCACTCGACACAGTGTTGAAGACAGCATGCACGGCAGCCGCGCTGATCGGCGCGATCGGCGTTCTGGCCATGCAGCCGGCGCAGGCAGCCGATGCAGGCAACGGCAAGGTGCTCGCCGAAGCCCACAATTGCGCGGCCTGCCACGGCCCGAATCTGAACAAGCCGGTGAGCGCGGAATATCCGAAGCTCGCAGGCCAGCATGCCGACTACCTCTATTGGGCGCTGCGCCAGTACCAGATGGGCAACGGCAATCCGAACTTCGGCCGCAACAACGCCATCATGGCGGCGCAGGTGCAAAGCTTGTCGCAAAGCGATCTGAAAGACATCTCGGCGTATATCGAATCGTTGCAGGGCGATCTGGTTGTGAAGAAGTAAATATCGCCCGGGTCATCGTCCGGTTGTCTGCGCATGAAAAAACACCCCGCTCAATGCGGGGTGTTTTCGTTTTTGTTTTTGATTCAACGTTCAGGCTTCGGCTTTTAGTCTCGCGATGCCCGCTGTTCGATCAGCGCAAGGTACGCGTCCGTATCCGGCGGCGTGTTGTTGCGCTGTGATTCCCAAATGATCTGCCCAAGGCATTCCATGATCGCGTGCTGCGCGTCGTGCGTCGAACCCATCCGTCCGACCAGCCGTTCATGCGCGCGCCGGATGCCGGGCGGCTGATCGATGGAGAGTTGTTCGGTGATGGCAAGATGCATCGATAAATGCAGGAACGGGTTGCTCTTGCCCTGATCGGGCGAGTAATCGGCTTGGGCCACGTCAGGATCGGCGAGTTCTTGCTGATATTCCGGATGCTCGCCGATCCAGTCCGCCGCAATGCTCTCGAGCGGCGTCAGGACGCCACCTTCGCGCTGCTTGCGCCAGGTGTCGGTGAAAAATTGGCGAACTTCGTCGCGGCTGGGGTTGAACATGGTGGGTGCGTCGCTTGCGGGTGTCGTTTTCAAAGGCCCATTTTAAGCTGCATCCATAGCGGTCGCTCGGAACACGCCCACTCGATCATTCAATGGGCGCCGGCGTCTTGGGCCGGTACTCGCACAGCGGCTCGATTGCGCAATGCCAGCATTGCGGCACACGTGCCCGGCAGACATAACGGCCGTGCAGGATCAGCCAGTGATGCGCGTCTTGTTTGAATTCATCGGGGACGAACTTTTCCAGTGCCGTTTCCACCGCGCGCACGTCTTTGCCCGGCGCCAATCCGGTTCGATTCGATACGCGAAAGATATGCGTGTCGACAGCGATGGTCGGATGGCCGAATGCCGTATTCAGAATCACGTTTGCCGTCTTGCGCCCGACGCCCGGCAGCGCTTCGAGCGCCTCGCGATTGTCCGGCACTTCGCCGCCGTATTGCTCGATGAGAATCCGGCACGTAGCGATCACGTTCTTCGCTTTCGTCCGATACAACCCGATGGTCTTGATGTACTCCGTCACGCCTTCTTCTCCGAGCGCCAACACCTTGGCCGGTGTATTGGCAATCGGGTACATGCGCCGCATGGCCTTGTTCACGGAGACATCGGTGGCTTGCGCCGAGAGCATTACAGAGATTAGCAACTCGAAGGGCGACTCGTGCTCGAGTTCGGTGGTCGGATGCGGGTTCAGGCTTTGCAGCGTCTCGAAGATCGCAAGGCGTTTTTTCGGGTTCATCGTGTTCAGGCGTTGTTATCGTTACCAGGTTCATGGTCAGGGTCGACGGCAGGCGTCGAACTTTTGTCTTCATCCGGGCGAGTCATGCCGAGACGCCGCCGCCGGGCTTCAGCAGCATCGATCTGTGCCTGAACTTCCGGGCTGACCGCGTCGGTGTTTTTCGGCCCCGCGCCGAGTTTGGCCAGTTCCTCTTTCTTCTTTCGCGCACGGTCCATGGCAGCCTGGATGATGGCGCGCTTTTTTGCCTGGGCATCGTCGTCGGCAGCAGCGCCGGTTTGCGTTGCGGGCTGATCGCCGGATGGCTCAGCCGCCTTCGATGCAACCGATCTGTCCGACTCAGCCACACGCGCCGCCTTGCGCGCTTCGGCCGCGTCGCGTTCGCGTTCTAGCCGCGCTTGCCGCTGATCGTGCCGCTCGCGCGCCGCGTCGGCCTCGCGCTGGCTCCATGCGTCCCAGCCGGTTTTATCGTCGGTAACCGGGACCATCGCGATGCAATCGACCGGGCAGGGCGGCACGCATAGGTCGCAGCCGGTGCAAAGCTCGGGGATGATCGTGTGCATCTGCTTTGCCGCGCCGACGATTGCATCCACCGGACACGCTTGCATACACAGCGTGCAGCCGATGCACAGGCTTTCATCGATGATCGCCAGCGGCCGCGGCCGTTCGACACCGTTGTCCGGGTTGAGCGGGATCACGGGCTTGCCGAGCAAACTGGCCAGGCGCGCCACGCCTTCCTGTCCGCCCGGCGGGCACTGGTTGTAGTTTGCCTCGCCTGCCGCAATCGCCTGCGCATACGGCCGGCAAGCGGGATAGCCGCATTTGGTGCATTGCGTCTGAGGCAGCCGGTCTTCAATCTGGTCGGCGAGAGTCTTGGGGGAGGTTGCAGTCACTACAATCACATTAACGGCTTGGGGAAGGCGGCACGGGCGGGCTCACAAGTTGGCGCGACCGTGTGCAATGCGAACGGTCCGTGCAGCGGGCGCTGGCCGAGCGCGTGGAGCACCTACGAGGGCAAACGCGAGCATACGCGACGCACCCGGCGGGTGGGACAAAACAGACGATTGACCATTGGCGCAACTTGTTCGATCCACACCCGGCGACGGCACGTGGAGACATGTCGAACGCTCAGGTTTGCGCTCGTTTTTGACGTCATGTCGAGCGTTTCCAACCGTTGCACGGGAAGCGGCATTATCGCCGAATTTCAAGCTGTTCCCAATCATTCCCAATTGCCAACATGCCAGCGATGTGCACATAATCAAATCGCTTTCGATTGACTGCAGGACGGTATCCCCCAATCACGTTGGCGTAACCGATCCATCGCACGCTTCCTAAGGACACGGGAACGCGTGACGCTATCCGGAAAACGCGGTTTGTCGATCACAAAGCCACCATGAACCAGCCAAAAATCAAAAGAGATCCTGAGGGTACACGTCGCCGAATCCTGCTTGCCGCCGCAGAGGAATTTGCTGCGGGCGGCTTGTTTGGTGCGCGTGTCGACCAAATCGCCCGCCGTGCCGAAACCAACGAGCGAATGCTGTACTACTACTTCGGCAGCAAGGAACAGTTATTCACGGCCGTGCTGGAGCACGCGTTTGCCGCGCTCACCGAAGCCGAAAAGACGCTCGACCTGGATGGCGTTGCACCCGTGGAAGCCATGACGCAACTGGCGCATTTCATCTGGGATTACTATCGTGAGCACCCCGAACTCTTGCGTCTCATCAATAACGAGAATCTGCACGAAGCCCGCTACATAAAGGGTTCCACGCGCATTCGCGAGTTGATTTCGCCGGTGGTCGCCACGCTCGCGAGGATTCTCGAGCGTGGTCAGCACGCCGGACTATTTCGCAATAACGTCGACCCGCTGCGCTTTTACGTGACCTTGTCGGGTCTTGGGTACTACATCGTATCGAATCGATTCACGCTCGAAGCCACGTTCGGACTCGACTTCAGCCGCGACGCCGAACGCGATGAAATCATCAAGATGAATACGGAATTGCTGCTCGCCTATTTGCTGAGGCGCTGACGCATCGGCGCCCTCGCCGCAGAGGGCGCCCACAAACGAAAACACGCCACGCTAAATGAAAACGCGCGGCGTGTTTTGTCGTGCCAATTAATTCCCGACGGTCAACTAAATCAAGCCGGGACAGCTTCCTTCTTCGGCGCTTTGTCGTGCGTGAGAATGAATTCACGCAGTTGCGGATACACCATCGTGCGCCAGCGGCGTCCCGAGAAAATGCCGTAGTGGCCGGCCTTCTCCGCCATGTAGTGGCGTTTGTTCTTCGCCGGGATACCGGTGCACAGGTCGTGCGCCGCACGCGTCTGGCCGCTGCCGGAGATGTCGTCGAGTTCGCCTTCAATGGTCAGCAGCGCCGTGTTCTTGATGTCCTGCGGGCGTACCAGTTCACCGTTCACGTCCCACGTGCCTTCGGCCAGGCGAAATTCCTGGAATACGACACGGATGGTGTCAAGGTAGTAGTCGGCGTCCATGTCGAGCACGGCGTTGTATTCGTCGTAGAAGCGGCGATGCTGCTCCGCATCTTCGTCGTCGCCACGCATCAGGTTCTGATAGAAGTCCCAATGCGCGGTCACGTGGCGCTCGGGATTCATTGCCACGAAGCCTGCGTGCTGAAGAAAGCCCGGATACACCTTGCGGCCTACACCCGGATAGTTCGCCGGCACCGTGTGGATCACGTTGTTCTCGAACCATTCATATGAATGTTCGCTCGCGAGCGAGTTCACCGACGTCGGGCTGCGGCGTGCGTCGATCGGGCCGCCCATCATGGTCATGGTGCGCGGCGTGTCTTCGCCGCGGCTGGCCATCAGCGAGATCGCGGCGAGCACCGGCACGGTCGGCTGGCATACCGAGATCACGTGCAGGTCCTTCGCGCCGATCTGGCGGATGAACTCCTGGATGTATTCAACGTAGTCGTCGAGATGGAACGAGCCGTCTTCGAGCGGCACCATGCGCGCGTCGAGCCAGTCCGTCAGGTAGACCTTGTGGTCGTGCAGCAACGTCTTCACCGTATCGCGCAACAGGGTGGAGTGGTGGCCCGAAAGCGGAGCGCAGACCAGCACGACAGGTTCGGTCTTGAGCTCGGTGACGGTAGCGCTGTCATCCGAGAAACGCTTGAAGCGGATCAGCCGGCAGAAGGGCTTTTCCAGCACGATCTGCTCGACGATAGGAATGGCATGACCGTTCTTCTCGATCTGATGCAGTTCGAACTCGGGCTTTTCGTAGTCCTTGCCCAGGCGATACAACAATTCATAGCTGGCCGCGAGCCGGGTGGAACCGGGCACATACGCGAGCGGGCTGGAAGGATTGGTGAACGACTTCGATGCCGCTTCCGCCCATGCCGTAAGGGGGCTCAACAAGGCCCGCTGAAATTCGTGGAATTGATAGAGCATGTTTGACCTGTGTAAAACCGGAAGCGCCCGTGTCCGTGAGCGTGTCCGGCGGTTGGCCTCTATCGGCGGTGGCGTCTTGCCGGGGTCAGGCTTTCGCAGGCTCCCGGCTCGGCGTGCAGTTCGTCGATCGCACCGCGTTGCTGGTGCTGGCAGTTATTCGTTGCTTCGTCGTTGCTTATTTGCCGAACGAGGGGTCACGGGAAATGGGGGCAGGGACTGGATAAGCCGGCGTTGCGCCTTCTGGGCTGAACATGGAACAGCACACGAAACACATGCCGGCTAAGCCGTGACACTAAACCCCATTCAAAATTACATTCGTTGAACGACCGGTCGGAAAGCCTTGTCGATCATAGCCAAGAATGCGCTCTTGTGCAATGCAACATACGTGCTCTATGCCGCTATCCGGCGTCAAATTTGCGGCTAATTCGTTAATTACCGTCAATTATTCCAAGAACATTACGATTTACTTTCTTTTGTGAGTGTCGCACCCGAGGGTTTGTCCTGACGCCGTGCAGGTTGGCCCGTCGCCTTCGCCATACCCTGTTCGTGGCGCATCAGGTTCATGCCGGTATGCACGAGCGCAACATGCGAGAACGCTTGCGGGAAGTTACCGACCTGACGTTTCGCGACCGTGTCATATTCCTCGGCGAGCAGGCCGACGTCGTTGGCCAGACCGAGCAAACGTTCGAACATCGCATGGGCTTCGTCGAGACGGCCTTGCAGCGCGAGATTGTCGACCAGCCAGAAGCTGCAGGCCAGGAACGTGCCTTCGCCGGGTGGCAGGCCATCTGCGACTTCCGTCGTGTGATAACGCTTCACCAGCCCGTCATGCGTGAGATCGCGCTCAATGGCGTGCACCGTTGCGATTACACGCGGATCTTCCGGCGGCAGAAAGCCCAGCAGTGGAATCAGCAGCAAGCTGGCATCGAGATCGTCGCCGCCGTAGGTCTGGACGAACGAGTTCATCGACGCATTCCAGCTCTTTTCGCACACGTCCGCGTGAATGGTGGCGCGCATGTTGCGCCAGTGATCGAGCGGACCTTCCAGGCTGAACTGCTCCGCCGATTTGATCGCGCGGTCGTAGGCCACCCACGCCATGACCTTCGAAAAGGTGAATTGTTGCCGCCCGCCGCGCGTTTCCCAGATGCCTTCGTCGGCTTCCTGCCAGACCGTGTCGAGATGATTGAGCATGGCGCGCTGGATCGACCATACGGTGTCATCGGCTTGCAGGCCGCCCACGCGCGCGAGATGCAGCGCGTTCATCACTTCGCCGTAGACATCGAGTTGCAGTTGGTTGACCGCGCCGTTGCCTATGCGCACCGGCTTCGAATTCTCATAGCCCGGCAGCCAGTCGACTTCCCATTCCGGCAAGCGCCGCTCGCCCGCGATGCCGTACATGATCTGCACCTGTTCTGGCGACCCGGCCATCACGCGCCCCAGCCAGGCGCGCCATGCGCGCGCTTCGTCGTAGTAACCGCTGCGCATCAGCGCGAGCAGGGTAATGGTGGCGTCGCGTAACCAGCAGTATCGGTAATCCCAGTTGCGCGTACCGCCCAATTGCTCCGGCAACGATGTGGTCGGAGCCGCAACGATGCCGCCCGTCGGCTCATAGGCCAGCGCCTTGAGCGTGATCAGCGAGCGGCGGATGGCCGGACCCCAGCGGCCGTCCAGATTGCTGCGCCCCGACCATTCCAGCCAGAAGTTTTCGGTGCGTGCAAATTGCGTATGGGGATCGAGCGCGGGAGGCAGGCGCAAATGCGATTGCGAATACACGAGCGAGAAGGGCACACGCTCGCCTTCAGTGACGGTGAATTCGCCGACCGTACGCATGTTCTCGCCCGTGAGTTCGATGGGCGTGCGCATCACGCACAGATCGGGACCGGCGATCGCGCGAATGCCGCTGTCGTCGGGAAGACGGCTGACCCAGGGAATGGACGAACCGTAATCGAAGCGCAGCACCAGTTCCATCTTCATCTTCACGGTGCCGCGCCGGCCGACCACGATCCGCACGAGGTCGGACACACCGTCGCGGACCGGCATGAAGTCGATGAGCGAAACCCGGCCTTCGGGCGTCTCGAAGTCCGTTTCGAGGATCAGCGTATCGCCGCGATAGCGCCGCGTGATCACAGGCGGCACGGCGCCGTCGGGCAGGTCGGGGGTGATCAGCCAGCGGCCGTTTTCGGGCGTGCCCAGCAGCGCGGCGAAACACGCGCCGGAATCGAAGCGCGGCCAGCATAGCCAGTCTATCGAGCCCTCTTTTGAAATCAGGGCGGCGGTGTGGCCATCGCCAATCAGGGCGTAATCCTCAATCAGTGCAGGCATAGGCTTGGGCGTTCGATCTCGATGCGGCCGCAGTTCAGGCGCCGCGTGGTTGTTGGGGGCCAGGCTGTTCCAGTCCTTCGAGCCGTCGATTATGAAGCGCATTCGCGATTCGCGTCTTCATGACTGTCCCGATCCAAGGCTCCGACCCTAAGTTCAATCCAGCTTCGACCCATGACGCTGAGCCAAAGCCGCCTTGCAAGAACAACAAGTGCGCGAAGGTTGAAAAACGAGTTAAAAAACGAGGTTGGAAAAACGTGTGACAAATGTTTAGAATGAAACTTCGCGCCTGACGGTTTGCCGGAAGTGGCCGCGCGGGTTCACATCGCCGGACCCGCCAATGCACGTCACGCGCTCCATGCTTGCTTAACGTTTTCGAGGACATCGAAAGTGAAAGCCATGCTGAATCCGTCAAGAGCCGATTGCATTGCCATCCTGTCGGCTGCGAGCCATATCGCCGATCAAACCACGCTCCTGGATCTCAACTACAAGAATCTCGGTTTGTCCCGCAACGGGATGGAAACCGCGGCGTCATTCCTCATTGAACGCGACTGCTTCATGCGGCATCGCGAGATCAATGGACAAACCGCCGTCGGCGGTTTGTCGCTGCAGGGCCGCATGCGGCTCGACCAGCTCGCCAACAACTGATTGCGCTGCAACACGCAAGCCTTCATTCGACTTCAGAACATTCATGGAACGCGGGGCCTCAGATCCCGCGTTCAGTGTTTGCTCGCCTCTGGAACCTCGCTCTCGTAACCGCGTCTTACAGGGCGCGTTACCTATGGCCGCGGCCGTCAGAAGTGCGTCGCGCTAAGCCCGAATACGCCGATCAGTCCAATGATGATCAGGTAAATCGCGACAATGAAGTTGAGCAGGCGCGGCACGATCAGGATCAGAATGCCAGCTATCAGCGCGACCAGCGGTCCGAGGCTCAGATGGATATTCATGGCGACTCCTTGTTGATTTTTTGATGGGAATTGGGTTGCATCATGCGCCGAAGCAGTAGCCGGTGACAATCGGGCTCTTTCCACGACCCATAAGACCTGAAACAAGCCGTAGTAACGAACGATCAGGAGGTTGTATGCATGTGGCGGATTTCACTCGTTTCACACGTCTTGCTTCTGCGCTCCGCGTCCAGGGCTTGGCTCTCACGCAAACAGCGTGCCGCGCCGCTGGACCGGTGCGTTTGCATCAGTCCGGGCAGCGTCGAATTCTATTAGGAGGTTTCGCGGCGAGCCTGGCCGCGGTGTTGTCGCTCACTGCCGCCCAAGCCTTCGCGCAAAGTGCCGGCACTGCGCCCGGCAGCAACGTGTTCGACTTGCTGGTGGGCACGTACACCGGCAGCGGCAAGAGCGAGGGCATCTATGTGTATCGATTCGATGCGGGCACCGGTGAGACCACGCGGCTTGCGTCGGCGCAGGCGGTGAATCCGTCGTATCTCGTGGTGAGCAAGGATCGGCAGCACGTCTACGCCGTGAACGAATTGCCCGGCGACAACGGCCCTGCCACCCAACGCGGCGGCATCAGCGCGTTTCGCTTCGATCCATCGAGCGGACAGCTCACCTTCGTGAACCGCGTCTCCGCCGATGGCAACGATCCCGCGTATCTCGCGATATCGCCGGATGGCCGCTATCTGCTGACCGCCAATTACTCGGTGGCGTCGAATCCAGGTGGCAGCTTTGCCGTGTTTCCGCTGGACGGCGAGCGCGTGGGGCCGTCGGTGCTCACCGTGCATCACGACGGCAGCGGTCCCGTGAAAGGGCGCCAGGACAATTCGCACGTGCACTCCACCGTGTTTTCGACCGATGGCCGCTATCTGTTCGCGCAGGACCTGGGTGCGGACAAGCTGTATTCGTATCGATACACGCCCGACGGCAGCCGCGGTTTGTTCGGGCCGACCGAGTCGCGTTATACGCTCGTGAAACCCGGTTCCGGGCCGCGTCATCTGATCTTCGATCAAGCCGGCAAACACGCCTACCTGACGACGGAAATGAATGCATCGGTAACGATGTACGACTATGACGACGGCAAGCTCACGCTCAGGCAAACCCTGCCCATGACCGCGCCCGGTTTCAAGGGCAAGATTGGCGGCGGCGCGATCCATCTGTCGCCGGATGGCCGCTTTCTTTACGCCACCAATCGCGGCGATGCGAACGAAATCGTGCGCTATGCCGTCAATCCGTCCGATGGTCATCTCAAGCTGCTCGGCCGGACTTCCACGCTCGGCAAGACGCCGCGCGAATTTGCCATCGATCCGACTGGACGCTGGTTGATCGTCGGCAATCAGGGTAGCGACAGCGTCTACTTCTTCAGGCGCAATCCGGACACGGGCGAACTCGCGTCGGATCCCAAGCGCCTGGAGCTCGGTTCGCCGGTCGATTTCAAATTTGTTTCGCCTTCCTGATGATTGTGTCTATCTGCGCCGCGGGGCGAAGGAGTTTCGCGAACCGCGGCGCAGTTTCGTAATCAACGTGGTGATGGTTTAACCAGTAAGGCCGGGGCTCGACCCGGTATAGAAGGAATTCAACGTTGAACATTACGTCAGCACCCAGCAGGGAATCCGGCCATGTCGCCGGGAATGCATTACAGGACGCGCCCACACCGCCGGGCTTCATCTGCGCGTTCCGCTTTGCCGGCGCGGAGGCGTTGCGGTTGTCATGGGACGAAGCGCGTCGCGAGATCGTGGGCGAAGGTCCCACGTGGCTGCATCTGAGCGCAAACGACGACACCGTCGAAAGCTGGCTGACCGGCGTGACCGCGATGCCCGATGTCGCCCGCGAATTCCTGAACGGCGAGGACAAGCGGCCGCGCGTGCACATGGGGGCGACGTTCATGTACGGCGTGGTCGCGGATCTGGAGCGCGTCGCGGACACGCCGGACGCCGATCCGAACGCCCAGGCGACGCGCCGGGCGACGGGCGCGCTGCGCTTTTACGTCGATAAAAACCGCATGATCACGGTGCGCGCGCAGCCGCTGCAATCCACCGACCGGCTGCGTCATGCCGTGCTCGAAGGCGCGATGTTCCGCGATACCGTCGATCTTTTCGCCGGCCTGATTCGCGCGTTGAACGAGACGTTTGCGGATCGTATCGATGAAATCGGCGACCGGCTCGACGATGTCGAGGAGGGCGTACTCGACGGTCGTCATTCGAACTGGCGCGCCGAGCTGGGTTCGGTGCGGCGGCGTCTGGTAGAGGTGAAGCGATTTGTCGATCCGGAACGCAACGCGCTCACGCAACTGGTGCTGCGGAGGCTGGAATGGGCGGAACCGCGATCGATGGAAACGCTGATCCAGGCGATTCAAGTGCTCAATGGACTGGGTGCCGGGCTCGAGGCGCAATACGAACGCTCGAAGCTGCTGCAGGACGAGATAGCGGCGCTGCTCTCTGAGGACATCAACCGCAAGCTGCTGTGGCTCGCGATCCTGTCCGCGTTGCTGATGCCCGCGACGCTCGTGTCCGGTATCTTCGGCATGAACGTGGCCGGATTGCCCGGCACGCACGAGCGCTATTCGTTCATGATCGTGATAGGTGTGATGGGTGTTTGCGCGGCCTTCACGCTTTATTTGCTGCGGCGATTGCGGTTGTGGTGAGTTGAGATGAAGTGCTCATGCGGCGGTTACACGGCACCGCCGTTTGAGCATCGATAATCGCTTATTCCGCGGGCCCCGGTGCGAGCACTTCGCGGTTCCCGTTCGTGCCCATCGGCGAGACCAGGCCGGCTGTTTCCATCTGCTCGACCAGCCGTGCCGCGCGGTTGTAGCCAATGCGCAATTGCCGCTGCACCGACGAAATCGATGCCCGGCGCGTGCGCAACACGAACGATACGGCTTCGTCGTAGAGCGGATCCGCTTCTGCATCCGGCGTCTCGCCGAACAGATCCGGCGTGCCGCCTTCGGGCGTTGGGCCCGACAAGATCCCTTCCTCGTATTCCGGCTCGCCAAATTGCTTCAGATATTCCACGACGCTGTGGACTTCTTCATCGGCGACAAACGCGCCATGCACACGTTGCGGATAACCCGTGCCGGGCGGCAGGAACAACATATCGCCGGCGCCGAGCAATGACTCCGCGCCCATCTGGTCGAGGATCGTGCGCGAATCGATCTTCGAGGACACCTGGAACGCCACGCGCGTCGGAATGTTCGCCTTGATGAGGCCAGTGATCACATCCACCGATGGCCGCTGCGTCGCGAGAATCAAATGAATCCCGGCGGCGCGTGCCTTCTGCGCAAGCCGTGCGATCAACTGCTCGATCTGCTTGCCCGCGACCATCATCAGGTCCGCGAGCTCGTCGATCACGACGACGATCATCGGCAGCTTGGCGAGCGGTTCGGGCGCGTCGGGCGTGAGCGAAAACGGGTTCGTCAGCTTCTTGCCGGCAGCGTCGGCGTTGCGTACTTTCTGGTTGAAACCCTGCAGATTGCGCACGCCCACCGCCGACATCAATTTGTAGCGCTTTTCCATCTCCCCGACACACCAGTTCAGCGCGTTAGCGGCGAGTTTCATGTCGGTCACGACCGGTGCAAGCAGATGCGGAATGCCTTCATACACCGACAGTTCCAGCATCTTCGGATCGATCATGATCAGGCGCACATCTTCCGGTTTCGCCTTGTAGAGCAGCGACAGGATCATCGCGTTGATCGCCACCGATTTGCCCGAACCCGTCGTACCCGCGACCAGCATGTGAGGCGCGCGAGCGAGGTCGGTCACGACCGGATTGCCGACGATGTCCTTGCCCATCGCAATGGTCAGGAACGACTTCGAGTCGCGATAGACATCGGCTTCCAGGATTTCGGAGAGCCGGATCATCTGCCGTTTGGCGTTCGGCAGTTCGAGCCCCATGCAGGTCTTGCCGGGAATTGTTTCGACCACGCGGATGGACGTCAGCCCGAGTCCGCGCGACAGGTCTTTCATCAAGCCCACAATCTGGCTGCCGCGCACGCCAAGCGCCGGTTCGACTTCAAAGCGCGTAATGACCGGTCCCGCCGATGCACCGACTACCGTGACCGGTACTTTGAATTCCTGCAGCCGCTGTTCGATCAACTGGCCGGTTTCGGCGAGATGTTGCTCGGAGACAGGTTCGACTTCGTCGGACGCAGGTTCGAGGAGATCGAGACCGGGGAGATCGACGGCTGACGCTGCCGGCGCATGGAACTCGAATTCGGTCGCGATGAAACCGCGCACCGGTGGACGGGGATCGGGTTGGAGCAGCGATGCATCAGGTGCGAGCGTTTCAGGTACCGCAGCCGCGCGTGGGAAGTGGACGACGTTCGAGGGGTGGTCGTCGGTCGGGTCTTGTTGTGCTTCGGTTTCCGGTTCCCGCTCTACTGACTGGTCGATGGGAACCTGCGCGGCGTATCCGTTCGGGATCGCGGCTATGGGGGTGAGCGGGCCTTCCCCGTTGGCGTTGATGTCAGTTCCGTTCGGCGTGGTTCCGTTCGGCGTGGCGTTCGTATCGATAACGCTAAACGGCGGCACAGGCGGACGTGCAGCGCTTGCTCCGTCCTGCCATGGCGGCGTCTGGACCGGATTGACGGGCGAGGTTGCCGAGCTTTCCGATATCGGCGATGACGGTGCCGTCGGGGCGTTGTCTCGCGTCGTCTGCACGGCATGCGTTTGCGCGGCACGGATCGCCCACTGCGGGAGATCGCTGGGATGAGCCGGGGTTGATGTCGGCGTTGGCGTCGGCGGTGAGCTTGGCGCGTTCGTCGCCGTTGTGTCCGGGGCTGCCGGATGGGGCAGGGCGGCGTTGTCGCGGATGTCTGCTTCGTTTGTGTTTGTGCTCTTATCGAGCGGCGTCGGTTCGCGCCCGATGGTCTGAGCGCCCGTGGTGAACGTGTAGCCGTCGCGCAGCGAAGCACTCGACGAGTACGTGCCCGCGACACTCGATGCCGCCATCGGTGCAACGCCTTCCGTTAGTCCCGGCTGGCCGGGTTGGTTCGCGGACGGGGCAACTATCGGCGCACTGGACGTGGCCAAAGTCTCCGTAGCCGGCGAAATAGCCGCATCCTCCGAAGCGCTCGAAGCATCCAACGGCGCGGCGTCGCGCTCGCTGTTCGCATCGTCTGAATCAGGCTCTGCTCCCGCGTCCCGCGCCGCATCGATATCGCCTGCGCGCGTGGTCCATTGCGCGGCGTTTTGCTCGATGGAGCGCAACGTCTCCTTGATACGTTCAGGAGCTGGCGGCGCACCGGCGGGTTTAGTGGGAACAGCCGCCGACGACGCTGTCGCCGCAAAAAAAGATTCGCTCGAAACGATGGGAGGAGAAGACACGCCGCGGGCCGGGGTTATCGATGTAGTGCGCGAAGCGGCCTGCGAAACCTGCGAAACGCCAGAAGAACCAGATGCACGGACGGCGCCCGGCGCGCTTCCGTTAAGCGACGAACGCGATACTTCCGGTCGACGCGACGTGCCGGCATCGGCGGAACGATCGGTCCCGCGTGTTGCCGCCGTCCGGGTGCTATTCGACGGCGCCGTACCCGCTGCATTAGCGGCACCCGTCAACCCGGCAGCGGGCGCATTCCCGCCCGCTGCCTGTTCCCGGGTTCCCGACGACGCGCCGGTTTTCAACCAGCCAGCCGGCGCAACAGGTTCGAGCGGCTCTCTTGCTCCAACGCCACGACCATTGTGCAAAGCCGCCGGGCGCGCATCGGGGAAACGATCGGAATAACTATCCTTGCCGCTACCCGGTTCAAGATTATTCGCCGATACAGGTTCGATCGGACGCGCTGCCTCAGGGCCACGCATCGGCCGCTCGGCTTCGCTTCGCCGGGCCGGTTGCGGCCTCCAGACGGTCGGCCGCTGATAGCGTCCACCCTGACGCTGCGTTGCCGTCGGCAAGCCGAGCGCAGGAGCTTCGTGCGAGGTTCTGCCCGAAGGCGTAACGCCGCTTGTGCCACTCGTCCTGAAGCCGCCGAGGCCAGCGCTGGCGCCTCGCGTCTCTGCCTTATCGCGCGATGCCCGGCCGCGTGATGGCTTCTCCCGGACCGTGCGTTCCCGTGCCGCGAACCACTCTGGTTTCAGGCCCAAGCCAAACGCGCCGTTTGCCCAGCTCAGGGTTTCGCGCCACTTGAACCCGCAGAGCCACGGCAAGCTGATCAGGAAAACGGCGGCCGCGCCGGCGCCCACGCTCAGCGCGCCCGTCGTGCTGATCACCCCGGCGTGTCCGCCCAAGCCGGTGAGCAGCGCATGGCCGAGATGGTCGACATTGGCGGCGAATGCAAACGAATGAAACAGCGCGGCTTCGAGCGTGCAGCTCGCGAGGAGCACGCAGAAGAAACCGAGCCAAAGCCGGATCGTGCCGGGGCCGCGCAGGCCGCCGCCGTTCGGCAGAACGGACTTGACGATGCGCCATAGAAGGGGAATGAACCAGACGGCCGAAGCACCGAACCAGCCGAAAACTACCGTGTGCATGCAAGGAACCAGGAATGATGTAAGCGATGTGAGCGGCGAACCCAGGCTCAGACAAAGATGAATCGATACCGCCGAGTTTAACCGCCCTGAACGCGGCGATGGAGAGCCGTAGTCAAGCGATCAGGCAATCGGTCAGGGGCGGCAATGCGTGCATCGAGCCGATGCGGGCCGGGTCGGGCGGGCGTCGAAGATTTCGTTTCGAAGCTTACCGAATGCCCCCACGCCAAACCGTCCCTCAAACCCCGAAACGGCCGCTCGAACCCAACGGCCGCCCGAACCCAACGGTCGCCCGAACCCAACGGCCGCCCCCAAACTTCAACCTTCCTCCAAACCAACCTTCATCGACCTCAAGGCTGCGCGCGTTGTGTGAACGTCATTACATCGCCGTTCTTGAGCGTGATCTGCAATTGTTGCGGCGGTTGCATTTGCACGCCGGTTTTCGCGATATCAGCCAGGCCCTGCAAGAACGGTTGTTCGAGCGTGCTTCCCGGTCCCGGCGCGCACGCCATTCGCGTGCTCGCGAGCGGCCCGAACGAGAGCTTGCCGCCGCTCAGATCGTAGGTGCCCGTGTAACGGTTGCATCCGGAAAAGCCATTCGTTTTGCGCTGACCGCCTTGCGTCGAAAAATTCAGAGTGATTGGCTCGCCGCCAGCGCCCGAAGTCGCGCCCGAAGTCGCGCCCGAATTAGCCGGAACCGGACGCGTCTTGCCGTCGGCGTTAGCCCAACTGGTGAGTTGCCATTGGGTGTCGTCGAGAAGCTGGGTCGCGGCGGGGTTGTACGGATCGGTCGGCGGCGCGGCGCTGTCCGGATGTGTTGGCATCGCACAACCGGCGAGCACGCTGCCGAAAGCAATTGTCACGATCGAAACCATGGCGGCAAATGACGGCCTGGAACGTGGGAACGCAGCATGGACCCGGCTGCGCGCCGAAACACGCGCAGGTTGCGAACGGGAAGGCTGCATCGACATGGAATTTCCTTGGGGCTGGCAAAACCGTAAGGGTATCGCACTCGTCCTAAGATTGACCAAGGCAGATTGCGGCAACGGCATCGCAACATGTAAAGAAAAGTTAACCGGGCTGGCCGTTCGACGGAGCAAAAATGGCCTTACACACGCCTTCACACGAGCTGACGGGCAGCTTCCCCGCCACGTCCTGCATTCCCGCCCGTGCCCGGAAAACCCTCGCTGATCATCTCCGGTCAAGGGTCCGCGTGTTAACATCGCGGGCTTATCAGGCCTCTTTTTCTGGAGCATCCATGCAGAGCGCGAAGTCCCCTGCGTCCGCCGTTTCTTCCCTTCAATCCGGCACGATCGGCACGCCCCTCACGCCCGGCGCGACGCGCGTCATGCTGCTCGGCGCGGGCGAACTCGGCAAGGAAGTGATCATCGCGTTGCAGCGGCTCGGCGTGGAGACGATCGCGGTCGACCGTTACGCCGATGCCCCCGGCCATCAGGTCGCGCACCGCTCGCACGTGATCGACATGACCGACGGGGCGGCGTTGCGCGCATTGATCGAAGCCGAACGGCCGCATTTGATCGTGCCGGAGATCGAGGCTATAGCGACCGATACCCTTGCTGAAATTGAAGCCGAGCAGCTCGCCGTCGTGATCCCGACTGCGCGCGCGACGCAACTCACGATGAACCGCGAAGGCATTCGCCGCCTCGCCGCCGAAACGCTCGGCCTGCCGACGTCGCCTTATGCCTTCGCCGAGTCGCTGGACGAGATGACGGCGGCCATCGGCAAGATCGGTTTTCCGTGCGTGGTGAAGCCGGTGATGTCGTCCTCGGGCAAAGGGCAGTCGGTGCTCAAGGGCGTCGCCGACATTGAACCCGCCTGGCAGCACGCCATGGCCGGCGGGCGCGTCAATCACGGGCGCGTGATCGTGGAAGGGTTTATCGACTTCGAGTACGAGATCACGCAGCTCACCGTGCGCGCGATCAGCCCGGAAACGGGCAATTTGCAGACGTATTTCTGCGAGCCGATCGGCCACGTCCAGGTGGCGGGCGATTACGTGGAGTCGTGGCAGCCGCAGGCCATGAGCGCCGCGGCTTTAGCGAAATCGCGCGATGTAGCGGCAAAAGTCACCACAGCGCTGGGCGGCCGCGGTTTGTTCGGCGTCGAGTTGTTCGTGCGTGGCGACGACGTCTGGTTTTCCGAAGTCAGCCCGCGTCCGCATGACACGGGTCTGGTCACGCTCGCCACGCAGCGCTTCTCCGAATTCGACCTGCACGCGCGCGCGATCCTCGGTCTTCCCGTCGACACGGCGCCGCGCGCACCGGGTGCATCGGCGGTGATTTATGGTGGACTGGACGAAGCGGGCGTCGCGTTCGAAGGCGTCGCCGAGGCGCTCGCCGTCCCGGATTCGGACCTGCGCCTGTTCGGCAAACCCGAGAGTTTTGCGAAGCGCCGCATGGGTGTCGCGCTTGCAACCGGACGCGATACAGACGAAGCGCGGGAACGCGCCAAGCTGGCCGCGTCTAAGGTAAGACCCGTCTCCACTCGATGACGGCAACACGCCGCTCGCGGCGAGCTTTTCGCGGGCGGCACGGAGGTTTCAAGTGAAATGGTGTGCAATGGTCGCGCTTTGCGCGACGTTGGCTGGATGTGGGGTTGCAGCGGCGCCGTGCCGCGTGGCATCGGCGGGATTGAAGATGGTGCCGCTTGTCGGTCACGTGGCGGCTGCGCCGACCGATGTGTGCGCTGACGTAATCGATCCTTGAGGTGTTTTAAGGACGCCGCTTTTCGGCGGACTGAATTCGGCGCCGCTCCGTGCAACGGGAGATCGGCTGTTGCACGGCTGGTTCACTGAGCAAGAAGTGACAAAAGGATGGAACGATGAAGGATGCGAAGATGAAAGCGGTTTCCGAACGAACGATCAAATCGCTTGGCTTGACGTTGGGTATGTTGGGTACGCTGTGCCTGATGTCCGCGACCCATTTGGCTTTCGCCATGCCGCTGACCGTGCCGCAGATTCAGACGGCGACGACCAACACGCTGCGCTACAAATGCAGCAGCGGCAATTCGCTGACGGTCCAGTACATGAACACGAAGAACAAGCAGAGTTTTGCGCTGCTGACCGTCGATGGCCGGAAGATGCTGTTTGTGAACGTGCTCGCGGCATCGGGGGCGAAATACGTTGGCGATCACTACACCTGGTGGACGAAGGGCCCGGAAGGTTCGCTCACCGACGATACCGCCGACCCCAACGCCGCGCCGATGCTTGCCGGCTGCAAGACGGGAACCTGAAGCGCAGGCCCACTGGATGATGCAAAAAACCCGTTCCGGTTCATATCGGAGCGGGTTTTTTGCATTTGATGCCGGTCGCCGTCCGCCACAGCATCAAATGGCTATCGGGAGTAAGGTTGTATTCGCGCGCGGAAACCGCGCGCGAATCAACGGACGGGCGGCTGCCGCGCGGCCTTGCTTTGCAGCAGCCGATCCATTTCATTTCCGTCTTTTGCACGGCGTTCATCGTGCACGTCGCTACAAGCGAGACCCTCCATGAAAGCATCGGATCTGTTCGTCAAAGCGCTGGAAGCAGAAAAAGTCGAATACGTATTCGGCATCCCCGGCGAAGAAAATCTCGACCTTCTCGAATCACTGCGCCGCTCAAAAATCAAGCTGGTCCTCACCCGGCACGAGCAGGCCGCGGGTTTCATGGCCGCAACTTACGGCCGCCTGACGGGTAAAACGGGTGTTTGCCTGGCAACGCTCGGCCCTGGCGCGACCAACTTTGTAACCGCCGCCGCGTACGCGCAACTCGGCGGCATGCCCATGCTGATGGTCACCGGCCAGAAGCCGATCAAGTCGAGCAAGCAGGGCAGCTTCCAGATCGTCGATGTCGTGCGGATGATGGAACCGCTCACCAAATACACACGTTCGATGGTGTCCATCGGCAACATTCCGGCGTCGGTGCGCGAGGCGTTCCGGCGCGCGGAAGAAGAGCGGCCGGGCGCGGTGCACCTCGAATTGCCCGAAGACGTCGCACACGAGGAGGGCGACGGCGCGCCGATTCCGAAGAGCTTCAGCCGCCGCCCGATAGCCGAGGAAAAGGCGGTGGCGCGTGCCGTGGATGCCATGCGCGAGGCGAAATTTCCGCTGCTGATGATCGGCGCGGGCGGAAATCGCAAGACCACGACGAAGATGCTGCGCGAATTCGTCGACCAGATCGGCATTCCGTTTTTCACCACGCAAATGGGCAAGGGCGTGATCGATGAATCGCACCCTCTGTGGCTCGGCAACGCCACGCTCTCCGATGGCGACTTCGTGCATCGCGCGATCGATCACGCCGATTGCATCATCAATATTGGCCATGACGTGATCGAGAAACCGCCGTTTTTCATGCGCAGCGGCGACGCTGGCGAAAAGACCGTGATCCACGTGAATTTTCTGGGCGCTCAGGTCGATCCGGTGTATTTCCCGCAGATCGAAGTGGTGGGGGACATCGCGAACGCCGTGTGGCAGATGAAGGAATTGTTGAAAGAGCACGAGCAAAACTGGGATTTTTCGCGCTTCAAGATGATCAAGGAACACTTCGACGCGCAACTCGCGAAGGGCCAGCACGACGACCGGTTTCCGCTATACCCGGTGCGCATCGTGAAGGACGTGTACGACACCATGCCGAAGGACGGAATCATTTGCCTCGATAACGGCATGTACAAGATCTGGTTCGCGCGTTATTACCGGGCGCACGAACCGAATTCCATCCTTCTGGACAACGCGCTGGCTTCGATGGGAGCGGGCCTGCCGTCTGCTATTGCAAGCAAGATCGTGCACCCCGACCGCAACGTCATGGCAGTCTGCGGCGACGGCGGTTTCATGATGAATTCGCAGGAAGTGGAGACGGCTGTACGGCTCAAGCTCGACCTGGTGATCCTCCTGCTTCGCGACGATGCGTTCGGCATGATCCGATGGAAGCAGGAAAACATGAATTTTCCGGATTACGGCATGACGCTGCAGAACCCCGACTTCGTCGCCTATGCGCAAAGTTACGGGGCGATCGGGCACCGGGTGGAATCGGCGGAGGCGCTGGCGCCTTTGATCCGCGAATGTTTCGCGACGCCGGGTGTGCATCTGATCGACGTGCCTATCGACTATTCGGATAACGAGCGCGTGCTGAATCGCGAGATCAAACGGCTCAGCGCGCAACTTTAGACTCATGGAGAGGCTGACATGCTGAAGAAAACCTATCCGTATTACCTGGCGAATGAGGCCGTCGCGGCGAACACGGACCTGGAAGTCACCGATAAATTCAGCGGCGAAGTCGCGACCCGCGTGGCAATGGCGGACGCGAAGGCAATCGACGCGGCTATCGGCCACGCCGTCGCGGCGCAGCGTGCAATGCGCGAATTCAAGCCGTATCAGCGGCAGGCGGTGCTCGATCATTGCGTGAAGCGTTTCCGCGAACGTTTCGATGAACTCGCCGAGGCGCTCTGCATAGAAGCGGGCAAGCCGATCAACGATTCGAAGGGCGAGGTGACGCGGCTCATCGATACCTTCCGCGTCGCGGCGGAGGAGTCGGTGCGTATCGACGGCGGCATGATCAATCTGGAGATCGCACCGCGCGCGGCCGGTTACCACGGCTATTACAAACGCGTGCCGATTGGCCCGTGTTCGTTCATTTCGCCGTTCAATTTCCCTCTGAACCTGACCGCGCACAAGGTCGCGCCGGCGATCGCGGCGGGTTGCCCGTTCGTGCTGAAACCCGCGAGCCGCACGCCGGTCGGCGCGCTCATCATGGGCGAGATTCTCGCGGAAACCGATCTGCCGAAGGGCGCGTTCTCGATCCTTCCGGCTCATCGCGACGGCGCGGATCTTTTCACCACCGACGAGCGGTTTCGCCTGCTGTCGTTCACCGGATCACCGGCGGTCGGCTGGGAGTTGAAGAAAAAAGCGGGCAAGAAGAAGGTGATTCTGGAACTGGGCGGCAATGCGGCGGCGATTGTCGATCGCGATCAGGCCGAGCGGCTCGATTACGTCGTGGACCGGCTGGCGTTTGGCGCGTTTTATCAGTCGGGACAAAGTTGTATCGGCGTGCAGCGGATCCTGGTTCACGTCGATATTTACGACGCGTTGCGCGAAAAGCTCATCGCCAAGACCAAGTCGCTGAAAATGGGCGATCCGAAGGACGAAAAGACTTTTGTCGGCCCGATGATCTCGGAATCCGAGTCGAACCGGCTGGCCGGCTGGATGGAAAGCGCGGTGACGAGCGGCGCGAAAATCATTGCGGGCGGCAAAGTCGATGGCGCGATGTTCGAAGCGACGCTGCTGGAAGGCGTGAAGCGCGATCAGGATCTGTACAGGAAGGAAGCGTTCGGGCCGGTCGCGATCCTCGAAAAGTTCACCGACTTCGGCAAAGCGCTCGAAACAGTCAACGACAGCGATTTCGGCCTTCAGGCCGGCGTGTTCACGGACAGCCTCACGAACGTTAATCTTGCGTGGGACGAGTTGGAAGTGGGCGGCGTGGTGATCAACGACGTTCCGTCATTTCGCGTCGATAACATGCCGTATGGCGGCGTAAAGGATTCCGGGCTGGGCCGCGAGGGCGTGAAATACGCCATCGAGGACATGACGGAATTGCGTTTGATGGTCGTGCGGGATGCGCCGAAACCTGCGGTTAAAGCGAAATAGGCTGTTGTAGTTGCCGTGCTCGTTGGCCCTGAAGCCCGGCTGGCCGGGCTTCAGGGCCAACGAGCCGCCTGAGCGATCGCGGCCAATGAGCAGTGATGCCAAGCAGGGGAGTGCTACAATAGCCGGCTTTCCCGTAGTCCGAACGCCTGTTCCGAACGCCTCAAGCGGCGGGACCGGGCGCGGATGATGAGCGGGACGTGAAGCCGGCAGGATCGATGTGCTTTCATATCGCTTTCCATGATGTGTTTCATGTCCCAGGCCGGTTGCCGTCATGGCAACGCAGCACAAGTACTCGCTAGCCGGTTTTTAGCTGATTCATAGCCGTTTGTACTAGCCCTATGTACTACGCCATCCGGTTGTGTCAGACCGGATCAAGCGAGGATTCGCAGCGATCGAAACCCTGCGGATCCGAAGTCCGCGCGTTGATCGTCGTTTGCCGGTTGCATCGACGAAACGCGCGGCTTCTCATCCGATGTCCATGAGCGGTGGAATGACCGCTCGCGCGCCGCTCCGGCGCATTTTTAGCGAAAGCGAAAGCCACCAAAGTCACCATGTCCGATTCCGTCGCCACGAACCCGTCCGCCGCTTCATCCGACGCCGCACCCGGGGCTGATTCCAGCACTGAAGTTCAAGCGATTCACGCCGCGCTCGAGTTGGGCGCCACTGAATCCGCGGTGCCCGGTCCCGTGCCCACGTTCGACCAGTTCGGCCTGTCCCCCGACATCCTGCGAGCGGTGGTCGATTCCGGTTACACGATCCCCACGCCGATCCAGGCGCAGGCGATTCCCGTGGTGCTGGCCGGCCGCGACATGATGGGCGCCGCGCAAACCGGCACAGGCAAGACCGCGAGCTTTTCGCTGCCGATCATCCAGCGCCTGCTGCCCATGGCGAGCACGAGCGCATCGCCCGCCCGCCACCCGGTGCGCGCGCTGATTCTCACGCCAACGCGCGAACTCGCCGACCAGGTCGCCGCCAACGTGCAGGCGTACTCCAAACACACGCCGTTGCGCAGCACGGTGGTGTTCGGCGGTGTCGACATGAACCCGCAATCGGAAGCGCTGCGGCGCGGCGTGGAAATTCTGATCGCTACGCCCGGACGGTTGCTCGATCACGTTCAGCAAAAGACGCTGAATCTCGGCCAGGTGCAGATTCTCGTTCTCGACGAAGCTGACCGGATGCTCGACATGGGTTTCCTGCCGGACCTGCAGCGCATTTTGAATTTGCTGCCGAAGGATCGTCAGACGCTGCTGTTCTCCGCTACGTTCTCGGGCGAAATCAAGAAACTTGCGGCGACTTATTTGCGCAGTCCGCAGACTATCGAAGTCGCGCGCAGCAATTCCACGAACGCGAACGTTCGGCAGATTGTTTTCGAAGTGGCCGAAAGCGATAAATCAGGCGCGGTGACGCAACTGATTCGTGAGCGCGGCCTGAAACAGGTGCTGGTGTTCTGTAACAGCAAGATTGGCGCAAGCCGCTTGGCGCGCGTGCTGGAAAAAGATGGAATCGTCGCAACGGCGATTCACGGCGACCGTACGCAGGGCGAGCGGATGCAAGCGCTCGATGCGTTCAAGAAGGGTGAAATCGAAGCGCTGGTTGCAACCGATGTCGCCGCTCGGGGTCTCGACATCACCGACTTGCCGGCAGTGATCAACTTCGATCTGCCGTTCAGCGCTGAAGATTACGTTCACCGGATCGGTCGTACGGGACGCGCGGGGGCAACGGGTGACGCATTGTCGCTGTGCAGCCCGAACGAGCGGAAACAACTCGCCGATATCGAAAAGCTGATCAAGCGGCCGCTCGAAGTGATGGTGCTGAAGGTTGAGGTGCCGGTGCGGCGCGAGTCGTCTTCGTCTCCCCGTCGTGAAGAGCGATCGGGCCGGCCGGAGCGCGGTGAACATCGGCATGCGCGTAGCGAGGAACCGCGTCGGCGTTCGACGTCGTTCGAACGTTCGCATACGCGTCAGCAACCTATCGATGACTTCTTCCTGAAGCCGTATGTACCGTCGGCGGCATCGACGAGAAAAACACAAGACGACGCAGCGGCGGAAGCCGAACGGAAGAACACGCCGCGCCAGCCGCTGGCTGCGTTGCTGGGTGGCTTGGGTATGCCGCGTAGGACGCCGTCGGGGTCTTGATGGTTCGGGATTTCGGCTGACTGGCTGACTGGCTGACTTTCGGCCGGGAAAGCAAAAAGCGGCAGCGATGCCGCTTTTTGCTTTTTGGCGTGGAGAAGAACTGCAGCAATCAGCTCAGCGAGCTAAGGTCCAAAACGCTTGGCCCATTGCGCCGTTGCATCGGAGTAAAACGCTTCGAGCGATGCTGCCGGAGCAGGGTCCAGACCGAGATGCCTGGCCGCTTGCGTAAGTGTCTCCACCGGCGCCCCGCGATACAGCGCCGTGGCGCCCGTTTGCTTGCTGAGTTTCTCTCCGTACTCGTTCACCACTACGGGTACGTGCAAATAGGTTGGCGTCGGAACACCCAGACAGCGCTGCAAGTAAAGCTGGCGCGCGGTCGAGTCCAGCAGATCGGCGCCGCGCACGACGTGTGTAATGCGCGCATGCGCATCGTCGATGACAACCGCCAGTTGATACGCCCACTCTCCGTCCGCACGTTTGAGCACGAAGTCGCCGACTTCGCTCGCCAGATCCTGCGTCTGCATTCCTTGCCAGCGATCCTCGAAGCTCAGAACGGCGGCATCGCCGTCCGGAACGCGCATTCGCCATGCGCGCGCCGGTCTGCCATGCAGTCCGTCGCGACACGTGCCCGGGTAAGCTAACGTGGCGTGTCGAGCATGGCTGTGAGCTAGCGAATCGACTATTTCGCGACGTGTGCAACCGCACGGAAACACCAAGCCGGCGGCGAGCAACTGTTCGAGCGCCTGGTCGTACGCGGCTACACGCTGGCTTTGCCAGACCGGCTGCTCGGCGGAATGCATGCCGAACCTGCCCAACGTGTCCAGGATTTCCTCGGCCGCGCCCGGCACCGTGCGCGGCCCGTCGATGTCCTCGATCCTGACCAGCCACGTTCCGTGATGAGCCCGTGCATCGAGGAAACTCGCCAACGCGCTCACCAGCGAGCCGAAATGCAGCGGCCCGGTGGGTGAGGGCGCAAAACGCCCGCGATACCCCGGTTTCGGGCTCATTCCGCAGGCTGATCCATAAGCGTGGGTTTCAATTCGATCATCAGCGCCGGGTGTCCGGTGAAAGGCCGTCCGCCGCTCGCGCGCCCGCGTGCGGCTCGTGCCGTGCATCGCTTGGGCCAGGAAACGACGCCTGGCCGTCTGCCGTGATCGCCGCGTGCGCTTCGTCGGTATCGGCGGCATCGTCTTCGGTGTTTGCCGTGGCCGATGCCGCTCGATCCTCATCGTTCTGCGCAATCGCCGCTGGTTCGAGCGCGGCATTCAACGCCGTACGGTGATCAAACACAAAACACTCGCCGTGGTAGTGCGCGCCGCCCACTTCCTCGAAGTATTTAAGAATCCCGCCCTCGAGTTGATAGACGTGGTCGATGCCCACTTCCTTCATGTGGATCGCCGCTTTCTCGCAGCGAATCCCGCCGGTACAAAACGACACCACGGTCTTGCCTTCCAGCTCCGCGCGATGCTCTTCTATCACGCCCGGAAACTCACTGAACTTGCCGATGCGGTAATCCAGCGCCTGATCGAATGTGCCGACATCGACTTCGAACGCATTGCGCGTGTCCAGCATCACGACCGGACGGCCTTCGTCGTCGTGTCCGCGATCCAGCCACGTCTTGAGCGTAGCCGCGCCGACGGACGGCGCGCGGCCCAGTTCCGGCCGGATCGCGGGTTTTTTCATGGTGATGATCTCGCGCTTTAGCTTGACGAGCATCTTGCCGAACGGCTGCGTGGCCGACACGCTTTCCTTGAATTCGAGGTCGGCGAATTTCCCTTCGAAAAGCGGGTCGGTACGAAGGTATTCCATGAACATGCCGATCTGCTCAGGCTCGCCCGCGACGAACAGGTTGATGCCTTCCGGCGCGAGCAGGATCGTGCCGCGCAGGCCAAGCGACTGGCAGCGCTCGACGATCAGCGGACGCCAGTCGGTGCCGCTCTCGATGGTCACGAACTTATAGGCGGAAAGGTTGACGATGCTCATGACGCAAATGCTCTCAAAGTGCTGAAAAACGGGCGTTGCCGGAGGAAAAAGCGTTTCGACGATTGCCGGCAGGCGCTCATCGAGTCCGTATTATCCCGCAAACGGCGCAGGCTTCCGACTAGACCGGTTGGCCGATGGGCCCGCGCCGATACGGCACTTTTTTCATCGTATGGAATAGCCTTGGACGAATGGCTAACGCGTGCGCCCAAGGGTATTTTCGCGAATAGGCGCATGTACAATATCGGTCATGTCAGATCCCCGTTTTGTCCATCTTCGTGTTCACTCCGAATTCTCGATTGCTGACGGCATCGTGCGCCTTGACGACGTCGTTAAAGCCGCGGCCAAAGACGGTCAGGGCGCGCTCGCGCTGACCGATCTCGGCAATGCTTTCGGCCTCGTCCGGTTCTACAAGGAGGCGCGCAGCAAGGGCGTGAAACCCATCGCCGGCTGCGACGTCTGGATCACCAATCCAGCAGATCGCGACAAGCCCGCGCGTTTGCTGCTGCTGGTGAAAAACCAGCGTGGTTATCTCAACTTGTGCGAACTGCTGTCGAAAGCGTGGCTGACGAATCAGTATCGTGGCCGCGCCGAAGTCGAGTATGAGTGGCTCGAAAGCGGATTATCGGAAGGCTTGCTGGCACTGTCGGGCGCGCAGCACGGCGATATCGGCATGGCGTTCACCGCCGGTAACGATCAGGCCGCGCAGCGTCACGCCGAGCGTTGGGCCAAGCTGTTCCCGAACGCGTTTTACATCGAGTTGCAGCGCGCCGGGCATCCGGGCGGCGAGGCCTATATTCAACAAGCCGTCGCGCTGGCCGCGCAGCTCAAGTTGCCGGTCGTTGCCACGCACCCGATGCAGTTCATGACGCCGGACGATTTCACCGCGCATGAAGCTCGCGTGTGTATTTCCGAGGGCGATATGCTCGCGAATCCGCGGCGTCAGAAGCGGTTCACGACCGAGCAATATTTCCGCACGCAAGAGGAGATGTGCGCGCTGTTCGCGGATATTCCTTCGGCATTGGCCAACACCGTCGAAATCGCGAAGCGCTGCAATCTGAAGCTCGAACTCGGCAAGCCAAAGTTGCCGCTGTTCCCAACGCCCGACGGCATGTCGCTCGACGACTACCTCGTGCACTTGTCGAAGGAAGGTCTCGAGAAACGGCTCGCCCAGCTTTATCCGGATGAAACCGCGCGCGAAGCGCAGCGCGAGACGTATTACGCGCGCCTGGAATTCGAGTGCAAGACCATCATCGGCATGGGCTTTCCGGGTTACTTCCTGATCGTCGCCGACTTCATCATGTGGGCGAAGAATAATGGCGTGCCGGTCGGCCCGGGCCGTGGCTCGGGCGCCGGTTCGCTCGTCGCATACGCGCTGTTCATTACCGACCTCGATCCGCTCAAATACAACCTGCTGTTCGAACGTTTCCTGAACCCGGACCGTGTGTCGATGCCTGACTTCGACATCGACTTCTGTCAGGAAGGACGTGACCGCGTCATCCAGTACGTGAAGCAAAAGTACGGTGCCGATGCGGTTTCCCAAATTGCGACCTTCGGCACGATGGCGGCCAAGGCGGCCGTACGCGATATCGGCCGGGTGCTCGATCTGGGCTACATGTTCACCGATGGCATCGCCAAGCTGATCCCGTTCAAGCCGGGCAAGCACGTGACCATCGCGGACGCGTTGAAGGAGGAGCCCACGCTGCAGGAACGCTTCGACAACGAAGACGAAGTGCATCAGCTGATCGAACTTGCGCAGCGCGTGGAAGGGCTCACGCGTAACGTCGGCATGCACGCGGGCGGCGTGTTGATCGCGCCGGGCAAGCTCACGGATTTTTGCCCGCTTTATACGCAGGGCGAAGACGGCGGTGTGGTCAGCCAGTACGACAAGGACGACGTCGAAGCGGTCGGGCTGGTCAAGTTCGACTTCTTGGGCCTGACCACGCTCACCATTCTCGACTGGGCCGAGCGGTATATCCGCCGTCTGGATCCATCGAAGAAAGACTGGAATTTGTCGCAGGTTCCGCTCGACGATCCCGCTTCGTTCCAGATCCTCAAGAAAGCGAACACGGTGGCCGTGTTTCAGCTGGAAAGCCGCGGCATGCAGGGCATGCTGAAGGACGCACAGCCTGACCGCTTCGAGGACATCATCGCGCTGGTGGCGTTGTACCGGCCGGGTCCAATGGACCTGATCCCGAGCTTCTGCGCGCGTAAGCACGGCCGCGAGATCGTGGAATATCCCGATCCGCGCGTGGAATCCGTCCTGAAAGAGACCTACGGGATCATGGTCTACCAGGAGCAGGTGATGCAGATGGCGCAGATCATCGGCGGATACTCGCTCGGTGGCGCCGACTTGCTGCGTCGCGCGATGGGTAAGAAGAAGGCCGAGGAGATGGCCGAGCATCGCGAACTGTTCCGGCAGGGCGCAGCGAAGAACGGTCTGACGGCCGAGAAAGCGGACGAAATCTTCGACTTGATGGAGAAGTTCGCGGGTTACGGTTTCAACAAGTCGCACGCCGCCGCGTATGCGTTGCTCGCGTATTTCACGGCGTGGCTCAAGGCGCATCATCCGGCCGAATTCATGGCGGCGAATATGTCGCTCGCCATGGACGACACGGACAAGGTCAAGATCCTGTTCGAGGATTGCCTCGCCAACAAGATGGCCGTGTTGCCGCCGGACATCAACCAGTCGGCGTACCGGTTCGAGCCGGTAGCAGAGGCCGAGGGCACGCGTTCCAAGACCATTCGATACGGCCTCGGCGCGGTGAAGGGTAGCGGGCAGAGCGCCATCGAAGAAATCTTGCGTGCCCGGGATGAAGCGCCGTTCACCGATCTCTTCGATTTCTGCATGCGGGTGGATCGGCGCATGGTGAACCGGCGCACGGTGGAAGCGCTGATTCGTGCCGGCGCGTTCGATTCGCTGCATGACAACCGCGCGCAATTGATTGCGTCGGTATCGCTCGCAATGGAGGCAGCCGATCAGGCCGCGGCCAACGCCATGCAGTCGGGTCTCTTCGACATGGGCGACGAGCCGCAGCAGGGCCACGATCTCGTCGATGAACCCATGTGGTCGGACAAGAAGCGTTTGCAGGAAGAGAAGAGCGCGCTCGGCTTTTACCTGTCAGGCCATCTCTTCGATGCCTACAAGACCGAAGTGCGCCGCTTCGTGCGGCAGAAAATCGGTGAATTGAAGGAAGGGCGCGAGAAGCTCGTCGCGGGCGTGATCACCACCATGCGCACGCAGATGACCCAGCGCGGCAAGATGCTGATCGTGAATCTGGACGACGGCACCGGCCAGTGCGAAGTCACCGTGTTCAACGAGCAGTTCGAAGCCAACAAGGCGCTCTACAAGGAAGACGAGTTGCTGGTCGTGCAGGGTCAGGCACGTAACGATGCGTTCACCGGCGGTATCCGCTTCACGGTGGAAGCAGCGATGGATCTCGAACGCGCCCGCAGCCGCTACGCGCAGGCGGTGAAGGTGGAAATGAACGGCAACGCCGACGCGCTGCGGCTGAAGAAGGTGCTGGAAGCGCATAGTGCGCCGCCTGAGCAAGCGGCAGCGCCAGCAGCGGTGCAGGCGCCGTCGCGCGGAGCTTCACGAGGCGGTGAGCGCGAGGGCGGCCGTGGCCAGCGGCCGCCGGTGCATATCCCGAATGGCCTGAACGTGAGCATCGTGTATCGGAGCGAACATGCGGAGGGCGAAGTGCGGCTCGGCGACGCGTGGCGCGTGAAGCCAACCGACGACCTCATCACGGCATTGCGCGGAGAATTCGCGGGAAGCTCAATCGAAATCGTGTATTGATGCGCGCCGGGATGAAAGTCGGTATTTCCGCCAACGCGCTGAAACTGAGTGGCGGACTCGAGCGTTACGCGCTGGATCTGATTCGCGGGTTCAACGCCGCCGGGTTCACGGGCGACCGCAAACCCGCGTTTTTCGCCCGCAAGATCGATACGTCGCAGCCGGAAAGCGGGATGGTCGACGCGCACCGGATCAACGTGTCGTTCTTGCCTTCCAAGCTGCGCGATACGTACTTCAACTGGGCGCTCAAACGGGCGCGCAAGAAGGCGCGGGTCGATGTGCTGATCGGCTGCAATCGCGTGGAGTCCTCGGAGATCGCGATTTGCGGCGGTACGCATATTGGCTTTCTGGCTGCGACTGGCCGGCGCGAGCGGCGCTCGGACAGCCGTCAGGTCGTGCTGGAGCGTTTGCAATACCAGCAGGCCAGTGTGATCGTCGCGCACTCGGAGATGATGCGTGACGAATTGCGCACGCTCTATGGCGTGGCCGACACAAAGATCCGCGTGCTTTATCCCCCGGTCGACGGCACGCGGTTTGCCCCCGTGCCAAGCGAGAAGCGCGCTGAGCTGCGCAAGCAGTTCGGTTTCGCCGATCACGAAATCGTGCTGCTGTTTCCATCGAGCAGTCATGAGCGCAAGGGGCTGCCGCTGATCGAGGCGGCGTTGCGCGACAGCGGCCTGCCGGTGGTGGTTGCGGTCGCGGGGCGACCGCCTGCGCAGACATCTGAGCAGGTGCGCTACATCGGTTATGCGAAGAATATCGAGGACGCGTATCGCGCCGCCGATTTCACCGTGCTCGCTTCGAAGTACGAGCCGTTCGGGCTGGTCGGTATCGAATCCGTGATGTGCGGCACGCCGGTGATTTTTCCAACGAGCATTGGCTGTTGCAGCGCGATTGCGGACAACGCGAAGTTCACGTTCGAGCCGGGCGACGCAGACGGTCTGCGACGCGCCGTGCAACGCGCGCTGGATGCAAAAAGCGCGAAGGTGACGGCGGCGTCGATTCTCTACGACACCAGTATTGCCGCGCATGTCGAGTCGTTGCTGGCGCTCGCCGAGAAAATCGCAATCCCGGTTAGTGCATCCGGTTCAACTGCGCGAGCTTGAGAAACCGGTAATACACGGTCTGCGCGTTGAACACGGCAATCATGAAGCCCGCGCGGCCGTCGAGAAAACCGCGTCGTAGAAAGTAGGTCCGAACGAATGCCCAGGCCCCGCGCAGCACCGCGGTGCCGAAACTGCCGCGTTTTCCCGCCGCGTGGCGTTGGCGCGCACCGGCCGTGGAGTAGGTATCGAGCTTGCGCAAGACGGTCTCGAAGTCCTCGTAGGAGTAGTGCATCAGCTTGCCCTGCAGGCGCGCGATCTTCGGTGCGTCCGGGTTCGCCAGCACGAGCCGCTCGTGCACGAGGTCGTCGGAGAAACGCGCTGTGCCGCGTTTGAACAGACGTGGAATCCAGTCCGGATACCAGCCGCTGTGCCGCACCCAATGCCCGCAAAAATTCGATAGCCGGTCGACCGCGTAGACATCGGCTTGCGGCTTCGACAGCGCCGCGCGGATCGCGGCGCCCAGTTCCGGCGAGACGACTTCGTCGGCGTCGATGGACAACACCCAGTCGGTCCTGAGCGCATCGAGCGCGCGATTTTTCTGCGGCCCGAAGCCCGGCCAGCCGGGTGCATCGATCACGCGCGCGCGATGCGCCTCCGCTATGCCGACCGTTGCATCGGTGCTGCCGCCGTCAACCACGACGATTTCATCGGCGAAAGAAACAGCTTCGAGACACTGCGAGAGGCGTGCGGCTGCATTGAAGGTGATGAGGGCAATACCGAGCGTTGGACGAGTCATGTGGCTTAGGCGGTGGGTATGCGAATTGCTAGTATTTGATACTAAAAGTTTCAGCGGTGAATGCGGCGTTTATAGTCACTGTCTCGCTGTTCTGTCTTGTCCATTTGCAGACACGCGGTGCTCGCGAGGCCGGTTGAATCCACGCCATACTCGTCCCGCGTCAATGTTTGCCGTTCGGCCAACGTTATACCAGACCGATGTTCGCACGCCCCCGCCGGCAGGGGCACCGCCTCAAAAAAAGCGGGACCCGTGGTGTGGCCAGCGAAATGCAGAGTCCGCAGCCGAAAATCCAGACATTCAGCTCTATCCAGCTTGACACTATCAAGATTCACTCGGAGTTCGCCATAGTAATGAAACCGCTGAGAATTCTGCACAGCGAGTCGTCCAACGGGTGGGGTGGTCAGGAACATCGGACGTTCAAGGAAATGCTCGCGCTGCGCGAACGCGGCCATACGCTCGAACTCATCTGCGTGCCGGGCGCGCGTCTCGGCGAGCGTCTTGGAGCCGAAGGTTTTACGGTCCATACCACGCCTATGCGTTCAGGCGCCGACATAAGCGCTGTCGCGCAGATGCGGCGGGTTCTGAAGCAAGGACGTTTCGATGTGCTCAACACGCACAGCGGCCGCGACAGCCTGCTTGGCGGCGCCGCGGCGCCGCGGCGCGGCTCGCGGGCACGCCGCTGATCGTGCGCACCCGGCATCTGGCGCTCGCCATCACGTCGCGGGCAACCTACACGTGGCTGCCGCACAAGGTGGTGGCAGTGAGCCAGTCGGTGATGCGTTACCTGGTGTCCGCCGGCGTGCCGGAGAAGGACATCGTGACAATCTATACGGGCATCGTGAAACAGCAACCGGTGAGCCGGGCGAGTTCCACGTTGCGCGCGGAACTGGGTCTCGGCGAGAACGCCGTGATTGCCGCCACGGTTGCGATCATGCGCGACAAGAAAGGTCATCCCGATCTGATCCGCATCGCGAAGCCGTTGGTCGAACAGCGCCCGAACCTGCATTTCGTATTCGCCGGTGACGGCCCGCTCTTCGATGAACTCCGCGCGGACGTGCAGGCGCAAGGCCTCTCCTATCACATCCATTTGCTGGGTCTGCGCCGTGACATTCCGAACGTGCTGGCGGGCTTCGACCTGTTCGTCCTGCCGACCCACCAGGAAGCGCTGGGTACGTCGTTCATCGAGGCAATGGCGTCCGGTCTGCCGGTGATCGGTACGGCGGTGGATGGCGTGCCTGAAGTGATCGACGACGGCATCAACGGCCTGCTCGTACCCGCACACGACGACCGTGCGCTGGCGGCTGCGCTGCTGCGCCTAGTCGATGCCCCCGGCGAGCGCCGCCGTATGGGCGCGGCCGGCGTGCGAATCACGCAGACGCGTTTTTCCGTCGACACCATGGCGAGCGAGATGGCTGCGTTCTACCAGAACAGCCTGAGCGAGCGGGGCGTTGCCTAAGTGGCTGAAAGGCAGTCCGCTGTTCAGCCACCTTTACCCGAAAATCAAATGACGGCCGGCCGGTGGTGTCCCGATCCCTTGGTGACAAGCCGGATGACACCTTGGGTCTGCCCGTCATGACCATTCCGAACACTTATCACCATGCATGATCGCCATGTCTCCATCATCGGCCTAGGCTATGTGGGTTTGCCCGTCGCCATAGCATTCGGTCTGCAACGCCGCACCATTGGTTTCGATACAAGCCCGGCCCGGCTCGCCGATCTGCGCGCGGGCCTCGATCGCAACGGCGAAACCAGCCGCGAGGAACTGGCCGCCGCTCACCTGGAACTGACCGATTGCATCGATGTGCTGCGGCAGGCGAATTTTCATATAGTCGCGGTGCCGACGCCGATCAGCGCGGGTGCCCAGCCGGACCTGATGTCGGTGAAACGGGCGTCGGAGACAGTCGGCCGGGCGCTGAAACGCGGCGACGTGGTGGTGTACGAATCGACGGTCTATCCCGGCGTCACCGAAGAAATCTGCGTGCCGATCCTTGAGCGCGAATCGGGCCTGAAGCTCGGCACCGACTTCACCGTCGGCTACAGCCCCGAGCGTATCAATCCCGGCGACAAGCAGCACACGTTTCGCAATATCGTGAAGCTCGTGTCCGGGTCGGATGCCGCGACGCTCGATCTGGTGGCCGATGTTTATAGCTCGGTGGTAACGGCCGGCGTGTATCGCGCCGGCTCGATCAAGGTGGCCGAGGCCGCGAAGGTGATCGAGAATATGCAGCGCGATATCGATACCCGCGAAGTCCTGGACGCCGCGGGCACCAAGTGGAACTTCCTCGATTTCACGCCGGGACTGGTGGGCGGGCATTGTATCGGCGTGGACCCGTATTATCTGACGCACAAGGCGCAGGTGTCCGGCTACACGCCGCAGGTGATCCTCGCCGGGCGGCGCGTGAACGACGGCGTGGGCCATTTCGTGGCCGATCGCGCCGTGAAGACGCTGATCCGGACTGGTTGCGCACCGTTGCGTGCAAAGGCGATCGTGCTCGGATTGACGTTCAAGGAAAATTGTCCGGATTTGCGCAATTCGAAAGTCATCGATATCGTGCATCACCTGCAAGACTACGGCCTTGAGGTCCAGCTTCACGATCCGCTCGCGGACCCCGTGGAAGCCTTCGATGAGTACGGCGTGACGCTGACGGGTTTTGACGCGCTGCAACCCGCCGACCTGATCGTGCTGGCGGTGCCGCATCGCGATTTTTTGGTGAAACCGGACGCCTTGCTGGCGTTGGCGAAGCCGGGCGCGGTGTTCGCCGATGTCAAGTCGAGCCTGTCGCTTGATGCGATCAGTGCGGCAGGTCTCGTAGTATGGCGCTTATGAAATCCTGACTCGCCACCACCAACCGGCATAATTTGAATTTCACGTAGGAACGCCACCCGATGAGCCGACTTCCCGGACGCGTGCGCATCTTCGCCCGCGCGTTGCCCCGGCTGGCGTTGAAGCCGCTGCGCCGCAAGCCGCAGGTCTTGAAGCGCATCCTGATTGCGCACCATCTGCTGCTCGGCGACACGCTGCTGCTCACGCCGCTCGTCGCGAAACTTCGCACGCAATATCCTGACGCGCAGATCGTGCTGACCTGCCCCAAGCCGATCGTGCCGCTCTATGCGGGCCGGCCGTTTGGACTCGACGTCATTCCCTTCGACCCGCGCGATTTCCTCTCGGTCAATGCCGTGCTGCGTTCGGGGCCGTACGATCTTGGCATCGTGGCCGGAGATAATCGGCATGCGTGGCTGGCGTTGGCGGCGGGATGCCGCTGGATCGTCGGACACGCGGCCGATGTCCCCGCCTGGAAAAACCTGCCGCTCAATGAAGCCGTACCGTATCCCGACGCGCCCGCCGCGTGGGCGGATCTCGCCACCGAACTGGTGCCTGGACCGCCGCCGCGGCCGTATCGGCTGAGCGATTGGCCGGCGCCTGAGCCCGCCGCGTTGTCAGAAAGCGACGCCCTTCTGTTGAAGGGTCCTTACGTCGTCTTACATCCGGGTGCGAGCACGGCAGTCAAGCGTTGGCCCGATGACCGCTGGCAGGCACTGGCGGCGTTTGTCGAGGCGCGTGGCTATACGCCCGTCTGGAGTGGCGGACCGAACGAAACGGCGCTCATCGACGCAATCGATCCCGAGGCCCGTTACCCGAATTTCGCAGGCCGGATCGACCTGAGACAGCTGTGGCACCTGTTCGCCGGCGCGCGGGCTATCGTCTGTCCGGACACGGGCGTGGCGCATCTCGGGCGTCTGACCGGCGTGCCTACCGTCACGCTGTTCGGCCCTGGTAATGCCTTGATTCATGGCGCGGGAAATTACTGGCGCGACGCACCGTTCATGCCGGTTACTATCCCGGACATGCCGTGCCGCGACGAACCGAATATATTCAGGCGGCACGTGGCTTGGGCTCGCCGCTGTGACCGCAATGCGTCGACGTGTGTCGCGTGGCGCGGTGACCATGCGGACTGCATGGGATTTATTTCGCTTGAGGCCGTTTGCAACAGCTTGCAGGCGGTCCTTCCGGGAGTGCAATGACGAAGACGTGTATGCAGGTGGAGCGCGTCCTGTGGGTGGCGTGTCCCGTGATTATGTTTGTCGCGATGTTCGCGCACATGACTGCGCTAGAAAACCTGGCGCTGGGGTTGGTGGGTATCGGTACGATCGCCGCGTCGTGTTCTTCTGAACGGCCGTCGCCGCTGAGCTGGCCGCTGCTGTGGCCTATTGCTGCGTGGAGTGCCTGGGCGCTTGCGTCGGTCGCGTGGTCGCCGTATCCGCGTGACAGCATGCACGCCTGGCTCGACGAAGTGCTGTATCCGCTGGTGTCGTTCTTCGCGTTCTGGCTGATGGGCACGCGCACCACGAAGCCCGAGCGGATCGTGTTGATCAACTGGGTGGCCTGCGTGCTGCTCGCCGCCGGCAGCCTGTATTACTGGGGCCGTTTGCAGCCGCCCACGGATCCCGCCGATGTCCTGCTCCACTACTACAACCGCGTTGGCCATACGAGCACGCTTGTCATCTTTTCGATGACGCTCTTTACCGGCTTGATGCTGAACCGCCGCTGGTGGCCGATCGGCGTGAGCGGGCTGGCGCTTGCCCTGGTGATCGGCCTGGCGACGCTCAATCGGTTCTTCTGGCCGGCCGCTGCCGTCACGCTCGTGATCGCGTGTTATCCGCTGTACCGCAAGCATTTGCTGTTTGCGGGTGTGTGTGTTGCTGTGATTTGCGTGGCTGCCGTCGGCACACTCGAACTGAGCACCCGGCTGCGTTACGGCCACGCCATGCCGAAACCCGCTGCGCGGGAACTGAAGTTGGGCGCAGACCAGGTCTATGTGCCGGAGGTGCTGGCTGGTATTGGCGATGTCATGTCTTCCGATACGCGTCCCAAACTGTGGGCGTTCTACGGTAAGGAAGGTGAAGCGCATACGTGGACGGGCATTGGTTTTGGCAAGCCTTTGCCGGGCCGGGTGTTTCAGGGCGAGATTCCGCCTTCGCTGCTGGAGAAGGAGCCGCAGGCGCTGACGCATGCGCATAACCTGTTTTTGAATACCTGGCTGGAGACGGGGATTGTCGGCGTGGTGCTGGAGGCGGCGCTGCTGCTCGCGTTGATCTGGCGTTTCTGGCGGCTGCGGCGTGCGGTGCCCTGGCTGAGCGCGGCGGGCATGGCGCTGGTGGGCGGGATGATCGCCAAGAATTTCACCGACGATTTCATGTGGCAGACCACCGCGCTGGCGTTTTGGTGTTTTTCGGGGTTCCTGCTCGGGCGTGGCGAGCGCTTGAGCGGCAGGGTGGCGCCGGTGCGGCGGGCCTTGTCGCGGGAATAAGGGGGTTGCTGCCCTCCTATACCGAGCCCGGTGTGCGCCGCGGTTTGCTGCCTTTGGGTGGGGGTGGCTTCTGGGGCTGTTGGTCAGGGTCGATGCCGGGTTGGTGCTTTCGTTGTCAGTGGTCTTCGTGAATTAGCTGATTTCTTTATCACTATTAGCCACTGTGCGTGGCGGCAGGTCGTTTCTTTGTCTAAAGCCGAAAGCGACAAAGAAACGAAGCAAAGAAAGCGCTTTCCCACCACCGGCAAGTTAGTGTCCGTAGGGTGCAGGCTAGAAGTTTTTGGCACCTGATAGCACCGCGCTCGCCAGACTGGAGGATGTGTGAACCCCTCCTTCTCGCGAATCCTGACACGAACACGCTTCGCCCCCAACGCTCTCGGGCAAGCACGATGACCCACAAACAAAAATCAGCTAATTCACGCAGACCACTAAGGCCGAAAGCAGCAACCCGGCATCGACCCAGCCCCAGCCCCCCGCGCCAGCAGCCTCACCCCAAACCCCGAGCGCGAGCGAAACCTCCCCCCGCTCATTCGGTCAATTTCGCAACGACGTCAAAATGAGACACGGCGCGCGGCGCATTACAATAGCGGTTTGCCGTGCCGGCGGGACTTGAGCGCTCAGTGCAGCCCTGAAGCAGGTACATTCCTGCTTCTCCCGCCGCCCGACCCACGACTAAGGACACCTTTTGAGTCAGAAGCCAACCTTGAGCAAAACGATCGGCAGCGGCCAGAACACGTCGCCGTCCGCCGTGATGAGCCGGCTCTGGCCGTACATCCGGCCTCTGATCGGCATTGTCGCGCTGGGCCTGATCGCCATGGGTTTCGTCGCCGCCAGCGAAGCCGGAATCCCGATGCTGCTCAAACCGCTGCTGGATCACGGCTTCGGCGCGCACGGCAGCGCCAGCGCCAAATGGCTCGTGCCGCTCGCCGTGGTCGGGCTCGCGGTCTTGCGTGGAGGGTCGCAGTACGCGTCGGGCTACTTGCTGGCGTATGTCACCAACAAGATCCTGCTCCAGCTGCGCCTCAAGATGTTCGACCGGATGATCCACACCAGCGCCGGTTTCTTCCAGCGGGAAACGGCCAGCACGATCATCAACGCAATCGTGTTCGAGGTGAACCAGATCCTCAACGTGCTCCAGAGCGTGGTCGTCACGCTCGTGCGCGATTCGCTCACCGTGGTATTCCTGCTCGGATATCTGTTCATCCTCAACTGGCGGCTGACGCTGGTCATCGCGGTGATCCTGCCGGCTATCGGCTGGCTCGTCAGCAAGATCAACCGCCGGCTGCGGCGGCTCAATCGCGAGTCACAGTTACTGACGAACGAACTGTCGTACATCGTGGAAGAGACGGTAGCCGGTTATAAGGTCGTCAAGGTGCATAACGGCCAGCGCTACGAAAACGACCGCTTCACCGACATGAGCAATCGCCTGCGCGGTTACTCCATGCGCATGACCGTATCCGGCGGCCTGGCGCAGCCGCTCACGCAGTTCCTGGCGTCGATCGCGCTTGCCATCGTGATCACTATTGCAGTGGTCCAGTCGGCGAACGACCAGACGACTGTCGGCGGTTTTGTAGCGTTCGTCACATCCATGCTGCTGGTGATCTCGCCGCTCAAGCATTTGATCGATATCAACCAGCCGCTGCAGCGCGGCATGACGGCGGCGGAACTGATCTTCGGTCTTATCGATGAACCCATCGAGCCCGAAGGCGGCGGCCGGCCGCTCGAGCGCGCCACTGGCGCGGTGGAGTTCCGCGAGGTGTCGTTCAGTTATGGATCGTCGAGCCTGCCAACGCTCGACGGCATCTCGTTCAAGGTCGCGCCAGGCGAAATGGTGGCGCTGGCGGGCGCTTCGGGAAGCGGCAAGACCACGCTGGTCAACCTGCTGCCGCGTTTCTTCGATCCCGCCAGCGGCGCGGTACTGGTAGATGGCGTGCCTATTCCCGAATACAGCCTGCACGATCTGCGCGGCCAGATGGCGATGGTGAGCCAGGACGTGGTGCTGTTCAACGACACGATCGCGGCCAACGTTGCGTACGGCCAGACGCCGGATCGCGAACGGGTGATGGCGGCGCTGGCGGCGGCGAATCTGGCGGATGTAGTCGCGGCAATGCCCGAAGGAGTGGACACCCGCGTGGGCGGCAACGGCATGCGCCTGTCGGGCGGCCAGCGCCAGCGGCTCGCCATTGCGCGGGCGATCTACAAGGACGCGCCCATTCTGATCCTCGACGAAGCCACGTCCGCGCTCGATTCCGAGTCCGAGCGGCATGTGCAGGAAGCGCTGGAAACGCTGATGAAAGGGCGCACGACGCTGGTCATTGCGCACCGGCTGTCGACTATCGAGCGTGCCGACCGGATTCTCGTGATGGATGGCGGCAAGATCGCCGAGCAGGGGAGTCACGCGGATTTGCTGCGCCAAAACGGGCTGTACGCGAATCTTCATCGGATTCAATATCAGCAGCAGGCGCCCGAGGCGGCTTGATTTAATCGACGCTCGCCCGTCGGGAATTAGTTAGCTAGTCAGCGTGACCGAAATGGCCCAACCGGCATAAGCCGATTGGGCCATTTCTCTTTACCGAACGGCGCGGGCAATATCCATCACGTGAACACCGACACAATAATCGCCAGCCACAGCACACCCACGCCGGCCAGGAACGCATGACGCGCTAGCCGGAGGCGGGATTCATCGTCGGGATTTTTTGTTGGAGACGTGGCGAGCCACGGGACCAAACCGAGACTTGCGAAACCGGCGAGCGCCAGGACGGCGACGGATACATCGATTGACCGCCAGTGCGCCCCCTCGTGGAGGCCCCAGTAACCGAGGAACACGATACCGATGGAAAACACCGTCGATGCGGCCGAACTGAGTGCCTGAACTGCTCCGGCTGGAAATTGCATGACATGCCTCCCGAAACGCGTGAAAGCACGCGAGATGTTGCCATCATAGGGGAAGCGCATCGGCAGGATGAGAACGACGGCCAGACGCGCGTTGGGCTGGCCGCCGTGGTTACTGAGTGGCGAAGATGCGAAGCGTTATTGCATATCGATCCGCCCGTACACGCCATCGGCTTCGTGGTTCGGGCCCGCTGCAAAGAACAGCGTGTTGACCGGCTGCGAATCCACGCCGTTGCCGAACGCGATACCCCACAAGCCCTCTTGCACGAAGTTGCTGCCGTTTGCCTGCAGCAGCTTGCCCATGAACTTGCCGCTGGTCGGGTCGAAGGCGCTGATCGTGCCGTCTCCGAAATTGCCGATCAGGATGTCATTGCTTAGTGATCCGAAATTAGCAGGTGCCTGAGTAATCCCCCACGGCGCGTTGAGCGGACCACCTTGTGCGAGACGTTGGAGCAGGTTGCCGTCTGTATCGAAGACATCGACGGCGCCCAGGCCCGGGCCGTCCACCTCGTCGTGCAGGGCGGAGTCCTGCTTCGCATATGCCACGTAGATTTTCGTGCCGATCGTCTGAATCCCGAACGGCGCGAAGCCGGCCGGCAGCGATGTGTCCTGGAACGCGCCGGGCAGGGACAGCTTGGTGAAAGTCTTGTCGAATACATCGACGCGAGCGTTGTGAAAGTCAGCCGCATAGAGGCGGTTGCCGCTGCTGCTTGCGGCAAGCGCGAGGCCTTTGTAGACGGCGTTTGCGCTGCTGCCGTCGAAGACCGTGACCGCGGTGGTGGGCAGTACGCCGGGTGACCAGGCGCTCAGCGTGCCGCCTTCGCCCGCGAAAATGAAGGGCGGGGCGCCGCTCTTGCCGCCGCTCGACACCACGAAGTCGGTGCTTCCGTTAAAGACGATGCCCGTCGGGTTTGCCGGTCCCGATGCAACTGCCGGGATGGTCACGATCAGCGATTGCGCAACACCGTTGCCGTCATAGAGGGTGGAGGTTTGCGTGCCGTTGTTCACCACCCAGACGACGCCTTTAGGGTTGAACACGACGCCCCATCCGTTCTTCAGATTGGGGTCGACGTGGGCGGCCGCGACCGCACCGTCGGAGACGAGGATCGTACTCTTGAAGTGCGTGTCCATTGAGTTGTTCGAGCTGCCGCCACAGGCGGCGAGGAAGGCCGTTATTCCGAGCGTGACAATGCCCGGCCACAGTACGTGCCGTTTCATGATGTCGTCTCCCGCGTGCAGGGCACGCTATTTCGCTGGTTGGGTTAGTGGGTTCGTTCGTTGTTTCAATGTCATGGTTAAACGGACGCACGAGCCAACTTATTCCATCGGGATACGAAGTTTTTCTGATGCGATGCGAGTCGGGATTTGCGCGGCGGGTCGGCGCTGCTTGCGCGCGGCGGCGGCTCGGTTGTGCCCGAACCGGCTCTATGATTAGCCTGAATTTATTGCTTGTTTTAGTTAGTCTTTGGCTTAAAGCGGGAGTGAAATCTACCCCTCCTGCGACCCCTGAACATCACCACGCGGTACATCTGGCTCGACGCTTGCCGTCACCTTGTCTCGTGTCATCGACTTTATCCGGCGTTGAATAAATCGCTGCCCCGACACCACGATATAAAACGCCAGCGGCGTGAACACCAGCCCCAGCACGGTCGCCGTAATGGCGCCGCCAAACACGCCAGTCCCGATCGATCGCCGGCTCTCCGCACCCGCGCCGCTCGACACGAGCAAAGGCACGACGCCCAGCAAAAACGCCGCCGACGTCATCACGATTGGCCGGAAGCGCGCACTCGCCGCGGCGACAATCGCCTCAGCCAGCGGTGTGCCATCGGCGGATAGCGTGCGTGCGAATTGCACGATCAGGATCGCGTTCTTCGCCGACAAACCGATCACCGTAATCATCCCGACCTTGAAATAAACATCGTTCGGCATGTCACGCAGAAGCATCGCGATCACTGCGCCAATCACACCCAGTGGCACGATAGTCAGCACCGCAAGCGGAATGGTCCAGCTCTCGTAAAGCGCCGCGAGCGCCATGAACACGGCAAGCAGCGACAAGCCGATCAGCATCGGCGTCAGGCGGGCAGCACGGGTTTCCTCAAGCGCCGTATCGGTCCAGTCGAAACCGACGCCCACCGGCAGCGCCTGCGCAAGCCGCTCCATTTCGGCCATCGCCGCGCCAGAACTTACGCCGTTGGCGGGACGGCCGCTCACATCGAGTGAAGGCGAACCGTTGTAACGCGTGAGGACGGTAGGGCCGGTCGTCCAGTGCAACGACGCCACCGACGACAGCGGCACCATCTGCCCCGCGGCGTTGCGCACCGAGAGGTTCATGAGACTGTCTTCGGTCATGCGCGAAGGTGCGTCCGCGGCGACCATCACGCGGCGCATGCGGCCGCCCGAGGGGAAATCGTCGATATACGTCGAACCGAAAGTGTTCCCCAGCGCGTCGCCGATCTTGTCGAACGATACGCCCAGCGCATAAGCCTTCGCGCGGTCGACATCCAGCACGATACGCGGCGCGTCCGGCAACGCTTCCGAATGCACGTCCGCAAAAGCGGGATTGGTGCGGGCTTTATTGAAAAGTTGTTCGCGCGCGGCAGTCAATCCTGCAATGCCGATGCCGCCGCGATCTTCCAGCCGCATTACAAACCCTTCCGAATGGCCCATGCCGGGTACGGACGGCGGCATCTGGGCAGCCACGTCGCCATCCATGATCTTCGAGAGCGAGCGGTTCAGCGTGTCGCGCAGCGTGCCCGCGTCGGTATTGCGCGATGACCAGTCTTTCAAGTCGACGAACAGCATGGCCACGTTCTGGCCGCTGCCCTGGAAACTCCAGCCGACCACGCTCGTCACGTTCGCGACGGCAGACTCACGTTTCAGGATGGCTTCCGCCTGTTCGACGACCGCAAGCGTGCGCGCCTGCGTGGCGCCCGCCGGCAACTGCACCATCACCTGAAGCTGCGCCTGGTCTTCCTGAGGCAGGAAGCCGCCCGGCATATGCAGATAAAGCACAGCGCACGCGCCGGCCAGCACGAGATACACCACGAACATGGAGCCCGCCCGGCGCAACACCCGCGCTACCAGTCCGCGATAACCCCGCGAGGTCCAGTCGAAGGCCGCCGAAAAACCGAACGAACGGCTACTGCCTGCGTGTGAAGCGTGCGCATCGTGTGATCGGTGAGCGCCATGCAGCCCATGCCGCAAGGCGTCGCGCGGCGGCGCTTTCAACAGGTTTGCGCACAGCGCCGGCGTGAGCGAAAGGGCGGTGAACGCGGACACGAGGATCGACGCGATCATCGCGACCGTGAATTGCCGGTAAATCCCGCCGACACTGCCGGGAAAAAACGCCATCGGCACGAACACGGCAGTCAGCACGGCCGTGATGCCGACGATCGCGCTGCCCATCTGCTGCATCGCCCGGCGCGTCGCGGCGCGTGGCGCGAGACCTTCCTCGCGCATCACGCGATCGACGTTCTCGACCACGACAATGGCATCGTCGACCAGGATCCCGATCGCGAGCACCAGCGCGAACATGGTGAACACGTTGATCGACATGCCGAGCACATAAAGCGCGAGCAGCGCGCCGGTCAGCGCAACCGGGATGACCACGGTGGGCACCAGCGCGTAACGCAGGTCGCGCAGGAACAGCCACATGACGAGGAACACCAGCAGCACCGCTTCGAACAGCGTCAACGCCACCTCGTGCAGCGCGACGTGGACGAACTTGGAGCTGTCGAAGGGGATCTCCACGGCCACGCCCGGTGGCAGGCTGCGCGACAATTCCGCGAGCTTGGTACGAATTGCATCGGAGGTTTCCATCGCGTTGCCCTGCGGGGAGAGCCGGATGCCGACCGTCGCCGCGGGCTTGCCGTTCAGCCGCGAAAACGACGCATAGCTGTCACGGCCCAGTTCGACCCGTGCGACATCCTTTAGCCGTACGGCCGAGCCATCCGTTTGCGCTTTCAGCACGATCTCGCCGAATTCGGCCGGTGAGATCAATTGCCCCCTGACCGTGACCGATGCCGTCAGTTGCTGACCCGTGACAAACGGCACGTCGCCGAGCGTGCCGGCGGTGACCGTCGCGTTTTGCGCTGCGATGGCTTGCGTGACGTCGGCTGCGGCCAGGTTGTACTCGCGCAGTTTCATCGGGTCGATCCAGACGCGCAGCGCTTCGCCGGCGTCCCACAACTCGGCCGAGCCGACGCCCGGCGCGCGCTTCAGGTCGCGCAGCATGTATCGGTTGACGTAGTCGCTCAGTTCCACGGAATCGCGCCGGCCGTCGGTGGACGTGAGCGCGACGAGCATCAGGAATGTGCCCGTCGACTTGAAGACGGTGATGCCTTGCTGAACGACTTGCTGCGGCAGCCGCGACTCGATCTGCTTCATCCGGTTCTGGACATCGACCATGGCGATGTCCGGGTTCGTGCCCGCCGAAAACGTGGCCGCAATTTCAAGTTCGCCGAGGCTGTCGCTCGTGCTTTCGTAGTATTGCAAGCCCTCGGCACCGTCCAGGCTTTCTTCGATCACGCTCGCGACCGTGTTGTCCACGCTTTCCGGCGACGCACCCGGATACATCGCGGCAATCACGATGCGCGGCGGCGTCAGCCGCGGATACTGCGCGACAGGCAGAAACGGCGTGACCAGTGCACCCGCCACGAAAATGGCCAGGGCGACAATCCACGCAAAAACCGGTCGATCGATGAAAAAAGACGGCACACGGGTCCTGTCGATTCAATGAGGTTTATCGGAGGCTACCGGCATTCGCCGACTTTCGCCGGGGCCGGGGTGCCGCGCCACCTGTGTAGTTCACACGATCGACCCGCGCGTGGAGGCTCAGGCAGGATTGCGCCCGGGATCGCGCCAATCGTTACTTGGTTAAGCGGGCTTTGGAAATCGAGACGATGGGGGGGCGTCCAAGCTTCAGCGAACTGATCTTAAAAATATAAAATAATCGTGTCCAGCATTATTAATTGAGGATCATGGCTTTGATGCTGAACTTGCCGCTGAACCTCGCCGGATCGCGGCGCCTTTCATTATTATTTATTATCGGCGGGCGTTGCGATTATGTTTTTAATGCATGATCTATTATCGAATGTGATATCCGATAAAGATGGGTGCGGGAAAAGCAGACAGGCCGTGCTGGCGGCCTGTCGACCCTCGCTGATTCCTCAACTGAAATGGGCAGTTTTGCCCGAAGCCGCTTTCTCGAGCATTGAAATAACGGCGTCGATATGGCCAATGCGCTTGCGTTGCGCGGGCATGAGACTCATCGACAATACGGAGTCGACTCGTTTTCGCCAATAGGATAAAGACAGTCCGTGACTCGATGCAATCCGGTTGATGATGTGTTCCAGATGCACAAGATCGGTTTCTATGAGTTGATGATTCATTGTGTTCCCCGGTAGCTCCGTCATTTTTGGCGGTCGCTGATTATTACCGTCCGGTTCAAGGCTTTTATATGCCTTGTAAAAGCCGCTACGGCACTGCACTTCATTAAAATCCGGCTCTGACGAATTAAATGGAGAGCCGCTTCGCCGGTGCACTGGTCAACGCCCGGCTTGATGTTCTCTACGCATGAGTCGTGCCACGGCGGCCTACGCTCCGGGAAAATGCCATCGGCGGTTGATGGACAAGGCTCAGCGGGCGATACAGAAATTCCCGGCCGTGCATGTGGAGCTGTGCGCGTTACGGCGTTACGCCGTTACGCCGTGCCACGTTACGTAGGGGGATTACTAGTCAGGGATGCAGTTTTATACGTCGGCATAAATTAGATCTTATATAGGTCAGAACTTATAATGGCGCCTCTCCTAAGGCGGCGCCGCTCATGAACAAGCTGGATTCGAATTTTCCGCCTGCGCGTCCGCGCGTCTTGTTCCACGTCAGTGACTTCGGCCGGGGTGGAACTGAAACGGCGCTGATTGCCTGGCTTCACGCGTTGTGTGCAGCGCACTTCCAGGTTGAGGTGTGCGTGTCGTTCCCGACCGATGATCTCGAGTTCTGGCGCGATTCCCTGCCTGCCGGCGTGCCGGTGCATGTGCTGGCGTCAAAACCCTGGATGCATGCACTGCATGAAATCAGGCGGCAGCACAAACTTACGCCGCGCATGAAGGTGGTGAAAAACGTTCTGACCTACGGCGTTTTACGTCCCCTGTTTCATCGCAAGATCAAGGCGCTTGCGCGAAGCGTCGACGTCATCTGCGACTTCGACATGACCCTTAGGACTATCGCGGGAAAATATGACGTGTTGTGGCTCGGCGTGAACCACTACAGCATCGCGGCGCGCTTCTCAGGTCTGCGGCGCAAGCGGATCGAACAGCGCGGGGCGCAGTTTGTGCGCTATGACGCGATTGCTGTGCAAACCAGTGAAATGCTCCGTGAAGGCATGCAGGTGTTCCCGTGCCTCACTGACAAGCTGACGGAACTGCCGAATATCATCGATGGAGATGCGTTGATGCGTCGCGCGCTCGAGCCCGCTCAGATTCCGGCATCGCCTTACATCGTCTCGGTGGCTCGCCTGGATGAAAGGCAGAAGGATCACAGAACCCTGTTGCACGCGTATGCGAAGCTCCGCGAGTCGGGCATGACGTCGTGTGACCTGTGTATTGTCGGTGAGGGGCCGTTCCAGGGTGAGCTAGAAGCGTTGGCACGCGAACTCGGCATCGATTCGACAGTTCATTTCGTCGGTTTCCAGTCGAATCCGCACCCGTTCATCCTGGGCGCGAAAGCGCTCGTGCTCAGCAGCCGTTATGAGGGCTTCGGAATGGTGCTTGGCGAGGCGATGGCGCTTAGGGTGCCAGTGATCTCGACGGACTGTCCTACTGGCCCGCGGGATTTGCTCGACGATGGGCGCGCCGGGCTGCTAGTGCCTGTTGGCGATGCGCTGGCGATGAGCGCTGCGATACGGACGATTCTGACGGACGCGCATTTGCGGGAAAGACTTATTGAACACGCTTTCGATCGAGTCAAGCGTTATCATCCGGTCGAGGCTGCTGAGAGATTGATGGCGCTGGTGGGCTGAGCGGGACGGTGGTTCCCGCCGTGACCGGGTGGATCCAGTTTTCCTACATCAGCACAATGTCATATTGTTCCTGGCTCAGATTCGACTCCACCTGCAGCGACACCGGCTTCCCGATAAAGTCCATCAGCATTGCCAGATGCTGCGACTCTTCTTCGAGAAACAAATCAATCACCTGCTGCGACGCCACCACGCGAAACTCGCGCGGATTGAACTGCCGCGACTCACGCATGATCTCGCGCAGCACGTCGTAACACACGGTCCGCGGCGTCTTCACCTGACCTTTGCCATCGCAAGTTGGACACGGCTCGCACAACACATGCGCGAGCGATTCACGCGTGCGTTTGCGCGTCATCTCAACCAGGCCCAACTGCGAAAACCCGTTCACCGTCACCCGTGTCCGATCCCGCGACAACGCTTTCTTCAACTCGCCAAGCACTTGATCGCGATGCTCGACGTTCTCCATATCGATGAAATCGATAATGATGATCCCGCCAAGATTTCTCAATCGCAGTTGCCGTGCAATCGTGTGAGCCGCTTCGAGATTGGTTTTAAAGATCGTGTCGTCGAAATTACGGGCACCTACATAACCACCCGTATTCACGTCGATGGTCGTCATTGCCTCGGTCTGGTCGATCATCAGATAACCACCCGATTTCAAATCGACCCGGCGTGACAACGCGCGCTGAATCTCGGCTTCGATGTTGTACAGGTCGTAAAGCGGCCGCTCGCCCGCATAGTGATGCACCCGGGAAGCCACAGCCGGCGTGAACTCGATCGCGAAGTCGGCCAGCATCTGATATGTCTCGCGTGAATCGACTTGAATACGCGAGGTTTCATCGTTCACGAAATCGCGCAACACGCGCTGCGCGAGATTGAGATCCTGATGCAGCAGCGAGGTCGGTGCTACACGCTGCGCCTGCGCGACAATCGTTGCCCACGTCTTGCGCAAATACGCGACATCGGCGGCGAGCTCTTCACTGGACGCATCTTCCGCAATCGTCCGGACGATATACCCGCCTTTCTCCTCCACAGGCAGAACAGCCGTGAGCCGTGCCCGGATGGCCTCGCGCTCGGCCTCGCTGGCGATCTTCTGCGAGATCCCGATATGCGGTTCCTGCGGCAGATAAACCAGCGTGCGCCCAGCGATGCTGACCTGAGTGGAAAGCCGCGCGCCCTTGGTGCCGATAGGATCCTTCACCACCTGCACCATCAGCGCCTGGCCTTCGAACACGATCTTCTCGATGGGCGTATGTGGCGTGTTCGCATGCGTTTCGCCGGCGATGCGCGGATGCCAGATATCGGCCACATGCAGGAACGCAGCGCGCTCAAGCCCGATATCGATAAAGGCCGACTGCATGCCCGGCAGCACGCGCACGACCTTGCCGAGATACACATTGCCCACTCGTCCGCGCGACAGCGTGCGCTCGACGTGAAGCTCTTGCACCGCGCCTTGCTGAACGAGGGCAACGCGGGTTTCCTGCGGTGTGACGTTGATCAGGATTTCTTCGTTCATGGACGGTTTAGAAGTCGACGCGCGCCACGCGCAAGAGTGCTGCTGTTTCGAAAAGAGGCAGGCCCATGATACCCGAATAGGACCCGTCGATCCGTTCGATAAACGCCGCCGCTCGTCCCTGAACGCCATACGCACCGGCCTTTCCGAGCGGTTCGCCGGTGGCGGCGTAACGCTGCAGTGCAGCACGCTCGACTGCGGCGAAGCGCACCAGCGAGCGTGATAGAACAGGCGCGAGCAGAACGCCGTCGGCATCGACTACGGCGAGTGCGGTCAGGACCTCGTGATCGCGTCCGGATAGTTGTTCGAGCATCGCGACGGCATGATCTGCGTCGTCGGGTTTGCCCATGATTGCGCCGTCGAGCGTGACGGTGGTGTCGGCGACGAGAATGGGTGCGGGTCGATGCTCGCCCTTTACGCGGCGCGCATAAGCGGCCAGCGCCTTTGCCTCGCAAACGCGCAGCACATAGGCGTCCGGGGCTTCGTTGGCGAGCTCGGCTTCGAGCGCTTCGGCGTCTTCATCGGGTCGGGGCAGCAGCAACTCGAAGCGCACGCCGAGTTGCTGCAACAGTTCTTGCCGCCGGGGACTTTGCGACGCGAGATAAACAAAAGGGAAGCTGGGCGATGCCATGTTCGCGGATCTCGAAGGTCACGCGCAGGCTAGCCAGGCGCGCTCCTTCAACGCCTCCGTGCCACGCCTCACGCGCGATGATAGGGATGGTTCTGCGTGATGCTCCACGCGCGATAAAGCTGTTCAGCCAGCAGCACGCGGACCATGCCGTGCGGCAGCGTGAGACTTGAAACACGCAGCAGGACTTCGGCGCGTGCCTTGACTTGCGGGTCGAGACCATCGGCCCCGCCGATCACGAACGCCACATCGCGGCCTTCTTGCTGCCAGTCCGGCAACGCGCCGGCGAGTTGCATCGTGGTCCAGTCGCGGCCGCGTTCGTCGAGCGCGACAAGCCGCGCATTCTTCGGCAGCGCCGCTTCGATCCGCAGGCGTTCGGCGGCCATCACGCTCTCGGCGTTACGTCCCGATGAGCGTTGCTCGGGTTTGATCTCCCGCAACTCGATGCGCAACTCGGGCGGCATGCGTTTCGCATACTCGTCGAAGCCGGTCGCGATCCAGTCGGGCATCTTGTGGCCGACCGCAAGGATATGAAGTTTCATGGCGACATGCGTGGCGCGACGCGTCCACTTCTACATAAAGCGGGACGTTTCGCGTCGAACCGGCGTCAGCGGCGTGTGGTCTTGCGAGCCGGTTTGGCGGCTGGCTCGTCGTCTTCGTCGTCCGACACGCTCACCTGGGCGCCGCTGAAGCCACCCGAGCTTTGCAGCTTTACGCGCACGGGTTTGTCGCCCCAGACCTCTTCGAGGTTGTAGTACTGGCGCAGCGCCGGTTGCAGGATGTGGACGACCGCATCGCCGCAATCGACCAGCACCCACTCGCCGACTTCCTCGCCTTCGGTGCTGATGACGTCGCCGCCCAGCTCCTTGACCTTGTCGCGCACGCTGTTCGCGAGCGCCTTGGTCTGACGATTCGACGTCCCGCTCGCGACGATCACACGGTCGAAGAGGGCCGTCAGGTGGGTGGTGTTGAACACCTTGATGTCCTGCGCCTTGACGTCTTCGAGACCGTCGATGATCGCGCGTTGAAGCTTTTGAATTTCCATATTTTTACCGATGGTACAAGTGGTGTTGAACAATATAGTCCCATACGGCGGACGGTACATGACTCTCGGCGTCGATTTCACCCGCCGCGCGCGCCCGCAGGCGCTCTCCCAACTGCTCGCGAATTTCTGTCGCCGACACTTCGAGCGTCAGCGCGGAATCAATCAGCAGATGGCCATGAGGCGTGGATTGCAGTACCTCAGCCGGGGCGCTGCGCGCTGCAATTTCGGTGGCTACGGCGGGGGAAACCGTCGAAAGGTCGAACCCCGCGCGGGTTTCCACGCACACATGCGCAAATTCGAACAGGCGTTTCCAGTCGCGCCATGAATCCAGATGCACAAGCTGATCGGCGCCGATCAAAAGCGACAACGACGCGTCCGTGCCTTCCCGCGCGCGCCAGCGATCCAGCGTTTCCACGGTGTAGGTCGGGCCGTCGTGATCGATTTCGTCGGTGGCGACGGTGACTTGCAAGCCTTCGATATGCAGCGAATCCGCCGCCGCGCGGGTCATGGCAAGCCGGTGATGCGCCGCGGTGACATCCTTTTTCTGCCATGGCTGTCCGGCAGGCAGCAGCACGAGCTCGGTCAGGTCGAGCAACTCGGCGAAACGCCGCGCGAGCGCCAGGTGAGCGTCGTGAATCGGGTCGAACGTGCCGCCCAGCAAGCCGACGCGTCGAGCGCAAGGAAGGTTCGGTTTCAGTGGACAATCCTCATCGGGGACAGATTGCAACAGGTGCAGCGCTCAGGTCTCATTTTGCTATACCCACTCTCGCACGACGAGAAAGTCGGAGTAAAGCTGCGCTTCAGGCGTGCCCGGTTCGGGTTGCCAGTTATAGCGCCACGTCACGGCAGGCGGCATCGACATCAGGATGGATTCCGTGCGGCCGCCGCTTTGCAGCCCGAACAGCGTGCCCCGGTCGAAGACCAGGTTGAATTCCACGTATCGGCCGCGCCGGTACGCCTGGAATTCCCGCTGCGCTTCGCCATAAGGCGTATTGCGGCGGCGTTCGATGATCGGCAAGTACGCGGCCAGGAAGCTGTCGCCGACGCTGCGCATCATTGCAAACGATTCGTCGAAACCGGGTTCCGAAAAGTCGTCGAAGAAAATCCCGCCGATCCCCCGCGGCTCGTTGCGATGCTTGAGATAAAAATACTCGTCGCACCATTTCTTGAAACGCGGATACAGATCCGTGCCGAAGGGCGCAAGCGCGTCCCGGCAGACGCCGTGAAAATGGCGGGCGTCGTCCTCGCAGCCGTAATAGGGCGTGAGATCCATGCCGCCGCCAAACCAGAACAGCGGCGGCTCGCCGGCTTTCGTCGCGATCAGCAGGCGCACGTTCATGTGCACGGTGGGGCAGTGCGGATTGCGCGGATGCATGACGAGCGAGACGCCCATTGCCTCGAAACCGCGCCCGGCCAGTTGCGGACGCGCGGCACTCGCCGATGGCGGCAACGAGTCGCCGGCCACATCCGAGAAACCGATGCCGCCCCGTTCGAAAAACTGGCCACCTTCGAGAATCCGCGTGCTGCCGCCGCCGCGCAACCGTTCTTCGGGACCACGCTGCCAGGAATCGATGGAGAATTCGGTGCCATCGAACGCGCCGAGCGTCTGTGCGATCTGCTCTTGCAAACCGGTCAGATAAGTTCGGACAGCTTGTACGTCGTAGGTTGGAGCGGTCATTGTGTGCTGCTTTACGGCTTGTGGGGAAAGGGCGCGCGGGAGTGCGCGGGTTGGATTGGCGCTGGGCTAGTCCAAAATTGCGTGGCCCAAAGCACGTTCCCTCTAAAACGCACTGCCGGACGCGAAGGTCCGGCAGCTGCTCGATTTGCTGCGTTGCGGTGCTTCCGGCAATGTTTCCCGCGGTTTTGGATCAGTTCTGCCGATCCGCCGCTTTACGATTCAACGCGCGATAACCGATGTCCCGCCGATACTGCATGCCGTCGAACGTGATTTGATTGATCGTATCGTAGACGACCGATTGCGCGCCGCGCACCGAATCCGACAACCCCACCACGCACAGCACACGTCCGCCCGATGTGCTGAGCTTGCCGTTTTCCAGCGTGGTGCCGGCATGGAACGTCACGGCTTCGGGCGTTTCCGGTGGAACGCCGTTGATCCGGTCACCCTTGCGCGGCGTGTCCGGATAGTTGTGCGCGGCCAGCACGACGCCGAGCGCCGTGCGCCGGTCCCACTCAATTTCCGCCGTCGCCAGCGTCCCGGCGATGGCCAGTTCAACCACCTTCGAGAAATCGCCTTTCAGGCGCGCCATGATCGGCTGCGTTTCCGGATCGCCCATGCGGCAATTGAATTCGAGCGTTTTCGGGTTGCCGTGCGCGTCGATCATCAGGCCGGCGTACAGGAAACCGGTGTATCGGATGCCTTCCTGCTCCATGCCACGCACGGTCGGCAGGATGATTTCGCGCATCACGCGCGCGTGCAGTTGCGGTGTGACGATTGGCGCGGGCGAATACGCGCCCATGCCGCCGGTGTTCGGACCCTTGTCGCCGTCGAGCAAACGCTTGTGGTCCTGGCTCGACGCCAGCGCCAGCACGTGCTTTCCGTCCACCATCACGATAAAGCTCGCTTCCTCGCCATCCAGGAACTCTTCGATCACCACGCGCGCACCGGCGTCGCCCAGTTTGTTGTCGGCGAGCATGGAGTCGACGGCCGCGTGCGCTTCTTCCAGCGTTGTTGCCACGACCACGCCCTTGCCGGCCGCAAGTCCGTCAGCCTTGATGACGATGGGCGCGCCTTTCGTGTCGAGATACGCGTGGGCGGCAGCGATGTCCGTGAAGGTCTCGTATTCGGCCGTCGGAATGGCGTGGCGCTTCATGAACGCCTTCGCAAAGTCCTTCGAGCTTTCCAGCTGCGCAGCTTCCTTGGTCGGGCCGAAAATCTTCAGGCCGCGCGAGCGGAACAAATTGACAATACCCGCCGCCAGCGGACCCTCGGGGCCGACCACGGTCAGCGCAATCTGCTCCTTCTCGGCGAAATCGGCGAGCGCTGCGGGATCGGTGATGTCGACATTGAGCAGACGTTCGTCCTGAGCCGTGCCGCCGTTACCCGGCGCGACATAAACCATCTGCACGCGCGGCGACTGCGCGAGTTTCCACGCGAGCGCATGTTCGCGACCGCCGGAACCGACGACGAGTAACTTCATTTAAATCCTCGAAGATCTTAAGAAATTCATGGCGGCAGCAGGGCGGACCGGTATGAATCATCTGAACCGGTTCGCCGCGCCTGATCCGCGGATATTGCTTTGCCGTGCGCCGGATCTCTGCCGGACGTCTGCCGAATGCCCGCCGTGCGCATTGACTCGGGGAAGCGGTTCGCGCCATCACGCGGCTGCGCCACGCAACTTCCCGGCTGCCAAACACCGCTTACGGCTGGGTTCGACTCACTTCAACGACTATGTCGAGCTCGCATCTCAGCTCGCATCTCAGGCTCACGTTCTGGCGCACATGCCTGATGCGGGCGCCTCTCACATAACGCGCGAACCGGCGGGTTTATTCGCGCATGGGCCGCCGATATTCGCTTGCGTCCGCATCCGTGCTCGGCTGCCAAAACACGTGCTCAACGCTGACTCAACACATACTGCACATGCACCAACCGAGCCAGAAGTGGCTACCGGGTTATCCGGCGGGTTATCCGGCGCTCATCGGGCGCACCTTTACCCCAGGGGTGCTCAGCCAAGCCCGTCCGGCGCGGCTCACCTGCCCGGCGATCACTCTTCGTCGATGGTCGCGTTGGTGTAAACCTCTTGCACGTCGTCCAGATTTTCCAGCGCGTCGAGCAATTTCTGCATTTTTGCCGCGTCTTCGCCGGTGAACTCGACTTCGGTCTGCGGCTTCATGATGACTTCGGCCACTTCCGCCTTGAAACCCGCTGCTTCCAGCGCATCTTTCACCTTCTGGAAGTCGTTGGCGGGGCAAACCACTTCAATGCTGCCGTCGTCATTCGTCACCACGTCGTCCGCGCCTGCTTCGAGCGCCGCCTCCATCAGCTTGTCCTCGGACGTGCCGGGAGCGAACAGGAACTGGCCGACGTGGTCGAACATGAACGCCACCGAGCCGTCCGTGCCCATGTTGCCGCCGAACTTCGAGAACGCATGGCGGACTTCCGCGACGGTCCGGGTACGGTTGTCCGTCATGGTGTCCACGATGATCGCCGCACCGCCGATACCGTAGCCTTCGTAGCGAATTTCTTCATACGTCGCACCGTCGACACCACCCACGCCGCGCTGGATCGCGCGGTTGATGTTGTCCTTGGGCATGTTGGCGTCATAGGCCTTTTCAACGGAGAGCCGCAGACGCGGATTCGTGTCGATCTCTCCGCCGCCCAAGCGCGCCGCGACCTGAATTTCCTTGATAAGACGCGTCCAGACCTTGCCACGCTTGGCATCGGTCGCCGCTTTCTTATGCTTGATGTTGGCCCATTTTGAATGACCCGCCATACCTTTCTCCATCGCGCGCGAGCTTTTCTCGCACGCCTGTGTGTCAATGATGCCGCCCTATCCCGAAAAGGCGCTTTTCGCCGGCCGGCATTTTTTGTTCGCGCTGCATCGTTGCAGGGCGTGTGGCACGGCGAGGAGCGGCGCACGCCCTGTTTTTGCGGTTCTTCGGGGCAGGACCGGACGCTGATGATCGGCGAATCTGCGAATAAATCCTCCGACGACCTGCCGCCAGCCGAATGACGCCAGCCAATCCGTCAGCGCACGAACCGCTCGCACGAACCGCTTATTTGGCGGACCCGAATTTTATCATGGCGCGCCGCTTCAGCAGGCTTTGGCCGTACTCAGACGGTACGTGCATCCGTGCGCGCCTGCCTTGTTTGCCCCTGCTGCACGTCAGTTTTTCGTGCCGAACAGCCGGTCGCCGGCGTCGCCCAGGCCCGGCACGATATACGCGTGCTCATTCAAATGGGAGTCGAGCGAGGCCACGTACAGCTTCACGTCGGGGTGGGCATCGGAGAAAACTTTCACGCCTTCCGGCGCCGCGACCAGCGCCACGAAAATGATGTTCTCACCGAGCACCTTGCGCCGCTTCATCACGTCCACGGCGTGGACCGCCGAATAGCCGGTCGCCACCATTGGATCGCACAGGATGAACACGCGCTCTTCCAGATCGGGGGGCAGGCGCACGAGATACTCGACTGGCCGGTGGTCTTCCGCGCGATACACGCCGATATGACCGACCCGAGCCGACGGAATCAGGTCCAGCAGCCCGTCAGACATGCCGATGCCGGCCCGCAGCACCGGCACGATAGCCAGCTTCTTGCCGGCGATCACGGGTGAGTCGACGGTGACCAGCGGGGTCTCGACACGCTTGGTGGTCAGCGGAAGATTGCGCGTGATTTCGTAGCCCATCAGCAGCGTGATTTCGCGCAGCAACTCCCGGAACGTACGCGTGGACGTGTCCTTGTCCCGCATGTGCGTCAGCTTGTGCTGGATCAGCGGGTGGTTGAGGATGAAGAGATTGGGAAAGCGGCTGTCCTGTTTCATGGAATTCGCGCGGTTGCCGCGGCATTAAGTGTGGATTCGAGTAAATCGGGTGGTGCGTCTGGTTCGGGCGCCGCATTGCCGAGAGGCGTGTCCGGGGCCGCAGGCGGCACGGCCTCGCATGGCTGAGCTTAGGCAGTGACGCCAGTTTACCCAAATTAGGCGCGGCCAAAGCAGAGATTGCGGGCGATAGGCCGTCTGGTCTATTGCGCGGCCGACGTCCGATCCCTCATTCTTCTAGAATTGCATCACGCGATCCGCATGACGGATGGCGAGCCAGAATTCGACACAAGACTTCATGACCTGGCTTTTGATCGATTTCTACCGGTTTCAACGCGGGCAACCACAAGGGGACAGCAATGGACATGGGAATCAAGGGGCGCACGGCGCTCGTGTGCGCGGCCAGCAAGGGTTTGGGACGCGGGTGCGCGGAGGCGCTGGCGGCTGAGGGTGTCAACCTCGTGATCGTAGCGCGCACGGCAGGACCGCTCGAAGCCACAGCCGAGCATCTTCGTGCAAGCTTTGGCGTGAATGTGACGGCGGTGGCGTGCGACATCACCACGACAGAAGGGCACGCCGCGGCGCTGGCCGCGTGCCCTGCGCCGGACATTCTCGTGAACAACGCCGGTGGCCCGCCGGCGGGCGATTTCCGGCAATTTACACGCGACGACTGGATCAAGGCGCTCGATTCGAACATGCTGACGCCCATCGAACTGATCAAGCTGACGCTCGACGGCATGATCGAGCGTGGTTTTGGGCGCATCGTGAATATCACGAGTTCGTCGGTGAAGGCGCCTATTGACGTGTTGGGTTTGTCGAACGGCGCGCGTTCGGGGCTAACGGGTTTCATCGCGGGCTTGTCGCGCAAGGTCGCGGCAAGCGGCGTCACGATCAACAACCTGCTACCGGGCTCTTTCGACACCGACCGGCTCGTCACCACGTTCGAGGCGGACGCGAAGGCCAACAACATCACAGTGGAAGAAGCCAAGAAGCGCCGCATGAGCCGGCTGCCCGCTGGCCGCTTCGGTACGGCCGAGGAGTTTGGCAAGGCGTGCGCCTACCTGTGCAGCGTCCATGGGGGCTATATCACCGGGCAGAACCTGCTGATCGATGGCGGTGCTTATCCGGGCACGTATTGATTCGAATTCCATAAAACATGACAACAGAGAGGCATTCGATGACCCCACGCGTTGCGTTGATCGCGCATGACATGAAGAAGGACGACATTGTGGCGCTGGCCGGCGAGTTTGCGGCCACGTTGGCGCAGTGCCGGCTGGTGGCAACCGGTACGACCGGCGCGCGAATCGCGGCGGCCCATGGGCTGGAGGTGGAGCGCAAGCTCTCCGGTCCGTTCGGCGGCGACCTGCAGATTGGCGCCGAACTGGCGGAGGGGCGTGTCGACGTGGTGATTTTCCTGCGCGACCCCATGACGCCGCAACCGCACGAACCCGATATCAACGCGCTCGTGCGCGCGTGCGACGTGCACAACGTAGCGTGTGCGACGAACCTCGCGACGGCACGCATGATTCTCGATGATCTGAAGCTACGCCTGGGTCGAGCTTAGGTCGAGTTCAGGTCGTACTGCACAGTGACCGGCTGACGCCGGCAAAAGGAGACAAGGGTGACAAAAGCAATTCGCTTCAATAAAACCGGTGGCCCGGAAGTGATGAAATGGGTGGACGTCGAGGTGGGCGAGCCGGGCAAGGGCGAGATTCGCGTGAAGCATCATGCGGTCGGCTTGAACTATATCGATGTGTACTTTCGTACCGGGCTTTATCCAATGCCGCTGCCCGGCGGCATCGGCATGGAAGCGGCGGGCGAGGTAACCGCGGTCGGTGAAGGCGTGACGGATTTCAAAGCGGGCGATCGTGTGGCCTATGCGTCGCGGCCGCCGGGCGCTTATGCAGAGGAACGGGTGATGTCGACCCAATATGTCGTGCGCTTGCCTGACGCAATCGGGTATGAGGACGCGGCGTCGGTGATGTTGCAGGGCTTGACCGCGCAATATCTGCTGCGACGGACGTATCGCGTGAAAGCCGGCGATACGATCCTGATCCACGCGGCGGCCGGCGGCGTGGGCATGCTTGCTTGCCAGTGGGCCAAGGCGCTGGGCGCGACGGTGATCGGCACGGTTGGATCGGACGAAAAGGCCGAACTGGCGAAGGCGCACGGCTGCGATCATCCGATCGTCTATACCCGTGAGGACTTCACGAAGCGCGTGCGCGAAATCACGAGCGGCGCGGGCGTGCCGGTGGTCTACGATTCGATCGGCAAGGACACGTACACGGCATCGCTCGACTGCCTCGCGCCGTTGGGCATGTTCGTGAGTTTCGGCAATACGTCGGGGCCGTTGCCGCCCATCGATTCGTCGGAGTTCGCCGGGCGTGGTTCGCTTTATTTCACGCGGCCGGCGTTGTTCAGCTATATCGCCAAACGCAGCGATCTCGAGGAGACGGCGGCCGAGTTGTTCAACGTGTTGAGCACGGGGCAAGTGAAGACGAGCGTGCGGCAGCGGTATCCGTTGGCTGAAGCGGCGAAAGCGCATGAGGATCTGGAAGCGCGGCGGACGACAGGATCGACTATTTTCCTGCCTTGATGGGAGCGTGAAAGGACGGGGCGGCGGGATTCTTTCGTGCCGCACCGTCTTGTGGTCTTGTGCGGAAGCGGCGAATAAGCGCGCGTAAAAAGTTGTCGGCGGGTGAGCGCGTATGGGCTGCCGCTCTATCTGCGCCACAAAAACGTCAGCGCCAGGATCAGCGTGAAACATCTCGCTGCGAACGCTTTCCACGGCGTCCTTTACACATTATTTACGCCTGCGTTCCGATCTTTGACCCGGCTTTTATGCCGACGCGCTTAATGTTCGAGGCCATCGTTCAATACCCGGACCAACAGGTGGCGAGACGAGCCAACCTGACGAAAGACCCTATAACGAACCGGATAGCGGAAACGCAAGAACCAGCAGTTGGTCATACTAGGAAAGTCACGCGTCAATGCGTGGACACCGGCGAACCCGAAGAACCTGATCCTCGCCCTGGATGCGATTGCGCCAACAAGCTAAAAAATGAACCGCCCAAACCCAGACGAGCTGCTCGGAAAGCTGCAAAGAGAGGAGGAAAAGCGTCATCGCGGACGGCTGAAGATTTTTTTTGGCGCCTCGGCCGGAGTGGGCAAGACCTACGCCATGCTTCTTGCCGCGCGAAGCAGAAAGGAGCAGGGCGACGACGTAGTCATCGGCATAGTGGAAACGCACGGCAGGAGCGAAACCACCGCGTTACTGGAAGACCTCGAACAACTGCCGCCGGCGAACATGATGTATCGCGGCCATGCGCTCAAGGAATTTGATCTCGACGGAGCGCTTCAACGCCACCCGCAGCTTTTACTCGTCGACGAACTCGCTCACTCGAACGTTCCCGGTGCTCGTCATCTGAAACGCTGGCAGGACGTGCATGAACTGCTGGACGCGGGTATTGACGTCTATACCACGGTCAATGTCCAGCATCTGGAAAGCCTGAACGACATCGTGGGGCAGATCACGCAGATCCGCGTCTTCGAGACCGTGCCGGATCGCGTTCTGGATCAAGCCGATGAAGTCACGCTAGTCGATCTTCCGCCCGAGGAACTGCTCGAACGGCTGCGCCACGGCAAGGTCTACATGCCGCAGCAAGCGGAACACGCGGTTCGCAATTTCTTCCGCAAAGGCAACCTGATCGCGCTGCGCGAACTGGCGCTGCGGCGCACGGCGGATCGCGTCGATGCCCAGATGCGCGAGTACCGCGCGGACCGGTCTATCGACAGGATCTGGCAGGCGCGCGACCGGCTGGTGGTGTGCATCGGGCCGGGGCCGGAGGCGCCTACGCTGGTGCGCGCCGCAGCACGGCTCGCGGCAAGTCTTCGTTCCGACTGGATCGCGGTGTACGTCGAAACACCGCGACTGCAAAAACTCTCCGATACCCGTCGCGAACGCACGCTGGGCGCGCTCAAACTCGCCGCCGAACTTGGCGCGGAGACGGTGACGCTGGCCGGTGCGGATGCGGTCGCGACGCTGATCGGTTATGCGCAGGCGCGCAACGCGTCGAAGCTGGTGGCGGGGGCGTCGAAGCGGCGCGGTTTCGCCCGCTGGCTAAAACGCTCGTTCGGCGAGCGGTTGGCGGAACACGCGGGCGACCTCGATCTCACGTTGATTCGCGCGCGGGAGGGTGAGCAAAGAGAGGGAGGCGCTCCATTGCCGCAAGAGGAAGGGATCGCTCCCGACTGGCGCGACGCGTTGAGCGCCGCGCGCGAGCAGCGCTCGGCGCCGCGTGGCTATGCGTACGCCATCGCGATCTGCGCGGCTATCACGCTGCTTGCAAGCCAGATCCGCGATCATTTCGATCTCACGAATCTCGTGATGTTTTATCTCATCGGCGTGATTTACGCGGCGGCGCGCATCGGCCGTGGTCCGGGCGTGCTGCTCTCGTTCCTGAGCGTCGCGGCCTTCGACTTCTTCTTCGTGCCGCCGCGCATGTCGCTGTCCGTCTCCGATACCCAATACCTGCTGACCTTTGCCGGCATGTTGCTGACGTCGTTGGTGATCAGCCATCTCACGTCGAGCTTGCGGGGCGAGGCGCGCGTTGCGTCAAAGCGCGAGCGCCGCACGGGCGCGATGTACGCGATGGCCGGCGAACTCGGCGCGGCGCTGGCGACCGAGCAGATCGTGGGTATCGGCATGCGGCATGTGAGTGAAGTGTTTCGCGCGAAGGTCGCCATGTTGCTGCCCGATTCCACCGACAAGGTCCGCCAGAAACTCGACCCGTCGGATACGTCCGCTGCCGCCTTGCTGCTCGATGCAAGTACGCTGGATCTCGATGTCGGCCAATGGGTGTACGACCAGCAGAAGCCGGCCGGCCGCGGCACGGACACGCTGCCTGCAGCGGCCGCGCTATATCTGCCGCTCAAGGCGCCAATGCGCACGCGCGGCGTGCTCGCGGTCGCCACGCGTAATGCGGGCGAGCTCGACGTGCCCGAGCAAAAGCGCATGCTCGACGCGTTTGCCGCGCAGATCGCGTTGGCGCTCGAACGGGTGCATTACGTCGAGATTGCCCGCGATGCGCTCGTCAGCATGGAGTCCGAGCGCCTGCGCAATTCGCTGCTGTCCGCCATCTCGCACGATTTGCGCACGCCGCTCACGACCATCGTTGGTTTTGCATCGATGCTCGCGGAAGCGCGGGGCGACACCCGTTCGCCGGCAAATGCCGAATTGATCGCAGCAATTCACGACGAATCGCTGCGCATGACGAGCATTGTCACGAATTTGCTGGACATGGCGCGCTTGCAGGCGGGCGGTTTGCGGCTGAACCTGCAATGGTCGCTGCTGGAGGAGACGGTAGGCGCCGCGTTGCGGGCGTGCCGGCGGGTTTTGAATGGCCGTCCGGTCGAGGTCCGTCTACCTTCCGATCTGCCGTTCCTTCAACTCGATGCCGTGCTGATGGAGCGGTTGTTTTCGAACCTGCTGGAGAACGCCGCGAAGTACACGCCGCCGGGCTCGAAGCTCATCATCGGGGCGGAGAGCGTCAGTGTGGATAACAAGCCGTTCGTGCGGGTTCATATCGACGATTTCGGTCCGGGTTTGCCGGCGAACATGGAAGACCGTGTGTTCGAGAAATTCACGCGTGGCGAGAAGGAGTCGGCCAAGCCGGGCATTGGACTTGGGCTCTCGATTTGCCGCGCTATTGTGGAAGCGCACGGCGGTACAATCGGCGCGAATAACCGGCTGGATGTGAGCCTTCCCGACGCGCCGGTTCAGGGCGCGCGCTTCTGGTTCACCTTGCCCGTCGATGCACCACCGCCCGTGCCAAGTTTCTCCGATGAAGCCGAGCAGGACTTCGTCGATTTTCCTCCGTCGGACCCTAAAGCCCATGAGCGAACCTAACCTCACCGTCGTGTTGATCGAGGACGAAAAGCAGATTCGCCGCTTTGTGCGTGCGTCGCTGGAGGCCGAAGGCATTACCGTGCACGAGGCGGAAACGGGCAAGCAGGGGCTGGTGGACGCGGCGACGCGCAAGCCGGATCTCGTGATCGTCGATCTCGGTTTGCCCGACACCGACGGCCTCGACGTGATCCGTGAGTTGCGGAGCTGGACCGAGCTGCCGGTGATCGTGCTGTCGGCGCGAACTCAGGAGGAGGAGAAGGTCGCGGCGCTGGACGCCGGTGCCGACGATTACCTCACCAAGCCGTTCGGCGTATCGGAATTGATGGCGCGGATTCGCGCGCATTTGCGGCGTCGCAATCAGGCGGCGTCGAGTGAATCGCCTTTGGTGAAATTCGGCGATGTCGTCATCGATCTCGGCTTGCGCCAGGTCACGCGTGCGGGTGCGCCCGTGCATCTGACCCCGATCGAATACCGGCTGCTGTCCACGCTCGTACGGCACGCTGGCCGTGTGTTGACGCACCGCCAGTTACTGCGCGAAGTGTGGGGGCCGTCGCATGTGGAAAGCCACCACTACCTGCGCATCTACATGGCGCATTTGCGGCAGAAGCTTGAACGCGATGCCGCGCAGCCGGAGCACATCGTGACTGAGACCGGTGTGGGTTATCGGTTGATCGGGGCTGTCTGAAGCGCGTCGAGCACGTCGTCTATCGGCACGTCGCCGCCGACAAACCCTATCACCTCGTCCCGCACGTCACGTGTGATGCATGCCACCGTGACGCGGGCGACGTCTTCGCGTGAAACGGGCGCTGCGTTCAAGCCGCGTTGGGTGGAGAGTGCGATTGTGCCGCGGCCGACTTCGTCGGAGAGCGGTCCGGGTCGCAGGATCACGTACGGAACGCCGTTTGCCTGGACGTAGTCGTCGGCTTGGCGCTTCATTTTCGAGTAGTGCTTGAGCGCGAGCGGGCTGGATTCTGGCCAGTACGCGGAGATCGCGCTGATGACCACGAGCTGTTTTGTGCGGCGGCGTTTGGCGTAGTCGGCGGTGCGTTGCACGGCGTCGCGATCGATCGCGCGTTCTTCGTTCACGCCTTCGCTTTCCGCCGATCCTGCGGCGTAGACCACGTGCGTGACGTCGTCAAAGGCGTGGGAGAAATCGTTTGTCAGGTCGCCGAGTACGATTTCGGCGCCGAGTGCGGCGAACTCACCGCGGTGCGCGGATTTACGCAGCAGGACTTTGAAGGGCAGGGATGCGGCGCGGAGTTGCCGGGCAATGTGGCGGCCGGTCCGGCCGTGCGCGCCGATGAGCAGGACTTTCATTGCTGTTGGCTCCTTCTGTTTGTGGGCAGGAGCTAAAACGGTAAGCGATTTTTGGAATCCATGCACGCGGGAGGCGCTTACCCCCCCGCCCAAACTCCTCACTCAATGACACGAGCAGGTCCAGTCCGACCCCTGCGCCCCCGCCGTTCCTCCGACCAGATCCGAATCCGGTCCATATAAAGATAAACCACCGGCGTTGTATAAAGCGTCAGCAACTGACTCACGATCAACCCGCCCACAATCGCAATCCCGAGCGGCGCGCGCATCTCCGATCCCTCGCCGGTCCCGAAAGCCAGCGGCAACGCGCCTAACAGCGCCGCGGCAGTCGTCATCATGATCGGCCGGAAGCGCAGCAAACACGCCTCTTCAATCGCCTCACGCGACGTCGCGGCCCCATGGCGCTGCGCCTGGATCGCAAAGTCCACCATCATGATCGCGTTCTTCTTCACGATGCCGATCAGCAAGATCACCCCGATCAACGCGATGATGCTGAACTCCGTCTTGAACAGCAGCAGTGCAAGCAGCGCGCCAATACCCGCTGACGGCAATGTCGAGAGAATCGTGATCGGGTGGATATAACTCTCATACAGAATCCCGAGGACGATATACACCGCCGCGAGCGCGGCGAGAATCAGGACCGGCTGATCCTTGGTGGAGTCCTGGAACTGCTGTGCCGTGCCCGCAAAACTGCCGTGAATCGTGCTGGGCACACCGATGGTCGCCATGGTCTCGTAGATGGCAGCGGTGGCATCCGAGAGCGACTTGCCGGGCGGCAGGTTGAATGAGATCGTCGATGCCACGAACTGGCTCTGGTGATTCACCGACAGCGGCGTGTTGCCCGGCCCGAACTTGGCGATGGCCGAAAGCGGGATCATCGTTTCCTTCGACGTCGATACCGCCGCGCCCGACGACGAACTGGACTTGCCGCTAGCCGCAATGGCGTTTGTCGCCGCATTGCGGATGGACGCGAGCGCCAGTGTGCTCGTCGTATCGGTTGATGACGTACCGCTGCTCGAACTGATGGACGTGGATGTGATCTTGGACGTCGTCGTGGTCGCATTCGTCGATGCAGCCCCGCTCGCAGTACCGCCCGACGTGCTCACATAGATTTGCTTGAGCATTTCCGGGTCTTGCCAGTATTTCGGCGCGACTTCCATCACGACGTGATACTGGCTCAGCTCGTTGTAGATGGTGGACACCTGGCGTTGGCCGAAGGCGTCATAGAGCGTGTTGTCGATCTGCGCCGGCTGGATCCCCAGGCGCGCCGCCGTTGCCCGGTCGAACGTGACGAAGGACTCCAGGCCGCCTTGCTGCTGGTCTGAATTGACATCGGCGAGTTCGGGGCGGGTCAGCAGGGCGTCAGTGAGCTTCGGCCCCCACGTGTAGAGATCGGTGGTGGAATCGGCGAGCAGCGTGAACTGGTATTGCGCGTTCGATTGCCGCCCGCCCGCGCGAATGTCCTGCACGGCTTGCAGGAAGGTCCGCACGCCCGCGACGTCGGAAAGCGGCGCACGCAGGCGCTGGATCACCTGTTCGGCAGACACCTTGCGCACGGTTTTCGGCTTCAGCGAAATGAACATGAAGCCCGAATTGGTCTGCCGCCCGCCCGTGAAACCCGCAACGCTTTCAACGGCCGGATCGGCTTGCACCACCCGCATCATTTCCGAAAACTTGCCCTTCATCGCCTGGAACGACGTGCTCTGGTCGGCCTGGATACCGCCAACAATCCTCCCCGTATCCTGCTGCGGGAAAAATCCCTTCGGCACGATGATGTACAAGTACACATTCAAGCCGACGGTGGCGAGGAGCACCAGCAACACGACCCGCGGATGCGCGAGCGCGACGCCAAGCGTGCGCGCGTAGCCACCCTGCATGCGGACGAACTGGCGTTCGAGCCAGCGCGAAAGCCGGCCGGGCGGCTTCTGGTTTTGCGGCTCATGCAGCAAACGCGCACACATCATGGGCGTGACCGTCAGCGAGACGACCAGCGAAACGGCGATCGCGAGCGACAGCGTCAGCGCGAATTCGCGGAACAGCCGCCCGACAATGCCACCCATCAACAGGATCGGGAGGAACACGGCCACCAGCGAAATGCTCATTGACAGCACCGTGAAGCCCACTTCCTGCGCACCGAGAATCGCGGCCTTCATGCGCGGGACGCCATTTTCGATATGCCGCGAGATATTTTCGAGCACGACGATGGCGTCGTCGACCACGAAACCCGTCGCAATGGTCAAGGCCATCAGCGAGAGGTTATCGAGCGAGAACCCGAGCAGGTACATGGCGGCAAAGGTGCCGATGATCGAGATCGGGACAGCCACGCTCGGAATCAGCGTCGCGCGCCAGTTGCGCAGGAACAGGAACACGACCATCACGACCAGCGCCACCGCAACGATCAGCGTGAATTCCGTGTCATGCAGCGACGAGCGGATCGTGGTCGAACGGTCGGACGTGGGGGTGATCTCGACGTCGGCCGGGAGCGCTGCCTGGAGTTGCGGCACCATCGCCTTCACGCGGTCGATGGTGTCGATAATGTTCGCGCCCGGCTGCCGGTACAGGATCACAAGCACGGCGCGCTTGTTATTGATGAGGCCCAGGTTGCGCAGGTCCTCGACCGAATCGACTACTTCGCCTACATCGCTCAGATGCACTGCCGCGCCGTTCCGGTAAGCCACCACCAGGTCGCGATATTGCGCGGCCTTGCTCGCCTGATCGTTGGTATAGAGCTGGAAGTGCGTGCCGTTGAACTCGATGGCACCCTTCGGACTGTTCGCATTCGCCGACGCCAGCGCCGCGCGAACATCTTCCAGGCCGATGCCGTAGTGAAACAGCGCGTTCGGTTCCAGTTCCACGCGCACAGCCGGATTCGCCGAGCCGCTCACGTCCACTTCGCCGACACCCGGCACGGTGGAGAGCGTTTGCTGCAGCACGGTCGCGGCGGAATCGTAGAGCGAACCCGCCGTGCGCGTGGGGGAGGAGAGCGCGAGAATCAGGATAGGCGCGTCGGCCGGGTTGACCTTGTGATACGTCGGATTGCTTCTGAGTGATGTGGGAAGATCGGCGCGCGATGCGTTGATGGCGGCCTGCACGTCACGCGCAGCGCCGTCGATGTCGCGGTTCAACCCGAATTGCAACGTGATCCGCGCCGAGCCGACCGAGCTTTGCGACGTCATTTCGGTGACGTCGGCAATCGAGCCGAGATGGCGCTCCAGCGGACTCGCCACGCTGGTCGCGACCGTTTCCGGACTCGCGCCGGGCAAGCTTGCCTGGACCGAGATGGTCGGGAAATCGACTTGCGGCAACGGCGCGACCGGTAGCTTGGTGAACGCGAACAGGCCGGCGAGCGCAATACCGATGGCCAGCAGCGTGGTAGCGACCGGGCGCGCGATGAACGGTTGCGACAGGTTCATGCGCTTACTCCGTTTCGCTAGCCGGGCGTGGCGGCGCGTCCCGGTGGAAACGCGCTCGCACGCGGCGGGCGAGCGAATCGAAGCCGAGATAGATCACCGGCGTAGTGAATAGCGTAAGCGCTTGCGACACGATCAAACCACCCACGATCGCAATGCCCAGCGGCCGCCTCAGTTCAGAGCCCGCACCCCAGCCGAGCATCAGCGGCAAGGCGCCGAGGAGCGCAGCCATGGTCGTCATCAGGATGGGCCGGAAGCGCAGCAAACACGCCTGATAGATCGCATCGCGTGGACTCTTGCCTTGTTCGCGTTCGGCTTCCAGCGCGAAGTCGATCATCATGATGGCGTTCTTTTTCACGATGCCGATCAGCAGCACGATGCCGATGATCCCGATGATGTCGAGGTCGTGCCCGGTGATCATCAGCGAAAGCAGCGCGCCAACGCCTGCCGACGGCAGCGTCGACAGAATCGTGATCGGGTGAATGAAGCTTTCGTACAGCACGCCCAGCACGATGTACATGGTGACGATCGCGGCGAGGATCAGGAACAGCTCGTTTGACAGCGACGCCTGGAAGGCGAGCGCCGCGCCCTGGAAGCGAATCTGGAACGACGCAGGCAAGCCGATGTCCTGCTTCGCCTGATCGATCGCTTTCACCGCCGCGCCGAGCGACGCGCCGGGGGCGAGGTTGAACGAGACCGTGGTCGCGGGGAACTGGCCGAGGTGCGTGACCAGCAGCGGCGCGGCACGCTCATGGAAGCTCGCGATGGTCGATAGCGGCACTTGCCCGCTCGTGGCCGTTGAGGACGGCAGATAGATGCCGTTCAGCGTCTCGCTGTAGTGCGCGTCGGTCGGCTGGGATTCCAGGATCACGCGATACTGGTTCGACTGCGTGAAGATGGTCGAAATGATGCGCTGGCCGAATGCGTCGTAGAGGGCGTTATCGACGGTAGCCGGCGTAATGCCGAAGCGCGCAGCCGTCGCCCGGTCGATTTCCACGTACACCGACTGGCCGTTCTGCTGCAGGTCGGTCGCGACATCCGCCAGTTCAGGCGATTGCTGCAAGCGCGCGGTCAGTTTCGGCACCCATTCCGCGAACTCGGCCGAATTCGGGTCGGTCAGCATGAACTGGTATTGCGTCGGGCTGACGGTGGAATCGATGGTCAAGTCCTGCACCGGCTGCATGTAGAGCCGGATGCCCGGAATGTTCGCCACGTCCTTCTGCAGCGCGCGGATCACGTCGCTCGACGTGTTGCTGCGGTCGTCGCGCGGTTTCAGGTTGATCAGCATCCGGCCGCTGTTCAGCGTGATATTGGTTCCATCCACGCCGATGAACGACGTCAGGCTCTCGATGTCGGGGCTCTTCAGGACCTGCGCGGCAAGCGCCTGCTGTTGCTCGGCCACTGCCTGGTACGAAGCGGCTTGCGGCGCTTGCGTAATCGCCTGGATCACGCCGGTATCCTGGATCGGGAAGAAGCCTTTCGGAATCCAGATGTAGAGCAGGGCGGTGAGAATGAGCGTGAGCAGCGCGACCACCAGGGTCGAACGCTGCCGGTCGAGCACCCATGTCAGCGCGACGCCATAACGCCCGATCACGTAATCGATGAATTGATGCGCGCGCGCTTCGAAGCGACCGCTCTCCTTCGGCGGGGTATGCCGCAGCAGCTTCGCGCAGAGCATGGGCACGAGCGTGAGCGAGACGATTGCCGAGATCACGATGGTCACCGCGAGCGTGATCGCGAATTCGTGGAACAGGCGCCCGACCACATCGCCCATGAACAAAAGCGGAATCAGCACCGCGATCAACGATACGGTCAGCGAAATGATCGTGAAGCCGATCTGCTTGGAACCCTTCAGCGCCGCTTCGAGCGGCGACTCGCCGTCCTCCACGTAACGCGCGATGTTCTCGATCATCACGATGGCGTCGTCGACGACAAAACCCGTCGCAATGGTCAAGGCCATCAGCGAAAGGTTGTCAAGCGAGAAGCCGCACAGATACATCACGGCAAGCGTGCCGATCAGCGAAACAGGGACCGACAAACTCGGGATCAGCGTCGCCCAGACGTTCGCGAGGAACAGGTAGATCACCAGCACGACCAGCACCACGGAAAGCGCTAGCTCGAACTGTACGTCGCGCACCGAGGCGCGAATGGTCGTGGTGCGGTCGGTGACGATGCGCACGTCGAGCGCGGCGGGCAGCGCCGCTTGCAATTGCGGCAGGATTGCCTTGATGCCGTCGACCACTGCGATCACGTTCGCACCCGGCTGGCGCTGCACGTTCAGGATGATGGCCGGCGTGTTGTCCACCCACGCGCCGAGCTTGGTGTTTTCCGGACCCTGGACGACCGTTGCGACGTCGGTCAGCATCACCGGCCGGCCGTTCTTGTAAGCGATGACCGCGCTCTGGTAGGCGTTGGCGTCGGTGAGCTGGTCGTTCGCGTTGATCGTGTAGGCGCGCGAAGGGCCGTCGAAACTACCCTTTGGCGTGTTGACGTTCAGGTTCGAAATAGTGGTGCGCAAGTCGTCGATGTTCAGGCCGTACGACGCCAGTGCGCGTGTGTTCGCCTGGATCCGAACAGCCGGGCGATTGCCGCCGCTGACCGACACCAGCCCCACGCCCCCGACCTGCGAGATCTTCTGCGCAAGACGGGTGTCGGCGAGATCCTGGACTTGCGTGAGCGGCAAGGTCTTCGAACTGATCGCAAGCGTGATGATGGGGGCGTCGGCGGGATTCACTTTCGCGTAGATCGGCGGTGCGGGCAGGTCGGACGGCAGCAGGTTGCCCGCTGCGTTGATGGCCGCCTGCACTTCCTGCTCGGCGATGTCGAGCGGCAGGTCGAGACTGAATTGCAGCGTGATGACGGACGCGCCCGCCGAACTCTGCGACGACATCTGGTTCAGGCTGGCCATCTGCCCGAACTGCTTTTCAAGCGGCGCGGTGACCGAGGTGGTCATCACGTCCGGCGACGCGCCCGGATAGAACGTCTGCACCTGGATAGTCGGGTAGTCGACGGCCGGCAGCGCGGAGAGCGGCAAGAAGCGCAGCGCGACGAGGCCGACCAGCATGATTGCCGCCATCAGCAGCGCCGTGCCGACCGGACGCAGGATAAATAGACGCGATGGATTCATGCGGGTGCAGTGCGGTTATGGATCATGAGTGCATCATTGCGACGCCGGACGATGGTGGCCACGACGCGCGTCCGACGCGCCTATGGCACCCGAAGCAGCAACCCCGGAAGCACCTGAAGCAGCTTTGGGTTTGTCTGCCGGAATAGTGATCTTCGCACCTTCCTTCAGCCGGTCGGAGCCGTCGATCACCACGCGTTCACCCACTTGCAGACCTGTCTTGATGCTGGTGCGTTCACCATCGATCGGGCCGATCTTCACGTTACGCACTGTCACCGAATTGTCCGGCTTCACCACATACACAAACGCGCCCGACGAGCCGTTCAGCACCGCGGGCGTGGGCACGATGGTCGCGTCCTTGATGACATTGACGAGCAGTTTCGTGTTCACGAACTGGTTCGGAAACAGCATGCTTTCCTTGTTGTCGAAGCGCGCGCGCAGCTTGACGGTACCCGTGGTGGTGTCGATCTGGTTGTCGATGGTTTCAAGGTAGCCGCTTTCGAGCGACGTGGTGTTCGCGCGGTCATAAGCGGTCACCGACATCTTCGTGCCGGCATGCAGCGGTTTCAGAATGGCGGCGAGATTGTCTTCAGAGGTCGTGAAGATGACGCTGATAGGCTGCAGTTGCGTGATGACGACGACACCGTTCGTGTCACCTGTCGTTACATAATTGCCCGGATCGACCTGCCGCAAACCGACACGGCCCGACACCGGCGCCGTAATGCGCGCATAGGTGAGGTCGAGCCTGAAGGTATCCACGCTCGCCTGGTCCGCCTTCACTGTGCCTTCGAGTTGCTGGACGAGCGACGCCTGCGTGTCCACCTGCTGGCTCGCGATCGAGTCTTGCGAGAGCAGCATCTGGTAACGCTTCAAGTCCAGGCGCGCCGTTTGTAGCAGCGCCTGGTCCTTGGCAAGCGTGCCTTGTGCATTGCGCAGCGAGATCTCGTAAGGGCGCGGATCGATCTGCGCCAGCACGTCCCCCTTCCTGACCATCTGGCCTTCCTGGAAGGCGACGTCCTGCAATGTGCCGTTGAGCAGCGTCTTGACCGTCACTGACGCCAGCGGCGTCACCGTCCCGAGCGAGTTGATCACCACCGGCATTTCGCCTTGCGTCACCGTAGCGACATGCACGGGCTGCGGCGGAGCAGGCATGCCCGGACCGCCGGGACCACCACCGCGCCGCCCGCCGCCTGCCTGCTGCTGCGGGTTATTCGCGCTGCCCCGGTTCCACGGATGCCATGCGAACAAACCCGCCACGATCAGGACTATGACGACGATCCACAGAAGCCGGCGCCGGCGAGGCTGGGAGGCTGACAGAGGGGGAGTCGAGGCTTGGGAGGTGGGCGAACGGCGTTCAGAGTGAGGCGGTGGCGCTGGGTGGTTTTTCTGTTCGTCCATCGTTTCAGTGGCTCGGTGAGTCGGTGGGCTCGGAAACTGTCTTGAGGTGCTGGCGCGTTGATTTGGGCGTTTGAGCGGACGGATCCTGATGCGTGCCGAAAACGCCATAGGCGCCTGGAGCAGTCACCAGAGCGAAAGCTTTGAAAGATTGGCCGGGCGCGCGAAGCATGATGCTACGTCCCGTGCTTCGTTGCAGTCCAGCTATCTTTCTTTCGATTGATTACGAACGTTACGAGTGCCGGGTGGGACAGAAGGCAATTCGAAAAGGGCGTTCAGAAGGCGCGGCGACATCGTATCGTCTTGTGCGTTTGCGAGTCACGCAAAGAGGTTGTTACGCATCGCCTTGGACGAAACCGCGTGGGCCGGGAAGATGCGCAGGACAAGGTGATCGACGACGAAACGCCCTAGATGCCGGTGCAGGTGCAAAGCGGCACATGAGGTGTTTCGCCGTCGATCAGGCGGCGGCGCGTTATTCGCTCAGGCGCGCCGACGGTGTTCCGCCGATCTCATGCGTGATCTTCGCGACGCACTCGAGCAGGGCCGGCGCGACCTTGTTCAGTAGTGCGTCCCGCGGTGCCTGGTACTCGGCGCCGCCGCAATTGACCGCATAACGTTGCCCCGACGGCCCGACGAAACCCGCCGCCACGGCATTGAGCCCCTGGTGCCAGTCACCGGTGGAGATGGCGAAGCCACGGCGCACCGCGTCTTCCAGGCCAGGCTTCAGGCTGCTGTCGATGCTCGGCCAGTCGTCGCCCGAAGCGGTCCGCAGACTGTCGAGCAGACCGATCCGGTCGGCTTCGCCCAGCGCCGCCAGATACGCGCGGCCGACAGCGGTGCGTCCCAGATCCATCCGTGCGCCCACTTCCAGCCGCGATACAAGCACGGCCGAGCGTGGCCGGATGGTATCGATCACGACCATGTCCAGCCGGTCGCGTACGGCCAGATGAACGCTCAGCGTAGTCCGGTCCGCCAGTTCGATGAGAAACGGCCGTGCGCGTGCACGGATGTCGAAGTTGCGCAGGAAACCATTGCTCAACTCCAGCACCGAGGCCGTGAGCACGAACCGCTCACTGTCGGGTAATTGAAACAACAAATTGGCGCTCACGAGGGTCGCCGTCAACCGCGAGATGGTCGGCTTCGGAATGCCCGTCCATTCGGCTAGTTCACGATTGCTGACCGGAGCGTCGGCGGCGGCGATTCGCCTGAGTACGTCGAGGCCTCGCGACAACGCGACGACTTCTTCCCCATCACGCCCTTTTTCCTTTTCCCGGCTCGAAGGCCGGCTCTCAGTGGTGTGCATTATTTTTGGAACTTGGTTTCGTTGGAAAGGCTGGAGACGCCATTCATCGAAGCTGACTGAGTACGCGCGTCTCCGCTTGCCGGAATCGTATCAACCAGCAATGAAAACGTGTATTTGCTGGACCCGTTTTTGTCATTAAACCCGCGTACCATACCGCTAGATAATCGCTCAATCCTCGAAATTTCGCTTGACTAGGTTTCGCATAACGTAAAAAATGGAACCCGATTTCGAAAGCACTCCGGAAGCGCTAGTTGCGCGCGTCGAATTGCGATCGATAACCAGCTCTCAGGTTCTAGCACGGCCCTCGGAATGGCTAGAACTTTTAAGGCGCTACGGCAACGTAGCGCCTTTTTTTTTGGTTCGTCAAAGGCTCTCGCAAAAGCGCTGTGGCCGTCGCGGCCTATGGGCGTGTGCTGCGTTCGTATGTGCGTGTACGGAAAAGCGCTGCTGACTGGTACGGACTTGCCGCGGTGTCAAAGGCGATGGACGCTCGACGTGGCGCATCGGCTATTCAAATCCTTACGCCATCTTATTTTCTTTTTATACCGCTTCGTTCCCCCGCGTGTTTAGTATTTTCAGGTGAACTACAAAGATGCGGGGTTTTTCGCCATCAAGGTTATGCCTTTTTAAAGCGAAAGGACACGGTGAGATACACCCGCGCGCAGGACAGATGTCCTTATCAATGCCACTAGCGGTGCGCGGTGAATATCTTGCCCGGTTTTAGCAGGCGCCGGCCGCGCAACGCCCAATAGATTCCTGCGATACCTAATATTGCCGCACTGCCGAACACGAGTACCGGAGAAACCTGCTGAGGCTCGGGATTGCTCGTCGCGACGATCATGGCCGCGACCAGCGCTACGCCCGCTTGCGCAAAGGCGCGCTTGGCCCGGTCGCGGTGGCCGGAAAAACGCACGGAACGCGACATCGGCGTGCGCGTGAACGGTTCGAAGAGGATCAGCCCGGCAACGAGGGCAATCAGCAGATTCATCAGGGTCAAGGCAACACTTCAATATCGAATTCAGGGATGGCCAGCACTGTAAGAACTGGCGTCGATGAAATGAATCAGAAGCGTCTTAAAGCGGGTTGGATTGTCAACGTTGCGAGACGGTGCTGGTGGCTTTGCTCGTGGCACTAGTGCCGTTTGTCAGGAACGTGCCCGAAACCCGGCCGAACGGCCAGCGTTGCACCCCGGAAAGATGGGGGCTGAGCGCGCACGGTTATCATGAGTCTCGAGTGAGCCGTTGAACCGGCGAATGTAACCATCGGGTGGGCGGCAAGTCGGCACTCCCAACAGGATGATGACAACGATGCAAAAGAACTGGATGAACCGGCTGGCCGGCGCTGCGGTGGCGCTTGGGTTGCTGGCTGCGTGCGAGAAGCACGAAGCTGCGGCGGGGCAGGCTGTCGGCGCGATGAATAACCTGGCCAGCCAGGCGGGCCAGAAATTCGATCAGGCGGCGAGCTATGTCGGCCAGCAGGCGGACTCGGTAAAGCAGTCCGCGCAGCAGAACTTGCAGTCGGCGGGCACGTTGCCGGATATGTCGGCGAGCAGCGTGGCGGCAGCAGCGCGTGCGAACATGGAAGGCGCGGCCAGTGCGACAAACGCGGCTATCGTGAATGCCGCAAGCGATACCGGCGCGGGTCTGCAAGCCACAGGACGCAAGCTGCAGGCATGGTCGGCAAGCTCGGCGGCGGCTCAAGGCGCGACCAGCGGAATGTCGGGAACGAGCTCGGGCGGTTCGTCCAGTACGTCGTCGGACCCGGGAAATGCACGCGCGGATATGGACAAATAGGTGGGCGCCGACTGGACTTCTCGAGCGTGCCGTCGTGCTTCTCAATGCCGCGAACAAGGTCGCTGCGGGCTAACATCTCGTTACCCGCGTGACTGTTTTGTCTAAAGATAATTTCAGCGCAGCGGCTAAACTGGCGGTCTTTTACCTTTTTCGCACCGCCATGAAGCCAAGCTGCATCCGGGCGCTCGCTGGCGCGCTGGCATTTGCCGCGTTGGTCAGCGCGGCGCTCACCGTTACCTCTCCGAACGCCAATGCCGCACCGCCGGCGCTCACGCTGCCGTCGTTTCAGGAGCTCATCAACAAACCTGCGGCACCCGGCCCGGCATCGGCTTCCGCCGCTGTTTCTGGTGCCTCGGGCACCGCGGCGAGTCCGGCCAGCGAGGCGGACCTCGCTCGCTCGCTCGACACGGTTATCTCTACGCTCGACAGCGACCGGCAACGCACGGCGCTGGTCGCGCAACTGAAAAAGCTCCGCGACGCCAAGCGCGACGCCGATGCCGCAGCGCAACCCGCCGACGCAGCCGCGGCGTCCGACGGCACGGGCACGGCAGCGCTGGCTGGCGTGGCTGCTGCTGTGTCTGCGCCGGCGAGCGCATCGACGGCAGCGTCGGCGGTCGTCGCGGCCATCACGCCGAAAACTGGGTTGCTGGGTGCGATTGCGTCGGGGCTGGCGAATATCGAGGCCGATTTCAGTCGGGGCCATACGCCGCTCAACTACTGGGGCGGCCGCCTGAATGCAGCCGGCAACGAGTTGTTCACCATCGTCTCGGGCCAAAGCCGTGAAAGCTTTGGGCGCACGCTGTTCAACTCTTTCCTGACACTCGCAGGTTGGGGTCTGTGCGCCTATCTGCTGGTGTACTTCCAGCGGTACTTGCACGCCCGTTACAACGTGCATTTCGGCCTGCGTCCCAATCCGACCACCAGCGAGCTCTTGATCTTCGCACTGCGGCGAGTCGGGCCGTATCTCTTCGCTTTTATCGCGGCGCTCACTTTTGTGCGGCTGATGCCCGTGTCGCTCGGCCGCACACTTGCGATGGTCACGGCTTACGCCATCGTCGCGGGTGCGGTGTTTTCGTCGATCTGCCTGATCATGTTTTCGCTGTTCGGCTCGGCGCATCGGCGGGTGGCGGTGAATCTGCTGATTCTGCATGCGCGCCGCCTGTTGTTCCTGATCGGCACGCTCGGCGCACTGGGCGACGCCGCATCGAACTACGACGTGGCGCAGCAACTCGGCACGAATCTGTCCGCGCTGCTCGCGACGGTCGCGAACATGAGCGCGGCGGTCCTGACCGGCTATTTCACGCTGGCGTTCCAGCGGCCGGTGTCCCATCTGATCCGCAGCCGCTCGTACGAGCAGCGCAGCCGGCACAAGGCCGCGACGGAGACGTTCGAAGTGGTGGGCTCGCTCTGGCAGGTACCTATGCTGCTGCTTGCATCGGCGTCGGTGATCGCGACGCTCGCGGGCATCGGGACCTCCGAGAACGTGCTGCAGATGGCGATCGCAACCGCTGGGCTGTTGGTGGTCGGACTGTTTCTTAGCGCCGTCGTGTTGCGCGTGACGCGTTTGCCGCAGCGCAAGACGCGCCGGCAATCGGCCTACGTGCGTCGGCTTTTCAAGTTTTTTGGCCGTCTGGTCGTATTGGCCATCTGGATGGTTTTCCTCGAACTCGCGTCGCGTTTCTGGGGTTTTTCGCTCACGAAACTCGCCGAAGAAAGCGTCGCCGCGCGCGGCATCACGCACGCGGTGAGTGCGATCCTGCTGACTATTCTCATCGCGTGGCTGACGTGGATCCTGATCGATACGGGGATTCAGGAGGCGCTCAATCCGAATACGCCGCGCGGCAAGGGGCGCGGTCCGAGCATGCGCGCGCGCACCATGCTGCCGCTGATCCGCAACGTGGTGTTTGTCGGACTGCTGAGCGTCGCGGCGATTGTTACTGCCGCCAATCTCGGGTTGAACGTGACGCCGCTGCTCGCCGGCGCCGGCGTGATCGGGCTGGCGGTGGGCTTCGGCGCGCAGTCGCTGGTGGCCGATCTGATCACGGGGCTTTTTATCATCATCGAGGACACCATTTCCGTTGGGGATTCGATCGAGGTCGACGGCGGCCACGCGGGCGTGGTGGAAACGCTGACCATCCGTACCGTGCGGCTGCGTGACGGGCAGGGCGCCATTCACGCCATTCCTTTCTCGCAGATCAAGGTGGTGAAGAACCTGTCGCGCGATTTTGCTTATGCGGTGTTCGAGGTGCGAGTGCCGTTTTCCGCCGATGTCGACCAGATCACGCAGATGATTCGCGAGGTCGGCGCGGAATTGATGGCCGATTTCCGATACCGGCGCGAAATGCTGGGGCCGATCGAAGTGTGGGGACTGGACCGTTTCGATCCCAACTGGATGGTCGTGAAAGGGCAGATCAAGACGCTGCCGCTGCAGCAGTGGAGCGTCGCGCGGGCGTTCAACGTAAGGGTGAAGCGCAAGATGGACGAGATCGGCATGGACGTTCCCGTGCCGCAAATGCAGGTGCGCGTGTCGCGGGAAGCGGCGAATAAAGACACGTCGTGGGAGGAGATGGAGGAGGTGACAGAGCCGGTGCCATTGTCGCCTGTGGAGCGGAGCGCGGCCGCGAAGGCCCGGGACGTGTCGCATGAGCCGCAGCCCGCGCCGCCGCCGACCGATCAATCCGTCCAGGTGCCGCCCCAGATTCCGACGGCGTCGGAGCCGGGAAAAGCGTAGCGTGGGGGTTTGGGCATCAGTATTGGCCCAACGCCCAAGCCAACGCGCGCTAGGCGGCGACTGTGACGAGATCGTTGACGTGCGTCGAGATTTGCGCGCCAGGCACGCCATAGACATGGATGGAAACGGCGGTCTGTCCCGTGGCCGACGCGTTCCCTAACTGGTGAATTGCCCCACGCCCCGGGCCGACAAAGGACACCGCGCCGCAAGCCCGCTCATGGCGGCGCGTCGCAACTGCCCGATGCGCGTCGGCATCCCACGCGAACAGCGTCTCGGACAGCGCTCCTTCAATCACCGTATAGGCGCACCACGTGTGATGGCCATGCACCGGACTTGCCTGACCGGCTTGCCAGACGAGCGCCGCGACGGCGTAGCGGCCGAGCGGATCGGCGACGAGCAAATGCCGCCGATAACAATCCAGTCCGCTTTCCCGCTGGGCGTCCGATAAAAGGCCGGTTTCCCTCGATAACCCGCTCAGTGCCGCACGCACGCCAAGTGCGAACCCCGCCGACGACGGATCGAGGCAACAGGCTTGATCGAGTGTTTGGGACAACAGCGCGAGCGGCGATTTTGTATCGAGGGCGAGGGTCATGGCGAGCTCGTGAAGAAGCGGAATCGGGCTGAAAGGAGCGGAAAGCTGAGCCTCATTTATACCGGTTTGCATGTGGAAAAAGTTTCCATATAATTTCGTCGAGGCGTGGAAAAGTAGAATAATTTCCTATAAGGGGCAGGCTGTGGGCATGGACCTCATCGATCGCAAGTTGCTGGAACTGCTGCAAGAAGATGTGACAATGCCGATTGCCGAGCTGGCGACACGCGTCAATCTCTCGCAGACGCCATGCTGGAAACGCGTGCAACGGCTGAAGGAGACCGGCGTGATCCGCGCTCAGGTCGCGCTTTGCGACCCACGCAAGCTGGGCGTTGGGACAACGGTGTTTGTCGCGGTGAAGACGAACCAGCACACGCAGACCTGGGCGGAGGACTTCACGCGCGCCGTACGCGATATCCCCGAAGTGGTCGAGGTGTATCGAATGAGCGGGGAGACCGATTATTTGCTGCGCGTGGTGGTGTCGGATATCGACGATTACGATCGCGTCTACAAGTCGCTGATCCGCGCTGTCCCGCTTTACGACGTGAGTTCGAGTTTCGCGATGGAACAGATTAAATATTCCACCGCGCTGCCCGTGCGGCCGCCGCTCGGGGTCACAGGAAACTGAGGTTTTGGGCGCGACGTGGAAAGCGTTGCAGCGTGGCGAGTGGCAGACCGGTGCAACCCTTCTGAAATCCATGTCGGGTAAGATCCTGCGCTTCGCCCAATCCCACTCAGAGCTTCGATTTCATGACCGATGACCGCCGCAAAAAGGCCCCGACGCGGAAGAACCCCACCTTCGCGATCAGCATTCTTATCGTGGTCGTGGTGCTGCTTGTGATCGGCACATTGTTCTTCAACGCGATCCGCGACAAGCGTGAGTACGAAAGAGAAAACCCGCCGGCGCAAGCGAGCGCTGCTGCATCCGCCGCATCCGCGGCCGGTGCTTCTCAGTAACGCTCTCCGGCTCATGCGTCAGTGGCCTGATCAGCCACTCACTCCGGCAAGTTGATGAGGCTCGCGTCCTTGCGAATCAGGAGCGACGCCGTCAGCATCTGCTTGCACTGGTGCGCGAGCAGCTTCAGATCCTGGACGGCGTCGGCCGGGATATCTTCGGCACGCTCCGCGCCGACCACCATTGAATCCAGTTCGCGCGTGAGTAGCTTCGACTGCTCGGCTTGATCGTCGGGGGCGGGCACACCGTCGTGCGCCTGCGTTAGATTGTCGCGGATGACGGTCAGCGCGCGCTGCACGGGTTGCGCCGCGTGACCCGCAGCGGACTTTCCTACCGATTGCAACAACGGTCCCGCCGCCGTGATCTGCGACGCGAGCACGTGGCTGCGGATCAGCAGATCGTTGAGTTCAGGCACGAACTTCTGCTGCGCCTTCGGTTCGAGCATCATGCGCTGAAACGCCTGGCCGAGATTGGCAAACGCGATATGCACGTTCTTGCGCGCGAGGCGATAGCGGAAGTCACTGTCCAGCGCTTCCGCTGCCACGGCTGCTGCGGCGGAGGCACCTGAAATAGCGGTCGCGGCCGCGCTTTCGCCGGCAACGGTTTTCTTCTTCGATGCCGATGCCGAGCTCTTGCCGCTCGTTTCAGCCAGAGCCGGTTCGCGTCGTGCCGCCGATTGATCCGGGGTCTTGGTTGTCGCAGCGTCCGTTTGCTTCGTAGTTACGTCTTCGTCCGTGCTGGTAGCTGCGCCGCTTCTTTCCGATGTCGCCATTTCTGTGGAAGCGGACGCCACGTTGCTCGCGACCGATGACTGACCGGCGCCGGTCCCACTGAGCGCGCTGCGCGAAGCGCTTTCCCCCGCTGCCGCAAGTTCCGCTTCGCCGGCCTCGGCCCGTGCAAGTGCGGCTGTCGCCGCTTGCGCCGTTCCGGCGTTGGTATCGGCGAAAAGATTGGCGTCCGCCGCGCTCTTCGCTTCAGCTGGCGCACCGGGCTTGCCGGTCCACCACCAGCTTGCCTCCAGGTAATTGCGCATCGCGGCGATCATGTCGCGCACCTGCTTGCCCATCAGCCGGTATTCCCAGTACGGAAACAGATGACTGGCGGCGATTGCGATGGCGCATCCAACGGCCGTGTCGATGGCGCGCTCTCCGATCAGCCGCATGCCGCCCGGCGCGAGCAAGTGCAGCATCAGCAGCACATAAGCCGATGTGAACGCGACGCTCGCCGTGTAGTTGAAGAGCAGCAAGCTGTAGCTCATGACCATGCAGGCGAACATGGCCACAAGCAACACGTGCGGGTCTTTCACCACCAGGATCAACCCGACGCACGCGGCACAGCCGATTGCCGTGCCGATGATCCGCTGCACGTTGCGCTGCTTGGTGAGCGAATAACCGGGCTTGAGAATGATGACCGTGGTCATCACGATCCAGTACGCGTTGGTGAGCGGCAACAGACGCGCGAGCCAGAACCCGACGCCGACCGCGATCGTTACGCGCAGTGCGTGCCGGAAGCTCGGCGAGGCCATCGACAGGTTCGAAAAAATCTGCATGAACGGCACGCGCCGGCTTGACACAAAACGCGACAACATGGGGTCGACGCGAATCTCGGTCTCGGTCACGCTCGGATCATGCCGCGTCCGGCGACGCATTTTGTCGATGAGCCGTGTCGCGCTCCAAAGCCGTCTGAACGCTGACGACACCGCCGAATAGGCCTCCGGGTTTTTCTGCGGGACGCCGTGCCGGCGCATCTGGTCGAGCTCGTATTCGATTGCGCGCAACTCGGCCTTCACGTTGATCCGCGCGCGCGCTGGCCGGTTTTGCAGCACGGCGAGGCCAATGTCCTCGAGATCGAGCGCGGCCTTTCTCATCAGGTCGCGATAGAAGATCAGGATGTCCGAGCCGCCGAAGGTGTTGCGTACCATCGGGTAGTCCGTGTGCGCGCCCACGAACATCTCGTGCAGGTCGACCACATTGATAAAGAGGTTGAAGAGCATGACGCGCCGTGCGTCGAGCTTGCCGCTTCGCAACTTCGGCAGGTTACGCAGCACGATGTCGCGCGCCCCGTCCTGACGCTCTACAGCGGCAATCTGCTTTTCGATCAGCTTTCGATAACACTCGTCGAGATTGGTGTCGAGATCGTAAAACTCAGAGCGCGCCAACAGATACTCGGCGCAACTGAATACGCTTTCAGCGAGCGCTTGCCGCTCGATCCGATGAACCAGAGAGCGGCTGACGAACGTCGCCCAATAGGTGTACCAGAGGCCACCGAGCAAGATCCACGATGCGTTGACGAGCGCCTGCATGGGCGTGAAATGCTCTTCCAGCGTCACGATCATCATGAAGAGCGTGGCGAAGCTGATCTGCGGCCAGCGGTTGCCGTACACGACGATCAGCGACAACACGAACGTGAGCGGCACGACAGTCAGCCACAGCGTCACTGCATTCGCGCTCGCGATCCCGGTAGCCAGCGCTGATAAAAAACCGATCACCGTGCACGCCAGCATCTCGTTGTGCTTGTACTTCAGCGGCCCCGGCATGTCGACGACGCTCGCGCCCAGCGCACCGGTCGCAATCGTGAAGCCGAGTTCACGATTGTGAAACACCGTCAGCATCAGTATGGCCGGCAGCGAGACGCCGAGCGCGATCCGCAAGCCACCGAAGAAGTACTGGCTATAAATGAATTTTCTGATTTCTAGCGAGTAACGCATCGACTTCCTAGTTTGCTGCCCGGGGTGTCTTATGTCCCGGCATGGTCTCGGTTTGCCACATTGGGCACTCGGACCTGTTTCAATGTGGCTTCGAGTCTAACCCAACTCGATGGCATCGAAACCTAGGCCGTTCGGACGAATCCCGGTTGAGAACGGCCTTTGCTATCCTGTCGTTTCACCTCGCGACACGTCCTTGGGTTTGCAGAACAAGCCGTTGCCTATCACGTTCGATTCACGCTCAACCAGCAGGATCCATGCTCGAACTCTTTTATTCGAATCGCCATGAAACGCTGTTGCAGGCGTTGCTCGACGACGTCGCCGCGTTTGCATTGAATGACGGCGATCCGTTCGCGAGCCAGACGATCATCGTGCCGAGCGCGGCGGTGCGCCGGCGGCTCGAGCTGGACATGGCCGCGCGCTTCGGCATCTGCGCGAATGTGGACCTGTGTTATCTCGCGCAATGGCTGTGGGCGCGGATCGGCGGGGTGTTGCCGGTGCCCGAGCATTCGCCGTTCGCGCCCGACCGGTTGGTGTGGCGCTGTTTCCGGCTGCTCGGCGCAATGACCGAGGCTGCGCCGGAGAGCTCGTCGCGGCTGCGTGCCTACCTCGATGCCGCCGACGACTCCATGCGCTACGAACTCGCGCGCCGTATTGCGACGGTGTTCGATCACTATCTGACGTATCGGCCGGAATGGCTGCAGCACTGGCAGGCGGGCGGCTCGATCCTGGCCTCCACGGGCGGCGCGGTCGACCCGAACGGCCCGCGCCTGCCGAACGCGACCGCGATCCAGCGCGAGGACGAGCGCTGGCAGGCCGCGCTATGGCGTGCGCTGCTCGCGGATCTTGCGCTGGATGCCGACGCGCGCGATCCCACGCCACCCGCGTACCGGTTTCTCACTGAATCGCCGAAACTCGATCTCGATGCCGTGATGAAAGCCGAGTGGCCGGAGCGCGTGAGTGTGTTCGCGTTGCCGACCATGCCGCCGCTGCATATCGCGTTGCTGCGTGAACTGTCGCGCTGGGTCGACGTGCGTATCTACGCCATCAATCCGTGCCGCGAGTTCTGGTTTGACATCGTGAGTGAGGCGCGCGTAGAGCAACTCGAACTGGCGGGCAAGCGGGATTTTCAGGAAGTCGGTCATCCGTTGCTCGCCGAATGGGGCCGTCAGACGCAGGCGCAGTTGCACATGCTGCACGAGTTGACAGAGAGCGCGGCATCTCGGGAAGCCAGTCATTTCGAGGAAAATTCAGCGCCAACGTGGCTTGCGCACGTGCAGAACGCGATTCTCAATTTGAACGAGATTTCCGAGCCGGATGAAGCGCTTGAACCCGGAATCGAAATTCACGTGTGTCACAGCTTGTCGCGGCAGCTCGAGGTGTTGCATGACCGTTTGCTCGGCTGGTTTGACGAGATGGACGGGCTCCAGCCGTCCGACGTGCTCGTGGCGTTTCCGGATCTCGCGGCGGCGGGTCCGCTGATCGATGGCGTGTTTGGCACCGCGCCGGCTGGTGTGGCGGGTGAGCGGCGGCGGATTCCGTACCGGATCACGGGCTTGCCGCCGTCGCAGGCGAATCCGGTCGCGCGCGTGTTGCTCGACTGGCTGGCGTTGCCTGACCGCAGCGTCGGCGCGCCGGAGCTGATCGAGTGGTTGCGGGTCGATGCGGTCGCGGCGCGTTATGGCATTGACGCCGTTGCGCTGGAAACTGCGCAGACGTGGCTCGCGGCGGCCGGCGCGCGGCGAGGGCTTGCCCCGTCGGCAGTAACCGGCGTTGATGTGCCCGCAGCCCGCCACACTTTCTCCGATGCTCTCACGCGGCTTTTCCTCGGCTACGCGCTGCCCGACGGCGGCGCGCCAGTCGACGAGTGGTTGCCGGTTGGCGGCGCGCAAGGGTCGGACGCTGAATTGCTCGGCCGGTTGACGCGGTTTATCGACGATATCGATGCGTTCGGGGAGCGTATCGCCACGCCGCGTACGCCCCAGGCCTGGACGCAATTGCTGCTGGAGGCGCTCACGCTGTTCTTCGATGCCGGCCTGCCGTTCGCGGATTCAATCGCCGACGTCCGGGCGACGCTCGACTCATTGATGCTTTCGATGGGCGAAGGCGCGGTGGACACGGAAATCGCCGCCGATGTCCTGCGCACGGCGCTCACCGACGCCCTTGACGACGCCGCGCGTGGCGGCGTCCCTTGGGGCGGCGTGACGTTTTCATCGTTGACGAGCTTGCGCGGCTTGCCGTATCGCGTGATCTGCCTGCTCGGCATGGACGACGGCATGTTGCCGAGTCTCACGCGTGCCGACGAATTCGACCTGATGGCGAGCTTCGGAAAATTAGGCGACCGGCAACGCCGCGACGATGAACGCAACCTGTTCCTCGACTTGCTGTTGTCCGCGCGTGACCGTTTGATGATCGCGTACACGGGACGCAGCATTCGCGACAACGCCGCGTTGCCGCCCGCCGCGCTGATCGACGAATTGCTCGACTATCTGGCGGATACGGTGGCGGGCGAGGGTGCATCGCCGAAGGAGCTTGAGAACGCGCGCCGCCGCTTCGTGTTCGAGCATCCGTTGCAGCCGTTCGCACCGGAATACTTCAGCGCGCCGTTGTTCACCTACGAGCCGGAGCGCGCGGAACTGGCGCGAACGCTGGCCCTCGGCAGGATCGAACCATCGATGAAATTCTTCAGCGCGCCGTTGCAGGCCGAAGAGGTGGAGCCCGTCGCGTTCGACGACTTCGAGCGTTTCTGGCGTCATCCTGCACGCGCGATATTGCGCGATCGGCTCGGCATTGCGCTCTTCGACGCTGAAACCGAACTCGGCGATACAGAACCGTTCGAGCTTGAATATCCAGGCCGTGCTGCGCTGGCCGATCGGGTGTTGCCGTCGCTTCTCGCTCTCACCGCGGACGACGAATCCCGTGCGCTCGATCGTGCGCGGCGCGTCGCGCGGGCGAGTCCCGAAATGCCGGGTGGCGCGACGGGCGGCGTGTGGCAATCGCGGGAAATCGGCGCGTTGCATTCGCTTGCCAACCGCGTGCGTGCCGCGACGGAGGAAGGCGCGGTGCGCTTGCCGTTCACGCTTGATATCGCGCCGCATTGGCCGGATGCCGAACTGTTCGGCCGCTACGACGCCGCGTTGCAACCCGATGCTTTGCAGCCGCTACAAATCTACGGCACCTTGAATTTGCTCACTGACGAAGGCCAGATCATCTATCGATACGACGTGCCGCGCGCTCGCGACTATCTCTCCGCGTGGCTCGCGCATCTTGCCTACTGCGCCGCTTTGCCCGATGGCCCACGACGCACGGTGTGGCATGGTCGCGGCTCGCAATCGAGCGGCTTTGAATTGACGCCCGTCGATGATCCTTATGCACATTTAGCGACGCTCGCCGCGTTGTATCGCGCCGGGCGGCGGTTGCCGTTGCGGTTCTTTCCAAAGAGCGCCTGGACGTGGGTCAAGGAAAGCGAGTCGAAGGCGCAGGGCGTGTGGATATCGGACAGGACGCGCGGTGAATCGGACGATCCCGCGTTGCGTATCGCGTTTCGCGGCGCTGAACTGAGACTCGATGAAACCTTCGCTACGCTGGCCAGAATCGTCTTCGAGCCGCTGATCCGGCACATGCGGAGCGACGTTTGATGCATACGCAAACAACGGCAATGACTGCCGCCGAACTCGACGTCTTCGAATGTTCGCTCGATGGCGTGAATCAGATCGAGGCATCGGCGGGAACGGGTAAGACGTGGAACATCTGCGCGCTCTACGTGCGCCTGCTGCTCGAAAAGAGGCTCGCCGCCGACGCAATTCTCGTCGTCACCTTCACGAAGGCGGCCACGGCTGAATTGCACGAACGCATCCGCTCGCGCCTCGTGCAGATCGCGCACGCGATGGAAACCGGCGACACTGCAGGCGACGCGTTTCTCGAGCGCCTGTTTGACACAACGCTTCAACGCGTCGATCCCGATGAGGCGTTCAAGCGGATCAACATCGCGTTGCATACCTTCGATCAAGCCGCCATCCACACTATTCACGCGTTCTGCCAGCGTGCGCTGCAGGAAGCGCCGTTCGCTGCAACCATGCCGTTCGCGTTCGAACTTGAAGCCGACGACAGCGCGCTGCGTTTCGAGATGGCAGCGGACTTCTGGCGTGAGCGGGTCGAGCCGGCGGCGGCGCGCGATTCATCGTTTGCCGCGTGGCTCGTGAGCAAGGGCGCAGGACCGGCATCGCTCGATGTGCAGCTTTCGCGCCGGTTGAAAAAGCCGCTCGCCAAGTTGCGTTGGGGCGAGCTCGAAGTGGGTGGTCGCGAAGACGCGCAAGCCTTGTTCGATACCGCCGGCGCGTTGTGGCACGCCGAGCGCGACACGATCGTTCAGTTGCTGCTCGACGCCGAAACGAAGCTCAGCAAGACCACGCACAAACGCACCTTGATCGATGCCGCGATTGCCGCGTGGTCCGACTATTTTGCCGACAACGACTGTCACGCCGCGCCCCCGAAAGAAGCGTTGAAGCTCACGGCGAGCGCATTGAAGAAAGGCACGAAGGTGAAGAACGAGCCGCCTTCGCACGCTTTCTTCGATCACGCCGAGACGCTGGCCGCCGCCGCTGCCGCCGCGGAAGCGGCGCAGCGCGCGGCCTGGCTTGGCATCGTGCGTGAGTGGCTCGACTACGCGCCGCTGGAGCTGGCGGCGCGCAAGCGGACAAGGCGCGTGGTGTCGTTCGACGATCTGCTGTCCAACCTGTATCAGGCGCTGGCCGCGAATCCGTGGCTCGCCCATGCCCTTCGGACACGTTATCCGGCGGCGTTGATCGACGAGTTCCAGGACACCGATCCGCTACAGTTCGAGATCTTCAACAGCATTTTCGCGCCGCAAGGGCCGTTGTTCCTGGTTGGCGATCCGAAGCAGGCCATCTATAGTTTTCGTGCCGCTGATCTACACACGTATCTGCAGGCGCGCGAGCGGGCGTCGGCGCGATATACGCTCGCGGTCAACCAGCGTTCGACCGCGCTGATCATCGATGCCTGCAACCGCATTTTCAGTGCAAACCCGGCGGCGTTCATCCTCGATGGATTGACGTACCAGCCGGTGCGTGAAGGCACGCGTGAGCGCAAGCCGTTCAGCGACAACACCGCATCGGCCGCGTATTCCGATACCGCCGATTTTTGCGTGTGGTTATTGCCGCAAGGCGATTCGGCGCTGTCGAAAACGAACGCGAATCGTCAGGCTGCAGAGGCGTGCGCGGCGGAGATCGTGCGTATGTTGCGCGGCGCTCAGAACGGCGAAGTCACCATCGGCGAAAAGCCCTTGTCGCCTGGTCAGATAGCGGTGCTTGTGCAGACGCATCGGCAGGGAAGTCTCGTCAAGCGCGTGCTCGCGAGCTGGGGCGTGGGTAGCGTGGAACTGGCACAGGCGTCGGTGTTCGGAACGTTCGATGCTGAGCAGATCGAGCGTCTGCTGGCCGCTATCGATACCCCTGGCGACTTGCGCCGTCTGCGCGCGGCGCTTGCAACGGACTGGCTGGGACTCGACGCTGAAGCCTTGTGGAACCTGGAGCATAGCGAAGCGGTAGAAGGTTCCGCCGACGCCATGAGCTGGGTCGAACGTTTTTCGCGTTATCGGGTGTTGTGGCACGAGCGCGGTTTCGCGGTCATGTGGCGCACGCTCGCGCGTGAGTTGTTGATTGCGCAGCGTCTGGTCGTTGGTCCAGACGGCGAGCGCCGCCTGACGAACGTCAATCATCTGGCTGAGTTGATACAAGCGCGTGGCGCGGTGCAGCCGGGCATTGCGCCGACGCTTCGCTGGCTTGCCGCGCAACGCGCGGAGCAGGGCGGCGGAGAAGATGCGCAGTTGCGGCTTGAATCCGACCGCAATCTGGTGCAGATCGTCACGGTGCATAAATCGAAGGGACTCGAATACGCAGTTGTATTCTGTCCTTTCCTGAACGACGGCGCGTTGCGCGAGCCGCCTTCGTCTGGACTGCCTGATGCCCGCGAATATCACGACGATGGCGCGGCCGTGCTGCATTACGGCTATACCGACGAAGAGGGTGAGCGCGCAGCCGGCTTCGCCACGCGCGAACAAGCGGCCGAGCGCGCGCGGCTCGTGTATGTGGCCCTGACGCGCGCGGTGTATCGGTGCTACGTGGTCGGCGGCGTGTATCTGATCGGTAAATCGGCGAAGGAATCGCGGCGCAGCGTGCTGAACTGGCTGATCGCGGGTGCGGGTCGCGAGTTCGGCGACTGGCTCGCCGAGCCGCCCGAAGAAGACGATGTGATCGGAAGTTGGCAAGCGCTTGCAACGGGGTCGATTTCGGTAGAACCCTTGCCTGTGATCGACGTTCGCGAACCGCTGGTCGTGCGCCGTGATACGGCGTTTGTGCCGCAGCCACGAACCAGTCGACGCGTGGTGCGGGACAGTTGGCGAACCGCGAGCTTCAGTTCGATGATCGCGGCCGGCGCGCGCGAGGAGTCAAACCAGCCGCAGCCCGCCGATGAACGTCCTGACCACGACGGTCGGATCGATGCCATAACGGCCATCGAGGCCCCGTCGCCCATGGCTCCGATCCCACTCGATGCCGACGATATCCTCGCGTTCCCGCGCGGACCGTCGGCGGGCGAATGCCTGCACCGGATGTACGAACTCGCGGATTTCACCAATTCCGCCACGTGGCCCGAAGCGATCGAGCGCGCGCTGCATGAACATCCCATTCCCGTATTCGCGTCCGAAGCACTGACTGTCAACCTGCCCGCGATGATGTCGCGCCTTCTCGCCGATACGGTCGCGACCGAACTCTTACCCGGCATGCGTCTGAACGCCATCGCCACGAAACGGCGCATGAACGAACTTGAGTTCCTCTTCCCGGTGGAATCGCTCGATTTCACGGCGTTGCGGCGCGTGCTCGTTGCACACGGTTTCCCCGACGTCGCACTCGAAGCCGGAAGTTTGCGCGGCTTCGTCAAAGGATTTATCGACATGATCGTCGAGCACGAAGGGCGCTTCTGGATCGTCGACTGGAAGTCGAATCATCTTGGGCTGACGCCGGCCGATTACGACGAGCCGCAGCTCAATGCTGCAATGGCCTCGCATGCCTACCACTTGCAGGCCCTGTTTTATGTTGTCGCGTTGCATCGTTATCTGCGGATTCGGCTGCGCGACTATGCGTTCGAGCGGCATATCGGTGGTTATTTGTATTTGTTCGTGCGCGGTGTGCGGCCCGATTGGCAGGACGGCGACCGGCCAGCGGGTGTGCATGTGGGCAAGCCATCGCTGGAGCTGATCGACGCGCTCGACCGGCTGATGCAAGGAGTCGCCGCATGAACGCGCCCGATCTCACTCTCATTCCCGACGAAAGCGTTGCGCTCGCCGACGGTTTCGCGCGCCGCATAGGCGCGTTGTCGAAGCGCCTTCAGGGCGATGCCAACAACGTGCGCTGGGCGCAGCGCGCTGCGTTCGCCGTGAGCCGCGCGACTACGCAGGGTCATGTGTGCATCGCCCTCGATGCGCTCGCGCAACGGTACGGCGAGACCGCGGGCACGGTGCACATCGCGTTGATGGCGAGCGGCGTGGTATGTGACGGTGAAGAAGCGGCTGCGGATCTGCTGCCACTCGTCATCGATTCCGGCCGGCGTATCTATCTCGCCCGATATTTCGACTACGAGCGGCGGCTCGCCCGGGCGCTGGTCGAACGCGCCCGCGTGTCGGCTGAGGCAATTGATCCGGCTGAATTGAAAGCGCGCGTAGGGCGGTATTTCACGGCGTCAAAAAATGACGACATCGACTGGCAACGTGTGGCTGCGTTGGTCGCGTTGTCGGGGCGTTTGACTATCGTGAGCGGCGGGCCAGGAACGGGGAAAACGACGACGGTCGTCGGCGTGCTCGCGTGCCTGCTCGATGAAAATCCGGCTTTGCGCATCGCGCTCGCGGCCCCGACCGGCAAGGCGGCGCAGCGCATGCAGGAGGCGCTGGTGGAGCGCGCCAGCGACTTGCCGCCCGAGCTGGCCGCGCGTCTGCCGCGCACATCGTTCACGCTCCAGCGCCTGCTTGGTACGCAGGCGAACGGGCGCTTTCGGCATCATCGCGACAATCCGCTGCCGTTCGATGTGATCGTGATCGACGAGGCATCGATGATCGACGTCGCGCTGGCCGCGCATCTTCTCGAAGCGGTCGCGCCTGGCGCACGGCTTGTGATGCTCGGTGACAAGGATCAACTCGCTGCCGTGGAAGCGGGCGCTGTATTCGCCGAGCTAAGTGCGCGGCCGGTTTTCAGCGATGCAGGCGCGGTGCGGATCGCTGCGGCGTTGTCGATGCCGGCGGATCGGTTCATCGCCGAGCTGCCGAACGATGGCGAAGATCAAGCGGCGCCGATACAAGAAACCCAAGAAACCGAACCTTCATGGCTCGACGAGACTGGCTACCTGATCCCCGACGACGGCACCGACGGCTACGAAGCGTTCGCCAGCTTGCCCGAAGTCGACTGGCATCCGGTGGTGCCTCTAGCGCTCGACCAAACCGCGGCAAGTCCGTTGACCGATTGCGTCGTGTGGTTGCAGCGAAATTACCGGTTCGGCCTGGATTCGGATATCGGCAGGTTGTCGGTCGCTATCCGGCGCGGTTCCGTGGAAGATGCGCTTGCCTCTTTGACGCCCGATAGCAAGGATGACAAAACGAAAGCAGCGATGCTTATCGACGACGCCGGACCCCATCTCTCAGACCGCACGCTCGCGCGCTTGAATGCCGGTTTCGAACCGTACGCGCGAGCGCTCGCCGACGCGCTCCAGGCGGGAACCGGCGCAGCGCCGCTTTTCGATGCGCTTAATCGCTTCCGCATCCTTGCCGCGACACGGCATGGACCGCGTGGTGTCGATGAAATCAACGCGCGTGTCTCGGCGTGGGTTCGCGCGGCTGCATCGGTCACGCTGGGAGCGGGCGCGCAATGGTTCGCGGGGCGGACGGTGATCGTCACACGCAACGACTACGCACTAGGTGTGTTCAACGGCGATATCGGTATTGCGCTGCCGGCGCCGGGCGGTGCAATGCAAGTCTGCTTCCGCATGGCCGACGGAACGTTGCGAACCCTTTCGCCCGCCGCTTTGCCGCCTCACGATACGGCGTTCGCGCTGACCGTCCACAAATCGCAGGGTTCGGAATTCGATCACGCCGCGCTCGTGTTACCGAGCGCGTTTGGCCGGATGTTGTCGCGCGAACTGGTTTATACGGCGATTACGCGGGCGCGCAGCCGCGTCGATGTGATCGGCTCGGCGGCTGTGTTCGCGCAGGCTGTCCGGACACCTACGCGGCGTGATTCGGGTCTGGCCGCGCGCATTGTGGAGGCGGCATCGTGAATCATTCGATCGAGTACGTGATCCAGCCGAACGAGGTCGAGCTGACCGCCGTGCGCGCACAAGGCGCGGGCGGACAGAACGTCAACAAGGTGTCGAGCGCGATTCATCTGCGTTTCGACATTCACGCGTCGACTCTGCCGGACACGATCAAGATGCGCCTGCTCGCGTTACGCGACAGCCGCATCACGCGCGACGGGGTGATCATCATCAAGTCGCAGGAGCACCGCACGCAGGACATGAATCGTGCAGCGGCGCTTGCGCGGCTCGACGAGATGATCCAGCGCGTCAGCGTGACACGCCGCACGCGCGTGGCGACGAAGCCGACGCGGGCATCGCAGACGCGAAGAGTGGAGGGGAAAGTGCGGCGAGGAGCCGTGAAAGCAACGCGGGGACGGGTAACGGGGGAGTGAGGCACCCCCCGGCCGCCTTCAATGCGGAATCATCCACGTCAGCACGTTCTGTTGCAGCCAGACCAGCACACCGAGCAGCACCGTTAGAAGGATGGAATGCTTGAACGTCTTGGCAAAAACCACCCCTTCCTTGCCTTTGAGTTCGGTGGTGGCCACACCTGTCGAGATGTTCTGCGGCGAGATCATCTTCCCCATGACGCCGCCGGACGAATTCGTGGCGGCCATCAGGATCGGATTGAGATTGAGCTGCCGCGCCGCCACTACCTGCAGGTTGCCGAACAGCGCATTGCCGGACGTATCGCTGCCGGACAGGAACACCGCGACCCAGCCGAGGAACGCCGACACCAGCGGGAAGAACGCACCCACCGACGCCACGCCCAGGCCGAGCGTGTAGTTCATCCCCGAGTAGTTCATCAGATACGCGAGCCCGACAATGGTCGCAACCGTGAAAATGGCGATACGCGTCTGCACCCACGTATCGACAATCGCTGCGCCGAATTCGCTCACCGGCAGCCGCACGATCAACGCAGTGATGATCGACGCGACCAGGATCGCGGTTCCGGTCGCGAGCGGCTGGAAGTCCCAGATCGCGCCGTACGGCTGGTTATAGAGCGTGATGAAGACGGCTTTGTCGAGGCCGGGCCACGGCACTTTGACATCGCCGATAAGGAAGATCTTCGCCACCGTCCACACGATCACGACCACCGATACCACGATCCACGGCACCCAGCCGTGTCCGCCGGAAAGCTGTCCGCGGGTCTGTGCCGCGCGCTCCACGTTGACGGCGAAACGCTCGTCCGGCGCCGGTTTCCAGACGCGCAGGAACGCAATCGTGAGGATGAGGGACACGAGTGACGAGAGCACGTCGGTGAGCGCGTAGCTGATGAAATTCGACGTGACGAATTGCGTGAGTGCGAACGTTCCGCCCGCTACCAGCAGCACCGGCCATATCTTGAGCATGTTGCGAAAGCCCGCGTACACGCCGATCACGTAGAACGGCAGCATCAGCGCGAAGAACGGCAGCTGTCGGCCGACCATTTTGGCGAGGGCATCGGTGGGCAGGTGGGTGACTGCGCCGAGCACGGTGATCGGCACGCCGAGCGCGCCGAACGCGACCGGCGCGGTGTTGAAGATCAGCGTGAACGTGAGCGCTTCGAGCGTCGGGAAACCGAGCAGGATCAGCAGCGAGCTGGTGATCGCAATGGGCGTGCCGAAACCCGAGATTCCCTCCAGCAGCGCGCCGAACGAGAAGCCGATCACCACCAGCACAATGCGCCGGTCGTTGGGCAGGTTATCCATCATCCAGACCCGGAAAGCTTCAAACCGGCCCGAGCGCTGCGCAATGTTGTAAAGCAGGATCGCCGCGAAGACGATCCACATGACCGGCCAGACGGCGAACACGGCGCCCGCCGCGACGGAATTGATTGCGAGACCCACAGGGAAATGCCAGATGGCGATGGCAATCACGATCGCGACGATCAATCCGGCGAGCGACGCTTGCCAGGCTGGCCGGCGCGCCCAGCCAAGCAGCACGAGCACGACGACAATGGGTAATGCAGCGACGAGAAAGGACAAGCCAAGTGAGCCGCCAACAGGCGTCAGAATCTGATGAAACATAACGTCTCCTGCTTCTTATTTTGATGAACGCGTGGCGTTCTCCGATCTTGGGCGACCGGTGCTGACAGCCCCGTGAGCTTGTTCGGTGCGCAAAAAGCGCGCCGTCGCCCGACACACAGTGCGAAGTAAGCACTTGCCTAATGTGTCTGGACTAAGAATAGAGCGAGGATGACCCGTGTCAAAGAGGGGAATACCCATAGTCCTCCGGTTGCACGGAGCGTCAGCGGGCGGTGGGTTCCTGCGTCTCGGGAGAATCCTTTGCGGGCGCGTCGCGAAATACCCAGACGGCGAGGACGCCAAGACAGGCGGCAAGCCAGAGCAGGATCAGCGCGAAGACCAGCATGGTGAGGGTTTCCGTAACGGCAGCGCGCGGAGCGGCGCAGCGACGGGCAATTTCAGCGAAAAGCGTGCCAGATCAAGGTGACCACCACAACGCTTTTCGCAACGGGCTTTTTACAAGGCTGGATATCGCGCTGATGAGGGCGCAAAAAGACAAGCCTCGCTTTTTTCAGCGCGGCTTGTGTGGAAGCGTTACATCGAACGGGTAAGGCTGGGCCAGACGGTAGCGCCGAAGGGCATGACCGTCACTGAGGCTCAGTGGTGATGCCCGTGGCCACCGCCGCCCCACCAGCCGAAGCCGATCGACAACGACGGTCCGTAATACGCGGGATAACCGTAATAGGCAGGATAGGGCGCGTAGACGGGGTAGCTCGGGTAATAGGCGGGATACGGAGCGTAGACGACCGGCGGCGCGGCGACGTACTGCGTGGTGGTCGATGAATACGTGGACGGTGCGTTATTCGTGCTGTAAGAGCCGGCCGGCGTGACCGGAATTTCTCGCTGCGTTTGGGCTGTGCTGACCGCGGGCGCGGCGGGGTAGGCTGGATACGCCGGGTAATAACCGTACGGCACGTAGTAACAAGCGCTTAAGCTCAAAGCCCCCACGAGGGCAGATAGTGCGAGCTTCGGGCTCATGATGCGACTCCTGATTGCGTCGAAACGCGACCGTTCGAATGAACGGCATATCTAGAGCCTAGCGCATCGCTGAAACGGGGGAAAGGATCGGTGCTTACCTCAATGTTTCGATCTGTTTCACCACCTGGAATTCACGCCCGGCCGCCGTGATCGAAAGAGAGCGCGAAAGAGAGCGGCCGGGCGAAGCGATCAAAGCAAAGCCCTCGATACGCTTGGTTATACGCTTGGTTATTGAGCTGTTGAGCGATCTACTTGCCGACCTGATTACCGATCAGACCGCCCGCGGCCGCGCCGCCAAGGGTCGATAGCGCATTGCCACCGATTGCCGCGCCCGCAACGCCGCCGACGCCCGCGCCGATGGCAGTATCGCGTTGCCGCGTTGACATGTTGTCGCAGGCAGAAAGGCCGCCGAGAAGTGCGGCGATGAGAGCAGCAGCGCCAATCTGTTTGATCTTGTCCATTTCAACTCTCCAAATCGATGATTCACGAAGGTGTGACGGGTTGTAGCTGAAAGCTGAAACGGCTCGGCTCGTGATCACGCCGGGATTACCCTGAGCGGATGAGCCTGACTGTCCACGTTCAACCCGAGACGAAAGACAGCTTTCGCCGATCCTTTCAATATCAGAGCAGAAACAGTGCCCGACTGCGGTATTCAACAGACGAGTACTGAATCGAGGAATCGAGAAATTGAGGAATTGAGGAATTGAGCGCTGGCCAACGCAAAACGGCCTGTCGCGCATGACATGCGACAGGCCGTTTCTACTTGCGCGCGAGACGGGACGAGTTGGGTCGTTCTTACGTGCGCTGGTAAATCTCCGCGCCCTTCTTCACGAACTCGATCGCCTTCGTTTCCATGCCTTGCTTCAGCGCCTCGATATCCGATACTCCTTGCTTCGCCGCATATTCACGAACGTCCTGGGTGATCTTCATTGAACAGAAGTGCGGACCGCACATCGAGCAGAAATGCGCGACTTTGGCGGAATCCTTCGGCAGGGTTTCGTCGTGGAATTCGCGCGCCTTGTCGGGATCGAGACCGAGGTTGAACTGGTCATCCCAGCGGAATTCGAAACGTGCCTTCGACAACGCGTTGTCCCGCACCTGCGCTCCCGGATGGCCTTTCGCCAGATCGGCGGCGTGCGCGGCGAGCTTGTACGTGATGATGCCGGTCTTCACGTCGTCCTTGTTCGGCAGGCCGAGATGTTCTTTCGGCGTGACGTAGCAAAGCATCGCCGTGCCGAACCAGCCGATCATCGCGGCTCCAATACCCGAGGTGATGTGGTCGTAACCCGGCGCAATGTCCGTGGTCAGCGGCCCAAGCGTGTAGAACGGCGCTTCGTCGCACCAGTCCAGTTGCAGGTCCATGTTCTCTTTGATGAGCTGCATGGGCACGTGGCCCGGACCTTCGATCATCACCTGCACGTCGTGCTTCCACGCAATCTGCGTCAGCTCGCCGAGCGTCTTCAGTTCACCGAGCTGGGCTTCGTCGTTGGCGTCGTAGATGGAGCCGGGACGCAGGCCGTCGCCGAGCGAGAAACTCACGTCGTAGGCCTTCATGATTTCGCAGATGTCTTCAAAGTGCTCGTACAGGAAGCTTTCCTTGTGATGAGCCAGACACCACTTCGCCATGATCGAGCCGCCGCGCGAGACAATGCCCGTCATGCGGTTCGCGGTCATCGGCACGTAGCGCAGCAGCACGCCGGCGTGGATCGTGAAGTAGTCGACGCCTTGTTCCGCTTGTTCGATCAGCGTGTCGCGGAAAATTTCCCAGGTCAGGTCTTCAGCCTTGCCGTTGACCTTTTCGAGCGCCTGATAGATCGGCACCGTGCCGATAGGCGCCGGGCTATTGCGGATGATCCATTCGCGCGTCTCGTGAATGTGCTTGCCGGTGGACAGATCCATGACCGTGTCGCCGCCCCAGCGGATTGCCCACGTCATCTTGTCGACTTCTTCGCCAATCGACGACGTGACCGCCGAATTGCCGATGTTCGCGTTGATCTTCACCAGGAAATTACGGCCGATGATCATCGGCTCGCTTTCCGGGTGGTTGATGTTCGCGGGGATGATCGCGCGGCCGCGCGCCACTTCCTCGCGCACGAACTCGGGCGTGATTTCCTTGGGCGCGTTTGCACCGAAAGCCTGGGCGCCAAACGCTTGACCGGGATGCTGGCGGCCCATCATCGCGGCGAGCTTTTCGCCGTTCGGACCGCTCGTACGCAGCGATTCGAGGTATTCGGCACGGCGCTGGTTCTCGCGGATCGCGATGTATTCCATCTCGGGCGTGATGATGCCTTGGCGCGCGTAGTGCATCTGCGAGACGTTCTTGCCCGGCCGCGCGCGGCGCGGCGTGCGATGCAAACCCTTGAAACGGAGGTCGGTGGTGGCCGGATCGGCGGCACGTTCGCGGCCGAAATTGCTCGAGAGACCACCGAGCGATTCCGTATCGCCGCGTTCTTCGATCCAGCCCTGACGCACCGCGGGCAGACCTGAGCGGATATCGATTTTTGCTTCCGGGTCCGAATACGGGCCGGAGCAATCGTAGACGTACACCGGCGGGTTCTTCTCGCTGCCGAAGCTTTCGTTGGTATCGGATTGCGTGATTTCGCGCATCGGCACGCGGATGTCGGGACGTGAGCCCGTCACGTAGATCTTGCGCGAATTGGGCAGCGGCGCGATCGCGGCGGCGTCGACGACAGCGTCGTCGGACAGGAATTTCGGGTTGGCGTTCATGCGGCTCTCTCCTCTGGGGACGGGTGTTTCCCAGCCGGCCGGCGAAAAACGCATAGGCGCGCGCAATCGGCTGAGTCAAACGCTAGCTACGGGAGACCGAAGAAAAAGCAGAGAGAGAAGTCGGGCGGATTTGGCGAGGATGCGCGAGGAAGAGACAGACCCAGAAAGACCCCAGCGCGGCAAAATCCGAACGCTTCCCTGCGCTGGCATTATCCAGATCAGGTTCAAAGGGTATTTCTCACCCGCGACACACGGACAATCCAGCAGCAGATTGCGATGTGCAGCGCAGGACCCCCGCGTTAGCAGCCGTCACAATACACTGCGCCGTAGCGTGTTGGCAACCATCTGTAACACTACCGGGTGCGCGCGCAGCGCTTACTGCATAATGGCGACCACCGTGTTTTCCCGGATGCGTTCCGACATTTTTTCGCCCGATCGGTCCGGCAAACTCGCGGCGGCTCGTGCCGGCTTTTGAAGCCGGCACGAGCTTCGGCACCTCGTTGCCCGACCCTTTTTTCTGCTTCCGACATGTTGTCCTGCCTTGCCCGTTTTGCCGCGACGCTCAAGCGGCATGCGCGCCGTTCATCGCTTCACCCGGTTTCGGGTGTAGCGGAACCGGCGGCTGTAAGCTCGGCCGTTTGGCCGGCTGATGTTGCAGTCATCTTTGCTGCGGAGTAACGGATGTCCACACCGTTGCCGCCCTCGCAATCACCGGTTTCGTCATCGTCATCCTCAGCTTCGCGGTTCGTGCCGCCACAGCAGCCACCGGCGCCGCCCTCGGCCGACGTGCTGCCATTTCCGCCGCCGTCAACTGACGCGCGACAGCGAGTCGAATCGCAATCGACGGTCGAATCGCCGAGCGCAATGCCGCCACAAGCGCCAGTCGATGCCCCCGCGCGTCGCCCGCTTAATCTTCCCAACCATTTCCCGTTTCGCCTTCCCGCGACGCGCAGCGGCCGTGTAGCGCTCGCGCTCGGCGTGGTGTACCTCGTCTGGGGTTCGACCTACATGGCGGTGCATCTGTCGCTGGAATCGTTTCCGCCGCTGATGCTCTCCGGGCTGCGCAACCTGTTCGCCGGTATCGGCTTGTTTATCTTCGCCGCGCGCCGCGATCCGGTCTGGCCGACTTTCGCCGAAGTGCGTAACGCAGCGGCAGTCGGAACGCTGCTCGTGGGGTTATCGAGCGGGATGCTCGCGTTTGGCATGCGCACGGTCGAGACCGGCACGGCTGCCGTCATGGTCGCGACCGTGCCGCTGTTCGCGACGGTTATCGCGGCTATCGCCGGCCGTAAAGTGGCGCAAGGCGAGTGGGTCGCGGTGGGCCTCGGGCTGGTCGGGATCGCGTTGCTGAATCATGGCGATCCGTCGTCGGGTTCCACTGCCGGCAGCCTTGCGATTCTCTGCGGCGCAATTTTCTGGGCTGGCGGTTCGTTTCTCGCAGGGCGTCTCAAGTTGCCGTCCGACTTGCTGGTATCGACTGCGCTGCAGATCAGCCTCGGCGGCGCGATGGCGACGATTGTCGCGTGGGTGTCGGGTGAGCGCATCGTGAGCATGGGGTTCACGCCGTTTTTGGCCTACCTCTACCTGATGCTGGTCGGTTCGATGGCAGCGTATGTTGCGTATGCCTATCTGATCCGGCATACGAGCCCGATCATTGCGAGCAGCTGCATGTACGTGAATCCCGTGGTGGCCGTCGTGATAGGCGCGCTGTTCCTCGGCGAGGTGATCACGAAATGGACGGTGATGGCGACGCTGATCATCCTGGCGAGCGTCGGTTTGTCGTTCTGGTTCGACTACAAGAGGCGTGGGCTGGTTTGAAGGAGTGTGAGGACCGGGGGCAAAAACGGCAGACTGTTTTTCCGAAACAGTCTGCCGTTTTATTTGAACTCGCGGCAACATGTGATCGTTGGCAACGCCAATGTCCATATGAAATATGCATCAAAAAAAGCACAAAACTCTGTTTCTAGTAAAGCACAGAACTCTATAAATAGTACGACGCAAAACTCTGGATATAATACGACACAAAACTCTATATATGGTCTGACTTCTCGGGGCGAATCTCGTGGCTGCACCCAACGAAAAACTTGCGTCTTCCCTGCAGATTCTCAAGGCGCTGCAGGACCGTGGTATTTCGGTATTCCGGGGCAGTGCGCATCCCGAGCTTACTCGTACACACCGCGCAAGGCTCCTCGCGGCCGGATTCCTCAAGCCAGTCATACAAGGTTGGTACCAGTCCAACAATCCCGGAGAAGACGAGGGCCACTCCACGCACTGGTACGCGAACATGGAGACGTTCGTGGCGGCATACGCCCACGCCAGGTTCGGCGATCAATGGCAGTTGAGCCCTGAGCTCTCGCTTCTCAAGCACAGCGGCTACACGAGCGTCGAGAAACAAATCCTGCTGCATTCGCCCTTGGCGGCCAATCAGCCGCAGGCATTGCCCCACGGCTGCTCGATGTTCCTCTATCAAACCAAGCCTGAGTTGCTAGCTGACGGTCGTGCGCCGAATGCAAGCGGGCTGCTGCTCGTCCCCCTGCCCGAAGCATTGATTCGAGCTAGTCCGAGTTTTTTCCACACGCATGAGCTTGCGGCGCAAATTGTGACGCGTCAGGTTGACATCAGTGCACTCACGGCCCGATTACTCGAGGGCGGTCACAGCGTCGTCGCCGGTCGCATGGCAGGCGCGCTCCGGGCGGTCGGCAGAGCCACCGACGCCGAGCAGCTCGTCCAGACGATGAGGGCGGCAACATACGTAGTGGTCGAAGACAATCCGTTCGAGCGGCCCTTGGCCCATATTGGCGGCCGGATGAATGAGTCCCCGTACGTGCAGCGCATCCAGGCCATGTGGTCGAGCATGCGGGAAATCGTGATCGACCGGTTCAAGGGCATTCCACGTTTGTCGAATCTCGACAGCGAAGCGCTTCTCCACGATATCGAAGCGAGGTACGTGGCGGATGCGTACCACTCGCTGTCTATCGAAGGTTATCGGGTAGGCACGGACCTTATCGAAAAGGTCCGCAGCGGCGATTGGAGTCCGTTGATCAACAAAGAGGACCGCCAGGTGCGCGACGCGATGGCAGCCAAGGGATACGCCGAAGCCCACAAAAGAGTTCGCCTCTTGATTGGCGAGGTGGTGTCGCAAATGACCGAACCCGCTATCACTCTGCGACGGGACTTTTCACAATGGTACGTGACGCTGTTTTCGTCGAGCGTCACCGCCGGTATCCTGAAGGCCAGCGACCTGGCCGGTTATCGCAACAACAATGTGTTTATTCGGAATGCCTTGCATGTGCCCCTCGCGCCGGAAGCCGTCCGCGATTGCATGCCCGCGCTCTTCGATTTGCTGCTGGCTGAAGATCATCCGGGCGTACGCGCCGTACTCGGTCACTTCATCTTTGTGTTCATCCATCCGTACATGGACGGTAACGGCCGTCTTAGCCGTTTTCTGATGAACTACTTGCTGACAACAGGCGGCTATCCCTGGACTATCGTGACCGTGCAATCCCGAACGGCGTATCTCGCGGCGCTGGAGCAAGCGAGCACGTATCGAAACATCAAGCCTTTCGCCGATTTGATTTGCGGACTGATCGAGTCTCAAGCGGCTGAGCCTATCGAGCGCATTACGCAGCGCCCCGAGTCCGGAAGCTGGACAGCTCCACCGCCTGATTCCGATTCTTCGCGTGCGTTTGCGTGAGACAAAAAAGAACCTCCGCGAGGAGGTTCTTTTTCAATCCAGCTCTCGATCCCGGTGTGCCGGCACTAGCCGGCGCCAGTAGCGCATCGGACGGGGTCGCAGATGAGCCAGCGGAGGACAAGCAAGGCCCCCCTGGCCATTCCTGTTACTCCGCGCCGTGCTTGTCGGCGGAATTCGTGATTGCGTTGCCGCCCTTCGAAATGTCCTGGCCGGCGCCGGCCATCGTATTGCAACCCGCAAGTGCGGCGGTTCCAGCGATCAACAGCAAAACGATGAGTCGAGTCATGAGCAATTCCCCTTGAGTTTGATCCGGGTACGCTGGCCGCTGTAGCCATGAAAGCGTGCCCGATGTTCGAATCCCGGCCACCCGGCGTTCAAACGCAGTGCGGCCTTGGCTACGACCGATCCTTGAAACGCCTTCGCGGGGCTTGAACATCCAGCGACAACCCCTGCCGACAACCGCTTCGATCGACCACACCGGTCTGGAGAATCATAAAAAACTGCGCGTTCGCCGGCTGTAGGCGCAGATGTTTTTATCGCGTAGGCGCGGTCTGTATCTTGCGTAGGCGCCGTCCTACATGAGCGACAGAAACCGGAGGCGCGCTTTAGACATCGAAGTTGCGCACACGCGGCATGGTCACGCGGATATCGGTGCCATGCGGTTGGCGCCGTTCGATCTCGATACGCCCGCCGCGTGCGCTGACCCGCTGGCGCATGCCCAGCAGCCCGTGCGTGTGCGTGCGCAGCAGATCCTGCGGGAGGATGCCGACGCCGTCATCGGCTATATGCATCGATACCCGCTCGTCGTCCAGCGCCAGCGCGATCGACACGCACGACGCGCGCGCGTATTTGGCCGCGTTCGTAAGCGACTCCTGCGCGACCCGGAACAACGCGATTTCGACCTCTTCGCCGAGCTTGATGTCCTCCTCCGGGAGCGCGAGTTCGAGCGTCCAGCCGGTGCGTTGCGCGGTTTCATCGGCGAGTGTGCGCAGCGCCGTGACCAGCCCGAAGTTGGCGAGCACGGTCGGCCGCATGTCTTCAATAATTCTCCGCTTCAGCGCGATCCCCTGGTCGAGATTGGCGAGCGCCCGGCCGAGTTTTTCGGCCATCGCGGGTTCCGTGCTTTTAAGCTTGTTGTTGACCCACGCCACATCCATTTTGCTGGCCGTCAGGATCGAACCGAGTTCGTCGTGCAGTTCGCGGGCAAGCTGGGTCTTCTCGTTTTCACTCACCGATTGCAAATGCCACGCGAGCGCTTCAAGTTGCCGCGTGCGCTCGAACACGAGCTGATCGAGCTCTTCCTGCTGCGTAATCAGCTTTTGCTGCACGCGATCCTGCTTGTCCAGTTGAATGCCGAGATTGCGGAACAACAGCAGGAACAACACGATATTCAACGCGCACAACGCCCCCACACAGAACGTGGAAATTCGTTGATCGGCGCGGCTTGCGTCGAGCGCGGCTTGCGCCCGGCGTTCTTCATTGAGACGGAGCAGGGCGAGGGCGCCGTCGAGGGTATCGGGGCTTGCTCCTGCTTGCGACACGGAGCGTGCAGCCAGTCCCGCGCCGATCCGCGCGTCAAGGATCGCGCTGACCTGATTGAAACTGGTGAGCGCGGTGTCGTCGGCTTTGCGGCGATAGTACGCATCAAGCGAGCCCACCGTTTGCCGGATCCGCGTCGCCGTCGCGTCGTAGTGCGCGGTGTAGGTGTTATCGGGTGCGAGGCGGAACGCGCGCTCATCGGCGGTGAGTGACGCGATATCTGCCGCGAGCGAGGTCAACTGCGTGGTCGCGCTTTTCGCCTCGAGCGCGGTCTCGTATTCCGCTGCGATGCGCATGCGGCCGGATTCGAGTATCACGAGGCCGCCGACGGTAATCACAATGGCCACGGTCATTGCGACGGCCCAGCTCCAGCGGCGCATCCAGCCGTTCAAACGCATGCCGAACCGGGTCGCGCGCCGCGTGACGCCCGCTACCGGGTTCGCCGCGCCGCCATCGTGCAAAGAGGAAGTCATAGGGAGTCGCCGGGTTTTCCGTTCGGCCAGTGTAACTTTTCGCGCCGCGCGGGGTGGCTGAATCGCACATGAACCGCACATGAATCGCACACGATTTGCGACGGATTAAAGGTGAATTGAAAGCGTTTGTCGGTGGAGTCCTACACGAAAAACGGCGTGCGTCCAGATGGCAGTCCGCGACCGCCTCGCTAACATCCCGTTACTAGTCCAACCTTATTGGGGAACCGATCATGTTGAAGTGGGCATTGTTTTTTGCCATCGTCGCCATCGTCGCGGGCTTGCTCGGCTTCACCGGCATCGCAGCGGGCGCGGCCAGCATCGCGAAGTTCCTGTTCGTACTGTTCCTGATCTTGTGCGCGGTGTTCCTCGTGCTCGGCTTTGTCGTCACGAAGAAAATAATCGATTAGCGGTTTTAATCCTTGGCTAGTGCTATCACGCCCTCACACGCTTCGACCGGCTTTATTCGATACCCGTTCACCGGGTGGACCGCTTCACGACCCACGTGACAGGTCCGCCCCGGCAAAGCCGGATTCGATGCCTGATCTGAGGCCTGAAAAAACCAACAGGAGGAAGGTCGCCATGCTTCATTACGCCGTTGTTTTCTTCATCATCGCGATCATCGCGGCCGTGTTCGGTTTCACCGGCATTGCCGCGGGCGCCGCCGAGATCGCGAAGATCCTGTTCTACATTTTTCTCGTGGTGTTCGTTGTCACGTTACTGCTGGGCGTGTTTCGAACGTGATGTTCATGGCGCGAGCAGGCACGCCGTATGCGAACGATCTCCGAGTGACTGCGCAAAGTGACTGTGGCCCGCGCGCGAGCCGGTCTCCGGCAAAGCTCCTGTCACGAACCTGTCCTGCCGTAGAACGAAAAACACCCTCTTTCTGGAGCATGTCCATGTCGAAATCGTCTGCTGTAAAAGCTGCACCGGCACCATCGAAGGAATCCGGCCGCAAGTCCGATCCGTTCGTGCTGGACGTGGAAAAAATCCGCGCCGATGCGCGTCAACACATGGACGATGGCCCCGTCACATCGACCTACGGCGCCGACAAGGAAGTCGTACTGAAACTGCTGAACGACTCGCTCGCGACCGAGATTGTCTGCACGCTGCGCTACAAACGCCACTACTTCATGGCCAAGGGCATTCATTCGGAAGCCGTCGCGGCGGAATTCGCGCAGCACGCGACCGAAGAGCAGGAACACGCCGACACCATTGCCGAACGCATCGTGCAATTGGGCGGTGAGCCGAATTTCGCACCCGATAGCCTCGCGTCGCGCTCGCATTCCGAGTACAAGGAAGGCGGCAATCTGATCGACATGATTCGCGAGAACCTGATCGCTGAACGTATTGCGATCGATACGTATCGTGAAATCATTCACTATCTCGGCGAAAAGGATGTCACCACGCGCCGAATCTTCGAAGAGATCCTGGCAGTCGAGGAAGAGCACGCCGACGACATGGCGGACCTGCTCGACGGTCTCGACGGCTGATCGTTGGTTGGTGGTATAGGAATATCGAAGCTCCAGGACGACGCGCGTCGGGATTTTTCCCGCCGCGCGTCGTCAGTACAATGACTCACCATAAAAACGCCCGCGGGCAGCGCAGATGATTCGAGTGTTGATAGCGGACGATCACGCCATTGTGCGAAGCGGGTTCCGGCAATTCGTCGCCGATGAACCCGACATGGAAGTCGCCGCCGAAGCGTCCAGCGGCGACGAAACCATTGCGCTCGTGCGCGAAAGCGCGTTCGATGTCGTGCTGCTGGATATCGCCATGCCGGACAAGAACGGTATCGACACCTTGCGCGTGATCAAGCAGATTCGCCCGGAGCAGGGCGTGCTGATGCTGTCGGGTTATCCGGAAAGCCAGTATGCGATCAACCTGCTGCGCGCGGGCGCCAACGGTTATCTGAACAAGGACGCGGCGCCCAACGAGATCGTGCGGGCCATTCGCACGGTGGCGCGGGGCCACCGGTATCTGTCGGAAGTTATCGCCGATGCGCTTGCCGACAAGCTCGAGAAACCCGCGACCGAGCGCCCGCACGAGACTTTGTCCAAACGGGAGTTCCAGATTTTTTGCAAGCTTGCGGGCGGCCAGATTCCGACGGAAATAGCGGAGGAATTGCATTTATCGGTGAAGACGATCAGCACATATCGCGCGCGCGTTCTCGAAAAAATGCGGCTCGCGAACAATGCCGATCTCACGTATTACGCGATCAAGAACGGCTTGATCGAGTAGGAGGATGCCCGCCGTGGGCCAACAAACGATCGTCGACGGAACCGGATTCGCGCGTGAGCGGCCGCTGAGCGTACTGCTGATCGAAGACTCGCCGTTGATCCGGCGCAGCCTGGTGGAAGCGATCGATGCGTCCGGCGAACTGCGGGTCACCGCATGGGCCGACACGCCTGAGACTGCGATTGCGCTGCTGGCATCGCAGAGATTCGATGCGGTGATCGTCGATCTGCAATTGAAGCGCGGTTCGGGCGTTGAGGTGCTGGCGTATTTGCAGCGCACCGGCATGACCGAGTCGGCCTTCGCCGCCGTGCTCACGAACCATGCGCTGCCGGCGTATCGTGAGCGCTGCCTGCAATACGGCGTGCGCCATTTCTTCGATAAATCCCTGGAATTCGACCGCGTCCTCGACGCGCTGCATCACTACGCGCGCGAGCGGGGTTGATCGCGGGAGCGTGCTTGAGTGTCTCAGTGATTCGCTCAGGCTTTCTTTAACCGGCTTCGCGAATGGCTCAGCCCGGCAAGCCCGGTGGCCGCAAGCCCCGCCATACACACGCCGACCCATCCGAACGCATGCCACGCCAGCGATGCGACCGCCGATCCCGCTGCGCCGCCGATGAAATACACGACCATGTACACGGTATTCACGCGGCTGCGCGCTTCCGGCTTGAGCGCGTAGATCCTCGATTGATTCGATATCTGCGCGGCTTGCACGCCGATATCGAGCACGATCACGCCGATCACCAGCCCCACGAGACTGCGTCCCGACAGCGCGAACACCACGAACGACACGGCCACGAGCACGATGCACAGCGAAACCACTGCGCGCGGTCCGCGCTTGTCCGCCGACTTGCCCGCGAGCGGCGCGGCCAGCGCGCCCGCCGCACCGACAATGCCGAACAGGCCGGCGGCTTGAGGACCGAGATGGAACGGCTCGCCCGCGAGTAACAGCGTGAGCACGGACCAGAAGATGCTGAACGCCGCGAACAAGGCGCCGCCTGTCATCGATGCTTCGCGTAGCGCCGGCGTTTCGACCACGAGATGCCACATCGATGCGAGCAGGCGGCCGTAGGGCAGCGTGGACGTCGGCTTGCTGCGCGGCAGGCGCATCACGACGAGTACGGCGAGCCCGATTGTCGCCGCGACCGAAGCGCCGTAGACGGCGCGCCATCCGAAGTATTCCGCGACGAAACCCGAGACCGTGCGCGCGAGCAGGATGCCGATCAGCAAGCCGCTCATCACTGTGCCGACCGCGTGACCGCGTTGCGCCGGCGGCGCGAGTTCGGCGGCGAACGGCACCGCTTGCTGTGCAATGGTTGCCACAATGCCGAGCGCGAGGCTCGCGGCGATCAGCACGCCGAGCGTGGGCGCGGCCGTTGCACCGACCAGCGCGATGCCGAGCGCGGCCAGTTGCAGAAGAATGATCAGGCGGCGGTCGAAGCGATCGCCGAGCGGCGCCAGCAATAACATGCCGATCGCATAGCCGAGTTGCGTGACAGCCGGCACCGCACCGATCAGCCCCGCGCTTTCCGGAAACGACGCGCGAAATGCCGCGAGCAGCGGCTGATTCGTATAGATATTCGCCACCGATACGCCTGCGATCGTCGCCAGGACGAGCAAGGTGGCGCGCGAGTAGTGCGGATGATGCGGGGCGTGAGAAGTGGAACTGGAATCGGAATCGGTGGCGGCAGCGGACATGGCGGGGCTCGATGATTCAAGGCATGAAGCGAGCCGCTGATGATACTAAAGACGATCGGAGTCTGCTGACCGTGACGCTGGGTGCGTTTTACTTTGGAGAAGCTGCCGGCATGTCCGGCGTCCGCGTTTGCCTGCACGAACCCAGGCTTTCATAGGCGAGCCAATCGGGCCACATTCCTGCGCTGGCTGACGAAGCACTTACTCCGTGTCGTCGGTGCCCGGCTTCAGCGGGTACTTTTCTGCGAGGTCCGCCGGTGTCAGCCACTGGAACGTCTTGAGCGTGCCGCTTGCGAACGTACATTCGACCGCTGCCGGCACCGTCTGCGACGTCGTCTTGATGGGGGTGACGCCCGTCGGCGGGATTTTTTTGGTGTAGCTTCCCTCGACCACGACACGCGTGCCTTCATAAGCGACTCGGGGCGGGTCGTAACTCAGCTTGGGTTTCGAGGCCGGATAGGTCTCGACCATCTTGGCCTTGCATTCCTGGCCGTTGCGATACGCCGTTGTGCAACCTGCAGTGCAGGTAAGAACGGCAGCAGCGGCCACCGCATAAAAGGTTCGATGTTTCATGATGGCTCGCGCTAGGTAGGACGCGCAGTCTACTTCAGTCGGTTAGGCGAAGACAGGTGACTAGCGGTTTCGCATCGATAAAGCGTGTCCACGGCTTCTCGTTTCTTTCAACCGAAGCGTATGAAATCCGGGAAGGCGCGCAATGGCGTCGATACGTTGCTGTATGAATATACAGTGATCATCGCATTGATCTGCGCGCGGCAGCCAAACGCCCTCTTTGATCCGGAAACGTTCGTTGAATCTGACGCATGGTAGCGGGGACCGGACTTGAACCGGCAAGCCGTTAGGCGGCGGATTTTAAGTCCGCTATGTTTACCAATTTCATCACCCCGCCAGGCGGACGCGATTCTACCATCGGACGGCTGAGGGGCCAATCCAGACAGGCGCTAGCGTCGCGCATGCGGTTTCTTTCACGCTAAATCGACAACGCCGGGCCGCTCACGCATAATTTGCTGCGCGCGGCCTGGGTGCGGCCGCAATCGGGGAGTGCCACGTCACGCGGACACGCTTCCCTCAACCTCAAAGGCCAGCACCTGTGCGCCGGACGGTGGACCCCAGCGGCAAAACGACGAAGCACGAGAAAGGACGAAGATGGGCACGAACCGGATCGAGGCATTCAGCGACGGCGTGATCGCCATCATCATCACGATCATGGTGCTCGAACTCAAGGTGCCTCACGGCGCCGATCTCGCGGCGCTCGGCGCGCTCGCTCCCGTGTTCTGCGCCTACGTGCTGAGCTTCGTGTATGTCGGCATCTACTGGAACAACCACCATCACCTGATGCACGTGGCCAAGCGTGTCAACGGCAGCGTGCTGTGGGCGAACCTCCACGTGCTGTTCTGGCTGTCTCTGTTCCCGTTTACTACCAACTGGATGGGCGAGAGCCATCTCGCGTCATGGCCCACCGCGCTTTACGGCTTCGATCTCTTCATGACGGCGGTTGCGTGGTACATCCTCACGCGCGCGTTGATCGGCCTGCACGGGGCCAACTCGATGCTCGAACGCGCGATCGGCTCGGACCGCAAGGGCAAGATTTCAGTGGTGCTGTATCTGGTTGCAATCGCCGCGTCGTTCTGGGAGCCGTGGGTTGCCGCGGCCTTATACGCGATCGTGGCAGTCGTATGGCTCGTGCCCGACCGGCGCGTGGAAAAAGTCTTGCTGACGGAAGAGCAATGACCTTTGCGCGCTGATTTCATCGGCATGAACAGTGCTACGCTCGGGCCATGAAGTTCTGCGAGCGAAGCCCATGTCATCCGTGATCCGCATTGGCATCATCTCCGATACCCACAACCTCGTGCGTCCCGAAGCGCTCGATGCGTTGCGCGGCTGCGAGCACATCATCCACGCCGGCGATATCTGCAATCCCGCCGTCCTCGATACCCTCAACGAACTCGCGCCCGTCACCGCGATCCGCGGCAATAACGACTCGGGCGCGCTGATCGACGACTTGCCGGAAGCGCGGACATTTCGTATCGGCGATACGGCGATTCATGTCGTTCACGATATCGCCGATGTTCCAGAGCAGCTCGACGGTATCGACGTGGTGGTCACCGGCCATTCGCACAAGCCATTAGTCGAGCGCCGCGGCGCGACGCTTTTCGTGAACCCGGGAAGCGCCGGGCCGCGTCGATTCAAGTTGCCGGTGACGTTGGGCATCATGCTGATCGAGAAGGGCGAGGTGCAGGTCGAGATCGTGCGGCTGGTTGAGTGAAAGCAGGGGTGAACGTAGTGTTAGCGGTTGGCTTGACGCGACCGAAAGGCAAAGAGGCCGTTCCACGTGACTTGGAACGGCCTCTTTGCTGTTAGCTGAACAACTCGTTGCCCAGCGTTACGCGTGTGCCGTCACCTCCGGCACTCGGTCATCCATTTCGGCGGCTTGCCGCACACCGCGAATCACGGCATGCGCTTCCGAGCGCGAACCCACACACGGCGGCGATCCCTTCAGCGGCTTCCTGGCGGTCTCATGAAGTGCGAGCACCGAGACAATCCCGATCACCGATGCCCCCATCAGGTAGTACGCCGGCATCATCAGATTACCCGTCGATGAAACCAGCCACGCCGTCACCAGCGGCGTCGTGCCGCCGAACAGCGAAACCGATACGTTGAAGCCGATAGCAAGCGCGCCATAGCGGATCTTGGTGGGGAAGAGCGCCGGCAACGCCGACGGCATCGCACCGGTGAAGCACGACAGCAACATGCCGAGAATCAGCATGCCGCTGAAGACGGGCAACACGGTGCCCATGCGGATCAGCGTCAGCGCGGGTATCGACAACAGCAGCAAACCGACGCATCCAAACAGCATCACCGGCTTGCGCCCGACCTTGTCCGACAGATGGCCGGCACCAAGCGTCATCGGCATCATCAGCACCATCACGACCAGCACGATGAAGAGTCCGTGCGTTTCGTTGAATTTCAGCGTGGCGGAGAGATAACTCGGCAAATAAGACAGCGCCATGTAGTCGGTCACGTTAAAAATCAGCACGAGCCCGACACATTGCAGCATGGGTTTCCACTGCTTGACCAACATATCGCGCAATTGCTCTTTGGGCGTGCTGTGCGCTTCGTTCTCGCGTTTATCGGCTTCACGCTGGAATGCCGGTGTCTCTTCGAGCTTCAGCCGGATATACAAACCGATCAACCCGAGCGGTCCCGCGATCAGGAACGGAATGCGCCATCCCCAGGAGAGCAGCGATTGTTCGGACATCGTCGCGGTCAGAACAGCAACGCATCCCGCGCCCAGCACATACCCCACGAGCGTGCCGAACTCGAGAAAACTGCCCATGAAACCGCGCTTCTTGTCCGTCGCGAATTCCGCGATGAACGTCGCCGCGCCGCCATACTCGCCGCCCGTCGAAAAGCCCTGCACCAAACGCGCGACGAGTAGCAGGATCGGCGCAAAAATGCCGATGCTTCCGTAAGCCGGAATCAAGCCGATACAAAACGTGCCGACGGCCATCATGATCATCGTCATCGCGAGCACTCGCTTGCGGCCGATGCGATCCCCCAGCGGTCCAAACACCATGCCGCCGAGCGGACGCACAAGAAACGCCGCGGCGAAAGTGCCGAACGTGGCGATCAATTGAGCCCCCGGATTGGCCGACGGGAAGAACACTTTGCCGAGCGTCACCGCGATATAGCTGTAGACGCCGAAGTCGAACCATTCCATCGCGTTGCCGATTGCCATCGCGCCGACTGCACGCTTGAGCAGCGATTTATCGACGATGGTGATGTCGTCGAGCGACAGGTCTTTTTCGGGTTGGGTTTGTCGCCAGAGGCCGTCGTTCGGTGTTGCCATGAAGAAAAGCTCCAGGTTTGTTGCCGAGCCGCCCACGGGACGGTTCGGCGTGCGCCAGGCGCACGTTGCCGGGAAAGTGCAGTTTCGCGACGAGGCGAGTTGGCGAATTCCCGTGCGTGAACTGAAAGCCGTTGCCCGCACGCCGCACGCATGAGAGATGTGTCGATGGCGCGTTGGACAATGCCTATGCCTCGCGGCGATGGTCGCGAAAGGGCACTTCGTGGATAACTCGTGGATAACTACACGGGTGCTACGGGGATTGATGGCTGGACGCGGCGAAATTTGACAACGGGGGGCGCCAACGGCGCTGTTGTCCTGTTGCATGCTGCGTCACGATTGAAGAGGCTTGAGTTCAACTTGTCCACGGGAAAATCCAGACCCGGGGAAGCCTCCACAACACTCGCCGATATCTCGAATTAGCGCTTGAAAGCATGCTTCAGGCGCGTCATTGCTAAGAAATTGACTTTGAATTGCAGTTGGAAAGGGGGAGATGTTAGCACGATGCCAGACGATGCGCAAACCGGTGGGCTGCGGGGGACCTTGGACCCCGGTCTCGGAAATGAAAAAGCCGGCCTCGAAAGACCGGCTTTTTGTCGACCGAAACTAGTCCGGAACGGCGTGGTTCGACTAGCTCTGCGTCGGCGGCACGTAGCCTTGGGCGGTGTCGGCGCCTTCGCCGAAGAAGTACTTTTCCGTCTGCTTCAACAGGTACTGACGCGCACGCGGATCAGCCATGTTGAGACGATTTTCGTTGATCAGCATGGTTTGCTGCTTGAGCCAGCCTTGCCACGCTTCCTTCGATATCGTTTCATAGATCCGCTTGCCGAGTTCGCCCGGCAGCGGCGGAAAGTCGAGTCCTTCGGCTTCCTTGCCGAGCTTCGCGCATTGAACCATTCGAGCCATCTGTCATTCTCCTGTAGCGGGGTAGCTGGACGCCTCGTGTCGAGCGGCGCGTTAATTGGCGCCTTCGTCCGACGGACGTCTCCAAATAGAGTGATTAAAGCTGCTTCATCAGCACAAGCGATTTGCGTTGCCAGTTGTACAGCCGGCGGCGGTCTTCCGGCAGATCGTCGACGGTCACCTTCACGAAGCCGCGCTTGAGAAACCAGTGCTCGGTCCGCGTGGTCAGCACGAAGATATGCGTGAGGCCGCGGGCGCGCGCACGCTGCTCGACGCGCTTCAACAAACGTTCGCCGTCGCCGGAACCTTGCGCTTCGGGCGAGACCGTCAGGCAAGCCATTTCGCCGATGCGTTCCTGCGTGTACGGATACAGCGCCACGCAACCGAACAGTACGCCGTCGTGCTCGATGACCGAAAAATGGTCGATATCGCGTTCAATCTGGTGCCGGCCGCGCCGCACGAGCGTGCCGTCCATTTCCAGCGGCTCGATCAGCGTCAAGATCCCGCCGACGTCATCCGGTGTCGCTTCGCGCAGGCTTTCGAGGTTCTCGTACGAGATCATCGTGCCCACGCCATCGTGCAGGAACAATTCCAGCAGGATGCTGCCGTCGAGCGCGTAGGGAATAATGTGCGCCCGCGCCACGCCGCCACGGCAGGCGCGAATGGTGTGCTTCAGGTAAAACGCGGCGTCGCCTTGCAATTCACCGCTTTCGTGCAGCCTGTAGGCATCGTCCAGCGACATTTCGCGCACTAGTTCGCCGTTTTCATCGACGAGACCAGGGGTTTCGGTGAGGAAAATGATCTTGTCGGCGCGCAGTGCAATTGCCGCCGCCGACGCCACATCTTCCATCGACAAATTGAACGCCTCGCCTGTCGGCGAAAAGCCGAGTGGCGAAAGCAGAACGAGTTTGCTGCTGGTAAGCGAATGGCGAATGGAATCGCCGTCGATCTTGCGCACCACGCCGGTGTGCTGGAAATCGACGCCATCCAGGATGCCGACTGGCCGCGCTGTCACAAAATTGCCCGATACGACGCTGATGTGCGCGTGCGCCATCGGCGTGTTCGGCAAGCCCTGGCTGATCGCCGCTTCGATGTCGAGGCGCACTTCGCCGGCGGCTTCCTTCGCGGATTCGAGCGCGCGGGCGTCGGTGATGCGCAAGCCGTGCGAAAACTCCGATTCCACGCCGTGCAGATTCAACTGCTCTTCCACCTGGGGTCGCGAACCGTGCACGAGCACGACGTGGATGCCCATGGCGTGCAGCAGCCCGACGTCCTGGACGAGTGCGTTCAGACGTCCTTCCTGCACCAGCTCGCCGCCGAACGCAACCACGAAGGTCTTGTTGCGGAACGCGTGGATATAGGGGGCGACCGAGCGCATCCAGTCGACGAACTGGGCGTGGTCATCAGGCGCTTCGGGCTCGGTCGTAACCGGCGGAGGCGCGGCGGGGAGGTCGGTTTGAGAATTCATGCCGGGATTATAATGCCGTGCTATGCCGAATGTTTCCAAACGTCCCGCCGATGCGGACAAGCTTGACCCCCAGGAGCAGTTGAAAAAGCTGCGTGAAGCGCTGCTGCGCGATGCAGCGGCGCGCGAAAGCGATGGCGAAGATGACGCGGGAGGCGGTGCTGAAAGCGCCTCGAATCGCAAGAAGGAAGCGGCTGCGCGGCGGTTTGCAGGGGTGTCGGGGGCAGCAGCGGGCGGTGCGGCGTCCGGTTCCGCTGCGGGTTCGGCTGCTGGTCAGCAAGCATCGAAAAAAAGCGTTCAGAAGGGGGCGGTTTCGCCTTCTTCTTCTCCGTCTTTTTCTTCTTCCCGAAGTGAACCGAAAGGTTCGTCCGGTTCTACGTCTGCTTCTGCGTCTTCTGCGTCTTCTGCGTCTTCCGCGTCTTCCGCGTCTTCCGCCTCGCGGCAAGGTTCGGCGCGAAAAGACGAGCGCGGCGGCGCGGTTTCGTTATCGTCGCTGTCAGCGCTGGCGTCATTGTCTTTGTCGTCCGGCAAGATAATCCCCTCCAGTTCTCCGGCTCCTGCTGCGGCCTCCGAGCGGCGTGGTGAAAGCGCGACTGTGCGTGTCGGTACCCAGGAGGGCGCCCCGGCGACAAAACGAACCGATGCAGTGAAGACGCCAACGACGCCAACGACGGCGCGGGACGAACGTGTGTCCACCGGTGGTTCGAGAAGTCCGGGGGCTGCGAACAGTGGCGCCAACGTTGCGTCGGCTGCCAGTTTCAACGTACCGCGCAGTGACCGCGTTTCCCGGGTTGGGTCGGGGCAGCAGGGGAAGCCAGCCATCGAAACGTCGCTGCGGCGCGAACCTGAAACGAAAGCGCAAACCGCGGCGATGGTTGGCGGTTCGGCGAAAAAAACGGACGAACGGTCAGCTTCAGATACCCGGCCGCGAAGCGATCAGCGGAAACCCCGGATTCATAAGCCAGCCGATGCGTCTGTACAACAACGCGTCGGCGGTGAGCGTCCTTTACAGGACGCAAATGTTCAACGTACGCAGGAATCCCGCATTGGTGAACGCACCGATATCGTGCAACCGGTGGTTAGCGCTCATGTGCAACCTGCGAACAATCGAAGCGATCAGAAACCGGGCGCGAGCGACACTCGCGAGCAGGAAGACGGACACTCACCAGAAAATGCGCAACAGCGCCGCCGACCAGAACGCGATCCTAAGCGGCCTGCTGCGCGTCCCCCAGCGGACGCTGCCCGGCTCGCAGCTCGCTCGCAGCCTGACGCCGCCGGGCGAGTCGCTCGCCCGCAACCCGACGCCACACGCCCCGACGCGCGTCCTCAACAACGCGACACCCCACGCCCGCGCCGCGTAGTCGAACCGAACCCCATTCCGCCAATCCGTTTCCCTGAAGCGCTGCCGGTTTCCGCCCGGCGCGACGAAATTGCTGCCGCGATCCAGGCGAACCAAGTGGTGATCGTGAGCGGTGAAACGGGTTCCGGCAAGACGACGCAACTGCCAAAAATCTGTCTCGCGCTCGGGCGCGGGCTCGGGGCGGGCGGCACAGGGCTGATCGGCCATACGCAGCCGCGGCGGATTGCGGCATCGGCGACAGGACGGCGGATCGCGGAAGAACTCGGTACGCCTTTCGGCGAGGTAGTCGGCTACAAGGTCCGTTTCACGGACAACCTCTCGCCCGGCGCGTCGGTGAAACTGATGACCGACGGCATTTTGCTCGCTGAAACGCAAACCGACCCGATGCTCGCCGCGTACGACACGATCATCATCGACGAAGCGCACGAGCGCAGCTTGAACATCGATTTCCTGCTGGGTTATCTGCGCGAAATCCTGCCGCGGCGGCCTGATTTGAAGGTGATCGTGACATCGGCGACGATCGATGCCGACCGTTTCGCGCGCCATTTCGGCAGCGATGAAAAACCCGCGCCGGTCATTGAAGTGAGCGGGCGGTTGTATCCCGTCGAGGTGCGGTATCGGCCGGTCGAGGAAGACAGTCCGGCCATCAAGGCTGCGCAGGGAACGACGTCGGGAACGTCGCAAAAAGACCGTCCGGATCGTCCGGATCGCCCAAAGACCCAGCGCGAAAACGATCGCGACTTGATGGAAGCGATTGTCGACGCCGTCGATGAACTCTGCCGCGAAGGTCCCGGCGACGTCCTCGTGTTCCTCCCCGGCGAGCGCGAAATCCGCGACGCTGCCGAAGCGTTGCGCAAGCACCATCCGCCGCACACGGAAATCCTGCCGCTGTTCGCGCGCCTTTCCGCCGCCGAGCAGGAGCGGGTGTTCCGCACATCGAACACGCGCCGGATCGTGCTGGCGACGAACGTCGCGGAAACGTCGCTGACGGTGCCGGGGATTCGTTATGTCGTCGATACCGGGCTTGCCCGCGTCAAACGCTATTCGTATCGAAACAAGGTCGAGCAGTTGCAGATCGAGCCGATTTCGCAAAGTTCGGCGAATCAGCGCGCAGGCCGTTGCGGGCGGGTGGCGGACGGCGTGTGTATTCGTCTCTACGAAGAAGACGATTACAACCTTCGAATACGTTTCACCGATCCGGAAATCCTGCGGTCCTCGCTTGCTTCGGTGATCTTGCGGATGAAGTCGCTGCACCTGACGGCCATAGAGACGTTTCCGTTCCTCGAACCGCCGCCGGGCCGCGCGATCGCCGACGGTTATCAGCTTTTGAACGAGCTCGGCGCTGTCGATGACGACAACGCCCTCACGCCGCTCGGCCGCGAGCTGGCGCGTTTGCCGCTCGATCCACGCGTTGGCCGGATGATTCTTGCCGCGCGCGACCATCAGTCGTTGCGCGAAGTGTTGATCATCGCGAGCGCGTTGTCGGTTCAGGACCCGCGCGACCGGCCGATCGAGGCGCAGGAGCAGGCCGACCAGGCGCACAAGAAATTCGCCGACGAGCGCTCCGAATTCCTTCAATGGACACGGATGTGGACATGGTTCGATGACGCCATCGCGCACAAGAAATCGAACAAGCAGCTCACTGACGCCTGCCGCGCGAACTTCCTGAATCACGTGCGTCTGCGTGAATGGCGCGATGTGCATTCGCAATTACTGACTGTCGTGCGCGAACACGGCTGGCGCCTGAACGAATCCGAAGCCACGTTCGAGCAGATTCATCTCGCTTTGCTGACGGGTTTGCTCGGCAACGTGGGCCTGAAAGCCGACGACGAGCCGTATTACCTCGGCGCACGCGGCATCAAGTTTTATCTGTGGCCGGGTTCGGCGCTGTTGAAGAAAGCCGGGCGCTGGGTGATGGCAGGGGAGCTTGTCGAAACGAGCCGGTTGTATGCGCGATGCATCGCGAAAATCGAACCGGAATGGCTTGAGCAAGTCGGCGCGCATTTGCTGCGCAAATCGATCTCGGAACCCCATTGGGAAAAGAAGGCGGCGCAGGTCGCAGCTTTCGAGCGCGCGACGTTGCATGGCCTGACGGTCTATGCAAGACGTCGTGTGAGTTTTGGCAAGCAGGATCCGGTGCGCGCACGCGAGTTGTTTATTCGCGGTGCGCTAGTTGACGGTGAGTTCGAGACGAAGCTGCCGTTTTTTGCGCACAACCGCAAGCTGCTGGCGGATATCGAACAGTTGGAACACAAGTCGCGTCGCCAGGACGTGCTCGTCGACGATGAACTGATTTTCGCTTTCTACGATTCACTTGTGCCAAAGGGCATCTATTCCGGCGCGGCGTTCGAACGCTGGTATCGGGATGAGGAGAAGAAGGACGGCGCGGCGCGTCTCTTGTTCCTGTCGCGCGACGACTTGATGCGTCACGAAGCGGCCGGCGTCACGACCGACCTGTTTCCGAAACGGATGACGATGGCCGGCATCGAAATGACGCTGACCTATCACTTCGAGCCGGGCTCTCCACGCGACGGGGTGACCCTGACCGTGCCGCTATTTGGTCTGAATCAAGTCGATGCACGCCGCTCCGAGTGGCTGGTTCGCGGCATGTTGAAAGAGAAAATACAGTTGCTGCTGAAGTCGTTGCCTCAGAAGTTGCGGCGGCATCTCGTGCCCTTGCCCGAGTTCTCGGCCGGCGTGGTCGAGCGGCATAGCGGCAAGACGTTCGGCGCGGGCGGTTTGCTCGAAGCGTTGATCGCGGACATTCGCGAGCAAACGCAGATCGCGATGAAACCGTCGGACTTCAAGCTCGAAACTTTGCCGGCGCATTTGTTCATGAACTTCAAGGTCATCGACGAACACGGCCGGCAGCTCGCGATGGGCCGCAATCTGGCGCAATTGCGAACTGAACTTGGCGGACAGGCGCAGCAGCATTTTCAGAAGCTGGCTGCGGGCGCGACGTTGGATGGCGGCAATGATGTAGCGACACCGGTCACGCGAGCCGCCTCAACATCCGATTCGTCCGGTTCCAGTTCCAGCACCGCGCTGTACGAAAACCTGACCACGTGGGACTTCGGCAAGCTGCCCGAACTGTTGGAGATTCGGCGGCGCGGCCAGACGCTTTTTGGCTATCCGGCGCTCGTCGATCGGGTCACACATTGCGACGTCGAAGTGTTCGATTCGCCGGAGGAAGCGGCGCGGATTCATCGGGCGGGTTTGCGTCGATTGTTCGCGCTGCAGTTGCGTGAACCGATTCGCTATCTCGAGCGTAATCTCGGCGGTTTGCGCGAGATGTCGTTGCAATACATGGCGCTGGGCACACAAGAGGAGTTGGGGAGTCAGATTATCGAAACGGCATTGGATCGCGCGTGCCTGCAAGATCCGCTGCCTGATAACGATGGTGATTTCTACACGCGACGTGATCAGGGGAAGAGCCGGCTGACCTTGCTCGCGCAGGAGATCGCACGCCTGGCGGGGCAGATCCTGTCCGAGTACGCGTCGGTATCGAAGAAGTTGACACAGGCCAAGTCGTTCGGCACGCCATACACGGACATGATCGCGCAGTTGAATGCGTTGATCGGCAAGCGTTTTGTTATCGATACGCCGTACACGCAGCTATCGCACTTTCCGCGGTACCTGAACGCGATGGCCTTACGTATCGAAAAGCTCAAAGCCGATGCGGTGAGAGACGCGCGGTTGTCGGCGGAGATAGCGCCGCTGCTGCAAAACTATCAGCGGGCGATTGCACAACGCGGTGGTGTGGCGGATGCGCGATTGAGTGAGTACAGGTGGCTGCTGGAAGAACTGCGCGTGTCGCTGTTTGCGCAGGAACTTCGTACGCCCATGCCGATATCGGTCAAGCGCTTGTACAAGGTGTGGGAATCGATGCAGCGGTAAACTGAGAAAAGCGCGGGACCTGCTGAAGCAAGTCTCGCGCTTTCCGGTTTCTACAAGATTTTACTTCGCCGATTCGCTCGAGGTCTGGACGACTTCAAGGTTCAGGGGCGTCGCTACCAGAACGCTAGGTTGGGTGGCGGCCTGAGCGTTAACTTGCCCACTCGTTTGCGCATCCTGTCGAGTTGCTTGGTATTTCTGCCATTTGCCGTCAGTCAGCGTTTCCACGCTGTCGCCGCATTTGCGATAGAAATTGCCCGCTTCGTCATGCGACGTAAACACTGTCTTCAACTGACACACCATTTGCAGCGCACCTGCGTCGTTCGTCACGTTCAACACGTAGTCCCATTCGCGCACGCCAAAGAACCCCTCATGAAACTGCGGACGACCCAGAAGGCTGGCAATCTGGGGCTTGTTCATGCCAGGCTTGAGCTTGCGCAGGGCATCGGTCGACCGATAGCTGGCGCCGCGATTCGACGCCGATTCGACTGCCGGGAATACCAGTTGATCCTGGCCACCGTCATCAACCCAGGTGCCTGAGGATTCGTTCCAGATTGCTTTAAAGATTCTATTCATGAAAGAAGGATGTCTAACAATTTGACAAATACATGTCGGATGGATCGATGGAATACATCGCGTCCGAGCCTGCCTAACGTAATAGGAAGACACCTGAACGCGAACACTCCCTGGAACGAGGATCTTCCGCCTCGTAAATTCTGGCCCGATCGGGCGTCGGACAGCCTTCCTGCATTGCTACGCTTCGGACTCAGAAGCTCGGGATGATCCCGTTTATTGAGCTTGTGAAATACACGATCTTTCCTAAAAAATATCGGATTGCACTACATAAACTTTGGAATGCAAACTAATGAAAAATTACGTGAAATGTTGTCGCTTCATTCTGTGCGATGCGATTGGTCGAGAGCGCCATCGCGGCTTATTCTCAATTCACTCTTAATAGGTACGCTCCCACTCGCGAGAACGACGCTTCAGGGCGGCCGCCGTCGCATTTGTGCCGCGGATGCCAAAAAACGCAGAAAACTCCCTTTTGGATCAACACTTCGATGGGCGCAAACGTTCTACAATGGCCGCTGTTTTCCGACCTGAGCTTTCATGCGTAACTCTTTCCCTATCCGTCTCGTTCGCGCGTCCGCTGCCGGCGCTGCAATGATCGTCGCCGCCTTGTCATTGTCCGCGCCTGCGCGCGCCAACAACGTCATCGTGCTGAATTCCGGTGAGGCCACGCTGAGCCTTATCGACCAGACCACTCATCAGGTCGTTTCCACCGTCCCGACGGGCAAGGAGCCGCACCATCTAATGGCGACGCCCGACAACGCGTCCCTGATCGTGGCAAATTCGGTGTCGAACAACCTGATGTTCGTCGACCCGAAGACGGGCAAGCCGCAGCGCTGGGTGGAGAACATCGAGGATCCGTATCAGGTTGGGTTCTCGCCGGACAAGAAGTGGTTCGTCTCAACCGGATTGCGGCTCGACCGCGTGGATATCTATCGCTACGACGGCGCGAACATTTCGATTGCGAAGCGCTTGCCGCTAGCGGTCATGCCAAGCCATATCGCGTTCACGAACGACAGCAAGACGGCATTTATTTCGCTGCAGGTTTCAGGCGAAGTCGCGGCAATCGACCTGGCGACCCAGACGATCAAGTGGAAGATGAAGGTCGGCAAGGTGCCGGCTGGCCTCTGGATGACCCCCGGCGACAAATACCTGCTCGTCGGCATGACCGGCGCCGACTACGTAGCGGTTGTCGATTGGCAGGCGCAGAAGATCGTCAAGACGATCAAGACAGGCAACGGCGCGCACAATTTCCGCTCGCTCGCGGACGGCAAGCATGTGGTTGTGTCCAACCGTGTGGCGAGCACGATCAGCATCATCGACGAAGATGCGTTGACGAACGTTGGCGACATCACCGGTCTGATGCCAGGACCCGACGACATGGAACTTTCTGCTGACAAACGCTATCTCTGGGTGACGTTCCGCTTCGCGAAGCATATCGGTATCATTGATATGACCAATCGCAAACTGATCCAGACGATCGCTGTCGGCCGGTCGCCGCACGGGATCTACTTTTTCGATCGCGCGCCAGTGACCGGGCCGAATGGCGGCTAGGCGCGCGCGTAGGGCCGGGGAGGGCAAATCTCTCCCTGCGCGTGAATCGCGGATTGACTAGCAAGCAGCACCCTGTACCGGAGCACCATGTTTCATTCGATCTTCTCCCTTTTCGACAGCTTCGTCTCGACCGTACAGACGTGGCTTTACATCGACTTGGTGCAGCCGTTCATGTTCAAAACCGGCTTGATGGGTTACGACGAGGGCACCTACGACGCGCTGTATTGGGTGATCGTGGGTGTACTGGAGGTGCTCGCCATGTACGCCATCCTGCGTCCGCTGGAAGCGTTGCGGCCCGCTGAGAAGTGGCCGGATCGCAAGGGCGTGCGCGTGGACGCGCTTTACACATGGATCGTCAAGCTCGGGCTCCTGAACCTGTTCTTTTTCTTCACCTTCCAGCCTTTCTTCGACAGCTTTCAAAGCTGGCTGCGGCTGCACAACATCGCCAACATCGATCTCGACAACCTTTGGCCGGGCGTGACCTCCCAGCCGCTCGTCGCGTTCGCTATCTATCTTGTCGTGCTCGATTTCGCCGGGTATTGGTATCACCGGATGGAGCACCGGATCGGTATCTGGTGGGAGCTGCACGCGGTTCACCACAGCCAGCAAAAGATGTCGCTGTGGTCCGACGATCGTAACCACTTGCTCGACGACATTTTGCAGGCTGGATTTTTCGCCACCGTGGCGCTGGTGATCGGCGTGCAACCATCGCAGTTCGTGGTGCTCGTGGCGGTCACCAATCTGATGCAAAGCCTTCAACACGCCAATATCCGGTTACATTACGGCTGGCTTGGCGAGCGTTTGCTCGTCAGCCCGACGTTCCACCGGCGGCATCACGCGGTCGGTTATGGCCACGAAGGCACCGCTTACGGGTGCAATTTCGGCGTGTTGCTGCCGTGGTGGGACATGCTTTTCAGGAGCGTGTCGTGGAATCGCGAACTCGAACCTACCGGCATTCGCGATCAGCTCGCGGTGAACGGCGCGCCGGGCTGCAATTACGGCGATAGCTTTATCGAGCAGCACTGGCTTGCGTTTAAACGCATCGGGGCGCGCATTGCGTCGAATCGGGCAACCAGCGCTCCAGGTTCGGATTCGGACGCGGCCGCTGTGTGATCTGCGGTCTGGGTCCGACGCGTGCATAACGTACCGCAACGCACTGCCTCAGACCTTGTCGCCGGCCGCCCGCCGGCGCTCCTGTTTTAGCCTGCAGCGTTAGCCATCCGGACGAGCAGCGCGGCAAACGCTCTCTGGTTTATCCTGTCTTCTTTCCTCTTCAAACGATCCTTGCATGAATGACTTGCTGCGTTCGTTCGTGCGCGCGCTCGCGAACGCTTTTCACCCGAGAATGCTGTGGCTGACGTTCATGCCATTTGCCGTGGCAACTGCCGTGTGGGGCGCTGTCCTGTGGTTCTCCTGGCAAACGCTGACGGGCGCGGCGCGTGACTGGCTCGACGGCTGGGCGTTCACGTCGGCAATGTACCGGCTCTTCGATTCCATCGGGTTCTCGGCTTTGCACGCGGTGATTGCGCCGTTTTTCATCGTGATCATGGCGATCCCGTTGATCGTCGTGACTATTTTGTTGCTCATCGCGACGCTTTCCATGCCGTCAGTGCTCAAGCTGCTCACGCGGCGCCAGTACGCGGCACTCGAAATGCGGCGCGGCGGCTCCTGGTACGGGAGTCTCGGGCATTCAGTCATCACGACGCTCGTTTGTCTGGTGCTATTGGTTGTGACGCTGCCGCTGTGGCTGATTCCGCCATTTTTCGCGATCATTCCGCCTCTGCTCTGGGGTTGGCTGACTTATCGCGTGATGACGTATGACGCGCTCGCGTTGCACGCGAGCGTGGAGGAGCGGCGGGCTATCGTGCGGCGCGCGCGCTGGCCTCTCCTGGGTATCGGCGTGATCAGCGGCCTGCTCGGGTCCTTGCCGACCATGCTGTGGGCGTGGTCCGTCTGGCTGCTGCCGTTGTTTCCAGTCGTCGCGGCCGTGACCATCTGGATCTACGCGTTCATTCTCGTTTTCTCGGCGCTTTGGTTCGCACATTACTGCCTGCACGCGCTCGAACGCCTGCGTGTGGAAACGGCTGCTGTCGCGCCGCCGCTGGGCGGTCCCGGCGAGCCACCGGAATTCCGAATTTCCGGCTAATTTCAAGATCAGGGAGCATTCATGGGCTTTGGCATGGTCATCATTGGCGATGAGATTTTGTCCGGTCGCAGGACCGACAAGCATCTGCCGAAAGTTATCGAATTGTTGTCGGCACGCGGGTTGGCGCTCGACTGGGCGGAATATATAGGCGACGACCGGGAACGCATTACAGCCACGCTCAAACGGAGTTTCGCGTCCGGCGACATCGTGTTTTCGACGGGTGGCATTGGCGCCACGCCCGACGATCACACGCGGCAGTGTGCCGCCGCCGCGCTCGGTGTGCCGCTCGAACTGCATCAGGAAGCCGCAGAACTGATCCGCGCGCGCATACGGGAAACAGCGGGCGACAAGCCGGTCGATCTGGAGTTGCCGGAAAACCTGCATCGGCTGAACATGGGCACGTTCCCGAAGGGTGCGAGCATCATTCCGAACAGCTACAACCGGATTCCCGGCTTTTCAGTCGGGAATGTCCATTTCGTGCCCGGTTTCCCTGTCATGGCGTGGCCGATGATCGAATGGGTGCTGGACACGAAATACGCACACTTGCATCACGCGACACCTTATGTCGAGCGGTCGGTGCTGGTCTTCGGACTGCCGGAATCGCGTATCACGCCGCTGATGGAGGCGATCGAACGCGACTTCACCGGGGTGCGTGTCTTCAGCCTGCCAAGCGTTGGCGACGCGGCGCGCGGACCGGTGTTCGAGCGCGCTCACATCGATCTGGGCGTCAAAGGTGAGCCGGAAGCGGCGAATGCCGCGTTCGCCAGGCTGCGCGAGGGCGTGGCGGCGCTCGGGGGTGAGATGGTCGAGGTCGAGCCGGGCACAGCGGTTTAGACGCCGCTACGAGGTCGGCCGTTGCGCTAAAAGTTTTACGCGCCGATCCAGGGCAGACCGCGGAAGCACCATCCCGAAGTGGTTTTGCGGTGACCTTGTCCGTCTTTGTCGCCCTCGAAGCCTTCGAGCAGGTCGAAGGCCTTGGTGAAACCTTCTTTCTGGGCCAGGACGGCTGCGAGTTTCGAGCGTGCAGCGCTGCGGCAGAGAAACAGGACAGGCGTGTCGGGCGCGGCCACTTCGCGCAACTGCTGGATAAATACTGGGTTGGGAACCGAACCCGGATACTGAATCCACTCGATGTGCGAGTATTGCGCGGTATCGATGGCAGGGCGGCCCACCCAGTCGAGCTCGGCGCGCGTGCGCACGTCGACCAGACGAACGGAGGGGTCGAGTTGCAGAAGCTCGAAGGCCTCGGCGGGGAGAATGGCGCCCGCGTAAGGCAATTGGTTTTGATCGGCGCGATGTATGGCCTGGGCGTACAACTGCTCGAGCGTGCTCATGGACAGGGTCTCCAATCGGACATTTTAATCAGGCATTCTAGCGTGCTGATAGCGGTCCGATCGTGCTCGGTTGCTTGAGGCGGGGGACGCATCGGGCTGGTGCGAAGCGTTTAAATTGCCCTGAATCAGTGCTAACGTAATGGGTCCCACAATTGCATGCACCTAAAATGTGCATTGCGACACGACTTTGATCGAGTAAGCCCCTTGAAGGGTGATGGTGCTTCCCCGAAAAAGCGCGCAGCTTCAATCGCTTAGCGCAACATTGGTGCACTTGGCATGGAAGCTGCTTTTGACTTTGCCGATGGTTTCGAATCGGTTAGGCGGCGAATGGATGTTCGTCGACTTTTGTTAATCAGGAGATAGGTAATGAGCAAATCCGTGGCCGACGTCATGCAACTCGTCAAGGACGAGGACGTCAAGTTTGTCGACTTCCGTTTCACCGACACGCGCGGTAAAGAGCAACACGTTTCGGTGCCGGTCTCGGCATTCGACGAAGACAAATTTGAAAGCGGCCACGCTTTCGACGGTTCGTCTATCGCCGGATGGAAGGGGATCGAAGCGTCGGACATGCTGCTGATTCCGGACGCTGACACCGCGTTTATCGACCCGTTCTATGAAGAGTCGACGCTCGTGATGTCGTGCGACGTCGTGGAACCGTCGGACGGCAAGGGCTACGAACGCGATCCGCGTTCGCTGGCAAAGCGCGCTGAAGCGTACCTGAAGAGCTCGGGTCTGGGCGACGCTGCTTTCTTCGGCCCGGAGCCGGAATTCTTCATTTTCGATTCGGTGCGCTGGAGCGCGGACCAGTCGGGCTGCTTCGTCAAGGTTGGTTCGGAAGAAGCGCCGTGGTCGTCGTCGATGGAATTCGAAGGTGGCAACACGGGTCACCGTCCGGGCACGAAGGGTGGTTATTTCCCGGTTTCACCCGTCGACACGTTCCAGGACATCCGTTCGGAAATGTGCCTGTTGCTCGAGCAGATCGGCATTCCGGTCGAAGTGCACCACCACGAAGTGGCGGGCCAGGGCCAGAACGAAATCGGCACCAAGTTCTCGACGCTGGTTCAGCGCGCTGACTGGACGCAACAACTGAAGTACATCGTCCAGAACGTGGCGCACACGTACGGCAAGACGGCGACGTTCATGCCGAAGCCTATCGTTGGCGACAACGGCTCGGGCATGCACGTTCACCAGTCGATCTGGAAGGACGGCAAGAACCTGTTCGCCGGTGACGGATATGCAGGCCTGTCGGAATTCGCGCTGTTCTACATCGGCGGCATCATCAAGCATGCTCGCGCGCTGAACGCGATCACGAACCCGTCGACGAACTCGTACAAGCGTCTCGTGCCGCACTTCGAGGCACCGGTGAAGCTCGCCTACTCGGCGAAGAACCGTTCGGCTTCGATCCGCATTCCGCACGTGTCGAACCCGAAGGGCCGCCGCATCGAAACGCGTTTCCCGGATCCGATGGCGAACCCGTACCTGTGCTTCTCGGCGCTGATGATGGCCGGTCTGGATGGCGTGCAGAACAAGATCCACCCGGGCGAAGCAGCGGACAAGAACCTGTACGACTTGCCGCCGGAAGAAGATGCAAAGATCCCGACCGTGTGTTCCGGTCTGGACCAGGCGCTCGACGCGCTCGACGCTGACCGTGAGTTCCTGACGGTTGGCGGCGTGTTCACGGACTCGATGCTCGACGCGTATATCGAACTGAAGACGACCGAATTGCAGCGCTATCGCCAGGCTGTGCATCCGATCGAGTTCGAAATGTACTACTCGCTGTAAGCGTCTTACATGGCGTGCGCGCTTCTCTGGTTGCCGTATCACGGAGAAGCGCGTCGTGTGACGCGAAGCAGAAGTGTCGGATGAACGAAAAAGGGACGGCGTGCCGTCCCTTTTTTTAATCGCCGGCGCTTCTCCTGACAAGTTTCAAGACGGGGTCTCACTGCACGATGGTTCTCAAGAATCTCATCAAGGCGAGAAAGAGTCCTCCCGACAACTCGTTGTCCGACGACGCAGCGCTCGTCGCTACTCATTTACTGCCGGGCATGGAAGCGCTGCCCACAGTCGTGCTCGTGCTGGACAAGCTGACCCTCAAGATCGCGTTTGCGAATCCGTCGGCGGAAGCCATGCTCGAGCGCTCACGCAAGCAGTTGGCTCAAACCGCGTGGCCCGAACTGTTCGCCAATGCAGACGAACTGGTCACGACCATTGCGTCGATTGCCGATCATCGTTTTAACGCGACGCATCTTGACGCCGTGCTCGAGCGTCCCGGCCGCGAGCCGCTGCACATTCACGCGATTGTCGCGTATCTGGAAGTTGCACCGAATTACGTGTTGCTCGAACTGTTCGAGAACGAGCGGCATCTGAAGACTGACCGCGAAGAGCGTATTCACGATCTGACTGCAGTCAACAAGCAACTGATTCGCAATCTCGCGCATGAAATCAAGAATCCGCTTGGCGGCATTCGGGGCGCTGCCCAACTGCTCGAGTTCGAGTTGGGTGCGCGCGAACGCGATGAATTGCGCGAATACACGCAGGTGATCATCAAGGAATCGGATCGGCTGCAAACGCTGGTCGACCGGTTGCTTGAGCCGCACCGGCATCCTCATATTGTCGGCGATGTGAATATTCACGAAGTCTGCGAGCGCGTGCGCGCCGTGATCCTCGCGGAATTTCCACGCGGCCTGACGCTCGAGCGCGACTACGACGTGAGCGTCCCTGATTTGCGAGGCGACAAGGAGCAGCTTATCCAGGCGCTGCTCAACATCGTGCGCAACGCGGCGGAAGCGCTGCGCGAACGTATTTCGCAAGGCGATGCACGTATTGAATTGCGTACGCGCATTGCGCGCAAAGTGACGATTGGAAAACGCTTACACAAACTGGCACTGGACTTGCATATCACTGACAACGGTCCCGGCATTCCGGAAGAAATACGCGACCGGATCTTTTATCCGCTCGTGTCCGGACGAGAAGACGGCAGCGGATTGGGCCTCACGCTCGCGCAGACTTTCGTGCAGCAGCACGATGGTTTGATCGAAGTGGAAAGCAAGCCGGGTTGCACTGAGTTCACCATCTTGTTGCCGTTCGAAGGGTGAGCTTGCTCATATGAAGGACGAAGCACCGAAGCACGGAGTCAAGAATCGATTACGAGGGTTCATCGACATTTTGAAAAGCGCTAGTGCGCCTGACCGTTTCGACGGGCTTATACCGAACCACACGAAGACATCTCGCCGAACTATATGAAGCCGATCTGGATAGTAGACGACGACCAATCCATCCGCTGGGTGCTCGAAAAAGCGCTCGCAAGAGAGAACTTCGCCACGCGCAGTTTTTCCGGCGTCCGCGACGCGCTGACGGCGCTTGAACAGGAGAGTCCGCAAGTGCTCGTGTCCGACATCCGCATGCCGGGCGGTTCGGGCCTTGAATTGTTGCAGACCGTGCGCGACAAGTTGCCCGGTTTGCCTGTCATCATCATGACGGCGTTCTCCGATCTCGACAGCGCCGTCGCCGCATTCCAGGGTGGTGCGTTCGAATATCTGGCGAAACCGTTCGATGTGGACAAGGCGGTGGAGCTGATCCGGCGCGCCGTCGATGAAAGCATGCGTGGCGAAGCGGCTTACGACAACAGTCTCACTGAAGCGCCCGAAATGCTTGGTCAGGCGCCGGCGATGCAGGACATGTTCCGCGCCATCGGCCGTCTGTCGCATTCCGCGGCCACCGTGCTCATCACGGGCGAATCAGGCACCGGAAAGGAGCTTGTCGCACGCGCGTTGCACCGCCATAGCCCGCGCGCGAACGGACCGTTCATCGCGTTGAACACCGCCGCGATCCCGAAGGACCTGCTCGAGTCCGAGCTGTTCGGCCACGAACGTGGCGCGTTCACCGGTGCGCAGGCCATGCGTCAGGGGCGTTTCGAGCAGGCGGAAAACGGCACGCTGTTCCTCGATGAAATCGGCGATATGCCGTTCGATCTGCAGACGCGTTTGTTGCGTGTGTTATCCGATGGGCAGTTTTATCGCGTGGGCGGGCATAACCCGTTGAAGGCGAACGTCCGCGTGATTGCGGCGACCCATCAGAATCTCGAATCGCGCGTGCGGCAAGGCCTGTTTCGCGAGGACTTGTATCACCGGCTGAACGTCATTCGCTTGCGCTTGCCCGCGTTACGCGAGCGCAGCGAAGACATTCCGCTGCTGACGCGGCATTTCCTGCAAAAAAGCGCGCGTGATCTGGGTGTCGAGCCGAAACGCGTATCGGAAGATGCGCTTGGGTTTTTGGCGTCGCTGCCGTTTCCCGGCAACGTCCGGCAACTTGAAAACCTGTGTAACTGGCTGACCGTGATGGCGCCGGCGCAGACGATCGAACAAAAGGATTTGCCGCCCGATCTCACGCCGACTCAGGAATATGCCGGTGAGAGCACGGCGCTGACAGCGTCGGTCGTGGAAATGGGCGGTGGGTCGAACGCGACCCTGCCGGGCGGCGTAAGCGGTTTGCCGGCTTCGCTCGGCGTACCGCTTGCCGGCATTCCCGCCAGCGTGTGGGAAAACGGGTTGCGGACCGAGGTCGCGAGATTGCTGCGCGAGAATACCGCCGATGTCATGGACGAACTCGCGCGCCGGTTTGAGGCTGCGGTGATCCGTGAGGCACTCGACTTCACGCGCGGCCGGAAAGTGGAAGCGGCTGAGCGGCTGGGGATTGGCAGGAATACGATCACGCGCAAGATCCAGGAGTTGCATCTGGACGCTTGATCGCGATATTCGCGGCGGGGCGGGCCTGGCGACGCTTCGCCGCGCGTTTTTAAGCGTGCGTTAGCAATGAGCCTTAAGCGTCCACGTGTTCGGTCCAGCCATTGCCCAAGCGCTTGGCGCAGCTTTTGCGCTAGCGCTCTGCCTCTAGAACCATCGCCCCTTCAGCCAAGCGTTGCGATCACCGGTGCGTGATCCGACGGTTGTTCCCACTTTCGCGGCACCTTGTCCACTTCGCACGCCGTGCAGCGTGCGGCGAGTTCGGCCGTCACCAGAATGTGATCGATGCGCAACCCTGCGTTGCGGCGGAATCCCAGCATCCGGTAATCCCACCACGTATAAAGCTTCTCGGGCTGCTCGAACTTGCGGAAGGTGTCGGTAAGACCGAGTTCTACCAACTGCACGAAATGGGCGCGTTCTTCCGGCGAGACGAGGTTCTGGCCTTCCCATGCTTTCGGATCGTGGACGTCCCGATCTTCCGGCGCGATGTTGTAGTCGCCCAGCAGCGCGAGTTGCCGATAGGTCTTCATCTCGCCCTCGATCCAGTCCCGCAACGCCTTGAGCCAGCGCATCTTGTAGGCGAATTTTTCGGTGCCTGGAGCCTGGCCGTTAGGGAAGTAGGCCGAGATGATCCGCACGCCTTCGATGGTCGCGGCGATCACGCGTTGCTGCGGATCTTCGAACGCGGGGATGTTGCGAACGATGGTGGTCTCGTCGACGCTCAGGCCGTCGCGAACCAGAATACCGACGCCGTTGTAGGTCTTTTGGCCGGCGAACCAGCTTTTGTAGCCGACGGCCGCGAGTTCAGCGACAGGGAATTTGTCGTCAGTGAGTTTGAGTTCCTGCAGGCACAGCACGTCGATGCCACTCGTCGCCAGCCAGTCGATGACATGCTGCAGGCGGACTTTGAGTGAGTTGACGTTCCAGGTGGCGATTTTCATCAATGACGTAATACGTTGATTATAAGTAGATATGTTGCTTGGTTCAGCGGGTGATATACGTATTGATATACGATTTCACGTGTGGTGCCAATACTCAGAGCTCACACGCCACGCCGGCCCTGCGTCGCAGGCTAGTCGTGGCGTCCCAGGCGGAATCACAGGGTTTCTTCCCGGACCTATAGTCGTCGGCCGGACTCGGCAGTTGGTAATCATCTCATTCCGCTTTACCAAGAAATTGCGCCATGTTACTCCGATAGCGGTTCTGAAATTTGACGGCGCGAATTGGCGGTGCCACGAGCCTCGCGGGACGGAGACATAGCTTGACGCTGCGCCCCACCTGCAATGAATGATCCGGGAAACATCAATCGAGTGGCTAGTTGTCCGACGACGCGACCTGAGTCGCAGTCAATCGAGCGGTGCCTTATGGATGCCGAGCGGACATCAAAGTGCCGGATCGCACGGAAAAACTAGAACGATGGCCCGGCTCATATCGAGGAATGCGATCGTGCGGTTGTTCCGCCGCACTGACCCTCCGGCTGGATCAACCGTATTTCTACCCGGGACCGCGTGCAAATCAGGTCTGACATTGCTGTTCACGATCAGCCTGTTGCCTTACGAGGCGATGGCGTTGCTTCAGCGGCAGCCTGCGCGGCGAACGGATTACCCGACTGCCTTCTCCACCATATTCCGCAAGGTACCGATTTTCTCGATCTGGACTTCGCAAATGTCGCCGGCTTTCATAAAAATCGGCGGCGTGCGGGAGAAGCCCACACCAGATGGTGTTCCAGTGGCAATGACATCGCCCGGTTTTAACGGTATGAGTGCCGACGCATAAGCGATGATTTGCGCGACACCGAAGATCAGGTGGCGGGTATTGCTGTCCTGAAGGGTCTTGCCATTGAGCAAAAGTTTGATGTCAAGGCAACCCGGATCGGGGATCTCGTCTGCCGTGACAAGCCACGGACCGAGGCCACCGGTTTGCCAGAAATTCTTGCCTGAGGTGACCTGGCTCGAATGATATTGCCAGTCGCGCACGCTGCCGTCGTTGAAGCAGGTATATCCGGCGACATGGCTCAATGCGTCGGCTTCGTCGATATAGCGCCCACCTTTTCCGATGACCACGGCCAGTTCTGCTTCGTAGTCGAATTCGTCCGATACCTTGGGTATCTGCAGAGGCTGGTCATGCGCGACCAGCGATTCCGGAAAACGGGGAAACAGCGATGGGTGCTTCGGCTTCGGGCGTGCGATGCCGGCATCCTGAACTTCCTTCAAATGGTCCGCATAGTTAACGCCGACACAATAGAAATGGGCAGCGTCAGGGATAAGCGGCAGGAAGACCACGTCGCCGAGAGCGTGGTCGGGTTGTGCCCCCTCAAATTCAGCCGCCGCCGCAAGCTTCCCGGCCTCGAGCAATTGGCGCAAGCTGTTCACGCCGAGCCGCCTGCCGATGTCGACGACACCGTCATCAACGAGCGCCCCTAGACGGGCAGCGCCTTCGAACTCGTAAGACAGAAGTTTCATGCTATCTCCATTGCGTCGACTGAGGCGACGACTTTGCCGGGACTATCCCGGACGTTTGCCATAGATACCGATACGCAAGCACGGTGAACGAATAGCTGTTACGGGACGGCTCAGGCTTCCCGATCGGCGACTGTTGTCTTGCCGGCGATATCGCGGAGCAGATCGTTTAATCCGTCGGAAAGAAATCGTGTGGTTTCCTGATCAACGACCCGGCCGTCCCGTATTTTTTCATGCGCCATGCCGATGACGATCTGCGGACGCAGCACGAGAAATGCAGCATTCGAGAGCAGTGTTTCGTTGAGTTGCGCCTGTGCTCTTACTCCTCCCGTGAAGGCCGGCGATGCCGAGAGCGTCAGGAAGGATTTTCCTTTCAGTTTTGATTTTCCGTAGGGTCTGGACGCCCAGTCCAGCGCGTTCTTCAGGACGCCGGACATGCCGTAGTTGTATTCCGGCGTGACGATCACCAGACCTGCCGCGCGTTCGATTGCCTGCCGCAGGGCAGTCACCGACTCGGGAGGCGATTCGTTATCGAGATCCTGGTTGTACAAGGGCACAGCGTCGAGCGGAAAAATTTCAAGTGTCGCGCGGCTCTCAGTGAGGCCAGCGATGTTTTGCAGGATTGCCGTGCAGAGCGAAGCCTTGCGCAGACTTCCCGAGATTCCAAGCAAAACAGGTTGATCAGCCATTTAAATTCTCCAGATGTGTGCTCAGAAGATCATGCAGTCGCCAGTTTATTCCTAAAAATAGGAATATTTCAACTGAAATCCAAAGACTTCCGTGGAAGTCGCATTTCTTTTCGCCTTCGAGGCTGTTGTTCCGTGAGGCAGGACAGTCACCGAAGGAGGTGAGTACCGTCTTGACATATTCCCATTATGGGGAATATATTGCACGAAAGCATGGGCGATCGGTGTCGTCCACGGTCTGGATGGGCTACGTGTTCCGGGCTGTTCAGAAAAGCGACCGATGAAGGCATCGGTCCAGTGCAAAGAGGTGGAGATAAGGATGAGGATGACTGAAGAAACAGGATTGGAACGAAGCGAGTTGGATCAGAAAAATTCCTACGGCGTGATCTTCGAACAGGACGTTCCCATTCCCGTAAGCGACGGGCTCGTTCTGCGTGCGAACGTATTCCGTCCGGATGCAGAAGGCAACTTTCCCGTGATCATGGCGCAGGGCGTATACGGCAAGGATCTCCATTTCGAGGACGGCTTCAAGACGCAATGGGATCAGCTAATCGGCGTATATCCGGATCTCTGCAGCAACGGTTCCACAGGCAAATATCTTCGTTGGGAAACAGCCGATCCTGAACGTTGGGTTCCGGACGGTTTTGTGATCATCCAGATCGATTCGCGGGGAAGCGGAAAGTCGCCCGGCTACCTGGATCCTCGCTCGCCGCGCGAGATCGTGGACTACTACGACGCTATCGAATGGGCGGCCCGGCAATCCTGGTCGAACGGCAAAATCGGCTTGCTGGGTATTTCCTACTACGCCGTGACGCAGTGGCGCGTCGCGACGTTGAGGCCGCCACATCTGGCAGCGATCTGCCCTTGGGAGGGTTATACCGACTACTACCGCGACAGCACGCATCACGGCGGCATCCTGAGCAGCGGTTTCGCTAATTACTGGTGGCCGAAGCAATGTCTCGCCGTGCAGCACGGCAACGGCGCCTCGCCGCATCGGGAACGGGAGTCCGGCAAGCGTGTCACCGGCGAAGAGGCATTGAGTGAACAGGAGCTCAATGCCAATCGCACTGACTACGTCGCCGATATTCTGCGGCACTCGCTGGATAGCGCCTGGTGGCGTGAACGAACGCCGGTGCTCGATCGTATCGAGGTGCCGGTGCTGTCGGCCGGCAACTGGGGCGGTCCCGGCATGCATCTACGCGGAAACATCGAGGGTTTTCTCGGAACGGGTTCGCAGCAGAAGTGGCTCTCCCTGCACGTCGGGAAGCACTGGGAGGGGTTCTATCTTCCCGAATACGTCGCCATGCAGAAACGCTTCTTCAACCATTTTTTGCGCGATGAGCAGAACGGCTGGCAGAACGAGCCTGAAGTGCGGATCGTTGTGCGCGATCCACGAGGCGATCGGGTGCACACAGCGTCGTCGTTCCCACTGCCGGAGACACAACTCACGCGCCACTACCTCGACGTCTCGTCGGGCATGCTCTCCACCGATTGTCCTGCAGAGGAGTGCAGCGCGATCTTCGACGCGATGGGGGACGGGGTGAGCTTCACGACAGCACCCTTTGAAGTCGATACCGAATTTACCGGCTTCATCACGGCCCATCTCTGGGTGTCATCGTCGACGGAAGACATGGACCTGTTTGCCGTCTTGCGAATCGTCGATGAAGCCGGCAAGGAGCTCGTCATCAATGGTGCGCACGAAGCGTCTCCCGTGTCGCGCGGCTGGCTGCGCGTGTCGCATCGCAGGCTCGATCCACAGCGGAGCAATGCGCTACGTCCCTTCCATGCTCATGACCGGGTCGAGCCGTTGGTGCCGGGTGAGTTCTATGAAGTGGACGTCGAGATCTGGCCAACGTCGATGGTCTTTCCGAAGGGCTATCGATTGGTGTTGACCATTATGGGCAAGGATTTCGAGTTCCCCGACATTCCGGGCCGGATTCTGCACAAGCACGCATCCGACCGCGGCGGCGCCACCTTCCATGGCAGCACTCGCATTCTGACCGGCGGGACTCGTGCGTCCTATCTGACGCTTCCCCATATCCCCAGCGCTAACGATTGAGAGGACCAGGCGATGCAGATTCGAAGGGTAGTCACCGGACACAAGCCGAACGGCGAGGCCACGATCCTGATCGACGAACCGTCTAACGATGTTGTCAGCTTCCGTCCAGGCGCCACCGTCTGCAATATCTGGTCGGCAGCGTTGCCGGCCGATAACGACGACCCGAACGACGGAGCGAAACAGATCGTGGGCACTGCGATGAAAGGGCGCTCGGTCTTCCGTGTCATCGAATACGCGCCGGGTGTCGCGCCGCGCAATCATCGGACCGATTCGATCGACTACGCCATCGTGCTCGCCGGTGAGATCACGATGGAAATCGATCACGAGGCCGTGGTGCTGCGCGCTGGAGACGTGCTCGTGCAGCGCGGCACGATTCACAACTGGGTCAATCGAGGTGATGCGCCATGTGTCATTGCTTTTGTCCTGATCGATGCCGCGCCGGTGACGATCGCGGGCGACGCGATGAGCGCGGTCGGATGATGCAAAGACACCGGTCGTCGGTACTGGTCACCTGCCGGTGATTCACAGCCGCACTGCCTGCATGATTCGCAAATTTATGAATGAAGATCCTCAGCAGTTGAACACTATGAAAGGAAATATGATGAAGCCGATTAGGCGGGTGCTGATTGTGGGTGGAGGTATCGGCGGTCTGTCATTGGCCGTCGCATTGGGGCGCCGGGGAATTCAGGCTGAGATCGTCGAGATCAAGTCTGAACACAACGTCTACGGTGTGGGCATCATCCAGCCCGGTAATGCGCTGCGTGCGTTGAACGGTCTTGGGCTGATGGAGCGTTGTCTCGCCGAAGGGCTTCAGATCGACTACTACGTGATGAACGACAGTGACGGCGAGTTCATTGCCAGAATGAAGCTGCTGCGGATCGCCAGTCCGGATATTCCGGCCGTCAACGGTTTGCCGCGCACGGCGCTGCACCGCATCCTGACGGAGACGGCTACGGCTCTTGGCGCGAGGATTCGGCTGGGGTTGAGCGTGCAGGCGCTTGAACAGGTCGGCGACGAGGTCGATGTCACTCTGACCGATGGTTCACGGGAGAAATATGATCTCGTCGTGGGGGCAGACGGCATCCGCTCGCGGGTCCGGTCGTTGCTATTCGGTAATCAGTTCGACCCTCAATACACGGGTCACGGTGTCTGGCGTTTTACGACCACCCGACCCGCTGAGATCGACCATCAGATCATGTATTTCGGTGTGGGGGTTAAAGCGGGGATCATGCCAGTCTCCAAGGACCAGATGTATCTCCTGCTGGTCACCAACGAACCCGGCAATCCGCGGTTCGAAGCCGATCAGCTTCCGCGCCTGCTGCGCGAACGCCTGCAATCATTTACTGCGCCTCTCGTCAGACAGATCCGCGAACAGATCGAAGACCCGGCACGCGTCATCTATGGTCCGATCGAGGAGGTCATCATTCCATCGCCCTGGTACAGAGGCAGTGTGCTGCTAATCGGCGATGCCGCGCATGCCTCCGGTCCACACGTGTCGCAGGGAGCGACCATGGCGATCGAGGATGCCGTCGTGCTGGCGGAGTTGATCTCGGAGGGTGAGGGCGTGGAGAAAACGCTCGCGAGGTTCATGGAACGCCGCTATGAGCGTTGCAAATTCGTGCAGGACATCTCGCACCAGATCGGACAGGACGGCAATCTCGACGACCCCGTCCTTTGCGAACTGCGCAACGAGCGAATGCGCGCTGCCTTCCAGGACCCGCAGCCGCGGCCGCACGAACGGCGCCTCGCGGAGCCGATCTAGATAGTGTCGGAGAACGGTGAAGGGAGCAGGTTCACTGGTCATCTCTTGCGCGGCGTTCGCGCGGTTGCCGATAACTTGTCCGTGCTTTTGTCGCTCGCCGCTACGTTGATTGCGGCGGAGCCCATCACCAGATCGGTGACGAAGTCGCAAAATCGTTCCTTGAATGCGGGGGCGTCGACTTCGTTGCCGAACAATGCAGTGAAGACAGGTTTCGCGCTGAACATGAATTCGCAAAGCGCAGCAATCGAAACGTGAATAAACCGCGCGTCTAGTGGATAGGCTTGTCCGGTAGCATGTTCACCGCTCAGGAGCGTCTGCAATTCGCCGATGGAATGCCGGAACCTGTCGAGCGCTGCATCACGCTCGGGGCCGATCGTGTTGAAGAGATAGTCGACCACCAGACGATGATAGTGCGGGTTGCTCCCGAAAAAGTCCAAAAAGATCGAGATGCGCAGACGCAGGCGATCTCTGACGGAACCGTCGCGGACGTTGGAGGCGATGAAGCGATTGCGCAGTTCCTCCGTGATCTGGATGGCGACCACCTTGAGAAGATCCGGCATCTGGCCGAAGTAGTAGCGGATCAACCGCTTGTCGATGCCTGCCAGCAGCGCTACCTGCTGGAACGTGATCTCTCCCGGCGGTACGGTTTTCAGTGTCTCCCGCGCCGCGGCCAGGATGGCTTCCTTGCCGACGGCCCCAGACGTGGACGGGCGGCCCTGGGGGCGTCGAGTCTTTTCAGTTTTTCGAGCTGGCATATCCGGGTGGTTCTTTTCCTGGTGGTGAAGGGTAATCGTACTCGGGGATTGGAGCATCTCAGCGGAATTATGCCCAACCCGCGATTGTAGTGAGGACGAGGTTGGCGGTACCCGTAGTCGAAGCATATTGACATTTCCCATAAATGGGAATTAAATCATTGACAGTGTTCAGCGGATAGGAGAGAAAGTCAATGCTCGAGCTTTATCACACGGTGAACTCCGTCTGCGCCCAGAAAGTCAGGATCGAACTGGCAGAAAAGGAACTGGATTGGGAAAGCCATCAGATGACCTTACGTGGCGACCAGTTCGACGAGGCCTATCTCAAGCTCAATCCGAACGGGGTGGTTCCGACGTTGATCCATGACGGACAGCCCGTCATCGAATCGTCGGTCATCCTCTACTATCTGGAGGATTGTTTTCCTGACGTGCGGTTGATGCCGGAAGACCCGATGGATCGCGTTACCGTGCGGCTATTCAACAAGTTCATTGACGAGTACGTGCATAACGCGTGCACTGTGCTGACTTTTGCTATCGCATTCCGGACACGCTTCCAGAAAATGGATCCGGTCAACCGCGAAAGCTATCTATCGGGCGCACCGAACCAGAAGCGTTCCGACTACAAGCGCGATGTGATAGCCCAAGGCATGGACTCGAAATTCTGTGTCGAGGCAGTTGGGCATTTCATCAAGCTATTGCAGTGGATCGAACGTGCAACGCTCGATCATGACTTTCTGGCCGGCGACAAATTCTCGCTCGCGGATATCGCGGTCATACCCTATGTGATCCGTCTGGACATGTTGCGCCTCGCGCCAATGTGGCATTCCTATCCTCATGTGGCGGCATGGTACGAGCGCATGCGAAAGCGTCCGGCGGTCGAGCGCGCAATCGTCAGCAGCATGGCGGCGGTGGATCGGGCGCCGTTCGAAGAGATTTCCGTCGATCCCTGGCCAGACATCGGCCGCATGGTGGGACAAGCTTAGATTCATTCATCGTCGGAATCGACGTTCAATAATAACTGCCCTCGTCGACGGGCAGACGATATCAGGAGACTTGACGTGTTGACGGTAAAAGCAATCGTTCCCACTGAGGAGCATGCAACCCATTCGCCGGCAACAGCGGCCGATGCCAATCATGCGGCCGCTGCGGCAGAGATCACCGCACGTATCGAGCGACTGCCGTTCTCCTCCTGGCATGTGCGCCTGGTTACCGTGGTCGGTATCGCGCATCTGCTCGATGCGTTCGACTCGCTGGCCATTGCGCTCGTGCTGCCTGTACTGATCGAACTCTGGCACTTTTCCCCGGGTCAGGTCGGTCTGGTTTTTTCCATCGGGTATCTCGGGCAGATCGTCGGAGCGATCGGCTTGAGCTGGTTGTCGGAACGCTTCGGGCGCCTTCGCGTACTGCGTCTCGCGCTGGGCATCATGGCCGTTCTTAGCCTGGCGACCGCCTTCGCCGGCAGCTACATGACCTTCGTTATCCTGCGCCTGATCCAGGGACTGGGGCTCGGTGGCGAAGTGCCGGTTGCCGCCACCTTGGTCAACGAACTAACACCGGCCCGTTTTCGTGGCCGCGTTATCAGTTCGTTACAGAGCATATTCGCCGCGGGTCTTTTTCTGACGTCATTCGCCGCGGTCTGGCTGATTCCGCAGTTTGGCTGGAAATCGATGTTCTACCTGGGCGCGCTGCCGGGCTTGCTGATATTTGTGATTGGCGGCGTGGTCCCGGAATCGCCGCGATGGCTCGCGTTGCGAGGCAGGATCGATGAGGCCACCGCGGCCACGGAGCGTATCGAGGCGGCCATATCGAAGCAGGGCACGCGAACCCTTCCGGCGGTCGGCCCGCTCACACTTCATCCGATACGGCGACACGGCCGATTCGCGGATCTATTCCGCAACGGCTACGCGGTTCGTACCGTCTGCATCTGGGTTCTGATGTTCTGCATGTCCGCATGTGGCAATGCGCTGATCACCTGGCTGCCGACGATCTACAAGACCGTCTATCACGTCACTCTTACCAACACGTTCCTGCTGAGCAGTGTGCTGGGCATCGCGGGCCTGTCTGGTGCCATTACGAGCGTTCTCGTGATCGACAGCATCGGCCGTCGCCGCACTTTCATGTTGTCGTTGTTCGGCAGCGCCGTGCCGCTGATCGCGCTGGGGTTGGCCGGCCAGGTGCCGATGCTCGCGGTGGTGTCGTTGCTGACGGTGAGCAACTACCTGCTCGCAATCGGGCTCGGTAGTATCCATACCTATGCCACTGAAATTTATCCGACCCGAATGCGGGCGCTAGGTGCAGGCGCGGCCATGGCCTGGCTGCGTGTCGCCCAGGTGGTGAGTCCGCTTGTGATTGGAGCACTCCTTAGCCACATCGGCGTTGGTGCGGTGTTTCTCTTCCTTGCCGCGATGGGATTGATCGGTGGCCTGACGGTTGCCGTTGCCGCGATCGAAACCAAGGGCCGCATTCTCGAAGAAATCTCCGTTTGAAGCTGTCTTTGCGACAGCGTGGCCGCTTCGGAGAATTGGAATAAGCGGCTTTTTCGCTTTATTGAATGGAGATAAAAATGGCTATATTGGGTGTGCAAACAGTGGTGTTCGGCGTCGACGATATGGCGCGCTGCACACAGTTCTTCGATGATTTTGGCCTGGTGAGAGGAGATACCGAAGAAGATACCGATGCCGTAGAGTACAAACTACGCGAAGGTTCGAACGTGGTTCTGCGGCAAAGTGCAGATTCCTCGCTGCCGCCGTCTTTCGGTTCGGGTCCGGGTGTCCGGCAGGTTATCTGGGGAGTCGATAGCCAGGAAAGCCTCGACGCGATCGAGGCTGACCTGCGTCGCGACCGTGCCGTCGAAAAAGACGCTAACGGGCGGATTTATTGTCTCGACGATGCGGGGTTGTCAATCGGGTTTGGTCTTTTCGAGCGCCAACCGCTGATTTCGGACGAGGAGCTGGTCAACTCGCCTGGCCGCTCGCTGCGCTGGAATCGCCACCGTAAATGGTTCAAGCGGGCGGCGCCTCAGCTCATCCATCATGTCGTCTTTGCCTGCCCGGATTACGAGAAGGCGGCCCGGTTCTATCGGGATCGACTTAAGTTTCGCGTAACGGATGTTTCGCGCGATCGCGGCATATTTCTTCGAGCCGACGGACGGTCCGATCATCACAACCTGTTCTGGCTAAAAGACACGCGCGCCCGATTTGTCCATATCTCGTTCGGGGTAGAAAATCTGGATGAGCTTGTGGCTGGTGCGAATCATATGCAACGCACGGGCTGGACGAGCAACCTGGGGCTCGGGCGACACCGGCTTTCTTCGACGATTTACGCTTACATCAACAATCCAGCAGGCGGTGAGGCGGAGTATTCGGCCGATACCGACTGTCTGGACGATCGCTGGCAACCGAGGACATGGAACCCGCCGTTTGCAAATCAGCATTGGGTTGCGAATCTGCCGGAGTTTCTGATCAAGCATCCCGAGGAAGATGTGAGGCTGCTGGCCGAGATCGATCCCGAACTGGCCAGCATTCCGGAGTAGCCGGAAGGTTTGCATCAGAACGGCCAGCCTTAAAACAATCGAGCAGGCGGCCGTTCATCGGGGAGCGGCTAGAACGAGTGCCGGATGCCAAGCATGCTGCCCGCCTGACTCATCCCTTTGCCTGGCGTGGACGCTCCGCCGCCGCTTACGGAATAAGCGGCTTTAGCGCTGTTCTGCAGAAAACCAAGTTGCGCATACACTGCCGTGCGTGGCGACAAAAGGTAGGTGGCGCGGGCCACTTCCATGCTTGCTCGCGTATCTTGCTGGCGATCGATAATCCGCTGCAGCAGCATGTCAAAAAACAGGGCCGGCGACATCTGATAGTCCGCCTCCAGCGCATATTGATTCGACGTAATGGTGGGTGTTGTCGTTGAGGCTGAGTTCACGTGACGATTCAGCCATACTGCCCCGAAGGTGAACTTGCCCACCTTCGCATACCCGTCCAGCACCAGACGCGCGTCCCGATTGCCGCTGCTGGTCAAAGCAACGGGTGTCAGGCCGTTGAACAGGCTGGCCGCGGCACCTGGACCACCATTCTGACGGTCGTAGCTCGCAGCGGCGCCCCAGTTGCTGGTGTCGTATTTCAGCAGGAGCGACCATTCCCGGCATGCCGCGGCATTGCCGGGAATACTACCTGCGCACGTCCCCTCTCCGGGTGTATTGAATCCGTTTGCCGGCGACGCGTCGCGACCGAACGAGTAGCTTGCGCCGACCGTCAGACCTCCAACGTGCTTCTGATAAACGACCGTATTGTCGCTGCGAGGATTCGCAATCCATGCATCGAGCGAGGCCAGTCCATAGATGTTGGTGCCAACGAGATCAGCGGGTTGCAGCGACCAGAACAACATTGAATACTGCCGACCGAAGGTCAACGCACCGAGCGGACCGTCAATCCCGACAAAGGCTTGTCTGCCGAACAACCGGCCACCCTGATTGAGGCTGCCCGTGCCGGTTGCAAAACCGCTTTCGAGTGTGAACACCGCGTTGTAGCCGTCGCCGAGCGGCTCCGAGCCTTTCACGCCCCACCGTGAGGGTAGCTCGCCCGTGGTGCCTGGCATCCGCACGAGCGAACCGCCCGCTGGGTTCGCGTGATTCACATATTCAATGCCCGTATCGATGATTCCGTATAGCGTGACACTCTGGGCGCGGGCCGCACTACACCACGTTGAAGCGAGCGCAGCTACGAGAACGCCTGAGATCGCTGTGATCCGATTCATGCCTGTCTCCAATGTATATTTTAATAGTACTAATTGATGTGAAGCGGTTTAAAAAACATTTCACCCGAGCGTCTGGCGACCTCCGGCCTTTTCGCGTTCCCTTGGTGCGCGGTGGGCCACCGGCGCTTTCTCTATCGGGCAACTTCGCTGAAGATGCGACTACAGTTCTCGCGACCGAAACGCGCCAGACAGCGATGCTGAATCCGATCGCGTGCGCAAAGCCGTGCTTCGCATCACGAATGGGATTGCATGGATGAAATTTATATTCCTACAATGGGGAATTGTCAATTGACTGGTTGGGAAGGATTTCCCTTAGTCGTTGCACGAAGCGGCTCGGCCGATCTGACGACATGGCGGGGTGGTCAACTCCGTGGTGCCTTTGCTAACAGCGCGGAGCTTCCCCGGGAAGCCAGGCCCAGATCATCTGTGACGAGCCGTGAGGCATGACATCGAAAGTACGAGCAGAGGAGCGATCATGGCCAGGAAAGTCATCGTAATCTGCGCCTTGGACTCCGGTCCACGAATCCATCGATGTCGCCGCATCTTTTGGTCACTCCTGGGCAGATTGCTCATGCTGCAAACTACTTCTACGAGCAGGCGTCCCCAATGCCAAGCAGGCCAAAGCGGCCATCGGCGTGGCGGCCCTCAACTGCGGTACGCCTGAAGTCCGTCTGCCGTGAGGTCCATGCAGCGTAATCAGCAGCACCATCCGAGATCCACGGGAGTGGATAAGAAATGGGGAGGGACGGTTCAGTGTCGGGTGAACTCAGGCGATCTAAAATGAGGGAACCGCTTGGCGAAACAGGTCTCCAGCCTGCCGTCCGTGCCTGTTGATAGTCGATAAGATCGCAGCGATTGTTCACGAGGAAAGTCAACAATCGAGAAGCTGCGCTATGCGAAGACCGCGCCATCGACTTCCAGTTCGGCGCCACTAATATAGCCTGCGGCATCTGAAGATAGGAAGGCAACCGCAGCCGCAATCTCGTCGGGGCGCGCTACTCGCCCAAACGGAATCATTGCCGCGATCGCCGACTGGTCTGCCTCAGGAAGCCCGCGGAACATGGGCGTATCAGTTGGACCTGGCATAACCGCGTTCACTCGGATGTTCAGCGATGCAAGCTCGAGCGCCGCGTTTTTCGTCATACCTCGAACAGCCCACTTAGACGCTGCGTAAGCGAACTGTCCGGGCACGCCGCGCGTCGCGAGGCAGGAGGAGATATTCACGATCGCACCATGGCGGTTGCTCGTAAATGCGTCGACGACCGCTCTCATGCCGAGGAACGTGCCCAGTTGATTGACGCGGAACAGTGCCTCCATCGAGGCGACTGTTGTGTCGGTCATCACACCGTGCCGATGAATTCCTGCGGCGTTAACCAGGACGTCGATCTTTCCGAATCTACTTAGCGCCTGCTCTACGACCTCGCTCCAAGCCTGTTCCTGCGAGACGTCATGCTTGAGGAAAATTGGTCGCTTGCCCGGCGACGCCAGTTGCTCGCCTGATTGTGCGAGATCCGTGAGTACGACCAACGCGCCGTCGGCCAAAAATTGTTGTGCGATTGCAGAACCGATACCACCGTTCGCGCCGGTCACAATGGCTACCTTTCCTTCGAGAGAAGGGCGGGCCGAACGGTTCTCTTCAAATATCGCTTGCATAGCTAGATGTCCTCAAAACACGACATTGACAGTCGAGATCATGACGAGTGCCCGCGAGTAATCGATGAAGCGCATTTCATCTGGCTGTACTACTTCGAAATAGTGGTCGTCGGTATAGTACTTAACGAGGTCGTCGACGTTGTCGAACCACAGTTCCGCGATTCCATCAAAATGATGGTCTGGAAGATCAATGCCGGGGATCGTCGTGCCGGTGTTGTGCGCCTGCTCGTACCGCTTTACCAGCGATCTCGTGAACTCGTCTCCGCGAAGCAACGCCGCATGAATCTCTCGATGGTAGTTCACAAACTCCTCTCGAGTCATCGAAGCATTCCTCGGCAGCAATACTGTTAGTTTGATCAAAGCGCGTCTCCAATCATCTCTAAATCGCTGGACTTTTTCACGCAGGAAACAGGTTCTCTTTGCCGGCGAATACTGATGGGGTGCGCGCCGATGGCACTCGTGCGTGCAGCCGGCGCTCCCACTTTGCTAGCTCTCCCGCCGTCCCGGATAACTCTGAACGTAGTCGAGAACTTCGATGTTCCGCTCCTCCCGCAGAGCGCTGGCAATCTCGGCTTCGTACGTCTTCCGATAGGGCTTGCTAAACAGGTTCTCCATGAAATAGTCGATGTCGCAGGACCAGGCTTCGTAGATCACCAGCGATGTCGGATCGTCCTTCGAATGATGCACCCATGCGTGAACGAACTCTTTCTCCGCGCTCATCGCATCCCCAACGTCCGAGAGCAAAGCCTTGATCCTGTCGAGTTTCTCAGGCTTGATCTTCAGGTGGACCACAGCGGCGAAACGGTCTTTCATCTCCATCTCCTTGAATCACAGAACTCACAAAGAATTCGTTCTCGTCGCCACGAATGTCCGCCTCAGTGGCGATCCTGACGCGACGGGAACGTGTGCCCCTAACCAATCCGCCTTCTTATGCGTTAAACCCTCCATCAATCGTCAGGCTGGCACCTGTCACAAACGCCGCCTCCGGACTCGCGAGCCAGGCAACCATTCCTGCGATTTCGTCCACGTGAGCAAACCTCGGTAGTGCAAGCATCTGCCGGAAGGTCGGCGCATAAGGGCCGTCGGACGGATTCAGATCGGTATCCGTGGGACCGGGTTGAACGTTGTTGACTGTGATCCCCCTCGCACCAAGATCGCGAGCCAGTCCGCGGGTGAATCCGGCTACGGCTGCCTTCGTCAACGCGTACACACTACCTCCTTCAAACGGCATTCTGTCGGCGTTACAACTTCCGATGGTGATGACGCGCGCCCCTTCCTTCATATGTCGTGCCGCAGCTTGCGAGGCCACGAACACACCGCGGACGTTGATTGCCATCATGCGTTCGAAATCTTCGGCCGAGAACTCATCGATATGCGAAACAACAATGATGCCGGCGTTGTTCACGAGAATATCCATGCCGCCCCTTTCCCGCGCCACCTGATCGACCGCAGCGGTTACAGCTTCAGGCACTGCGCTATCCGCTTCGATTGCCCACGCCTTGCCACCCTCGTCCTTAATCGCACGCAGCACGTGATCGGGCCCGTCGAACGCACCTGGATAGGTGATCGTGACGTGCGCGCCTTCCCTGGCAAGACGCTGAGCGATGCCAGCGCCAATCCCGCGTGCGCCTCCGGTTACTAGCGCGACCTTTCCTGTTAGCTTTCCCATCTAATGTCTCCGTTCCGTTCGTCAAAAAAGGATGTTCCGCTTCTGATCCGCTCCGGTAGCTCGTTCGATATGAACGGACCCTTCTCGCAATGTCGCGTCAAACATCATTGACTGCTTGAGTGTCAAACACTGTGCACCTGCACTTGACCTGGGGCTAGAAGGAATAGGTGATCCCGACATTGGCTCCGAAAGTTCCTCCGGATGGCAAATACACAGGCCCATCGTTGGAAAGACCCGTGTTCATCTTTCCGCTATTGTTCACATAGCCGAACTGTGTATAGAGCATCGTCCGCTTCGAGAGGAAATACCGCATACCGGCAGAGGCGAGGATCGAATGATTGCTCGAGTCGTTGCCGTCCCGAGTCAGCCACGCACCGGCGTCGAGAACTAGCGCGGGGGTCGCGGTATAACTTACGCCGCCTCCATACACACGGCTGTCGAAGGATCCCGCAACCCTGAAAGTCACGAACGCCGCCTTGAGTGTCAAATTGCCGAATGCATAGCCCGCCCCAATGGTGCTTCCCGTGAACGCTACCGTCGAGATTGCCGGAGCAGAAGTATTTGCATCTCCTGCGTCGCCGCGATAGAAGGCCGCGTTTGTGAAGAAGCCGTTCCGGTTATAGGTCAGGCTTCCCGAGTACTGCCTTGCAGCCCGGAAATTACCTGCCTCTCCACCGAGGGCGACCATGACACTTCCCTGCAGTCCTGCAAAAGTCGGACTCGAGTAGGTAATCGCATTGGAGTTAAACAGCCCGGTCGTGATGACGTTGTCCACGTAGATTGGCGCGAGCGAGCCGAAATCTGATGCTCCACGCGCATCCGACTCGATTAACGCGAGGACGAATGGAGAAAATTGCACGCCTGCCGTGGCAGAGCCGAAATTGCCCGCTAGTTGGACCCATGCCTGCCGGCCGAACAGGTTTCCGTTCGAGTTGCCTAGACCGCCATTTGCGGTCTTAAGACCGCTCTCGAGTTTGAAAGAAGCCTTGATTCCTCCCCCCAAATCTTCGATACCCGTCATGCCAAATCTCGATCCAAAAGCCTGACCATCAATCATCGCGATCTGACGACCTCCGTCGCGGCCTGTCGATGGATTCAAGGTCTTGCTTGAATAAGACAATGCGTCATCGATGATTCCGTACAGCGTTACGCTGCTCAGCGCGTATGCACAGCCTATCGATCCCGCGAACAACGCTGGCGCGACGGCGCCGCGCAGACCCATCCTTATGCGGTTGTTTCGCCTCACCCTCTGTCTCCTTTCTTATCCCCTCTTTTATATAGTTATGCTATGTATAATAATTTCACGCGACAGACATATAGATGGCACAACTCCGAAATTTGAAGAAGGGCTCGGCAGACAATGGAGCCGTACAGGATCACGTGGGCGAGAATCGTGAAGGCGGAGCAGTGTCCGCACGATTCTCGAATATCATCGATCTATGAACGCGTATAGTTCGAGAAGCTTTCCGTCTCGTGTAATCGCAATGTCGACGCCCGTTACGACCGTTCGATCGTCTTCAGGACCAAATCCCCAAGCGAGGCGCCCGATTCCATGCATGACTTCAACTGGTCCACGCTCAACAAACTCGAAATCGGGAAATCTTGCCTGTAACGTAGCGACCTTGCGGTTGATGGCGTCGAGTCCGACAATTCGGCCATCGGGATCGACGAAGCAGCCCTCCGGCAGCCAGATGGTTTCCAGTTCCTTCATGCGCGCAGCAGAATCTCGCTCGCCAAAAATGGCGAGCAGGTTTCGGCTCAGAAGCTCATTCACCGAGAAATGCATCGTGGACTCCTTTGAGTAATTTGGGATCAGGTTGAGCGATAGTGCGACTGGCATACGATCCTTCGTGTTGAAGGTTGCTGGACCAGTTAGTGTCGGGCGGCCAACGATACGGCGAAGCTGTCTTCCAGCAGCAGGAAGCTTGCGATCTTCGCGCCGGCGAACGTGAGCACGATTGCAAACTCGCTGTCGATCAGTTTCCCAGTGGCTTTGATCCGCGAGTGCACGTGACCAAGAATGACAGCGCGATCGTCGCTTGCGAGAACCTCCTTGATATCGAAGCCGATGTCTTCGACCATCATTCGCGCATCTCGAACAAAATGCGAGACTGCTTCGCGCCCTGTCTTGCGCCCGATCCAGGGCAGCGCGCCTGGGTCGCCCGGAACATTCCAGTCGAGATCGGGTGTACACAACGACGCAATCTCATCAGGCGCCGCACCCGAGCGCAGTCTTTCAAGAAACTGCTGAGCGAGACGAAATTTTTCTTGCGAGCCCATCGTATTTCTCCTCCTGATGCCGCCCCCACATTCGGTTGAGCGCGGCGTCGAAAGATCAGACCTGCGCGAGTCCACCATCGACGAACAGCTCGGCGCCCGTTACAAAACTGGCGTCGTCGGATGCCAGGAAAGAGACCGCCTTGGCGATCTCGTCGGGAGTGCCAACCCTGCCAAGCGGAGTCGTCCCGGAGACGTCCTTGGAGTACGCGTCAATCTGCTCATCACTCATCCCGAGTTCGGTCTTGTAGGCGGGCGTGATGATGACTCCGGGGGCGACCACGTTGACGCGGATGTCACGGCCTTTGAGATCGTTTGCCCAGGAGCGCGTGAAGGCCCGCAAGGCCGCCTTGGTAGCGGCATAGACACTGAACGCGGGTATGCCTTTTACCGCTGCGATCGATCCTGTGATAACGATCGCACTACCCGCGGGCATGAATGGCAATGCGCTTTGGACTGTGAACAACGTGCCTTTCACGTTGATGCCGACATATTTGTCGAATTGTGCTTCGGTGATCTCGCCAAGGGGCACGAATTCGCCGCCACCAGCATTGGCATAGAGGATGTCGATTCTTTGGTGAGCCTCCGACACGGTCTCCACAACGCGTTCAAGGTCGGCCGCAGAGGAGATGTCGCCGCGAATCGCGCGCGCGCCGTGGCCGATTTCCAATACTGCGGCATCCAGTTCCGCCTGACGTCGCCCGGTGATGAACACCGTGGCGCCTTCTCGCGCAAGGCGCTTGGCGGTGGCCAGACCAATCCCGGTGCTGCCGCCGGTCACAAGCGCAACCTTGCCCGCGTGCTTGGTGGAATGAATGTTGTCGTAGAGTGAGGCTGTCATTTCAGGGTTCCTTGGCTATCTGCATGGACGAATGACCTCAGCTTACATTGCGTACACGTGTAGATAAATACGTGTATTGTGGGCACTCTACGCACATGCGTGGATAATTGGAGGTGGTTCGATGGACCATTTGCAGGCAATTCGTGTTTTTGTCCGCGTTGTTGAGACAGGAGGCTTTGGGCGGGCTGCCCTTTCTCTGAATATGCCCAACACCACGGCAAGCAAATGGGTCAAATCGCTGGAAGCGCATCTTGGTGTAAAGCTGCTTGAGCGCAATACGCGGCGGGTCAGTGTGACGAGCGATGGCACTGCTTACTTTGAGCGCGCGAGGCAACTGCTCAGTGAACTCGATGATCTCGAGGCCACACTCGGTCGGGAACAGGCGAGCCCACGCGGGGTGCTGAGAGTCGACGTTGGAGGATCGACCGCAAGCTGTATCCTCATTCCCCAATTGCCGGCCTTTCTTGCGCGCTATCCCACGATGCGGATTCAGCTTAGCGTCACTGACCGTACTGTGGATCTCGTCGCAGAGAACATAGACTGTGCAATTCGAAGCACCTCCGATGACCCGGACGTCGTCGCGCATTCGATCGGCACGGCTGCATGGACGACATGTGCAAGTCCCGCTTATCTCGCGAAGTACGGTAGACCGAAACATCCGCAGGAAATCGTGGATAAGGACATGCCTGTTGTTGGATATTTCTCTGCAAGTACGGGTATGACGCAGCCCCTTGCCTTTCGCCGCGGCGAAGAGACGATAACGCTCGATCGCGTACGCAATGACGTTCTTGTCAGCGAGAGCAATGCACACCATGCAGCCGCACTGGCTGGTCTGGGGATCGTCCACACCATGGACTTCATGGTTCGCTCGTCCATTGAGGAAAAACAGCTCGTGCCCATTCTCGCGCAATGGCGGCCGGATCCGCTCGAGGTGTATATCGCATATCCGCCTAGCCGACGATATAGCACCAAGGTCAGGGTGTTTGCTGATTGGGCAGCTTCATTGTTCGCGTCTGCGTGAATTGGCAGACAACCGTCAACCGATCGCCGGCGCTACGACGCCAACCTCAAGATTCGCCAGTCGAAATATCTCAATAATCTTGTCGAGCAGGACCATCGGGCGATCAAGCGACGAACGCGGCCCATGCTGGGATTCAAGACTTTTCGCTGTGCCCGAATCTTTCTGGCCGGCGTCGAACTGATGCGCATGATCGTGAAAGGACGGATGAAGTTCGCTCGCGGAGCCCATCTGTCGGCCGCGGATCAATTCTGCAAACTTGCTATATAAGCAGTATTTCGCATATCGATCTCGCTCGCGTCTCGATCCTTGCCGCAACAAAGCCCGCTGTCATGCTTATCTAGTAGAAGTGCGTTGCACATGGCGCCTAGAACTGGCGGTAGCCTATCCTGCCATCACTTTTTCAATGCTGTATTTCGGCTGCAGAATTCGACATTTTCTGCGACGTTGATCCGCTGAGTTTGCGTGGTCACCCGTGCGATTCCGTGGGTTCTGTGCCAAAAGTCTGTCAGCGCGGCGGAGAGATTGGGATCATTGCGTCTATCGAGTCGGCGGGATCGACAATGTCAGTATGTTGACTCCGATCCCGAAGTTCACGAGGTCATCCGGGCGATTTTGAGCAGGACTATTCTGCGGCCACGCCGGCGTATAGCCTCAGTCTGACAGGTTTCCGCCACATGTAGGCTAGCTCACGTTCGCCGGTTTGCGATGTGCGCGCGAGAAGTCCGCAGAGCTATCGGGTCAAGTTTGCCGGGATGGTCGATTGAGGTTTGCCGGCGCTCCGTTGGGGATTGCTCACTACGGGATGCTGGTTGGCAGGTGACGCGCGTTTAGCCGCACGTCACTACGCGTCAGTTTGCTTGCTCATTGCCTCTGGGCTGCGAAATGTCCATCTGCGAAAGGCGATGGTTGGGGTAGGGTAGAAAGAATATTTTTCTGTTCCACCGGTTTCCTGCGTATTCCGCCCAATTCCGATCGTGCAGTTCCACCGTCGGAGGGGGTATTGACGAGCCGTTTCGCGATTCGCATGATGGTCCAAAAACGATGCATGGGAGCGAATCGTGCCGGGTGCAAAGAGCTACACACGGGCGCGCAGTGGGATGAGTTTGTCTATGCACTTGAGGCGCTAGCCCGAACTTTTACCCGTCAATTAGCCGGAACGCACGTTAGCACTGGGTTTCGGCTATTTTTGAAAGGTAAATGTAGCCATGTAAATGCATGTTTTATCCTTGATTTTTCCGTTATATATGCTTTACTTGGTGTTCATGTATATCGAACACGTCCCCAACCGCAACTCGCCACCCGCGATCCTCCTGCGCGAGTCCTATCGCGACGGCAACAAGG
>NZ_JALPRJ010000019.1 GCF_030464885.1 Caballeronia sp. SEWSISQ10-4 2 | reverse complement strand
ATCGTGCTTGCCCGAGAGCGTTGGGGGCGAAGCGTGTTCGTGTCAGGATTCGCGAAAAGGAGGGGTTCAAACATTATCGAGTCTGGCGAACGCCGTGCTATCAGGTGCCAGAAACGCCTAGCCTGCACGCTGGGGACACTAACTCGCCGGTGGTTGGAAAGCGCCTTCTTTGCTTCGTTTCTTTGTCGCTTTCGGCTTTGGAAAAAGAAATGAAGTGCCGCCACGCACAGTGGCTAATAGTGATAAAGAAAACATCCCACATATAACGACCGCAGGCCTAAGCAGCAGCAACCCAGCACCGACCCTGACCACTAACGCCGAAAGCACCAACCCGGCATTAACCCAGCCCCACGAGCACCGACAGCCCCAAACCCACCCCGAGTGCGAACGAAAAATTAGGTCGTTTTCATCTCGTTCAGGATCTTTGTCGCGGCAATCGGAATGCGCGTGTCATCCCATTGCGCGAGCCATTGCACTTCCTTTGTCGTGAAAAAGCCGGGCTGATTACGTAACGCAAATTGCAGCGAATCCACAATGTGGTCGCGGATGATCTGGGGCGAATCTTCGTCGGTGACGATCGCGTGAAGGGCTTCGAGTGCGCTCATGGTGCGGGAGACCCGGATGGTAGGTTGGTAAGAATGCTGGTAAACCATAACCCGATAAAAAACCGGAAAACAATTTAATTCAGCGCTTTTTTAGCTCCAACTTCGTCCGTCAGTGTTTTTACGTAGACGCAACGCAACAATCTCCGTATGTATTGCCCTCATTGATGAAATCCGCGATCTGATCGTTCAAATGCTGCGGCGCATCATATGGGTTTCACTTCATTGTCTTGACTTGTCTCCCCGGCGCTGCTGTACTAAATAAAGTCAATTGATTTAGTCGGCGAACGCGTCCGGCGTGCTTCTTTTCGAAGCCGCGGACGGATAAAAACCTATGGAGCGAGACATGAAAAATCTTCGGCGTGCTGTCGCACGTGCGTCCTTCCTCGGACTTGCAGTTGCATCGCTGGCCAGCTCGGGCGCGGCACTGGCTGCTGACCAGATCGCTATCGGCCTGATCACCAAGACCGATACCAATCCCTTCTTCGTCAAGATGAAACAGGGCGCCGAAGAAGCCGCTGCGAAAGGCGGCGTGAAACTCATCACGGCAGCCGGCAAGTTCGACGGCGACAACGCAACCCAGGTGACCGCGGTCGAAAACATGATGACGGCTGGCGTGAAAGCCATCCTCATCACGCCGAGCGATACCAAGGCCATTGTTCCGACGCTCAAGAAAGCGCGTGCGGCGGGCATTCTCGTGATCGCCCTCGACACGCCGACCGATCCGCAAGACGCCACCGACGCGCTTTTCGCCACCGACAACTTCAAGGCCGGCGTGCTGATCGGCGAATACGCGAAAGCCGCGTTCGGCGGCAAGCCGGCGAAGATCGCCACGCTCGACCTCGCGCCCGGCGTGACTGTCGGTGTCCTGCGTCATAACGGCTTCCTGCAGGGCTTCGGCGTGAAAGAGGGCGACCCGTCCGTGGTGTGCAGCCAGGACACCCGCGGGGACCAGTCGAAGGGCCAGACAGCGATGGAAAACTGCCTGCAGAAGGAGCCGGGCATCAACCTCGTTTATACGATCAACGAACCCGCAGCGGCCGGCGCGTATCGCGCGCTCAAAGCAGCGGGCAAGGATAAGGACGTGATGATTGTGTCCATCGACGGCGGCTGTGAAGGCGTGCGCAACGTGAAGGCCGGCAGCTTCGCCGCTACCTCGCAGCAGTACCCGCTCGTGATGGCAGCGCAAGGCGTGCAGGCGGGCATCGAATACGCGAAGACCGGCAAGAAGGCGACCGGCTATCACGACACCGGCGTCACGCTCATCAGCGACAAAGCCGTGGCCGGCGTCGCCGCCAAGGACGCGAAGTTCGGGCTGGACAACTGCTGGGGCAATAAGTAAGCCGTCGCGCCGCGTTTGAACGTACAGCCCGGGCCTATCGCGTCAAGACGTTTCGGGCCCGAGCTGCGCGTGCGGCGCATTTTTTCGATGTTGCTGTCGAGGTCCTGAGTCATGACGCAATCCACCTCTCCCGCGGCCGGCCGAGCGGCGTTCTCCGACCGCCTGCCGTCGCTTGCCGATATCGGCCCGCTTGCGGCACTTGTCATCGCATGTGCTTTCTTCATCTGGCAAAGCGACCGGTTTTTATCGATACAAAATCTCTCGCTGATCCTTCAGCAGACCATGGTCGTGGCGGTGATCGCGATCGGCCAGACGCTGATCGTGCTGACCGGTGGAATCGATTTGTCGTGCGGCATGGTGATGGCATTCGGTTCCATCGTCATGACGAAGTTCGCCGTCACGATGGGCGTGCCGCCCGTGATCGCCATCGTGTGTGGCGTGGCGGCGAGCACGTTGTTTGGATTACTGAACGGTACGCTTATCACGAAAATCAAATTGCCGGCGTTCATCGTGACGCTGGGGACGTTGAACATAGCGTTCGCGCTCACGCAGGTGTACTCGAACGCCGAGAGCGTCTCGAACCTGCCGGACGCCATGATGTTCTTCGGCAATACCTTCCATCTCGGCGGCGCCGAGGTCACGTACGGCACCGTGCTGACCTTGCTGATGTATCTCGCGGTGTGGTTCGTGTTGCGCGATACGGTGCCCGGCCGGCATCTCTACGCACTCGGCAACAACGCGGAAGCCGCGCGGCTGATGGGACTTTCGTCGCAGAAAATCCTGATCACCGTGTACACGCTCGCGGGCTTTTTCTACGGCATCGCGGCGCTGTTGTCGGTGGCGCGAACCGGCGTCGGCGATCCGCAGGCGGGCCAGACCGAGAACCTCGACAGCATCACGGCCGTGGTACTCGGCGGCACGAGTCTCTTCGGCGGACGCGGCACGATTGTCGGGACCTTGCTGGGCGCGTTGATAGTCGGCGTGTTTCGCAATGGCCTCACGCTGATCGGTGTGTCGTCGGTTTATCAGATTCTGATAACCGGCATCCTGGTGATTCTCGCGGTCGCCGCCGATAAACTCGCGCGTCCCCGCGCCTGAGGAGCCAAGCTCATGAACGACACACTCAAACCCGTTCTGGAAGCGCGCGGCGTCATCAAGCGCTACGGTTCCGTGACCGCACTCGACGGCGTCGATTTCGAACTGTTGCCCGGCGAGATCATGGCGGTCATCGGCGATAACGGAGCAGGCAAATCGTCGCTGATCAAGGCGCTTTCCGGCGCGCTCGTACCCGACGAAGGCGAGATCCTGCTGGATGGGAACCCCGTGCATTTTCGCAGTCCGCTCGATGCGCGCTCGCAAGGCATTGAAACGGTCTATCAGGACCTTGCGGTCGCGCCGGCAATGAGCATCGCGGAGAATCTTTTTCTCGGGCGCGAGTTGCGGCGTCCCGGCATCCTTGGTTCCGTGTTCCAGATGATCGACAAGCGGCGCATGTTGCAGGAAGCTATCGCGCATATGGAAGGGTTGCAGATCGGGATCCGCTCGATGAAGCAGGCCGTCGAGACGCTGTCCGGCGGTCAGCGCCAGGGCGTGGCGGTGGCGCGCAGTGCGGCGTTCGCGCGGCATGTGGTGATCCTCGATGAACCGACTGCTGCGCTCGGCGTGAAGGAATCGAACATGGTGCTGGAGTTGATCCGGCGCGTGCGCGATCGCGGACTGCCGGTGATCCTCATCAGCCACAACATGCCGCACGTGTTCGAGATCGCGGACCGCATTCATATCCAGCGGCTCGGCCGGCGCGCGGCGCTTGTCAATACGAAAGACATCCACATGTCCGAGGCGGTGGCGATCATGACCGGCGCGAAGCAGGCCGACGTACAGGCCATTGCCTGATAGCCGATGAGTCCTTCGATGCGAGCAAGCACGGCAACGCCGAAGCCGGCCGGCATGCGGCAGATGAACGAGCGCATCGTGCTTCAGGCGGTGCGTGTCCACGGCCCGCTGCCCAAATCCGATATCGCGCGCCTGACGCATCTGAGCACGCAGACGGCTTCGCTGATCGTGGACCGCCTGATAGACGACGGGCTGCTCGCCCGGGAAGCCCGAACGCGTGTGCAGGGACGCATGGGGCAACCGTCGGTGCCGATCTCATTGCGCGCGGATGGGGCGTTTTCCATCGGCGTGAAGGTGGGGCGCCGGAGTCTCGACGTACTGAGCATGGATTTTGCGGGGCACGTGCACGCGCGTGAAGTGCTCGAGTACGCGTATCCCGATCCGCGCACGGTATTCTCTTTGCTCGCCGGGAAACTCGACCACATGATGGCCGCACTCGGTGATGACGCCGCCAAAGTCGTCGGGATCGGTGTTGCCGCGCCGTTGTGGCTTGGCGGCTGGCGCAATTTCTTCGATACCCCGCCCGAGGTATTTGCCGCGTGGAACGAGATCGATATCCGCGCGCGGGTCCAGGCGCTGACCGCGTTGCCGGTGGAGTTCGCGAAGGACACGACCGCTGCGTGCGCCGCCGAATTGCTGATGGGGCAAGGGCGCGGATTGCGGGACTTTCTTTACGTGTTTATCGGGACGTTCATCGGCGGCGGGCTGGTCATCGATGGACGGCTGCATGCCGGCCCCAAGGGGAACGCCGGCGCGGTCGGCTCGTTTCCCCTGATGAGCGAAGGCACGCCGCAGTTGCTTAACGTGGCGTCTGTCTATGTACTGGAAAAGCGCTTCACCGACGCCGGTTTTCCAGCCGCCGCGGCGCACGATCAACGCGCGCTGTCGGCGCAATTGTGGCCCTTGTGCGAGGCCTGGCTCGATGCCGCTTGTCCGGCCTTGGCCGCGGCAATTGCGACGGCAGCGGCGCTGGTTGACCTCGACGGGATCGTGGTCGATGGGGAACTGGATCGCCAGTTGTTGCGGGAAGTATTGACCCGGACCAATATCGCACTGGACGCTTTCGACTGGCAGGGGATGTTGCGCCCTCGACTGGTCGAAGGAGAGATTGGCGCCGATGCCCGCGCGATGGGCGGCGCCATCTTGCCGTTGTATGCGCACTTTGCGCCCCGGCATGTGTTGTTCCTGAAGTCGGGTTTAAGCGCGTGATATCGGGCTCGCGGTTTTTTGCCGGCCCGGCCCTTGATCGAACGAAAAGCAAAAGGCTGTCCCAACGAAAGTTGAAACAGCCTTTTTAGGTTCACCAGAAACCTCACTCGCGCGAATCGAGCCTCACGTGTTTCAAGCCCGGCGGCGCACGACCAGCCCCCAGACGAACAGCAGGACGATAGCGCCGACCACCGAGGCAATCCACCCCGCTACCTGCCCCTCGTGATACCAGCCCAGCGCGCGGCCGACGTAACCTGCCACGAGCGAGCCGGCAATGCCGAGCACGATCGTCATGATCCAGCCCATGCTGTCGTCGCCCGGTTTGATTGCCCGCGCAATCAAACCGATGATGCCGCCGACGATAATGGTGCCGATTAGTGAAAGCATGACGATTCCTCCGTAGTGTTGGCGAGTGGCCCGGGATATCCGGGCGCGCGCCGGCGCACATTCGCGCACAAGATTCCTGCAATAAAACGGCAGGTGACGCACAACGTGCCCGTCGAGTAGACCGATCGGCCAGCGTGTGGGCATTTTCGACGATGCCGAGGCTTCTTGCAGGTTAAAATTCGTCGCTTATGCACGGTGCAACACTGACGTGCTCCCAACCTGTTTCATGCAACGCGAACCATCTTCCCCATGACCGATTCAGATCCCGCTCTCCACGCCGACGAAGACACCACGCTCCACGAAGACCGCCTCTGGCGCGACGACGGCTGGACCGCGCGGGTGATCAAGAACGAGGATGACGACGGCTGGGCGGTCGAGATGATCAAGGACGGCGAAGTCGAACCGGCGCTCACCGGCCCGTGGACCATGGGCCGCGACAAGAAGAACCCCAAGCCGCTCGATCCGAACGCGTTCCGCACGCTGGTCAAGACGGCGTCCGAAGTATTGCGCCGTCACGAGCAACAGCGCCACGCGATGCTTCACAAGGATTTTACGGTTCGCGCAGATGGCGAAGATGTGACAGTGACGCTCGATATAGTGCCCGACGAGGACGATCCCTACGCGGACCTGAGGGCGCTTGACTCGTTCGGTGGGCTGCTTGCCCAGGTGCGGGTATCGGCGGGATTCAAGCTCAGCAAGACCAGCGCGCAGGCCTGGGTGGACAACGACTTCCGCAAGCCCGACTGATACTGGACACGCTCAATAAACCGCCGGCACACCTTCCGGCCGGTGTTTAAAGCGGCGATGCACCCAATAGTATTGTTCCGGAAAACGCACCACTTGCGATTCGAGAAACTCGTTCATGCGGCGTGCATCGGTTTCGTCGCTTTCTGAGGGAAAGTCGGCGAGCGGCTCGAAGATCGTCATCTTGTAGCCCTTGTAGTCCGGCAGCACTTCCGTGACGAACGGCACCACGCGCGCGTGCCCAAGGCGCGCCAACCGCGACACGGACGTGAGCGTGCAGGCCGGCACGCCGAAGAACGGCACGAATACCGAGTTTTCGATGCCGTGATCCATGTCGGCGGCCAGCATCACGGAGCCGCCGTTGCGCAGCAGCTTGAGAATGCGGCGGGCGCTGTCGGCACGCATCACCATGTCGGCGCCGAAACGGCCGCGCTGTTCGACGGCGAGCGTGTTGAGCCGTTTGCTGGACATCGGCGTATAAAGCGCCGTGATAGGCAGCTTCATGGAGTACAGCATGCAGCCCACTTCAATGGCAACGAAGTGGAAGCCCATGAAAATGGTGGGCGGCGCGTTTTCATCGTCGAGGTCAATGCGGCTTTCCAGCTGCACCAGCTTTTCGATGGCACTAGCCGAACCAAACCACTGCACGCCGCGCTCCACGTAACTGCGCACGACATGGCGAAAATGCGAACGTCCGAGTAATTCGTATTCGGCGGCGGTCTTGCCCGGAAAGCACAATTGCAGATTGACCTGCACAATATGCTTTCGACGGCTCGGAATGAGATAAAGCAGCGCGCCCAGGCCGCTACCGAACCGCGCGACGAGGCCGTAGGGCAGGTGAGCGAGCGCGCGGAGCAGTGCTACGACCAGCGCGAAACCGATGTTGTTCAAACTTGCCCCTTGAAACGGGCGGCGAAATACGTATGACGAGCGCCGGGTGAATATGAACTTCGAGGATCGGCTGGAGCCGGATGTCGAAGAGGAGTAACGGCGAAGCAAGCGCGGCCGGAATCGCCGGGAAAGGAGGCGAAAAAGGAGCCGGACGGGCAGCCAATGGGCGCGTTCCGGCTAGCTTCCGGCACCGCCTGATCCCTTGCCGTCGCCGGGAATTCACGGGCGTGCGGAAGGAATGCGTCGAAAGTGTCGTCATGATCGCACACACGGCACGCGACATACAGTTTTTGACGCCTTGTGCATAAGCACATTTTCTTACGAACGTAACGGACGTAGTGGGCCTAATAGACGGGCGTAATAGTGGGGGTATAGGCGCAACGAGCGCGTCCCGCCGCCCGGAACTGGAGACAGGCTGATGCACTTCTTATTGATCTACGAATTGAGCGCCGATTACCTGGATCGTCGGGCGGCGTTCCGCGACCGTCATCTGACGGTCGCGTGGCAATCGGCGGAACGTGGCGAGTTGTTGCTGGGTGGGGCGCTCGAGGCGCCCGTCGATCGGGCGATGCTGCTGTTCGAGGCGGATTCGCCCGCGGTGGTGGAGGCGTTCGCGCGGGCCGATCCGTATGTGACCGAGGGGTTGGTCACGCGCTGGGAGGTGCGCAAGTGGAATACGGTGGCGGGCGAGGGGGCGGCGCAGCCGGTCAGGCCGGCGTCGTGACTAGCTCGCGGTTTCCTCGTGCGCGTCCGCGTCCTCGTCGCGGGCCGCACGAATCATACGCACCGGCGCTGCGGCCTTGACCGGAGCAGAAGCCGGGCGGCGTGCCGTGCGGAACAGGCGCGTGAGCGTATCGTCCATTTCCTGCGTGCGCTCGAACAATTCCGCCAGCCAGTCCACGAACGCACTCACCCGTGGCGCGGCTTGCCGGCTCTTGACGAACGCCACCGAGACATTCATCGGCATCGACTTCCATTGCGGCAGCACTTCGCGCAATTGCCCGGAACGCAGGTACGGCAACGCGGCAATGCGCGGCGGCTGAATCAGTCCCAGCCCTTGCAGCCCGCAGGCGAGATACGCGTGTTCGTCGGTGACTTGTACAAACCCCGCCATTTTCACGGTCACCGCTTCGCCATCGACTTCGAAATCGAAATCACACGGCCGGCCGGTGCGGTCGGACACGCAATTCACCGCGAAGTGCTGCGAGAGCTCGTCGAGCGTTTTCGGCGTGCCATGCGCTTCCAGATACGCCGGCGTCGCACACGTCACGTGCTCGAAGCTGCCGAGCCGCCGCGCGATCAGCCCGGAATCGGGCAATTCGCCGAGTTGCACGCTGCAATCCACACCTTCGCCGACGAGATCGACCGCACGGTTGCTGATGCCGATCGACAGCTCGATATGCGGATAACGCGCATGGAAATCCGGCAGTGCGGGCACGACCAGCGCGGTCGCGACGGTATCGGGCAGCTCGATGCGCAGACGGCCGCGCAGACGCTCGTCGTGGCCGTGAAAGCCGGCTTCGAGGTCGTCGATATCCGCGAGAATCCGCACGCAGCGTTCGTAACACTCGGCCCCTTCGGCCGTGAGATTGAGACGCCGCGTGGTGCGTGCGAGCAGTTGCACGCCGAGCAGCGCCTCGAGTTGTTGAATGGTCGTCGAGACGCTTGCACGCGGCATGCCGAGCGATTCGGCGGCGCGCGAGAAGCTGTTGGTATCGACGACACGGATGAAAACACGCATAGCATGAACGCGATCGGTCACGGGAGTTTTCCTGTAGAAGCGATAAATGCGATGACCGGCGAGCACCTTCAGGTGATGCGGAAGGAATGCCGGCAAGGTTCACACTTTAGGCATCGGGAAGCATCGCGTGAATACATAAAAATCGCTGATTCTTGCCTGCTTCTCCAGCTAGACCGTGGGCAACTCGCCGCGCAAACGGCCGCTTTGCGCACTGCCGATGCTGCTTACGCTGCCTATCCGTCCGCTCACGAGGCCGCTCATGTCCGCGCCAGACGGTGCTTGATAGAGCCGCAGACCCATCTCCGGCAGGATCGACAGCAGGTGATCGAACACGTCCCCCTGGATGCGTTCGTATTGTGTCCACGCGGTGACGGCGGTGAAACAATAGACCTCGATGGGAATGCCTTCCGATTGCGGTTCCATCATGCGCACCATCATCGCCATGTCCTGCCTGATCTCCGGATGCCGCTGCAGATACGCGAGCCCATACGCGCGGAAGGTGCCGATATTCGTCAGCCGCCGCCGGTTGGCCGGCTCGCTTGCGAGCTCACCCAGGTTCTTGTTCGCCTGGTCGACTTCGAGCTGCTTCTCTTCCAGATAATCGTGCAGCAAGCGGAACTGCTTGAGGTGCGCGGTTTCTTCATTGGTGAGAAAACGCACGCACGTTGCATCTATTCGCAGCGTCCGCTTGATACGCCGTCCACCCGATTCGAACATCTGCCGATAATTTCGATAGCTCTCTGAAAAGAGCTTGTACGTGGGCACGGTGGTCACCGTGTTGTCCCAGTTCTGCACCTTCACGGTATGCAGCGCGATGTCTTTCACAAAACCATCGGCGTTCGATTGCGGCATCTCGATCCAGTCGCCTATGCGCAGCATGTCATTCGATGTGAGCTGCGTGCTCGCCACCAGCGACAGCAACGTGTCCTTGAACACGAGCAGCAGCACCGCGGACAACGCGCCGAGGCCGGACAGCATCCAGAGCGGCGAGCGGTCAATCACGATCGATAACACCAGCACACCGCATATCAACGCGAGCGCGAGCTTGCCGATCTGGATGTAACCCTTGATGGAGCGTGTCTGCGCCTCCATGCTTGCCGCGTACACGTCTTGCCATGCGCTGAGCGCGCCGCCCATGGCGAAGAAGACGCAGACCCATGCGCCGGCGTGCGCGAGCCGCTCGATCAACTGCGCCGCGTGACCAATATGCGGCACGTCGCCGATACCGATCGCCACCGCCGCGAATGGCACCGCATACCAAAGCTGGTGATACGCGCGATGCCGGGCGAGCGCCTTGTCCCACGCTTCGCGTTCGGTCAGCACGAGCAGCCGGTGCGCGAAATACAGCACGATGCGCGCGACCACCCACTGCGCGAACAGCGCGGCCAGCACGAGCGTCAGCATGCCGAGCGCGAACTGCGCCCAGTGATGGGTGGGGTAGTGCTGCTGCAGCGTGTCTGTGACGGTGTCTACGAGGTCGTCTAGATTCATGCGGACAATGTGAGGCAAAGAAAGGGCGAACGCGGGGGCGAACAAGATTCGACCCGTATTGTGCATGAATGGCGGCGTGGCGCTTTCTGTATCGGCGAGTGCGTGCGCTCCATTATCATTACGCCCTTGTGCACCCTTCGAGCGCATTGCGCTTGTTTGTCCCTGATTTCCCCCTTATTTTTTCCCTTCGCTCATGTATCTGTCGATTCTGGCTGTAGGTGTTGGCGGCGCGCTCGGTTCCCTGTTTCGATGGGTGCTCGGCCTGCGCTTGAACGCGTTGTTCCCCAACCTCCCGCTGGGCACGCTCGCGGCGAACGTCATCGCGGGTTATGTGATCGGCGTGGCGGTGGCTTGGTTCGCGCGCTTCCCTGGGGTATCGATGGAATGGCGGCTGTTCGTCATTACCGGCTTGATGGGCGGCCTGTCCACCTTCTCGACGTTCTCGGCCGAAGTCGTCGCGCATCTGCAGCAAGGGCGCTATGGCTGGGCGGCGGGCGAAATCGCGATTCACGTGGCCGCGTCGGTCGTGATGACCATCCTGGGCATCGCGACGGTCTCGCTGACGCGCTGATTCGGCGATGCTTCGAAGCGCACGGATTCAAGGTGGTCCGCTCAGAAGTGGCGGCGTTGCCTGGGCAGTAACTGACACACTTCCGGATGCAGAAAAGGTTAATCGCTGTATAGACAACTAAGCGGAAAAATCGACACATCGATACCGGATAACCCAATTTAGGTGTTTTCCGGCCTTGTTTTGGGGCATTTGTTTGTTTAGACTGGGCCGCAACTTGTATAGACAGGACTTGCCATGATCGAATTGACCCCCGGCCACCTCACCCTGGCGGATTTGCGCCGGATTGCACGCGGATCGGATGAATTAAGACTCGATCCGGCCAGCTTTGCCGCCATCGACGCCTCCGCGCAAACCGTCGCCGATATCGCCGCCAAAGGCGAACCGGCCTATGGCATCAATACGGGTTTCGGCCGGCTGGCGAGTACGCACATTCCCGCCGATCAGCTCGAACTGCTGCAACGTAATCTGGTGCTGTCGCATGCGGTGGGCGTGGGTGAGCCGATGTCGCGGCCGGTCGTGCGTCTGCTGATGGCGCTGAAGTTGTCGAGCCTCGGGCGCGGCCACTCGGGCATCCGGCGCGTTGTGATGGACGCGATGATCACGCTGTTCAACGCCGATGTCTTGCCAGTGATTCCGGTCAAGGGTTCGGTCGGCGCATCGGGCGATCTCGCACCGCTCGCGCATATGTCGACGGCGTTGCTGGGTATTGGTGAAGTGACGATCCGCGGTGAGCGCGCGAGTGCGCTGGAAGGCTTGCGCGTCGCCGGGCTCGAGCCTCTGACGTTGCAGGCCAAGGAAGGTCTCGCGCTGCTCAACGGCACGCAGGCTTCCACCGCGCTGGCGCTGTACAACATGTTCGCTATTGAAGACCTGTACCGCACGGCGCTGGTATCGGGCGCGCTCTCAGTCGATGCCGCGATGGGTTCCGTCGTTCCCTTCGACGCCCGCATCCATGCGTTGCGCGGCCACGCCGGACAGATCGATGCGGCCGCTGCCTATCGCACCTTGCTGGAGGGCTCGGGCATCAATCTCTCGCATCAGGATTGCGACAAGGTGCAAGACCCGTACAGCCTGCGATGCCAGCCGCAAGTGATGGGCGCGTGCCTCGATCAGATGCGTCATGCAGCCGACGTCTTGCTGATCGAAGCGAACGCGGTATCGGATAACCCGCTGATCTTCCCGGACACTGGCGAAGTGCTTTCGGGCGGTAATTTCCACGCGGAACCCGTTGCGTTCGCCGCCGATAACCTCGCCCTTGCCGCCGCGGAAATTGGTGCGCTGGCGGAGCGCCGGATCGCGTTGCTGATCGACGCAACACTCTCCGGTTTGCCGCCGTTTCTCGTCCGCGATGGCGGCGTGAACTCGGGCTTCATGATTGCTCACGTGACGGCTGCGGCGCTTGCATCAGAGAACAAGACCTACGCGCATCCGGCGTCCGTCGATTCGTTGCCTACGTCGGCGAATCAGGAAGATCACGTTTCGATGGCAACGTTCGCGGCTCGCAAGCTGGGGTATATCGCGGAGAACGTGGCGAACATTCTCGCTATCGAATTGCTCGCTGCCGCTCAAGGCGTGGACTTGCGCGCGCCGCATCAAACCAGCTCGCGCCTGGCCGAAGTGATGAAGACGTTGCGCTCGGAAGTCGCTCACTACGATCTGGATCACTACTTTGCACCGGATATCGCGGCCATTGCGAAGCAGGTGCAAAGCGGCGAGATCGCAAAACATTGCCCGCTTTCGTTTGTGTCCGACGTTTCGGCAGCTCAATTGCACGTTTAACTGGACGCCACACGCCCAGCATGAGTACGCCCGCGTATCAGGAAATCAAGGATCACATTCTCACGCGCATTCACGCGGGAGAGTGGAAGGAAGGCGACCAGGTGCCTTCCGAAAACGAGCTCGCACGCGAGTTCAAAGTCGCGCGCATGACGGTCAATCGTGCGTTGCGCGAACTGACTGCCGAACAGATCCTGACACGCGTGCAAGGCGCCGGCACGTTCGTGGCGCAGCCGAAATACGCGTCGACGCTCGTCGAAATCCGCAGTATCTCCGACGAAATCATCGGGCGCGGGCATTCGCATCGGGCGGAGGTGATGCATTTGGGCGCGTCCGTACTCGACGAACGTCTCGCGCTCGAAATGCAGCTCACCGAGGGTAGCCCGGTGTTTCATTCGCGTGTGCTGCATTTCGAAAACGATCTGCCGATCCAGCTGGAAGAGCGCTGGGTCAATCCCGCGCTCGCGCCGGAGTACGCGCGCCAGGACTTCACGCGGATTACGCCGAATCAATACCTGATGGTCGCCGCGCCTTTGCAGCGCGTTGAATATCGGATTGAAGCGGCGCTTCCCGATGAGAGCACGGGCCTCGCGCTGTCGATGAAAGCCGGTGAGCCGTGCCTCATGTTGCATCGGCGGACCTGGTCGCGGGACGCGGTGGCGTCGGTGGCGAACCTCTGGCATCCCGGCGATCGATATCAATTCACGGGTCATTTCTAGGCCCGGCGCCACCGTTGGACCTAGCCTTGGGTCCGGCGGGATTCTTGCGGAAAACAGCACTACTGCTCATCGCACCGTGGGTTCTCCGCGAATTTAGAAGTGGCTCACGCGCTTTATTCGGTAATAAATTCCGAAATTCCCCTTCAAAATTCCCCCGATTGGCCATTTCCACGCGATTATTGCTAATCTAACAATGATGTTTCGCGTAAATAAGGGTTTTCCCTCAAGGTTTCGAAGCATAGACTTCTTACATCCGAAACAGATTCAGAAAGCGCTTATATCCCTCTGAGATTGTTTCGAGACGACAAACAAAATACTGGAGGTATCACCATGTTCAAGTCACTTATTCCCGCAGTTGTTATCGTGTCGGCACTTGCAGCTCCGACGTTCGCGTTTGCTCAAAGCACCGACAACAACGGTCCGGTGACGCGTGCTGAAGTGAAGGCGCAACTGGTTCAATTGGAAAAGGCTGGTTACAACCCGAATGGCGACCAGATCGACTACCCGGCCAACATCCAAGCTGCACAAGCGCGTGTGGATGCACAAAACGGCCAGGCAGCGACGTCGTATGGTCCTTCGACCAGCGGCACCTCGGCAACAGGCGTTCGTAGCTCGGCTGCACCGGCGAAAAATGCCCCTGGCTCAGTGTTCTTCGGTCAATAAGCAGCGCTGAAATGGACCTGGCTTGACCGGGTCCGGCGTGGGACTTGATTGTCCGAGATAACGCGCCAAATGAAAAACTCGTCCTCCGCTGGAAAGCGGCCGGCGAGTTTTTTTTCGCTCGCGCCGGTGGACGGGTTTGGGCGGTTTTGGGGTTGGCGGTCGGGGGGGCCGGGTTGCACGGAGTTTTCGGGCGTAGCAGTCGGGGTCAAGGCTGGGTTGGTGTGTACGCGGATAGCGCGGGGTGCCCCTTGGGAAGGTTCAGTCACTGGTGGCGAAGGGTGCGGGTATCGGTGTTCGGAGAGGTCGGGGTTCAAACATCCTTCAGTCTGGCGGGCACCGTGCTATCAGGTGCCAAAAGCGCCGGGCCTGCACGCTAGGGGCACTAACCCAACTTTCGCTATTCGCAGTGCCGGAGCGGGCTACTTCATTGATTTTTAAAGATTTTGACCTCAAAGGTCTTCACTACAGGGCGTAGGTTTGCGTAGGGGCGATTGGCGATGGTCGGGCCGTGATTTTCGGCGGTGGCTGCGCAGGCGGCTTGAGACCTAATTGGTCGAGCAGGAGACGCTGTTCGGGTTCTGGCTGCGTGTAGCGCGACAGGATCAGATGACGCCCGTCAGTGGTGGGCAGATGAACATCCACCATCTGCATGGTCTTAAATTTCTCCAGCGCCGCACGAGGTGTCAAGCCGGGAGCCGCACGCTTGAGCTGGTACTTGAGCGTGACCTGCAGGCAATACGCCAGGAAGGCCACGAAGATGTGTGCTTCGATGCGTTCTTCTTTGTAGTGATAGATCGGTCGAATTGCTAAGTCATGCTTGAGTTCCTTAAACGCTTGCTCGACTTCCGTAAGCTGTATATAGAAGCTCCAAAGCTGTGCCGGGTCGTGACTCGAGAGGTTAGTGCGCAACAGATAACGGCCTTCGCGGCGGCGCACCTGACGCAATTTATTGCGGTCAAGTTCAAAGCGGAAGGTATCTGGCGTCACCGCCTCATGGCTTTGTGGCAGTGCCAGTCGGATCAGGCTCGCGGCTCGCCCGGCGTCTTGTTTGGCCGCCCCCACTTTCATCAGTAGCTGGTCGCGTGTGAGGCTTTGTGCGCGGCACTGCTTGAGCCTTTCCACATAGCGCTTGAGTCGGCGCTGGCGCATGCCACGTTCTTTGCCGATGCGCTGCTCGCTCACGGCAAGCACATAGGTTTCGCTCTCGTGAGGCAGGCGCTTGACTTGCACCCCGTCGCGCACACGCTCCCACGAAGCTGAGAGGAAGGACTGCTCCAGTTTGCTCAATCGCCCCTTGGGCGTGCCCACCAGGTAAGAGGCACCCATCTCGCGCATTTGCGCCAGCGTCTCTTCCGTTGGAATGCCGCGGTCCATGACCCAGATTCGATTGGCTTTGCCGTATCGGGTCTCGATGCGCTTGAGCAGATCGGACAGCGTGGTGCAGTCCGCCGTGTTGCCGGCCAGCACTTCGTAACTCAAGGGAAAGCCTTCCGGAGTGACGATCAGGCCGATCACGACCTGCCGACAGTCGCCGCGCTTGTCGCGGCTGTAGCCGTATTGACGCTTGTCCGGTGCTTCCCGCGGCGTGTCGGCCTCGAAGTAAGTGCTGCTCAGATCGTACAGCAGCACGTCGAACGAGGCACCGAACAGTTCGCCCCAACGCTGCTTGAGAAACAGCATCAAGGCGTCCTTGTGCGGCAGCAGCTTGTCCAGGCAGCGATACAGCGTATCTTTCTCGGCCAGCCCAAAGTCGGCTTCCAACAGATCGGCCATCGCGCTTGACGTGAACCAGTGCCGGTGCAGGCGCCATTCCGAGCCCGGATCGATCAGCCGATACGCCACCAGGGTTTGCAACACCTGCAGCCAGCGCGTTCCCTTGCGTGAAGCTGGCAGGCGCGCCGACCAAAATGCGTCCAGGCCTAACTGCTGCCATAGCACGCAAGACAGCCAGCACGCTCCCCACTACCGCGGGCGCTTCAATTGCAACTCGCTCAAGCGCACGCCCACTGCCTTGGCGTCACCTGCCGGCTGCGCGCCTTCCGGAAACAGCGCGACCTGACGTTTAGCGCCTTCGTCAAACACCTCGATCGTCTTGCGCCAGGCGAGTTGCTGACTGTCGTTGATCTCGCCCAAATACAGCACCTGGCGCTGCACGACCTTGCCATTCAACACACGCCGATTCGCCACCACGCTCCAGTAGTGGTGCGCCTTGCCGTCCTTGATTCGCTGTGTGCGCTTGAGGAACATTCGCCCAGTGTAGGAACGAGATGCGCCACTGCCAAGGACCAAAGTCTTCACTACAAGCGATTCTGGCAATCCCCCGCGAACACTCTCGCGTTAAATCAAGGAGTTACGGCGGCAGCCATATTAGAAAACCGTGAAAAATCGCCGCTTCGACGTGCGAATAGCGAAAGTTGGGCTAACTCGCCCGTGGTTGGAAAGCGCTTTCTTTGCTTCGTTTTGTCGCAAAGAAATGAAGTGCCGCCACGCACAGTGGCTAATAGTGATAAAGAGAACATCCAACATATAAGGACCGCAGGCCTAAGCAGCACCAACCCGGCCCCCCCTAACCACCGGCCCCCCCAACCAGAACCCCGAGTGCGAACGAAACCAACTAGCGCCGCAGTGTAAACGTGGTTGCGTGCCCCAAAGTCGCCTGTTCAAACCGCGAAGTCACCACCCCAATCACATCGCTCAACGACCGCGACGGCACCTCAACGTGCAACGTGACGCTTTCATGCCGGCGATCCGTCGCCACCACCTGCATGCGCGCTTCGTCGCCCAGCGCCTTCTGCAAAACGCGGCGCGGCCCGCTGGAGTCAAGCCCCGGCAGGATGAGATCGAACGCAACTACCGTGTGAAGTTTTCGTGTGGCCCGCACGAACGGCTTGGCCACTGAAAGAGAAGAGGATCGGACCGGGGAAGCAACGCTTGCCTGAAGCATCGGATAGTGCACCGTCTCGCGACGGGCGGTGGTGGGAACAACACCACTTTAGCGAGCACCGTATTAACAACGGGCATGGATCTTTGCCGTCCCCGTAAAGAAAGCGTTAAACAGGCGTCGGCGCAGCCGGAATGGCCTCCCGCACCAGTTTCGCAACACGCTGCGCAAACTCCTCGTCCTTCGTCGTGAACACCTCACGCTCACCCTCCGGCGTCGTCACGTACATTCTGTAGATCACGTCCTGCGTAATCCAGGACAAATATCCCACCACGGCAATCATCACGCCAAGTAGCAACGCCGGCCCAGAACTGAGAATTCCACCCGTTACCGCCACGATCAGGCCGATCACCCCCAGCGCAACAGGCAAGGGCTTCTGCTTCGGCACCATCACCACCGTCGCGCCGCGCAGATCGCGCAACGGAAACAACTGCCCCGACGCACTCAAACCGGCGCGGGCAAACGTAATACCTCGTTCGTTAAAAGGAAGATCCTGTTGCATGGTTCGAAGTCTTGTCGGCGGAAAGAAAGGCGCAGATTAACAGACACGCACGGCCCGCCGCATCCGCAGATCGTCGCACCGGACCCGAGCCCGGGCGGACAACCCGAAGCGACCCGTTACATTTCGATACTTTTTTGTGTGCGTTCGCTGTCGATTTGCACCTGCCTCAAGCGTCTACCTGCTGAAGCCACCCCAACCGGAGACATCGATGAAATTCTTGTGCCTCATTTTCTTTGACGAGCGCGTGCTCGACGATCTGTCGAAACGACAGTACGGCGCACTGGTCGACGAATCCCTGGCGTACGACGAGCGCTTGCGCGAGAGCCGTCATTTCATCACCTCCCAGGCGCTGCAGTCCGCAAAGGAGGCGGTCACGCTACGGGTTCGCGGCGAGGATGTCTCGATCACGGACGGCCCGTTCGCCGAGACCAAGGAGCAGGTGGGCGGTTTCATCCTGATCGAGGCACGCGACCTGAACGAAGCCATGCGCGTGGCGTCCGGATTTCCCGGCGCGCGTCTGGGCGGCGTGGAAGTGCGTCCGGTCAAGGAGTTGCGGGCGTCATGGTCGGACGCATGAGTTGCACAACCCGAAAGGAGCAAACGATGCAAACGCTATTGAAAGACAGTCCCGCGTTCAGCGGTTTTGCGGTGAAGGATCTCGTCGAAGCGAAGGCGTTTTACACCGAGGCCCTCGGCCTTGAAGTGACGAGCGAGCCCATGGGAATTCTCAAGCTGCATCTGGCGGGCGGCAACAACGTGCTGGTCTATCCGAAGGCCGATCATGTGCCCGCGACATTCACGGTGCTGAACTTCCTGGTCCACAGCGTGGACCAGACAGTCGACGCACTGAGCGCACGCGGCGTGCGTTTTGAACACTACGACGCACCGCTTCCGAAGACAGACGAAAAAGGGATTTGCCGCGATCCACGCGGCCCGGTGATCGCCTGGTTCAAAGACCCGGCGGGCAATATTTTCTCCGTTCTCGAAGATCGATAAGAGCACTAGCTAAGTTCACGCATCCAGCGTCGACTCGCTGGACACCAGTCGCAATTCGTCGGCAATGATTGCTATCAGCGCTTCCGCCGCCGCACTCAACGGACGTCGCGGATGGCTGATCCGAACAATATGGCGCACAATCCGCGGCGCAAGAATGGGATAGGCGCGCAGCGTGCCGAGCCGCACCGCGCGCTCGACCACGATGCGCGGAAGGATCGTCGCAAAGCGCGTGCTTTCCACCAGCTTGACGATCGTGCTCAGCACGTCGATCTCGAAGCGAGGCGCGAGCAATACGTCTTCATGCTGGGCGGCGGTATCGAGTACACCGCGCAAACCATGGCGTTTGGTCGGCAACACCAGTTCGAGCTCAGGAAGCTGCGCAAGCTCGATGGCGTGCGGCAAGTCGGGACCATGCACGGCGCTGGTGACCAGCACCATCTCTTCATCGAGCAAGGGCTGCGAGTCGAGCGACAGACGCGCGCGCGGTTTGTTGATCAGCGCGGCGTCGAGCTGCCCGCCCGATACCCAGTCGATAAAGGTCGCGCTGTAACCGTCGGACACGGTCACTTCCACATGCGGATAGCGGGCGTGAAAACGCGACAGTGAGTCCGCCAGCACGCTCTCTGTCACAGACGCAATCAACCCTATCGACACATGCCCGGTGACCACTTCATCACGCTGGACCAGTTGCTGGCGCGCGTGCGCGAGGTCGCGCATGATCGGCAGGAACAGACGGTACATCAGGCGTCCGGCCGCGGTCGGCGCCATGCCATGCGCCCCGCGCTCGAATAGCTGCTGATGCAGTTCGTCCTCGAGCTTGGCGATCTGCATGCTCAGCGCCGGCTGCACGATGTTCAGCCGCTTCGCCGCCCGCGTGACGGAGCCGTCCTCGAACAGCGCGATGAAATACTGAATCTGCTTCAGGTCCATGTCGGCAGGCCATCAATAAGTCTAATGAAGGAGCAATTATTTATCAGATGCCGGACTCGCGTGTCGGACATCCAGTCCCCATGGCAGTGAAATCCCACTAACGGAATGCTTACATCGGGGCAAATACGGATATCACGCGCACTGATCGAAAACATCAAAAAACACTATTAGAGGTTATATCGCGTTGTCGCTACGCTTCATTTCACAAATGATGGAGACGCAGATGAACCAACGTGACGCCGCGGCGAACGGCACCGTATCCGCCGCACCAACCGCGCCAACTTTACCCGCCAGGCAGTCTTTCGACGCGTTGTCGCTGCGTGGCTGGCTCGCGCACCTGTCGGCAACGGGACGCCTCGCGACTATCGCAAAGCCAGTCGCGCTGAAACACGAACTCGCGGCCGTGGCGAAGCGGCTCGACGGCAAGCTGGCAGCGGTGTTCCTTGCACCCGGCGGTCACGACATGCCGGTGGTCAGCGGTTTCATGTCGAAGCGCGCCTGGATCGCGGAAGCAATGGGCGTGGCCGAGAAAGACCTGCTGAAACGTTTCCGCGACGCAGCGGATCATCCACTGCCGTGGAAGGAAGTTTCCGCAGGGGAAGCGGCCTGCCAGCAAGTCTTGCATACCACGGGCATCGACCTTCACGCGTTGCTGCCGATCCCCACGCATAGCGAACACGACAACGGCCCGTACATCACCGCGGGTCTCGTGATCGCGCGCAATCCGCGTACGGGCGTGCAGAATGTTTCGATCAATCGCATCCAGGTTCACGCCCGTGATCGCATGGCGATCCTGCTGCTGCCGCGCCATCTCTACGCCTTCCAGAAGATGGCTGAAGCGGCGGGCGATGCACTCGATATCGCAGTGGCGATTGGCGTCGATCCGCTGACCATGCTCGCGTCCCAAGCCATCTCCCCGATCGATTTCGACGAACTGGAAATTGCCGGCGCACTGCATGGCGCGCCATTGCCGGTCGTCAAATGCGTGACCAGCGAGGTTCGCGTGCCGGCGTTTGCGGAGATCGTGATCGAGGGCCGCATCCTGCCGGACGTGCGCGAAGCGGAAGGTCCGTTCGGTGAATTCCCGAAGTACTACAGCGCGCAGGAAGCGCGAGAAGTGATCGAGGTGACTGCTGTCACGCACCGGAAGAACCCGATTTATCACACCATCGTGCCGGCCGAAATGGAGCACTTGCTGCTCGGTGCGATTCCGCGCGAGGCGACGCTTTTATCGCATCTTCAGCGCAGTCATCCAGGCGTGACCGACGTGCATCTTTCGGTGGGCGGCGTGTGCCGTTATCACTTGTGGGTGCAGTTCGCGAAGAAGCGCGAGGGCGAGGCGAAGAACGTGATCCTGTGCGCGTTCGGTGCGCATTACGACATCAAGCAGGTCGTGGTGGTGGACACCGACGTGGACATCCATGATCCCGCGGAAATCGAATGGGCGATCGCGACGCGTTTCCAGGCCGACCGCGATCTCGTGCTGATAGAAGGCGCGCAGGGTTCGCCGCTGGACCCGTCGACAACGGTTGGTCATCCTGACGATGAACCGACGCATCTGCAGGGCATCAGCACGAAGATGGGCCTCGATGCCACGCGGCCGGTGGTCTATTCGGGGCATGTGTTTACCCGCGTGCGAATTCCGGGCTACGACGCAGTCGACCTCGACATGCTTGTCGCCGCCGACAACGCGGCCTTCGACACGTACCTGAGCGACCAGTAATGAGCGCCGATACAAAGCCGCGTCTGGTCGTCGGCATTTCAGGTGCGAGCGGCGCTGTCATCGGCGTGCGGCTGCTTGCTGCGCTGCGCCGTATCGGTACGCACGAGACGCATTTGATCGTGTCGGCGTCGGGTGCGGTGACGGCGGCGCAGGAGCTTGGGATCACGCGAACCGATCTCGAAACGCTCGCCGATGTCGTGCACAACGTACGCGACGTCGGCGCATCGATTGCCAGCGGTTCGTTCGTCACGAGCGGCATGGTCATTGCTCCCTGCTCCATGAAAACGCTGGCTGCGGTAGCGAACGGTTTCGCCGACAACCTGCTCACGCGCGCCGCCGACGTGATGCTGAAAGAGCGTCGCCGGCTGGTGCTGGTGGCGCGCGAAACGCCGCTCAATCTCGCGCACTTGCGCAACATGACGCTCGCGACCGAGATGGGCGCGATCGTGATGCCGCCGGTCCCGGCGTTCTATGCGCATCCGAAGACGATTGAAGACGTCGTAGACCATACCGTTGGCCGGATTCTCGATTTGTTCAGCATCGAGCACCGCGAAATAGCCCGGCGCTGGAGCGGTCTTGCCGACGAATTCGGCACACGGCGCAACGAAGGAGCCGACGAATGAATCAGCGCGAACAGGCCGGTCTTGCCGGTATCGACGCGCGCGCGTCTGAAGCGGTCGAACCGGCACGCGAGGTGTCGCAGAAGCGCTATGTCGGCCAGTCGCTGGAACGCCTCGAAGATCCGGCCATTCTGACTGGACGCGGCCGCTACGGCGACGACATCGGCGTGAAGCCGGGCACGCTGCAAGCAGCCGTCCTGCGCTCGCCTCACGCCCATGCCGAACTGGTCTCCATCGATACAACCGCCGCGCTCGCGTATGAAGGCGTGCGTGCGGTGTTGACGCGTGACGACCTTGCTGCGTGGTCGCGGCCGTTCGTGGTCGGTGTGAAATCGAAGATGGAGCAGTGGGCGCTCGCGACCGATCGCGTGCGCTACGTTGGCGAACCGGTCGCGGTGGTGATGGCCGAGTCGCGCGCGCTCGCCGAAGACGCGCTCGACCTGATCAAGGTGGAATACAGGACACTCGACCCGGTTACGTCCATACAAGGCGCTCTCAAGGACGATGGGCCCATCCTGCATCCGAACGTTCAGAGCAACGTGATCAGCGACCGCAGTTTCCGCTATGGCGAGCCCGAAGCGGCGTTCGAAAACGCACCTCATAGGGTGAAGATCGAGGCGCATTATCCGCGCAATACGTGTGCGCCGATCGAATGCGGCGTGGTCGTGGCCGAGTATCTTTCCGGCGACGAAGGTTACGACGTGACGTCCAATTTCATGGGGCCGTTCTCGCTGCACGCGGTGATGGCCCTCGCGCTGAACGTGCCGGCCAACCGTCTTCGTCATAAAGCACCGCGCGATTCCGGCGGGAGCTTCGGCGTGAAGCAGGCTGTGTTCCCGTACGTCGTGCTGATGTGCCTGGCCTCACGCAAGGCGAACGCGCCGGTCAAATACGTGGAAGACCGGCTCGAACATCTGAGCGCGGCGACCTCCGCCACGGCGCGGCTGACCACGCTCGAAGCGGCGGTGGACAACGACGGCCGGATCACCGCACTCAACTACGACCAGATCGAGGATTGCGGCGGTTATCTGCGCGCGCCGGAGCCGGCCACGTTTTATCGCATGCACGGGTGTTTAACGGGCGCGTATGCGATTCCCGGACTTCTGGTGCGGAACAGGGTTGTCCTGACCAACAAGACGCCCACGGGCCTCGTGCGCGGTTTTGGCGGGCCGCAGGTTTACTTCGCGCTCGAACGCCTGATGCAACGCATTGCGATCGAGTTGAACCTGGATGTGCTGGATGTTTATAGACGCAACTTCGTTCCCGCCAATGCCTTCCCGTATCGCGCGGCGGCGGGCGCGTTGCTGGACTCGGGTAACTATCAGGAAGCGTTGAAACGTTCGCTCGCCGAGGGCGGTTACGACGAACTGAAAGCGCGCCGCGACGCTGCACGCAAGGAAGGCCGTTTGTATGGCATCGGCTTCGCGGCGATTGTGGAGCCGTCGGTATCGAACATGGGATACATCACGACCGTGATGCCCGCCGAAGCACGCAAGAAAGCCGGCCCGAAGAGCGGCGCGATAGCGAGCGCGACAGTCAGCGTCGATCTGCTCGGCGGCGTGGTCGTGACGGTCGCGTCGACACCGGCGGGGCAGGGGCACATGACCGTGTGCGCGCAAGTGGTGGCGGATGTGCTCGGGATCGAGCCGCACGAGATCGTGGTGAACGTGGAGTTCGATACGCACAAGGACGCGTGGTCGGTGGCGGCAGGCAATTATTCGAGCCGCTTTGCCGGCGCGGTCGCGGGCACCGTGCATCTTGCGGCCATGCGGGTGCGGGACAAGCTCGCGCGCATTGTTTCATCGCAGCTGGCGTGCAAACCGGACGATATCCGTTTTGAAGGCGGCCGCATCTACAAAGCAGGCGACGAAACCAGCGCCATGCCCTTCGGCCGCGTCGCAAGTAATGCTCCGCATTGGGCGCCTGCATTGCTGCCTGAAGGCGAAGAACCGGGGTTGCGCGAGACCGTGTTCTGGACGCCGGAAAACATGGATGCGCCTGATGAGCAGGACCGCATCAATACATCGGCGGCTTATGGTTTTGCATTCGACATGTGCGGCGTGGAAGTGGACCGCGCAACGGGGCGCGTGCGCATCGACCGTTATGTGACTGCGCACGATGCCGGCACGCTGCTGAACCCCGCACTCGCCGACGGCCAGATTCGCGGTGCGTTTGCGCAGGGGCTCGGCGCGGCGCTGATGGAGGAGTTTCGTTATGGTGCCGACGGCAGTTTCCAGTCCGGGACGCTCGCCGATTACCTGATGCCGACCACGTGCGAAGTGCCCGATCCGGTGATCGTTCATCTGGAGACGCCATCGCCGTTTACCCCGCTCGGCGCCAAGGGTTTGGGCGAGGGCAACAACATGAGCACGCCGCCATGCGTGGCGAACGCAGTGGCCGATGCGCTTGGTGTCGACGACATTCGTTTGCCGCTGACGCCTTCAAAGGTGATGGGGCTGATCGGTATCGACGATCCGGAGCCTTCGCGGCCCGAGTTCCGCGAGACACAACAGAAGAAGCCGGTGCTGCCCGGCGCCAAGGCGCTGACCGCGCAAGGCAGCGTGGGTCTCGCTGCATCGCCGGAAGCGATATTCGCGGTGCTGCTCGATCCGAACGCACTCGCCAAGGTGATTCCCGGCTGTCACGCGCTTGAGGCGAGGGGCGAGAACGCGTATCGCGCGGATGTGACCGTGGGCGTCGGCATGATCAAGGCGCGTTTCGAAGCGGAGATCACGCTGTCCGATCTCGATCCGCCGCATCGGCTGCGTCTGGCCGGCGCGGGCATGTCGTCGCTTGGCAGCGCGCGTGGCAATGGCCTCGTGGAACTGATGCGTATCGATACCGGCACGCGCCTCACCTACGACTACGAGGCACAGGTCTCGGGCAAGGTCGCAGCCGTGGGCGGACGGATGCTCGAGGGCGCGGCCAAGGTCGTGCTGCGGCAATTGTTTGAATCATTGGGACGGCAGGCTGCGGGTAAGCCCGTGAAAACGGGTGGTTCGTGGCTCGGTCGACTCGTTGCTCGCTTCAGGAGGAAGTCATGAAACCGGCGCCATTCGATTATCTGCGCGCCGCCTCCACGCAAGACGCGCTCGATGCCCTGGCGCACGCTGGCGAAGACGCACGGGTCCTCGCGGGCGGCCAGTCGCTGATGGCCGTGCTCAACATGCGGCTTGCGCAGCCGCGGCTGCTGATCGATATCTCGCGAACCGAGGACCTCGATCGCGTGAGTGTTGACCGAGATCATCTCGTGGTGAGTGCGGCTGCCACGCAAGGCGGCGTGGAGTGGCGTGCGTCGCTGCAAAACGAAGTGCCGTTGCTCGCGCTCGCGTTCCCGCATATCTCGCACTTTCAGATCCGCAATCGCGGCACGATCTGCGGTTCGATCGCGCATGCCGATCCGAGCGCGGAGTTGCCGCTGGTGCTTTCGGTGCTGGGCGGCGACGTGATGTTGCGCTCGAAGAAACGCAAGCGCGTGCTTAAGGCCGAGGACTTTTTCCAGGGCATGTTGATGACCGCGCGCGAGCCCGACGAACTGGTCGAAGGCGTGCGGTTTCCGTTGAAACGGGCCGGCGAGCGATACGGCTTTACTGAATTTTCAGCACGCCACGGCGACTTCGCCATGGTCGCGTGCGCCACCGTGGTCACCGATACATCGATCAGGATGGCGGTCGGCGGCGTGGCGGACCGGCCAGTGGTCGAGCAATGGCCAAGACTGCACGGCGAGGACTTGCGCGGCGCACTGAATGATTTGAGCTGGAAGCTGAACGCGCAGGACGACTCGCATGTCAGCGCAACGTATAGACGCCATCTGGTGCGGCAACTCGGATGGTGCGTAATAGAGGAGGCGAAGTGAGCAAGACATCATCCACCACGCTGGACCGGGGCGAGCGCCGGCGCATTGCCTTGACGCTCAATGGACGGGAGCGCACGGGTTACTGCGAGTCGCGTGACCTGCTGTCCGACTTCGTGCGCCACGAACTGGGCGCGACCGGAACGCACGTGGGTTGCGAGCATGGCGTATGCGGCGCGTGCACGGTGCACGTGGACGGCGTGGCAGCACGGTCGTGCCTGATGCTGGCCGTGCAGGTGGAAGGACGCCATGTGGAGACGGTCGAAGGACTCGCGCCGGACCAGACGCTGGGCGATCTGCAGTGGGCATTCCAACGACATCATGCATTGCAGTGCGGCTTCTGTACGGCGGGCATCCTGATGTCGTGCGCGGACTACCTTAAACGGGTGCCTGATCCGACGGAAACACAAGTACGCGAGATGCTGTCGGGCCATCTGTGTCGATGTACTGGCTATACGTCGATCGTCGCGGCAGTGCTGGACGTAGCTGCTCAGCGTAACGAGAGCAGCAAGAAGGAGCCCGAACATGCTTGATCTCGGCCGCACCTTTTTGCAAAGCGTTGAACGAAGCCCCAACACGCTCGCTCTCGTCGATGGCGACGTGCGGCTGACTTATGCGCAATGGCACAGAACCATCCTGAACGTAACCGTTGGCTTGCGAGAGCTGGGTCTCGAGCGCGGCGACCGCTTGCTCGTGGTATTGCAAAACCGCTGGGAAATGGCAACGTTGCATTGGGCCTGCCAGTTCGCGGGCATCGTCATGACGCCGTTGAACTGGCGCGCGAAGCCAGAGGAACTCGATTATTGCGTGACCGATGCCGGCGCGAAGGCGGTCGTGTTCGAACCAGTTTCCGCAGACGCCGTGTACGCAAGCGCAGCGGCGCAGAAGCTGCCGCGTATCGCACTGGACGATGCACGCGGCACGACTTCATTCAACGCGCTATTGAGTGTGCATGCGGCAAGCGGCACAACGGAAGCCACCGCCGACGATGTCTCGCTGATCCTCTATACCTCCGGCACAACGGGCAAAGCGAAGGGTGTGCCGCGCAGGCATCGGCATGAACGCGCTGCTGCGCTCGCGCATGTTGCGCAGAACCTGTACCGCCACGGCGAACGCACGCTGGGTGTGATGCCGCTCTATCACACCATGGGCGTGCGCTCGCTGCTCGCCATGGCACTGGTCGACGGCTTGTTCGTGTGCGTGCGACGCTGGAACGCGGCTCAGGCGCTCGAATCGATCACGTCATTCGAACTCACGTGCCTCTATCTTGTGCCCACGCTCTATCACGACCTGCTGGCCGCGCCCGGCTTCGCTGACGCAAAGATAGCCTCGGTCACGAAGCTCGGCTTCGCAGGCGCGCCAATGAGCGACGGTTTGCTGAAGCGCCTGTCGGCCGCGTTCAAGCCTGAACTGTTCGTGAATCACTATGGATCGTCTGAGGTGTACACGTGCAGCATCGACCAGGACGCTACACGCAAACCCGGCAGCGCGGGACGCGCGGGTATCAACACACGGCTGCGCGTGGTGAGGCTGGATGCAACCTCGCCGGCCGATCTCGCGGCCGTGCACGAGGAAGGCCAGATCATTGCGGACCTGCTGGGCGACGAAGCATTCGAAGGCTACTGGAATCGTCCCGATGCAAATGCAAAATCATTGCGTGACGGCTGGTACCTCACCGGCGACACCGGTTTCTTCGACCAAGACGGTGACCTCTTCGTGAGCGGCCGCGTGGACGACATGATCATCAGCGGCGGCGAAAACATCTCACCGGTCGACATTGAATCGGTGCTCTCGCTGCATCCGGCCGTGGACGAAGTGGCCGTGGCGGGCGTGAAAGACGAACGCTGGGGCCAGCGCGTGGTCGCGTTCATCAAGCGCCGCGAATACGTCGATGCCAGCGCACTCGACGACTGGTGCCGCGAGTCGGACCTTGTGAATTTCAAACGGCCGCGCGACTACGTTTTTGTCGGGGACATTCCGAAGTCGCCAGTCGGAAAAATCCTGCGACGCAAATTATCTGCCGGTGAATACGACATCGACACCACGAACAACCATACCGAAACAACGAAGGAGTAACCGATGACTGATTTGACCCATCGCGGCCAGACGCTGTTGCAGGAACTGGACGGCTTCTCGATTGAAGTCGATGAAAAACGCGAACGCGCCGACATCGTTTTGCATCGCCCGCCGCTCAACGTCATTTCGATGCACGCACGCGACCAGTTGCGCGCGGCATTCGAAGCGCTCGACGAGGACGATCGCGTGCGCGTGATCGTGGTCCGCGCCAACGGCGAGCATTTTTCCAGCGGCGGTGACATCAAGGGTTTCCTTGAAGCATCGCCGGAGCATGTGTCGAAGCTTGCGTGGAATATCGCAGCGCCCGCGCGCTGCTCGAAGCCGGTGATCGCCGCGAATCGCGGCTTCTGTTTCGGCGTGGGATTCGAGTTGTCGCTGGCGTGCGATTTCCGCATCGCGACCGATACCACTTTCTACGCGCTGCCGGAACAAAAGCTCGGCCAGATTCCGGGCTCAGGCGGATCGGCGCGCTTGCAGAAGATGGTGGGGATCGGCAGGACCAAGGACATTGTGATGCGTTCGCGCCGGATCCCCGGCAAGCAGGCGTACGAATGGGGCATCGCGGTGGAGTGCGTCGCCGACGCGCAGCTCGAAGCCACGACCGATGCACTCGTCGATGAACTGCGCGCGTTCTCGCCTCTCGCGCAACGCACCGCAAAGAAGCTGCTCAACGACACGGAAGACGCGCCGCTCTCGATCGCTATAGAACTCGAAGGGCATTGTTATAGCCGGCTGCGCACATCGGACGATTTCCGCGAAGGCGTGGAAGCGTTTCACGGCAAACGCAAGCCAGTGTTTCGCGGCAGCTGAACGTCGCACCAGACAATACAAGAGCACGAAACTTAAACGTGGCTATAAACACGGGGCTGATCGACAGACAGCGCCGCGACTTTCAAGGAGATATAAATGTCCGTAACAGCTCAGGAAAGCGCCGCCGCGCCCGAAGTAAACACGCGACAGGTTATGGGTGCTGTGGTGGCCTCATGCCTGGGTTGGGCACTCGATCTATTCGATCTGTTTGTGCTGTTGTATGTTGCGCCCGTGGTTGGCCGGCTGTTCTTCCCGTCCCAGCACGCCATGCTTTCGCTGGCGGCGGTATACGCATCGTTCGCGGTGACCTTGCTGATGCGTCCGCTCGGCTCCGCGTGGTTCGGTTCCTACGCGGACCGTCACGGACGCAAGGGCGCAATGATCCTTGCGGTGGTCGGCGTGGGGATATCGACGGCGCTCTTTGGTGTCTTGCCTACGGTTGCGCAGGTCGGCCTCGTTGCACCAATCCTGTTCCTCATACTGCGGCTGGTGCAGGGCGTGTTCGTGGGCGGCGTGGTTGCGTCGACGCATACCATCGGGACGGAATCGGTTGCGCCGAAATATCGCGGCGCGGTTTCAGGTTTGATCGGCGGTGGCGGTGCAGGCCTCGGCGCACTGCTGGCTTCCATCGTATTCCTGACGATGTCATCAATCTTCCCGGGCGAGCTCTTCGACGTCTGGGGCTGGCGTTGCATGTTCTTCACTGGAATCATCAGTTCGGTGCTCGGGCTGTTTGTGTTCAATAGCCTCGAAGAGTCACCGCTGTGGAAAAAGCTCGCGGCGGAGAAGGCCGCGAAGGCGGCGAACCGCGATCCGTCCGTGCCGGTTGAAGTGATCCGCTCGCCAATCAAGACGCTGTTTTCGCGGGACTATCGCGGCATCCTGTTAGTCAACCTGCTGCTCACCATTGGCGGTGGCAGCGGTTATTACCTGACCTCGGGTTATCTGCCGACTTTCCTCAAAGTGGTCAGCCACGCGCCCAACGGCGCGGCTGCGGCCATCCTGATGATGGCAAGCGTGGGGGTGCTGCTTGCGTCGGTTGCAGCGGGGCATCTGAGCACGTTCATTGGGCGCAAGAGCGCGTTTATCTGGATCGGGCTGGTGCGCCTGATCGCGCTGCCGGCGCTGTTCCTGCTGTTGCCCACGGCGCAAAGTATCACGATGATCGGCGTCTACGCGGTCGTGTTGAGCGCGCTGGGCAGTGCGGGTTATGCGCCTCTCCTGATCTTCCTGAACGAACGTTTTCCGACCGCGATCCGCGCAACGGGGACGGGGCTTTCATGGAATATTGGCTTTGCGATCGGCGGCATGATGCCCACTGCCGTCTCGCTGGTGGCGAAGGACGCGAGCGAGTTGCCGATGACGCTTGCCATCTTCGTTGGCGTGATCAGCGTGATCTTTCTCGCGGGGGCGCTCATCGTCCCAGAGACGTTGGGCAGGCTTGAAAATCGTTCGGCGCGCGCAGGTTGAACGTCAGGTGTTACGAGGGAGTGGCTGTCGTGGTCACGCGACGGATGTTGTCGGTGATAATTTCAATGAGCGCATTCGTCGCGGCGCCGATCGGCCGCTTCGGATGACTTACGCACACGATATGCCGCACGATCCCCGGAGACACGATGCGGTACGCGCGCAATGTGCCGTCGTCCACTTTCCGCTGGACGACGACACGCGGCAGGATCGTAGCCACGTTGCTCTGTTCGACGAACTGCACGATCGTGTTCAGCAGGTCGATTTCAAACTTCGGCTTGATCACGATGTCCGCGTTGAGAAGCGCGGCGTCCAGCGCGCCGCGCAGACCATTGCGGCGCGTGGGCAGCACAAGCTCCAGATCGCCGAGTTCAGCCAGGTCGATGGTCTCCGGCATCGGCCGTCCGTGGACAACGCTCGTGACCAGCACCATCTCTTCGTCGAGCAAGGAGCGCGTATCCAGCGAAAGCCGTCCGCGCGGCTTGTTGATGATAGCGGCATCCAGGCGGCCGGCCTCGACCGCATCGATCAGTTGTGCGCTGAAGCCGTCGGCCACTGACACTTCCACTTGCGGAAACATTGCGTTGAAGGCGGCAAGCGACTCGGGCAACACGCTCTCCGCTTCCGACGACACCATGCCGAGCGTCACGCGCCCGGTGACGATTACGTCGCTGCGGCTCAGTTGCTTGCGCGCGTGCTCGATGTCGCGAATGATCGGCACGTAGAGCCGGTACATCAGGCGCGCGGCGTCGGTCGGCGTCATGCCGTGCGGTCCGCGTTCGAACAGCGGCTGATGAAGCTCGGCTTCGAGCTTCGATATCTGCATGCTGAGCGCAGGCTGCACGATGTTGAGCCGCTTCGCCGCACGCGTGACCGAGCCGTCTTCGAACAGCGCGATGAAATAGTGAATCTGCTTCAAATCCATGAACGGCCGGCCTGATCCAAAGGGGGAATGAGACCACAACCACTCGCCCGATGCCAGCGTGTTCGAGGTCACGATGGACGCGTGGAAACGCCCTGCGTATCTGATCCGCACTGATCCTCACGTCGGTTGAACGGATCACCGACAACTGCGCCACAACCTGACGGGAGAATGCAAGGGATTACCCCTATCGGCGCTAGTGGAATGCTTGTATATCGGACTTTTGCGAAATATACTTCGCTACATCGCGATTCTGCCTATTTTCTACAGCCGTTTTTCATGGATATCGACGCCATTCACAAGGCCCTGGCCAACCCGGTTCGACGCGAGATTCTCGTGTGGCTCAAGGAGCCGGAAGCCTACTTCAGCGAGCAGGAGTTTCCGCTGGCGAGTGGCGTGTGCGCGGGTCAGATCGACGCGCGTTGCGGCATGTCCCAATCCACGGTCTCGGCTCACTTGGCCACACTTCACAAAGCGGGTCTGGTGACGTCGAAACGGGTCGGGCAGTGGATATTTTTCAAGCGTGACGAAGCAGTCATCAAGGAGTTTCTCGATCAGCTTCGTAACGGTCTCTGACGCGTTCAGCCTGTTTCCATTGTGTTTTGGTTGCTGGATTTCCTTTCAACCTATTTAGGAATGCTTTCAAATGCCCAATCTTTTCGACCCGCTCAAAGCAGGTGCTTTTAATCTTCGCAACCGCATCATCATGGCGCCGCTGACGCGTCAGCGCGCAGGTGTTGAACGTGTGCCGAACGCATTGATGGCACAGTATTACGCCGACCGCGCAGCAGCCGGCATGATCCTGAGCGAAGCAACCTCCGTGATCCCGCAAGGCGTGGGTTACGCCGAAACGCCGGGAATCTGGTCGGACGAGCAGGTCGAAGGCTGGAAGCTTGTGACGAAGGCGGTCCATGACGCGGGCGGCACCATCCTGCTGCAACTGTGGCACGTCGGGCGTATCTCGGATCCAATCTTCCTCAATGGCGACCTGCCGGTTGCACCGAGCGCGATCGCGGCACAAGGGTACGTGAGCCTGGTGCGCCCGCAGCGCGAATACGTAACGCCGCGGGCACTCGAGCTCGACGAAATCGCGGGCGTGATTGCAGCATTCCGCAAGGGTGCCGAGAACGCGAAGCGCGCTGGTTTCGACGGCGTTGAAGTGCATGGCGCAAACGGCTATCTGCTCGACCAGTTCCTGCAGGACAGCACGAACAAGCGCACGGACATCTATGGCGGCCCGATCGAAAACCGCGCGCGCCTGATGCTTGAAGTCGTCGATACGTGTATTGAAGTATGGGGCGCTGATCGTGTGGGCATGCACCTCGCACCGCGTGCCGATTCGCACACAATGGGCGATAGCGATCGCGCAGCAACGTTTGGTTATGTCGCACGTGAGTTGGGCAAGCGCAAGATCGCTTTCATCGCTGCACGTGAGCGCGTTGGCGAAGATTCGATCGGACCGCAGTTGAAGAAGGTCTTTGGCGGGGTTTATATCGCGAACGAAAGGTTCACCAAGGAAAGTGCTCAGGCAGCGCTGGACCGCGGTGACGCAGACGCCGTCGCGTGGGGGCAGTTGTTTATCGCTAACCCGGATCTCGTGAAACGCTTCGAGAGCGATGCTGCCTTGAATGCGCCGATTAGCGAGACGTTCTACGCTCGCGGCGCGGAAGGGTATACCGACTACCCGACGCTCGAGACGATGGACTAAGCATCAGGGTTTTTGCTTTGGCAGCCGGTGGCTCTATATGGAGTCACCGGCTGTTTTGTTTTTAGCGCCTGACATAAGCATCGGGACAGCGGGCCTTCAAATACTTTGACGTATAGCTTTCCAGGATGTAATCGCACTTCGCATGCAGCTCTTCATGTTGTTGCGATTATTAATATGACTGCTACATTCAGTCGCTTAAAGTCCGTTTTATTACATTCGCCGTCGCCGTTGCCAGCAAACGCCTGCTAGCGCAAGCCCCGGGGGAAACATAAAGCGATTGCATTTGAAGTTTTCTCCCCTAGACTAATAACTCGCGATCTCGTGAGTAGTGTCTGGATTATTTCGATGCCTAAAATAAACATGCTCATAATTTATAAAGAAGCCGATCATGTATTTTCCGCATTGTTGCGAAATCCAATTGAAATGAAGCAGCCTGATTCATTGATAACAGGTCGCAACCGAAGACGCATAACCCGAAAATTCATTGCCGCTTTTTCCCAAAGGGACTGACGTTTTTCCCGACAACGTCGCTCTTGCAAGCAGTCGATCATTTCTGGAGGTGTTGGATGGCAAAATCTACAAAGGCGGGCTCGCAGGAGCAATCCAAGATTGCGGCGCTCAGCCCGTTCGAACTCAAGGACGAGTTGATCAAGGCCGCCGGCGGCGGAGCGGTCGAACGGCCCGCAAACGCGGCAATGCTGAATGCCGGCCGGGGCAACCCCAACTTCCTCGCAACTGTTCCGCGCCATGGCTTCTGGCAACTCGGCCTCTTCGCCATGCGCGAGTCGGAGCGCTCGTTTGCCCACATGCCCGAAGGGCTGGGTGGCTTTCCGAAGCACGAGGGGCTAGAAGAGCGCTTTGAAATATTCGCGCGCGACAACAAGGGCGTTCCCGGCATCGACTTCCTGCGCGGTGCGTTGTCGTATGTCCGCGATCAGCTTGGCCTTAACGGCGGCGAATTCCTGTATGAAATGTGCGAGGGTATTCTCGCCTCGAACTATCCAGTGCCGGACCGGATGCTGAAGTTGTCGGAAGTGATCGTCGCGCAGTATCTGAGGAAGGAGATGATTGGCAAGCGCCCGTTCATCGGCGACTTCGATGTCTTCGCGACCGAAGGCGGCACGGCCGCGATGACCTACATCTTCAACACGATGCGTGAGAATCACCTGATCAAACCGGGTGACACCATCGCGCTGGGCTCGCCTATTTTCACGCCGTATATAGAAATCCCGACGCTTAACGACTACCAGTTGAACGTGGTCAATCTCGACGCCGACGTGGAACGGGGCTGGCAATATTCGAAGCAGGAACTGGACAAGTTGCGCGATCCGAAAGTGAAGGCGTTTTTCCTCGTGAACCCGAGCAATCCGCCTTCGGTCAAGATCGATACCGAGAGCCTGGAGTACATCGCGCAGATCGTGAAAGAGCGGCCGGACCTGATCCTGCTCACCGATGACGTGTACGGCACCTTCGCCGACGACTTCGTCTCGCTGTTCGCGCTGTGCCCGAAGAACACTATCCTCGTGTACTCGTATTCGAAGTACTTCGGCGCGACCGGCTGGCGGCTCGGCACGATCGCGATGCACCGTGAGAATGTGATCGACGAGCTGATCCGCAAGCTGCCGAAGGAACAACGCCATGAACTGCACGAGCGTTATGAATCCATTACCACGGAGCCGGAGAACCTCAAGTTCATCGACCGCCTGGTGGCCGACAGCCGCACCGTCGCGTTGAATCACACTGCAGGCCTCTCCACGCCGCAGCAGGTGCAGATGGTGCTGTTCTCGCTCTTCTCGCTGATGGACACCCCAGAGGCCTACAAGAACGCGCTCAAGCGCCTGATTCGCGGCCGCAAGGACGCGTTGTATCGGGAGATAGGGATTACGTTCGACGACAGCGACGTGAACCAGGTCGACTACTACACCATCATCGACCTCGAATTCCTCGGCAATCGTGCGTATGGGCCGGAGTTCGTCGCGTGGCTCTTCGAGAACACCGAGCCGTCCGAGCTGCTGTTCCGGCTCGCGAAGGAAGCGCGTGTCGTGCTCTTGCCGGGACGCGGCTTCGGCACGCAACACCCGTCTGGCCGTGTGTCACTCGCCAATCTAAACGAGAGCGACTACAAGGCGATCGGCCGCGCGATGCGCAAGCTGATGGTGGAGTACGTCGAGCGCTACAACGCAGCCACGGGCAAGTCGCTCGATATAAACAAGGTGCTCTGAGACAGTAACAACGCTTCGAAAGAAGCGTCTGAACGAGCATCAAACGAAAAACGGGCCGCTGCTTCCAGCGGCCCGTTCTATCATCAAACGCCTGCTTTAGAACTTGTGACGAATACCCACGCGTGCAGCGATCTGATTGCTCGTACCGTTGCCCGACGTGCCGAAGTAGCTCGTGCTCGAACCGATCTGCGCCTGCACAGGAGTGGTTCCATTCTTACCCGACGCGTGTTGATAGATACCCAGCACGTAGACATCGGTACGCTTGCTCAGCGCGTAGTCCGCGCTTGCGTCGACCTGTTGCCACTTGCCTTGGGCCGAATCGGTCAGCTTCATGTACGTGTAGCCGAGGCCGCCGGTAATAGCCGGCGTGAACGCATACTTGCCGCCGATTTCATACGTGTTGAACTTCGACGTCGCGCCCGAGATCGCTTCAAAGCGCGTATTGGTCCAGAGAGCGAACACCGTAGCAGCGGCGAACTTGTAGTTTGCGCCAACGCCGAACGTGCGCAGATCCTTCGAGCCGCCCGTCGACACGTTCGCGATGCTCGTGCTGAATGCCGGCGTAGCGGAACCCGGGAAGTGGATGTCTGTATAAGCCGCGCCGATACCGAACGGGCCTGTCGCGTAGTTCACGCCGAAGCTGTAAGCGCGCGACGAACTCGAGGCGCTCGTGGTCGGCGCGCCGGCGAACGCGCCAGCCGCGTTCGAGAAGCCGTACATACCGCCGAACGTCACGCCGCTGAAGTTCGCGCTGCTGAACTTGACCGAGTTGTTGATACGGCTAGACGTAAGCTGGTCGACGTCGTTGATGTGGTATGCGTAGTTGCCTGCAACCGTCTGGCCGCCGATCGAATACGAAGCGCCGAGGTAGTCGGTCGAGAACGAGTATTGCCGGCCGAGGGTGACCGAGCCAATGTCCGTCTTCGAAATCCCCACGTACGCTTGCCGGCCGAATTCCGCGCCGCCCTGGCCGAGCGTGCCGTTGCCGCTGTTGAAGCCGTTCTCCAATGTGAAGATCGCCTTCAGTCCGCCGCCCAGGTCTTCCGCGCCGCGCAGGCCCCAACGGCTGCCTTGTGCCACGCCGTCGTCATACTTGAAATTCTTCGAGCTGCCGGTCGTGCCGACGGCGCTGTGGTTCACATAGCTGATACCTGCATCGATAAGGCCGTAGAGCGTGACGCTGCTTTGAGCTTGAGCAGAAGTAGCCGATGCGGCGAATGCCGCCATTGCGGAAGTGGCGAGCAGTGTTTTACGGTTCAAAACGTTCTCCCTAAGCGTGGGTGTGATTAAGTGATGCACGGCGTTGAACTCTTACGGTTCATAACTCGAGACGGGCGGACTTTAGCGAACACGTGTGTAAGGTAGATGACAGTTGTTTTTAAGCGACGGCTACAAGATATTTCTTCCGGCGCGTGTGGCTAGCGTTGCCAGCGAATGGACCAGCCGATGAAAAATGCCCGTCGACCGGGTCACGCAGAGCCGCTGCGCTATGCTGGCGACTCTTCATCTTCTAGCTAAGGACGATGCGATGAGCGAGAGCGTGATTGCGGAACTGGAAGGGCGGTTGCAGAAGGCCATGCTGGCATCGGACGTGGGTGTGCTCGACGCACTGCTCGCCGACGACCTCACGTTCGTCGATGCGACAGGCAAGGTGTGGAGCAAGGCCGACGACTTGAACGCGCATCGCTACGGGGTGCAGCGAATCGAGCGGCTGGAGATCAAGGAACAGACGGTACGTGTGTATGAGAAGAGCGCAGTGACGCTCACGCATGCGGCGCTGAGCGGCCAATTCGGTGGTGTACCGCTCTCAGGCAACCTTCGCTACACGCGCATGTGGGTCGAGACGGAAAGCGGCTGGCGGATCGTGGCCGCCCACTGCAGCGTGTTAGCCTTTTGAGGGCGTTGCACCATGCGGCTTGGCTATTTGTTCTTCGATAACGGCCGGAATCACGCTGCTTGCCGGCTGTGATTCGTCCACAGCGGTACGGCCGCCGTCTGTGAAGAACGCCTGTTCGGCGGCCTTGTTCAATACGAGAATGCTGATGCGCCGGTTGGTCGGTTCGTCGGCGACTGCTTTGTTCAGAGGCAATACATCGGCCAGTCCACGTACTTGCAAGATCTTACCTTCGCTCATGCCGCCCGCAATCAACGCGCGGCGTGCAGCGTTGGCGCGTTCGCTCGACAACTCCCAGTTCGAATAACCTGCTTCACCGCCGGAGTAGGGCACGGCGTCCGTATGCCCCGCGATGGACACGCGGTTGTCCACGTCGTTCAGCGATGCACCGATCTGCGAAAGGATGGTCACCACATAAGCTTCGAGCTTCGCGCTGCCCGAGGCGAACATGGGGCGCTTGAGCGAATCCACGATCTCGATACGCAAGCCTTCGCTCGTAATGTCGATTCGAATCTGATCCTTGTAAGCGCGCAGCGCCGGCGTGTGTTCGATCAACGCGCTGAGCTTTTGCTTGAGTTGCTGCAGGCGCTGCGCATCGTCTTCGGTTGCCGCGGTGGCGGCGGCCCGTACAGGAGTCTTCGGCAGCGGCTGAGCCTGGCTCTTGGTCGCTTCGCCGGGACGGGAACTGGAGAGATCGCGGCCGCCGCCATTGATCACGCTCGTGCGTGCAGCGCCGCTGCCGTCCTTGCCGCCGAAGATCGTCGAGAGGGGGGTGTTGAAGTAGTCTTCAATGCCCTGCTTGTCGTACTTCGAGGTCGAGCCGAGCAGCCACATGAGCAGGAAGAACGCCATCATGGCCGTGACGAAGTCGGCGTAGGCGATCTTCCATGCACCGCCATGATGGCCGCCGCCGTGGCCGGATTTCTTCTTGCGACGTACTACAACGGTTGGCGACAGGATCGACTGCATGGGGTCGCGATTCGGGGTGTCAGCCATGAGCGAACCTCGTACTAAGCGGCGTGATGTGCGCCGGGTGGTTGGGGCTCGTCACGCCGACTTCGGCTGCTTGGTGGCGCGGACGGCGTCGTCGAGTTCCTTGAAGGTCGGACGATCGGCGGTGAACAGCACCTTGCGCCCGAACTCGACGGCGATGGCCGGTGCATAACCGTTCATCGATGCAAGCAGTACGGACTTCACGCACTGGAACGGCTTGGCTTCCGCCTGGCCTTTTGCGGTCAGCAGATCGGCTAGCGGCCCGAAGAAACCATACGCGAGCAGGATGCCGAGAAACGTGCCGACCAGCGCGCCCGCGATCATTTCGCCGAGTACGGCGGGCGCGGCGCCGACCGAGCCCATGGTGTGCACGACGCCCATCACGGCCGCGACAATACCGAATGCGGGCAGGCCGTCGGCCATCTTCTGGATTGCGCCGGCCGCCAATGACGTTTCGGCATGATGCGTCTCAAGCTCTTCGTCCATCAGGTCCTGCAACTCGAGCGCGTTGATGTTGCCGCTCGACATCATGCGCAGATAGTCGACAATAAATTCCAGCAGATGGTGGTCGTTCAGCACGTGTTCGTACTTCTTGAATGTCGGGCTGTTCTCCGGCGCTTCAACATCCACTTCCAGCGCCATCATGCCTTCCTTGCGCGCCTTCTGAAGCAGCTCGTATAGCAGCGCGATGAGCTGCACGTACTTGTCCTTCGAATAACCGCCCGTCTTGAAAGCGTTCGGCATGACCTTGACTGTCTTCTTGAGCGTAGCGAGTGGATTCGAAACGACGAACGCGCCGACCGCCCCGCCGAAGATACACAGCAGTTCGAAGGGCTGGAACAGCGCCTTCAGATGGCCGCCTACGCCCATGAAGCTTCCGATCACCGACCCGATGACCACGACCCAGCCAATAACGACAAACATGCGCTCTCCGCCTGATTTTTGGTGCTTCCTTTGAATGAAGCTGTCTTAGAGCTTAACGGCAAGCGAACCCGCAGATTTAGGGTGGAGCGGAGGTATCTTTTCTTGATCGGTTTACATAGCACGGCAAAAATTACTTTCCAATCGGGGGCGATGCCTTCAATGGTGCTCACCGCATTGGTTGATCGATTCATCCGATCATTAAGTTCGATGATGCGATCCTCGCCTCTTCAGACGATTTGAGCTAACGGAAGAATGCCCTGACGCCCGTCCGTACACTGGTCCGGCGATTTTTATGGCTCGTCGAATTGGGCTCGAAAACGGTCACTGTTCGCTTTATTGAATCGTTTATCGAAACCGTAAAGTCTCGCCACGGGAAAGGATCCGGGACATGACGGAGAGGGGTGCAGTGAACACTGTCTTGAGCGCGGCAACGGCCGCAATGATCGCGTTGCTGGCAACGGATGTAGCCCACGCACAGGAGGTTTACGTGCAGGGCGGGACGCTGGGCGCGGGCATAGGCGCGGCATATTCCTTCAACTCATGGGTGGGCGCCCATGCGGAAGTGGAGGGCTTCGGCTTGTCGCATTCGTTCACGGCCAGCGGCAACAAATACGACGGCCATGTGAACCTGAGGCAAGGCGGTCTCTACCTTGACCTGTTTCCGTTTTCCACGAGCGGTTTTCGTGTCACGGGCGGCGCGTTGATCAACGGCGACAAACTGACCGCGCATGCAGTTCCCAACGCGGACGGCAACTACAAGATCGGCGATGACTACGTGCCGGCCGTTGGCCCTGCGCCGTCGGCAACAGTGCGCTTGCCGAGCGTGATGCCGTACCTTGGCGTGGGTTATGGTCACAAACCGCTGTCGAAGGGTTTTGGTTTCATGTTCGACCTTGGCGTGGCTTATGGCCGTCCCCGCGTTTCCTATTCCGTGCCGGCCATCTACAGCCAGCTCACGACGCAGGCGAATATTGACCAGGAGGAGCAAAACATCGCCAATCAAGTAGATCGGTATCGCTGGTATCCGGTAGTTCAGTTAGGCGTAACGTATCGTTTCTAAGGACGGTTGCGAGTTCGTCCGGGCCTACAAAATTTGAACCTCTGGCGCGCTTGATGCTCAATAGGGAACATGGTGGGCGATGTTTTATGCGCACCATAGCTCCCTTTCATCTACTACAGGCGAACCTTGGCGATGATTCAAACTTTCGAGCAAACCATCGACGGCAAGCCGGTGCAGTTCTGCGCAAGCATCGCAGACGGCGGCAGTCCGCAACGTGTCATCATCAGCCGCGCAGATTCGGCGAAGTCGCTTGTGATTGTCGAGGCGTCGGGGATTATCGGCGCGATCAAGGCTGAGATCGAAGCACCGGAAACTTTTGTCGCCAATGCAGTGCGCAAGGCGCAACAGGAAGGGCTGATCGAACGCGCGCTTGCAACGGGCGAAGTGCTGATTGCGGCGCTCTGATTTCGTACCGCACCCTCTCAGAAAAAATGCCCGCCCGGGTTAAAGCAGGCGGGCATTTTTTCTAGTGATTTCTAGTGGGTTTCTAGTGGTTAACAGCCTCAGCCTCAGGCAATTTCAGGCAACGTCAGATTCAAAGACGCGACTATCAATAGTCATGCAACGAGCGTTCCTGACACGCTCCATGATCTCAGTGCTGTGTCCCCTTGCTGCACTCAACTGAAACCGGCTTACGCGCGTTATCTCCCTTTGCCCGCTTGCTCTCGACCACCCGTCGCGCCATCACCGCTGCGAACAACAGCAACGCCACCGATACCCCCGCCGACGCTTTCACGCCCGTCACGATCTGCGCGCTGTCCCCACCCGCCGCGTGACTTGCCAGCGCGCCGAACGCAGCGACACCGATCGCACCGGCCGCTTGCCGCGCGGTGTTCAGCACCGCCGACGCCGTGCCTGCGCGTTCAGGGTCAACGGTGCCCAATACGGCGGTTGTCATCGCGGGAACGCCGAGTCCCATGCCGGTCGGGATCAACAGGAAGGGCAACAGCAACGCGACTACAGGCGTAGACGCATTGACGAACAGCAGCGCGGCAAAACCTGCTGCATCGACCAATGCGCCGACGATCATCGGCAAACGTGAGCCGAAGCGCGCAACGACGACTCCGCTAGCCAGGTTCGACAACAGGAAACCCCCCGTGAGCGGCAGGAAAGCTAGTCCGGCTTCCAGCGGCGTATGGCCAAGCACGCGCTGCAAGTACAGGCTCAGCACGAACACCATTCCGTAGTACGTAAGATTCACGCAGATTCCGAACACGATAGCCGAATTGAACGTGCGATTACGAAACAGCGCGGGCGGAAGTATGGGCGCGGACGCGCGCCGCTCGATCAGCACGAATCCCGATGCTGCCAGAAGCGCCGCGACAATCCCGCCGATGACCAGTGGATGCATCAGTCCCAGCGGCCGGAGTTCGATCATGGCGCCCACGAAGGCGGTCAGTGCAATGGTCGCGAGTGCCTGCCTGGGCAAGTCGATACCGCGTGCTTTTTTCTCCGGTTTTTTATCGACGATCCATAAGTATGTTGCCACGATGCCCGCCACGCATAACGGCACGTTGACCCAGAAGATGCTGCGCCAGCCGAACGCCGCAATCAGCAGGCCACCGACGATCGGCCCCGCGGCAATCGACACCGCGCCCGCTGCCGTCCACAAGCCCACGGCACGCGCCCGCAGCCCGTCGTCATGGCCGCAGGACTGGTTGAGCAGCACCAGGGAGTTGGGCAGCATCGCGGCGGCGCCAATGCCCTGCAATGCGCGCGCCGCGACCAGTTGTGTCGCATCCATTGCAAAGCCGCAAGCAGCGGACGCGAGCGCGAACAGAACCAAGCCCGCAACGAACAAGCGCCGCGCGCCGAAGCGGTCGCCGAGCACGCCCGCCGAGAGCATCAGCGCGGCGAATGCGAGCGCGTAGGCGTCCACCGTCCACTGCAGGCCGGCCACGCTTGCGTGCAGGTCGCGCCCGATGCTCGCGAGCGCCACGTTGACGATGGTGACATCGAGTTGAGAGACCACGAAACCCATGCTGGCCGTGGTGACGATCAGCGTCTGACGTGTACTCAGTCCGGCGCGTGAGGAGGAAAGGTTCGAGTTCATGAAGACCAGCTTATCGACACGAACCGTTCGACGTTTCCGTGCTTCGTGAAATATGCATGCACCGCGGAGAGCGGCCCTACAACGCCTATCTGAAATGGTCCGGTTCCGCCACGTGTCGGCACACACAGTGACTTCGCGCGACAAATTGAAAGCATTTGTGACGGTGTGGAGAACGTATTTAAGAGTTTTCCGATGGATCAAGTGAGTGTCGCTCTGGAGAATTCGCGCGTATCAAGTGGTCTCGTGAAGCGTCATGAGACCTTCTTTGGTGCCTTCAATGACGTCTCGCAATACGCCCCGAAGTCACCGTTTGCAGGTTCACCGGTCCCGTTATCATGCGCGTCGCAATTCTTCAATCCGATCCCCAGCATCGTTTCGTCATCGGCGAAATCATCGAACGGCTTGGCCATGTCTGCATTCCCTTCAGCGACGGTTTATCGATGTCGAAATCGCTGTCCCGTTCCACTGTCGACATGCTGGTTCTCGACTGGCACTCCGCCGGTTTGTCCGGGCTCGATCTGCTCAAGTCGATGCGCTCCGGCGAGTTTGGCGCACGCGTGGCCGCGTTGTTGTGGCGCGCCTATCCGGCGAACACCGCCGCTATCACTGAGCTGGGTCCATATCGCTTCGATTCGCGGCAGCAGAGCGTGACGGTACGCGGCCAACCCGTGCAACTGAGCGGCACGCAGTTCCGGCTGGCGCTCCTGTTTTTCTCGAACATTGGCCGGGTCTTGTCGCGCGATCACATCTTAGCAATGGTCTGGGGACGCGAGTTTCGTGAGACCACGCGAACCATCGACAGCCATGTCTCACGCTTGAGGCTTGCACTGACCATCGAGCCGATCAACCACTTTCGCTTGCAACCCGTGTATAAGAGCGGTTATCGCCTGTTGCACTTGTATGGCGACAGTGCGGTTGAAGCACATATGCAAGAAGAAGCCACTGCATGATGTGTGGCATGCGTACCGTTCAAGACTGAAAAAGCTGTCGCAAGACGGCTTTTTCGTTTGTGCCCGGAGAGGTGGTTTTCGTCGCGACCCCTCAAATGGTCCAGATAGTTAATTTATTCGCGTCGATGGAAAACCGGTGCGACGTGTCAGTCTTAAGACGTGGGTCGTCACTGGGAATATCGAACGTTAGGCCGAGGATTTTCAGCCGCGCATAACGCTCCCCGCGCCGCAATTCAATACCTTCCACCATGCCCTCGAACAGACCCTCATCGGATGGCGTGATCGCAAGCGCCGGCAACCGCCACATCACGGTTTGTCCTATGGAACGTTCAACATTCCCCGCTGCCGTCAAACATAACTCTCCGCCCAGTTTGACCCTGTTTGCATCGACTACTCGGCCTTGCCCGACATTGTGCAAGCCAAGCAATTGCGCAACACGCATTGAGGCGGGGCGTTCGAATACCTCGTTGACCGGCCCCGCCTGAAGCACACGGCCATGCTCGATGAGCAAGACTTCGTCGGCGAGAAGCGCGGCTTCATCGGGATCATGCGTGACGATCACCGTGACCGCCGATATCTCACGCTGCAACGCGCGCAGCGATTGCTGAAGACGACGACGGCGCGGTGTGTCGAGTGCGGCGAACGGTTCGTCGAAGAGCAGCAACTGGCTATGCTGCGTGAGTGCGCGAGCGAGCGCCACGCGCTGGCGCTGACCGAACGAGAGCTCCCGTGGCAAGCGGCCAAGCAGCGTGGAGAGGCCGAGTTGATCGACCCATAAGCGCGCGCTGGCAGCATCCGCGTTCAGCGGAAACGCCAGTTGCCGGGCGACCGTCATATGTGGGAACAAACCGTAGTCCTGCGGCATGTAACCGATCCTGCGGTCCTCTGGAGGCAGATCGTCAAGCCGGGTCGCCCCAACCAATACGGTAGCCGTCTGTCCTGTCTCAAGCCCGGCGATCAGGCGCAAAGTCAGCGACTTGCCCGACCCTGACGTGCCGATGATTGCAAGACGCCGTGTTTGCGGTGCCCATTCGATGTCGAGATCGAAACCGCCCAGGTTCTTTTTCAACGCGATGCTCAGGCGACGGTCATCCTCCTCCAGGACCGGAGCCGCGTGGATGTCGTCGTCGGTATCATCTCCATTGACGAGTTCCGTGCTTGATGAAGCACGCCCGCTGCGGCTATAAATTGACAGCGCCGCACAAGCTATGGCGATGGCGAGCGTGGGCAGCAGCAAGGGCATCATTGCCGGCAACCCCTGGCCGCCGAACACGACGTAGGTATAGACCGGCAACGAGTAGGGGTGGTACGCGACCATCACCGTGGCGCCGAATTCACCGAATGCGCGCAGCCATGCCAGCGCCAGCCCGGCGCTGATCGCAGGCCATGCAACGGGCAGGCTGACGCAAAAGAACCGGCTGCCGGCATGGTGGCCCAGCGTAGCGGCCACGTCTTCGAACATCGGATCGACGGCAGCGAATGCGGAGCGCGCAGCGATGATCAGGAACGGCGCCGCGACGAACGTTTCAGCCAGCACGATGCCGGCGAACGAGTCGGTCAGCGCGCCGCCGGTCAGTTGTCCGACCCAGCTATAGGGACCAAGAAGAAACAGCAGCAATACGCCGCTCGTCAGCGGCGGCAAGGCGAGCGGCAATTGCACGACAAAGCCGAGCAACGCCGCCTTGCGCGAATTCGACCGGGCGAGCAGATAACCCAGCGGCACGCCGCCCAACAAAATGACGAGCGACGCGACACTTGCGCTGCCCGCCGACACGGCCACCGCCGACAGCGTTGTAGTCCAGTCGACCCCGTGCCAGTCCGCCGCGCCCACTTGCGGAATGCTCGCGACGAACGGGGCGCACAAGTAGATTGCGAGCAACGCTGCGAGCCACAGCAACGGTCGCGCAGCGGTCCGTTTCATCGAGTAGCGTCGATCACAGCCTGGAGGGACGGCGGCACCGCCTGGGCGTTACCGGTGATCGCGGGTTTGATTACATCGACACCATGTTCCTTGAGCAGTTCGCGACCCTTTGCGCTAAGCAGGAAGTCGACGAAGCGTGTTGCACCCGGCGAGTTCGCTGCATCGCCAAGAATGGTGAGCGTGTAGCTTGCCTTGGCTTGCAATTCTGGCGCGGGGCGAATCGATGGAATCTTCAGGTCGGAGGTCTCTGTCGAATAGAAAAAGCCAGCGTCGAGTTGCCCGGATTGCAAACGTCCTACCAGGGTTTCTTCAGGCAAGACCTGATCCGGATTTTCGGCAGCGCCCAAGGTCTTTTCAACCAGATCCGGCTGGTGATAAAGGTCGGCCGCCTTGGTCACCATCTCGACTGTGAACGCGCCTTTCGGGTCCAGCTTGGGATCGGTCCGGCCGATGCGAATACCCGGCTCCTGCAAGACCTTATCCCAGCGCTTCGTCTTGAAGTCAGCGGCAAATTTGCTGCGCGGGTTATAGCCGATCATCAGCGGAGATTCGGCGAAGGTGACATACCACGTGACATGGTCGCCGTTGGCCGCGCCCATCAAGCCCGTATTGACTTTCGGGCTCGCGCTGATGAACACATCGCCGCGCCGCAACTTCCCTTTGATCTCGTTGGCGATCTTGTTCGATCCCGCCGCATAACCCTGGAAATGCAAGCCGGTTTCTTTTTCGAAAGCGGGGCCGACGCTACGCTCCATCAAATTGACGAGCGAGCCGGCATACAGCACGTTTACGGCGTTTTCATCCGCCGCGGCAGCATGGCTTAGCAGCCCGCTAGCCAGGACCGCAACCGACACCATCACCTTACGGATCATCTGATTCTCCACGTTGATTAAAGGCGCAATAAAGGCCGCTATATTACGCTGAGACTTAGTACTTCCGTTAACCCCGGCATCAGGTTTTGCCTCGCTTGAGGGCTGTAGTGCCGTTAAACTTACGGCATGCCTGTTAAGCGGCACCAAGCGGCAATCACAGCAAAACGTGCGTCCTCACGTCCCGGCGATTCACGCCTTCGAAGGACGCCGCAACCGGAGAGAAATAATGCGAACAAGCGCCCGAAATCAGTTTGTCGGCGAAGTGGTGGACGTCAAGCACGGCGCAGTCAACGACGAGATCTTGCTGCGTGCCAATGACGGCCTTGAGATTGTCGCGGTGATTACGCATGGCAGCGCCGCATCGCTTGGTCTGGCCGCCGGCAAGGCCGCATTCGCGCTGGTCAAGGCGTCGTCTGTGATCGTGATGGTCGACGTGGCGAGCAGCCAGGTCTCGGCGAGGAATTGCCTGGCCGGAACGGTATCGGCGGTGACACCGGGTGCGGTTAACAGCGAAGTCATTATTACCGTCGCGGGCGGCGCGCAGGTTGCCGCTATTGTCACGAATGAAAGCGCGCAACGGCTGGGACTCGCTAGCGGGAAAGCGGCAACGGCTATCTTCAAGGCGTCGAGCGTGATCATCGGCGTGGACGACTAGCCGGTTCTAAGAGCGCACTGCATTAGTTCAGTGGAATAGATCGCAGGGTGCTGGTACCGCTAGCGGATTTCTGGCGGTCTATCACGTACAGCAAGTGGTGCCCCGGATCGATAGCCGCCCCGCGGGCATCCTCGAAATCGTTTGCGATAACGGTGACCGAGTTGTCCGGGTTGATCCGGCATACCGCCGTCGAATTGCATTTTGTGTAGAGCGTACCGTTTGAATCGATGGTCAGCAGGTCCGGCCCATTGATCTTGATGACCGTTGTGTTCAAGCCGCCGGCCTGGGCGTGATTGATCAAGCCTGAGAGGCTGGTCTTAAGGATCATGTTGTCAGCCTGATCAGAAATGAAAACGGCGTCGCCTTGTACCGCGATGCCAACGGGCTTAGCCAAACCGGTCAGCAAATTGTGCTCGGATGTGGCGTGGGCTGATTCATCGTAAGTGATCAGGCTTAAGCCGCCCGTTGCCGGGGCATTGCCGTTCTTGACGAACCAGGTCGAGAGTAGTTTTCCAGCACCGATGGCGCTCAGGCCAAGCCTGCGTCGCGTTGGATCGAGGCCTGACAGGGTGGAGACGGATTTGTCTGCGCCGATGTCGAACACGGCGCCGGCCGTGCCAAATCCGAATCGCCCCGCTAGCAATGAACCGGTATCCGCGATAGTCACCTGACTTAGCGCATTCGCTTGTCCCGCTACTACCGGGATCGCGGCGAGCGGTGTGAACATGCTGCCATCGACCGATGAAAGCACACTGTTGGTTTTGTCGTCCGTAATGAAAATCCTGCGGTCAGCCGGACGGAAAGCGATGCCATTCGCCCGGGCATTCAGGGAGACGCGCTGCGGCGCGCTAGCGACTTGCGCCGATCCGCAAGCGGATAACGTGACGACCGCCGCGGCCGTCAAAGCGCTTGCGATTGTCAGCGCGTAGCGGGCAAGACGCTTGGAGAAGTGCGAAAAAACCATCGTGTTTCCCTTCCTCACGCGCTGGTCGAAGGCCACCAATATAGCGCTTAGTACCCTTTGGGCGGGCATATGCGCGAATTTGTATGGTGCGTATTGCTTGCGCACCGAGTTGCCGGCCGTGGCAGCAGCGTAATATCCGGGTGGATATAATGCCGGACAAGCCGCCTGAAACCGGCCTTTGGAGGACGAGAAATGAGTGATGCCAACGCCCATGCAGTCGCGGTTGAAACCACTGCGCAAGCCGTCATATCGCTTGAGGGGGATTTCCTGCGGCCGTTGTCCGTCGATCTCGGGCAATTCAGGGAGCAACCCGCCGTTGTCGCTGATCCATTCGATCTGCGTTGTTATACGACGAACCGGTTCATTCGCAGTGTCGACACCTATCGCGGGGTGTTGCTGAAAGACCTGATCTTGAAAGCGGGTCTGCGGCCTGAGCCGAAGGGCGAGTTCAAGCGCACGGTGTTCATTGCGGTCGCGCAGGATGGCTACGCGGTCACCTTCTCATGGCACGAGTTGTTCAATACGCCAGTGGGCGAACGCGTGATCGTGGCGTATGAATGCGGAGGCCGCGCGCTCACCAGCGAGGAGGGCGTGCCGATTCTATTTTCAGGTGCGGATATTCTTCCCGCACCCCGTCATGTGAAGCGGCTTGCGCGGATCGTGGCTCGTGTCTTGACGGTTTGACTCGCGGCAAGCGCTGCTTGCCGCGCTCGAAAGGCAGACTACAGAGTCCCTTCAAATTGCACGAATTCAATCCAGTTCGGGTTTTTGCCCGCCGGATACTGTCCGATCGCCGTGAGCGCGCCGGTCTGCTTGTTGATGCGATATACGCTCAACTGCGTCGACAACTGCCCGGCTGCCAGCAGATAGTTTCCTGACGGATCAATATTGAATCCTCGCGGCTGCTTCTCGGTCGACCATGTGCCAATTCGCGTGAGCTTGCCCGATTTCCGGTCGACGCTATACGAGGCAAGCGTGCTCGAGGTCCGTTCAGAGGCAAACAGGAAACGGCCGTCCGGCGTCACATGAACGTCTGCGCCCCAGGGCTTATCGCCGGAAAAATCCGGGGGGAGGATCGAGACGGTTTGCACAGGCTTGGCTGTGTCATTCGCGGCGTCGAAGGCAAGAACATGTAGCTTGCCGTCGAGTTCATCGATCAGATAGGTGAACCGATGATCCGGCGAGAAGACGAAGTGCCGCGGTCCCGATTTCGGCGGTAATGCATAGGCGGGCGCCGCATCCGGCGTGAGTTGGCCGGTCACCGCATCGAATTTCAGCCGCAACCACGCATCGGAGCCGAGGACAGAAGCGAATACATAGCGGTTATCGGGGGCGTTGCTGATTGAATGGGCCATCGGCCCGGTTGGAACGGATTGCTGCGGGTCGCCCGCTAAACCATTCGTGTCAATGGGATTCACGGAAAGCAGATTACCGCCATACGATGCGGAGAACAAATAGCGACCCGTAGCGTCGGTGGAGAGGTAGGCCATGCTATTGGCCAACGGCGAGGTCTTGAGCAGGATCAAGTGGCCGTCCAACGGGTTGATCGCAAAACTCAACACGCGATACGGCTTGGAACGCAGCCCGGCATAGAGATGATGGTGGTCGGGGGAAAGCGCCAGCGGCATCACGGTTCCGCCAACCGGAAGCGTCTCGACCTTCGAAAGCGCGCCACTCGATTGATCGAGCCGGAGCACTGAAATATCTTCGCTGTCGGCATTCGAAATATAGACGTAGGTTGCTGCTTGCGCCGCGCTCATAAGGATGCCGAACGTGAGTGCGCCAGCAATGATGCGCCAGGTCGTTTTTATTTTCATGGACGGATTAAATTGGGTGAATTGGTTTGCCTAAGCGGATACGTCAAAGAACGGGCCGCACTTTCGTAAACATGCTTGATAGCAAGCTGATTCTTAAGCCGCTTACTCGCTCAATTGAAAGGCCGCTACCGCGTCGGCCATTTGCTTCGCCTGCTGTTCGAGCGAACTGGCAGCCGCAGCGGCTTGTTCTACCAACGCTGCGTTCTGCTGGGTGACCTGATCCATCTGGCTGACGGCTTTCCCCACTTGAGCGATGCCCGCGCTCTGCTCAATGCTCGCCGCTGTAATCTCGTTCATAAGACTTGCGACCTTTTGAACCGCGTCGACAATCTCGGTCATGGTGTCGCCCGCTTGCGCGACCAGGCCATTACCGAGCTGAACGTCATGCACCGATGTCCCGATTAACGTCTTGATCTCTTTAGCCGCATTCGCGCTGCGTTGCGCGAGGGTGCGGACTTCCGTCGCCACCACGGCGAAACCGCGTCCGTGCTCTCCCGCCCGCGCCGATTCCACCGCAGCGTTAAGTGCCAGGATGTTGGTTTGAAACGCGATGCCATCGATCATGCCGGTAATCTCGGCGATCCTGTTGGAGTTCGTGCTGATTGCATTCATCGTGGCCACTGCGCGCCCGACCACTTCGCCCCCACGTTGCGCCACGTCCGCGGCCGTGGCCGCCAGCTTGCTAGCCTGTTGAGCGTTGTCAGCGTTCTGTTTGACCGTCGAGGTCAGTTCTTCCATGCTCGCCGCCGTTTCTTCGAGCGACGCCGATTGCTCTTCCGTCCGGCTCGATAAATCGATATTGCCTGCGGCGATCTCGCGCGCGCCGGTATTGATCGCGTCGCAACTCGAGCGCACGTTCATTACTGTGTCCGACAAACCGTGCTGCATTCGGCGCATTGCATCGAACAGTTGCCCGATTTCGTTTCGGCCGTTTTGCGGAATTGCGATCGTGAGGTCGTTCGCGGCAATCTGATCGAGCGAAACAATGGCCCGTTTCAGCGGATCGATCACGATGCGTCGAAGCGCAAGATGAGTGACCGCGATCAGGCAAAGCGCTCCGATCACGCCAATGAACACTAGGGTAATCACCCATCCATGTTCACGGTCACCCTGCGCCAGAGTGTCTTTCATCAAGGAGTTCGAGAGATTCTGAAAGGCCTCGACGTTCGATGAATACTTGGCTCCTGCGCCCGTGATTTCCTTGTCGTTGATCGCGGCATAGGCAGTTGTGTCGCCGGTGCGCAGGGCCTCCTTCGCTTTCGTCAGCAGGACCGCAAGAGCATTCGATGACTCGACAATCGATCGCTGTAGCGCCTCATCCCGCCCGGCGAAACCAGGCGCGTCGCGAAATGCGCTCGTTTCAGCGGCGGCCCGGTCGAAAGTGACCTGCGCGCTTTTCAAGGCTGAATCGCGCGTGGCGGTGTCATTGCGCTCCTTGAGGGCGGAATAAGCTCGCGTGAGCGCCGCGCGCGTGCGTGTCGTGTCCTTATAGCCGTCGTTGACCAGGATTTCTTGCTCGGCGATTTGATGCAAGCGCCGGGCGTTGTCGTTCGCGCGGCCGAGCATAAGCACTCCCACGATCGCGCCCACAACGATCATTGAGGCGAATACGAAAAGCACCACTAGGAGGTTGGAGCGGATTGTCACGTTTCGCATATTTTTAGTTTGGATGGTCGACCGTGCCTGAGTTAACGGCGCGCCGCGGTTGAACTTGACCTATGCGCAGTCATTTAGCCTTTGGTAAAAAGTCTTACGGGCTATTTAAGGCAGTCAAAACCGGCTTGCCGGATAGATAGCATTGAGTCAGACGTTGGTTCCGGCGGCTAACGGAGCGCGAAGCTCGACACGCTCGATCTTCCTGACGATGACCAGATAGCTGAACACGGTGAGAAGCGCGTTTATACCGACGAACACCAGTGCGTTGTTGAAGGATCCGGTCTTGGCCACGAGATAACCGATCACAATCGGCGTCACGATGCCCGCGACATTGCCGAACATGTTGAAGATCGAGCCGGACAGGCCAATTGCTTCCTTGGGTGAGGTGTCCGCGACCACCGCCCAACCGAGCGCGCCAATACCTTTCCCAAAGAAAGCCAGCGACATGAGCGCGACAACCAGCCAGTCTGCCGTGACGTAGTTGCATCCAATGATGCATGTGGATAAAAGCATGCCGCCAACGATCGGGATCTTTCGCGCAATCGTCAGGGAATGACCGCGCCGGATCAGCGCGTCCGAAAAGACCCCACCGAGCACGCCTCCCGTAAAGCCGCAGATCGCGGGCAATGAAGCAATGAGTCCGGCTTGCAGAATGGTCATGCCACGTGCCTGGACGAGGTAGATCGGAAACCACGTCAGGAAGAAATAGGTCAGGACGTTGATGCAATACTGAGCCAGGTACACGCCAAGGAGCATCCGGTTCGACATCAGCTGGCGTACGTAAAACCAGGTTCCCGGGCTGGCCGCATCGGCATAGGCAGTCTTTCTTTGCGGATGAATCAGGCCACCGCCGTTCTCGATGTGCTCAAGTTCGGCCTTGTTGACGCGAGGATGATCGCTCGGGTTCTTCATGACTTTGAGCCATGCCAGGGCAAGCACTATCCCTGCGGCACCCATTACCAGATAAACGTTTTGCCATCCGAATGAGTGGGTGATCCAGGCCATGAGCGGCGTGAAGATGACCGCGGCGAAATACTGGGCCGAGTTGAAGATGGCAGAGGCGGTGCCGCGCTCAGCGGTCGGAAACCAGCTTGCCACCACTTTTGCGTTTGCAGGAAAGGCAGGTGCTTCGGCCATGCCCATCGCAAAGCGCAACACGAACAATGCAATGACGGCAGCGCCTGCGCTGCCCGCGAGACCGATCGAACTTTGCAGCAAGGTGAACAGCGACCACAGGAAAATGCTCGCGCCATACATGCGGCGAGCGCCGAAACGGTCGAGCAGCCAGCCGGCCGGCAACTGCGACAACACATAAGCCCAACTGAAGGCGGAGAAGATGTAACCCATGCGAATCGCGTCGAAGCCGAATTCGCTGCGCATTGCGGAGCCGGTGATCGACAGGGTGGCGCGGTCGGCGTAGTTGAGTGTGGTGATGATGAAGATCATCAACAAAATCAGGTACCGGACGTTCGTGCGTTTGGCGATGCCGGCAATGCTGGCGGTGCGGCTTGATTGCATGGTGTGTCTCCAATCGTTCTAGCTGGATCGCATTTTCTATAAGCAGTTGCACTGCTCTTGAGCGATTTGCTTATCGTGCTATTGCGCCTATTGCGCGCCCAGTTTCTTGATGAGCACGTCGAGCCGGGCCATTTCGTCTTCGTCGAGATCGGTGAGGGGAGCGCGCACCGGGCCTGCACTGTGGCCGACAAGCTTGGCGCCCGCCTTGACGATGCTTACCGCATAACCGGCACGACGGTTGCGAATGGCGAGATACGGCAGGAAGAACTCATCGATCAGCTTGCCGACCGTTGCGTGATCGTCCGCTGAGACAGCGCGATAGAAGTCCATTGCGGTCTTCGGAATGAAATTGAACACTGCCGACGAATATACGGGCACGCCGAGCGCTTTGTATGCGGCTGCGTAGACTTCAGCGGTTGGCAGGCCGCCGAGGTACGAGAAGCGGTCGCCCAGGCGGCGGCGGATTGTCACCATGTTCTCGATCTCGCCTACGCCGTCCTTGAAGCCGATCAGGTTGGGGCAACGGTCGGCCAGACGTTCCAGCACGTCGGCGTTAAGCTTTGAATTGGCGCGGTTGTAGACAATCACGCCGATGTTTTTCACCGCCTTGCACACCTGTTCAACGTGCGCGGCGATGCCTTCCGGACAGGCTTCCGTCAGGTAATGCGGCATCAACAAAACACCGTTTGCACCCAACCGCTCCGCTTCCTGCGCGTACTCTATTGCCACACGCGTGGGGCCACCGGCACCGGCGAGAATGGGTACTTTGCCCCTGCAGGTTTCGGCGGCGGTGCGGATCACGTTCGAATAATCGCTTTTGGTCAGCGAGAAGAATTCCCCCGTTCCACCGGCGGCGAAGAGGGCGGTCGCGCCATAAGGCGCAAGCCATTCGAGGCGTTCAGCGTAGGTGTCGGCGCGAAAATCGCCTTGCTCGTCAAAGTCGGTGACAGGGAAGGACAGCAAGCCATCCGATACGATTTGCTTGAGTTCTTGCGGTGTGGTCATGAGTAAAACATCCGAATAGTCTTAATTGTTAGTCATCGTACAACATGATCGACATGCTTTCAATAAAAACGCTGTAGGTACTGATACTACTGCATTGTTATCGATCTGCGTGGCAAAATGATTGCGCAATCGTTGTATGATGACAGATGTTAATTTTGCGATATGTAGTCAATCCGGAAAAGGATGAGTCAAATGGAGCAGCCCCCTCTCTACATCCGCGTTCACCCGCAAGACAACGTCGCCATTGTTGTCAATGACGGCGGTCTCCCGGGGGGAGCGGTCTTTCCAGACGGTCTCGTGTTGCGCGAGCGCGTGCCGCAGGGTCACAAGGTCGCGCTCGAGGATCTCGCCGAAGGCGCCGAAGTCATCCGCTATAACGTTGTGATCGGGTATGCGCTCAAGGCGCTGCCCAGGGGCAGCTGGATCAACGAGCACGTGATTCGTATGCCAAGTCCGCCCGGGCTTGAAGGCTTGCCCATCGCGACGGTTAAAGCACCGGCGATGCCGCCGCTCGAGGGTTTCACCTTCGAGGGGTATCGAAATGCGGACGGTTCGGTCGGGTCACGCAACATCCTTGCGATTACGACGACCGTTCAATGCGTGGCCGATGTAGTCGAGCACGCGGTCGTGCGGATCAAGGCCGAACTGCTGCCGCGTTACCCAAATGTCGACGACGTTGTTGGTCTCGGGCACACCTATGGCTGCGGTGTTGCTATCGATGCGCCCGATGCAATGGTGCCTATCCGCACGGTTCGCAATATCAGCCTGAATCCGAACTTCGGCGGAGAAGTGATGATGGTGAGCCTCGGTTGCGAAAAGCTGCAGCCGGAGCGGCTGATGCCGCCGGGGACCATTCCGATCGCAACCGTTGACAACGTGGATGACGTGGCCCACATCGGCGACGTCGCGCAGGATTTGAACGGCGATGTCGTGGTCCTGCAGGACGACGCTCACGTTGGCTTCCAGTCGATGATCGGCTCGATCATGAGGATGGCTGACGGTCATCTTCAAAGGCTCAATAACCGGCGCCGCGAAACCTGCCCGGCATCCGATCTCGTGGTCGGCGTGCAGTGCGGCGGCAGCGATGCATTTTCGGGACTCACGGCCAACCCGGCGGTCGGATTTGCCACGGACCTGCTGGTTCGCGCAGGCGCTACCGTCATGTTCTCCGAGGTCACCGAGGTCCGTGACGGCGTCGACCAGTTGACCAGTCGCGCGGCGACGCCGGAAGTGGCGGAGGCGATCATCCGCGAGATGCGCTGGTACGACGACTACCTGCAGCGTGGCAGCGCCGATCGCAGCGCGAATACGACGCCGGGTAATAAAAAGGGCGGCTTGTCGAACATCGTCGAAAAGGCAATGGGCTCGATTATCAAATCGGGTAACGCCGCTATTTCGGGGGTGCTGTCGCCGGGCGAAAAAGTGAAGCAGAAGGGCTTGATCTATGCGGCGACGCCCGCAAGCGATTTCATCTGCGGCACGCTGCAGCTCGCAGCGGGTATCAATATGCATGTCTTCACGACCGGACGCGGCACGCCATACAGTCTGGCCGAGGTGCCGGTCATCAAGGTCGCGACGCGCTCGGACCTGGCGCGCCGCTGGCATGATTTGATGGACGTCAATGCTGGCACCATCGCGACCGGGGATGCGACTATCGACGATGTCGGTTGGGAATTATTCCGGCTGATGCTTGAAGTGGCGAGTGGCCGCAAACAAACTTGCGCCGAAAAACTGAAGCTGCATAACGCGCTTGTTCTGTTCAATCCGGCGCCGGTGACCTGATGGTGTCGGCTGATGGTTGTGTCCGGGAATCGCTGGGGTAGCGACGGCGGACGTTAAACTCGCCGGCGTTATCGAAGAGGTCGCGATGGAAGAAACTGACGAACGCAAGCAGGGCGATGTAGTTGATGGTCCTGCTGAGAGTGTGACCCTGATCGACGTTGCCCGCGTTGCCGGCGTCGCGCCGATGACGGTGTCCCGCGCCTTGCATCGGCCCGAACTTGTCCGCAGCGCGACGCAGAAGAAGGTGCTCGATGCAGTTCGTACCACCGGCTACGTGCCGAACATGCTGGCTGGGGGGCTCGCGAGCAGTAAGAGCAATCTGGTCGCTGTTCTGTTGCCTACCATTGCCAGTTCCGTCTTCGCAGATACCGTCCAGGCGTTGATGGACGGATTGACGGCCGCGCGATATCAAACCTTGCTCGGACTGACGGGCTATTCGGCGCAGCGCGAGGAAGAGCTCGTCGAGGCCATTCTGGGGCGCCGGCCGGATGGGGTCGTCCTTGCGGGTACCGATCACACGGATGTCACTGTCGAACGGCTGACCCGGGCGAAGATTCCTGTCGTCGAGATATGGGATCTGACCGATACCCCGATCGATATGGTGATTGGTTTCTCACACGAGAAGCTTGGGGAGGAGCTTGCACGGCATCTGGTTAAAAAGGGCTATCGACGGTTTGGCGTTTTGACGGTCGACGATCCTCGTGCGCTTCGCCGTGCCAACAGCTTTATTTACGAACTGCAGCGCCACGATATTGACAACGTTCCTTTTGAAATACGTCAGGCTCCAGCGACGGTGCAAGTGGGGCGCGAAGGAGCGTCGGCGGTGTTGGAGGGAGGTACGCCGGAGATTATTGTTTGCAGCTCGGATACGCTCGCGCAAGGAGTGCTCGCGGAAGCCGCAAGCCGTGGATTGAAGGTGCCTCAGGATCTGGCCGTGATGGGGTTTGGCGACTTGAGTATGGCGGCACATGTTTATCCAGCGTTGTCGACTGTGCGTGTCGATGGTGCCGCCATTGGTGCGCGTACGGCTCAGGCGTTGCTGGAGCGGTTCGCTAGTGGCGATAGGGCGAAGGATTATCCGGTGCGTCTGGATACGGGCTTTACGATTATTGATAGGGATAGCGCTTGAGTGGTGGGAGGAGGTTAGTGTTTGGAGTTCATCCAAGCCAATGCTGTTCGTTTTTTCCCTTGGGACCAAGTGGTGGCTCATGCCGCGCGGATTCCAGGCCCGCGGCATCCAGCCGAGGGGATCTGACCGCACAGTCCGCTTAGGCGCACAAGCATAAAGATTCACGCCAACCGCAAGCCCGATCGGATCCTGGTTAACAAGCCGCCCGACATCCGGATCGTAGTACCGGAAGATATTGTATGAAGCCCCGCGTCATGGTCGGCGTATTGCCCAGCATAGCGTAGCGGCTGTTCGGTTCGTGGTATAAACAACTGGTCCTCGCCGTGCGCAACCTTGCCACACGCCGAGTACCGGCCCTCCGTCTAGCGTCATCGGTCACCTCAAGCGGCATGCCGACAAGCCAAGTATTGCGACGAACCACCTGGAGTTTACCTAACTAAAGGCATCATCTTCCGTGACAAGCAAATCCATAAACTGTTCGAACGAATCGGTTAGCTGGCGAGTTGCCTTTCGACGGTTCTCTGCTTCTGTTAGGGTTTCATCAAAGACATCATGCAACCAGTAATGCACCGAACCATCAGCTAAACTTAGGCAGAGAAGGTTGCCTCCTGGATCGATCGCAAAGGGGACAGACGACTTAGAAAATCCACTCTTACCAGCACTGCTTGCGTACACACTTTGAATGGTGCTGCCCGATGCACTATTGGGAACACGGTCCCTTGGGGCAATGGGAAGAAATTCGTGGATCCATATCGGCTCCCAGTCATCTTTCATCGGAAACCAGTCGAGCGTCGGCATGCCGCCATTGAACTTCAGGTAATGCGCCTTGAATGCATCGGGCAGTTGTACCGCGACACTGCCCTCGAAAGCTGAAATGTCGCTTGCACTTAAGGCGTGCCCGCACTTCGAAAATTCATTCTGTTTCATCTCAGCTCCTTTAACATCCGGCCTTGGGGGTGCGCCCTTTCAGCCACCCCTGTTTCTGGGCGGCCTGGACCGCCTCTTGGGAGTCGTAGTTCACACCAAAGTGCTTCGCAAATTGATCTGCAGATCCAGCATGAGGGAACGAGTCAATATGTGCTTGAGTCTTGACAAGCTGCATTGTGGTCTGCCCCGTCTCGGGATTGAAATCATCCAGATGGTGCCATGTATATCCTGATGCGTCCGCCTTTGAAATATTTGCTTCTTTGAATGCCTGGACAAAGTCTCTGGATCGAGATCCCTGCATTGTGATCTGTACGATGTTCGCTTGACCCTCGGTAACAGGGAACAGATCGGGGCTGCCGGTGAAATCCACGCCCTGATACGCCCATCCCAACGGATCAACCCACGTAGTCGGATTCGGCGCATAAGCATAAAGATTCACCCCACCCGCAAGCCCGATCGGATCCTGGTTAACAAACCGCCCGACATCCGGATCGTAGTACCGAAAAGTATTGTAGTGAAGCCCGGTGCTATCATCGGCATATTGTCCGGCATAGCGCAGCGGCTGTTCAATCCGAGCGATGGCAACCTGATCCTCACCATGCTCGACCTTCCCCCAAGCCTTATAACGACCCGCCCACGCCAGTTCACCAGCGTCATCGGTCACTTCAAGCGGCGCGCCGACCAGATCGGTATGAAAGTGGTAAACCCGTGCGCCACGCCGCGCTGTCTCGATGGTCGCCACTGCCAACGCCTCACCGATCACCGTATCGAGCCGCGCAAGCGGCGTATAAGCGGCCTCCGGGCTATACACATAGCTGCTGACACCGGTTTCGCGCAACTCCTGCACCATCCGCAGACCCTGCCAGACGAAACGCTTGCGCTCCACATGCCGCCTTGAACCTATCGCCTCACTATGGGTGTCGATCTTCGCGGTACGCCGTCCGAGCGGATCGTACTGAAAGCGCGCGTCGACCACACCCCGCGCATTCTCGGTCCTGACCGCGAGCAGCCGATCCTGAGCATCGTAGGTAAAACGCTGGACCTGATTTGCGCCCTTGCGTTTGGTGATGAGATTGCCCCACGTGTCGTATTCAAACCGCAGGTCCTGCCACATGCGTAGCCGGTTGCCTTCAACGCTGCCACGGCTCTTGCGCTGAATCTCGTCAAGCAGATTGCCTGCCGCATCCCAGGCAAACTGTTCCTGACTGTTGTCCGACAGCCGCGTCTGCAGCAGCAGTTGTCCCGCCGGGTCGTACCGATACTGCGTGCTGCCACGCAAGCTGTCATTCTGTTCGGCGAGCTCTCCGCCCGGGTGGTAACGATAGCTGCGCCATAGCCGCCCGCGCACCGGACCGCTTGCCTCGTTCGCCATTCCAGCTGATTCCCATAGCTTGCGGCCGAGCGCGTCGTAACCGGTGCGATGGGTGAGTCGTCCCTGCGTGTGCATTACTTCGCGATGCAGATCATCGCGTTCGAAGTCGCTCACGAGCTGCGTGCCGCTGCTGATCTGGTGCACATGGCCCGAGCCGTAGCGCAGCATCTCGATCGGCTGGCCGTGGGGCAGGGCAAGAGTTGCTATATTGTCGAGTTCATCGAGCGTATAACCAACGCTGCCATTGACGCCATGCTCGGTCACGAGACGACCGGCCTTGTCGTACTCGAAACGCACCGTGTCCGCTTCGACACCCAGCGCAACGCCGAGATCCGTTGGAATTCGCTCGACCTTTAGCAGGCGGTCGCCCTTATCCCGCTCGTAGTGTGTGACCTCGGTCAGCGTGCTCTGCGCGAGTAAATTGCCCATCTTGTCGCGCTCGAAACGGGTGCTCCGTCTGGGCGCCTCAGGCGCTTGAGCCGCGCCGTTCGCCGTCTTACCGGATGGCGACATATCGGACGTGCCTACGGTCTCGATCGTCAGCAATTCGCCGGCCGCACCATACTCGAAACAGCGCACGATGCCGTCCGGCCGTGTTTCGTGCAATAAGCGTCCACCGGCGTCGTATCCGAACGCATAGCGCGCGCCATTGTCACTGGTTAGTTCCTGCAATCGACCTTCTACGTCGTAGCGGTAACGCAGCCGGCGTTCGGCCGGGTCGATGGTTTCGACAGCCTGTCCGCGTGCATTGCGCTCCCAGCGACGGGTGAGTCCACCAAGACCGGCATGCCGCAGCAGGAGTCCCGCCGCGTCGTACTCAAATGCCTCACGGCTACCGTCCGGCAGTTCGACGAGCAGCGGCTCGCCGGTGGGCCGTCGCGTGTAGCGTACGCGCTCTCCAAGTGCATTTATCACCGCGACGAGTTGCCCGTCGTCGTTGTATTCATAGCGCGTGGTTTTGTCTGAGCAGTCTGTGTAGGCGTGCAACTGCCCAAGCCGGTTCCATTCCAGGGTCTTGCTTCCGCCGCGCGCGTCGACGTGCGTCGCGGGCAACGCGGTCAAACCCTCTGGATAGACGTAGCGCTCGATGCGTCCAAGCGGATCGCGGGTCCTTAGCAGCCGGCCCTGCAAGTCGTATTCGGCCTGCCAGACCCCGCCGTCGGGCAGTACGAGTTCGCTCGTGCGCAGGCTGTTGCCGTGGTACCGGATCGTGGTCGTGCGCTGGAGCGGATCAGTCTCCGCAATGATGCGTCCGGCTTCGTCATAAACGAAAGCAATCTGGCGATCGCCCGGCAAATGCACCGCGGTTGGCATGCCGGCCGCGTTGTTTTCAATTAAGTAGTGGCCGCCGTCGAGGTCCGTGCATTCGACGATCTGAAAGCGGTTGTCATAGCGCCACCGTGCCGTGCAGCCGTTCGTGCCGTGGATCCAGCTTTCGCACTGCTCCAGGTCATAACCGAAGGTCCAATGCTCGCCGTCGCTGGAAGCGGTTGCGACAACTCTGGGTTGACCCGCGATCTCGGCCCACTGATAGCTGCAGGTGAAACCGAGCGCGTTGGCATGGCTCGTCATCAGGCCGTCGCCATAGCTGAATCGACGCACCACGGCGCCGTTGGCATCGGTGACGGATACAAGCTGACCGAGCTCGTCGTAGTCGTAAGCAACGAGCGTGCTGGGCACGTCCTTGCGCACGTTCGCTACAGTCGCGACGGTCGAGATTGTAGCGAGCTGCCCGTGGATCGGCTCGTAGTCGAGTTGCAACTGCAGGTCCCCGCTCGTGATGATCTCGCGCACACGGCCCTGGCTGTCCCTTTCAAAGCATTGCCACTGACCGGCCTGATCCTCGATACGCCGCAGCCATGCGATACGTTCAGTCGTGGTATCCACGACGCCGAAGTCGTAGTAGGTCTCGCTCAGGTCGTAGACGATATATCGGCCGTCCGGCATACATGCCAGATAACGCTGCTCGGTTTCACTAAATGCCGTTCGGCCCGGCGCAAGCAACGGGAAACCGCTTTCGCGGCCTTGCGCGTCGGTGTACCAGAGGTGGCCGTCGCGCGCCTGCAGCCGAATTTCCCAGGGCAGCACCCAGCCTCGGCCAAGCGTTCCTTCGTCAGTCAGATTGCTTGCGTAGAAGCGCTCGCAGACGACGGGCAGCGGGCTCGGCATCACGAAATCGGTTTCGTTTTGAGGAAGCAGTACCTTGCGACCGGTGGTCACGTCCACCGGATGACCGAACAGACCGCCCATCACGCGACTGACCACGGGCGCTGCTACATAGCGTCCCACCGCCTCACCGATCATGAAGCCGCCGATGAATTTGGCGGCGCAGGGCAGTAGAGCTGCCGAGAGGCCACCGGCTTCCCTGATCATGCCTGCGAGTCCGCCGACGAGGCCCGCAAGCGCAAACGCCCAGTCCACGGTGGTGCGCAGCCACGGGGGCACTTCATCGTCCACCGGCAAATAGCGCACCGTCCCGCCACCGATGAAGGTATTGGACGAGCCGTCGTCAATCTTCGCGCCGCACGTGATCGCGTCCTTCTTGCGAGAGGCAGGCTTGCCGTTGATAAAGACGCTGGAGGACCCCTCGGCAACGAGCGGCGTGGGGTTGTGCTTGCTGCACTCGACTGTGCTTGCCGTCGCGAAAGCGGCGGCCCGGCTGTTGATGAAAACGTTGGACGATCCCGAGGCTATGGCACCGGACGGTGAGGAGCACATCTTGCCTATGGCCTCACCTAACGCCAGGATTCCGCTGGCGCCTACTCCGGCAGCAAGACCCGCCAACAGGGCGACACCAAAGCCGCAGGTGAAGGTGGCAAACGCTACTGCAGCAATAAGAGCGACGCCGATAACCGCGCCGATCAGGAATCCAGTCAGCGCGCTGGTGTGGGCGATAGGATCGGTGAGCCGTGCTGCTTCGTACATGGGATCTAGCCGTCAGTCAGCCGCGGGTTGGGGGAGGTCATCGGCTTTAGCTGGTCTGTAGCCATCCAGCCACTCACGCCACAGCGCGTGAAATGCATCGTCGAAAGACTTCGGGCTGGCAGCGGTCAGGATCAGCGCACGTAGCGGTGCAATGAGAAAAGCCGCTTGCCGCTGGTGCACATGACGGCCGTTGTTCTTGTAGGACGCGTCAATGCGTTCGCCTACGAGCACGTCGCCTTGCCCAAGTTGCTCAGTTTGCCGCGACAGCAGCTTGTGCCCCGGCATGCGTCCCTTCAGTTGTGCAAGCTGCCGGTCGATATAGGTAGACAGGGACTCGCCCTCTACCAGCCAGTCGCGTGCAATGCTCAGATTGGGATTGCTCGTTATGTCGGCCGGCACGAAGATGTTCGTGGTGCGGTCCTCGAAGCTCGCCGGCAGAACGATGCTGCCTTCGTGAAAATGGATGCGCCCTGAAGGCGTGCGGGTGTCAACGGTCATGGAGTTGCTGTCCGGTAGCTGGGCAGGTCGACTTTAGTCGGGGTTGATATTGACGGTAGTCGCCTTGATCGTGATCTCCGAGCCATCGAGATGGATCACGGATGCGCCTTTGTATAAATCGATCGCGTCCGCAGTCATATGAATCTTCGTGCCGCCTTCGCCGCCCACCTTGATCCACAACTCCTTCGTCTCGATAGTATGGATTCCTACTGGCGTCTTATGAGTCGCATTGCCCTCGCTCACCGTATCGTCCAGGTTTCCGATCGACACGGTCGTCTCGTGGTTCCCCTTGGCGACGGTAATACTCCGGTCGCCCTTGAGCACCTGCGTCGTCTGCGCGTTTTCAACAACGGTATTCATGTCCTTCTGCGCATGCATGAAGAATTCCTGCGCACCGTTCACGTCCGAGAAGCGCAATTCATTGGAGCCTTGCCCCTTGTGCGTCTGACTGCGAATGCCCATCGTCTGGCCGGTGCTGCCGTGGTAGGGATTCGCCGCCTCTCCGTTGAACACCCGGCCGACAATGACGGGGTTGTCAGGGTCGCCCTCGTTGAACGCGACAATCACTTCCTGGCCGATGCGTGGAATGGCGCTGCCTCCCCATCCAGCGCCTGCCCAAGGCTGCGATACCCGTACCCAGATGGTGTCCGATCCATCCAATTTTCCACGACGGTCCCAATAGAAATGGACCTTCACGCGGCTGCCGTCCGTATAAATTTCCTCGCCCTTGGGACCGACCACGACCGCGGCCTGCGTGCCATGCATGAACGGTTTGGGCGTGCGGCGCTCGGGCCGGAACGGAACGTCGATCGGCAGGCAGGTGAACGAATTGCGATACGGCAGCTTCGCTTCATCGCGTGAATAATCGTTCACGGCGTGGTGACGCACGTGCAGGATCGCGAACTCCTTGTTGTTGTACGCCGACACGCTATGGTTAGTCAGCTTGAAACGGCCGGCGGTGGTCATGCGCCACGCAAAACCACTGCCATCGAACCTGCGCGCCTGCGCTTCCTCGGCTTGCATCGCATAACTCGCATAGCGATTACCGTCGTCGCTATGATCGTAGAGAGAGCGATACTCGTAACGCTCGGTCTTGCCGATATTCGGCGTCTTCAGCATGGTCGGTACTTCGACCTGCATCAGCGGCGTGGAAGGGGTGTTGTAGTTGAAGTCGCGAAAGGTGATCTTCCCCACGCGGAAATTGAACGTTTCGTCCCAGCGGTCGATGCCGTTGTGCTCGCTCGCGGTGCTATCCGCAAAATACGGAACGGTGTCGAGGTTGGCGATTGGCGCGAACGCGTCGTTGCTGTCGCCGATAACGAGGACGTGCTTGTCCTTGTCATACCGGAACGTCCAGAACATGCCTTCCTGCTCCATCAGCCGGGTGCAGAAGTTGAAATACGATTCACCGTACATCACCACATACTCGAGCGGCGCGCGCTGCCCGGAGAGATTGAATTCGTAGTCCTTGAAACCGTGTTCGGTAAAGATCTCGGTGAGAATATCCCGTGCGGTCTTGTTCTGGAAAATACGGCAATCGGTCGAGCGGATCAGAAACCAGAACCACGGTACGACGGTCATTTCATAGCGCGTCACCGTTCCGGAATTGCCCACTCTGCCGAACGACACGGCGTAGCCGTGAAAATGGCGCCGGTCGGCATCCGAGGCCGCAACGATCCCGCTCAGCACGGTGTTGGCGGCTTGCGGATCGAGCGTGATCGAAACCGGTTGCCCAACGATCTTGTCTATGTCGATATTGTTTCGATGAGACAGCAGATCGAGATGAATCTCCGGCAGCCGGCTCACGTATTCGTCGACGACCAAAGCGTTGACGAGCAGCACGTCCGGTCCCAACGGGGACGTCATGGTAACGAAGCGGTTGTCCTGCGTGAGTTTGGGCTGCGCGCCCGACGCGCTGTTGATCGCGTCCGCAATGGAGGCGGGCGTTTTCCCGAGCAGCGAAGCGCCTGTCTGGGCCAGTTGCACCGCACGGACGGCTCCGCCCACCACGCCCGCGCCAGGCATCCCGCTCAACCCCGCAACCTGGCTCGCGACACCGGCAAGCGAGCCGATATCGCTCAACGAGCCACCGTTCGGCAGGCCGCTTCCGTTCGATGCAAAACTCATGGACGTTCTCCTGTGTCGTTTGGCGGGTCGCTTATCGCGCTGCGCTTACGCGGTTCGACACTAAAATTCACCCAATCAACAACACCCGGCTAAGGCAACGAGATCGTCAGATTCGCCGACTTCGGCCCCACCTTCACGATCTCGGAATAGGGCGCAACGGCCTTCAGCGTCGAGTCCTTCAGATACGAGTTCAATCCGACAAACGCGAGCACGCCGATCAAGGCAAACACCGACGCAATCACCCACAACGGCACTTCGCTTTTCAAGCGGTGCGCGATCTGGTCCGGAAGCGGCCAGTGCGGCGCGAACGGCGCGCGTTTGCCCTTCATTTGCGCGATCTCGTCGCCGACCCGGGCGGTCAGATACGCAAGCCTTTCCGGTCCCTCCATCATGTACTTGCCCTGGAAGCCGAGGAGCAGGCACATATGGAACACCTCCAGCGACTGCAGACGTGATGCGCCTTGCGCACGCGCTTCTTCGAGATGCTGAAAGAACTTCTCGCCTGCCAGTTGCTCGCCGAACAACGTCAGTTGCAGCGGCTTGCGTTCCCACTCCGCACGAATCTTGAAACCCGATGCGAGCACGGACTCGTCGACTGCCGCACAAAACGCGAACTTGGCGGCGAACATGTCGTCGGCCGATACATTCAGCTTTTTCGCGCCGCGGTCGAAGTCGCCCAGGAACTCCTGGATGCGCGCAAGAAAGCTCGCGGCATCGCCTGGCTCGCGACCGTTCTTGAGCAGGAACAGCATGAAAAAACCGTCGTAAAGCAGATCGAGCAGCGAACGAATCTGATACGTCGACGCAGTAGCAGGGCCGGTGTTCCGATTGCTTTGCTGGGGCGGGGCATCGCCGAAAAGAGAGGGTGCGTAGCTCATGAAGTCACCGCGATCAAGTCGAGTTTGAGGTCGTCGATACCGGACGGGGCGTAGATCATGGCCGATTGCGCCTGCAGCATGCGGTCATACAGGGCGCCACGCGTTTCAAGGGCGAAGTAGCAGGCGCCAGGCCGCACGGGAATGGCCGGAGGCACCTGGGGCGTATACGTGAGCCGCACGCCGGGCATGGCCGAGAGCACCAGCTTGTCGACGTCTTCGGGCGCCCCGACCTTGAAGCGCGCAGGCACGGCTTCGACAAGCTCCACCGTCGGCATGCTGCCCGTGACCGAGAGGAAGAAGGTGGTCTTGTCGTCGATCTTGCCGGAGTCGATGCGCCCGAGATGGAACGACGGACGCACCTCGTCCAGCGCGATTGCGAAGTAGCGCGTGGAGATCACGGTATCGAGCAGGTCACGCAAGATGCCGTCGAGCTGGTCGAAGGCAGGACCGGGATCATCATGGCGATAGACCGGCAGGTCCGCGAGGGCGTAACCCTTCGAGAACGTCATCAACTGACCCGCGAGCCGCAACAACTCCTGGAACAGGCGCTCGGGATGCAATGCCGGATGCTGGTAAAGATGCGTAAGCGCGGCGAAGGCGGCGCTTGCCGTATGCAGCAGCCAGAACGAAGCGACATCGCCGGAACGGAACTCGATGATGTTCTTCGTCGGCTCGCGATGAAAACCGTAGAGCGCACTGACCTTCGCCTGCAACGCCTCGATGAGTTGGCGCAGGCGCTGATGCAGCAGCGGCGACGCTTCGATAGCGAGGCTCGGCGGCACGAACGATTCGTCGATCTCGAAGCCTGAAGTCGCCGTGCGCCGGATCCGCACGAGCGGCACGGACATGTACTGATCGCGCGGCTCGCTGTTCGCCACCAGCTTGACGCTTGCCTTGAGGAAGGTGATGTCGGCCTGCGCGGCGTCGGTGAAGTGATCGCCGACGGGCGCCTGCTCGCTGACATAGCGCGAGACAAAACCGGCGGCAGGATCCTGTACGTAGTTCGCCCCTGCTTCGCGCAGCGGATGCATGGCAAGATAGAACGTGAACTCGTTGACGCCGTCAGGCAGGGTCTCGAGCGCGATTGCCGCCGGCAAGTCGTTGGCTTGCGGCGCGGAATACAGTTCGCCGTCGGGAAAAACCAGCGACAGGTCACTCAGGCGCAGCACATTGCTCGCGAGCGCGTCGCGGTCGAAACGGACCGAACGCACGCCCCAGTTATAAGGCTGGAGGGCTCGGACGGACTCGAACAGACGCGCCTCGTGATAAGCGTCTTGTCGCTGGAAATGCTGCGGCCGCAAAAAGAGGCCTTCTCCCCACAGCACTTTGGCGGAATAACTCATATTCAACCTGTATAGGTGTCGCTGCAGCGATTGCGCATTACGAAAAATCACGCTCTGCACACCCGCTTTCGCTCGGGTCTTAAAAGCAATCGCTCATTGAACCTCTCTTCGAAACCGCTCACGGAGGTTTTGCCGGGGACATCCACTTCGAATTGTTCGCGCTGGCGCTACACATGGCCGGCTCGATAATATTCTTTCCACACTCATGATTAAAGCAGGGCCTAGCCGCAGCTCACCGATGACAGCAGATTCAGTTGCTGCGCCGGTAATCCCTGGTCTGCGGGTATCACGGTTCCGCCGGTCACGGTCATCGCGCAATTATGCAGGCCGATCATTATGCCGGATTTCTCCGACCGGGCAGGGTCGAATGCGAACTTCCAACGCTGTTGCGCCGGATCGCGGAATAAAGCGACGATTCCAAGAGCGCCCGCTTCACGCGTGACCTTTTCCTTTACTGTATAACGCTGTCCCGGGATCAGCGTCACTTCTCGCACGCGGATCAAATCTTCGCCTAAAGTCGCTTTCTCGCGACCAGGGTCCGTGAATGTGTCAAAGGGAGCTTGCTGGAAAGAGGTCGCGTCTTTCAATGTATAGAGCCGGACTACCAGCGCGAGCGGCCGTTTATCCATGGCGGCATTCAGATTCGGCGCTGCATAAAGGGTCAAGGGCACTTCGCGCGGCGGTTTCTGGGCGTCCGGAATATCGGGCTTACCAATGCCAACCGCCTGCAAACCCGCGCTGGCAGCGGCGCCGAGCACCGAAACCCCTGCGGCGCATCCCCCCATCAGCAGGGTGACGACGAATATAGCGCTGCACCCAAGATATCTCGTATTCATGCTTTGCCTTTCGCGCACCACGCTTGGGCTCCCCGATTATGACAAGCAAAGGACGATATTTCACGAAGCTGTCTTGTCTTCGCTCAACCGTTTGTTTTATAAGCACGTTTTGTTTCGAATATCGGTCTTTCCGGCCCGTCTCCGGCGTGTTCCGAACCTGTTATTTCGTGTAATCCGGAAAAAAATTCCGAATCATCAGATGTTTGCCGTAAAACATAGAGTGTGTTACCGAGTTACTAGGGCAGGCCTATAAAAATTTGAGTACTTTACGTAGCGATTGAATTAACAAAATTTGGCCTGTACTATACCTGCGCACTCCGAGCCTGGCAAAATTCGATTTTGCTCATGATTAAAAAAATTAGCCTTAGTGAAGAAATGATGACAGAGCGGCTGTTTACAAAAATCAGTGGGGTAGTGGTGGCATGCACCATCATGGCCGGTTGTGCAACTCAACAGGCTAATGTCCCGCCGACCCCTGATGTATTTAACAAGCAGTTGGCAGATGCCGACGCCGTCTCGAAAGCGGGCGATCAAGACAAGGCAATCGGGCTTTATCAGGATCTTGCAAAATCGGATCCGACGCGCGAAGAACCGTGGTCGCGAATCGCGCAAATTCAATTTACGCAACAACATTACGGCCAGGCAATCGTGGCCGCGCAGGAAGCATTGCAGCGCGATCAAACGGATCGCCAGGCTAAAAGCGTTCTAGCAGTAAGCGGCTTGCGAATTGCCACGCAATCGCTCGGTGAATTGCGCCAGGATTCGGCGCTGGCCGGCGACGCGAAATCCGATGCCCAGGCGCTCGCGAAACAATTGCGCGACACGCTGGGCGAAGACGCTTTGTTCCCGCCCGAGCAGCAGGCCCAGAAGCCGGTTGTGAAGAAGCGGCGAGTCGTTGTGCACAAGAAACCTGTAACGGCTGGCGCCGCGACGGATGCCAAGGCGGACACGGATGCCAAACCTGACGCAGCACCTGCGTCTGCAGCGCCGGCTCCGACAGCGGCCCCGGCTCCGCAGAAAGCAGCCAAGGGCGGCGGAGCGTCCGATCCGTTCAGCGCGCTGCGTTGAGCCCATATTGAGCACATAAGCAGATCGAATACCCGTTCACGCCGGAACCACGGAGACCAGCCATGGCCAAGAAAGAAAGTATCCAGAAGCGCTTGCAAAAGATTCGACCGCCGCGTGTCCAGTTGACCTACGAGGTCGAGCGCGGCGACGCAATCGAAATCAAGGAACTTCCTTTCGTGGTCGGCGTGATGGGCGACCTCGCGGGGCAGTCGGAAGTCGAACAGCCCAGGTTGCGCGACAGGAAATTCGTCAACATCGATCGCGACAACTTCGACGACGTGATGAAGGGAATCGAGCCGCGTGCCGCGTTCCAGGTGGAGAACCGCTTGAGCGAAGCGGGCGGCAAGTTCGGCGTCGACCTGCGCTTCAATTCGATTGCGGACTTCGATCCTGACGCGATCGTGCAGCAGGTGGAGCCGCTTCGACGCTTGCTTGAAGCGCGGTCCAAGCTTGCCGATCTGCGCAACAAGCTCGCCGGCAACGACAAGCTCGAAGACCTGCTGAGCGAAGTGCTGCACAACACGCAGCAACTGCAATCGCTCGCGCATGACGCGGGCGGAGCAACCACGCCGGAGCACAACCGGCCGCACGACGACCAGCAGCGCGACTAACCAGCGGGGTGTGAAATGAATCAGCAAACGGCTGCGGCACAGGTCGGCACGCAACAATCCGATGCGGCTCCGTCGCTGCTCGACGAGATCGTCGAGAAAAGCAAGGTCGCGAAGTCTCACTCCGAACACGCGCGCGCCAAGGACCTGATCGGCGAACTCGTGAATCAGGTGCTCGACGGCACGGTGATCGTATCGAACAACTTGTCGGCCACTATCGACGCGCGTGTCGCCGAACTCGACCAGTTGATTTCCGCGCAACTGAGCGCCGTGATGCATGCGCCGGAATTCCAGCGCCTGGAGAGCACATGGCGCGGTCTCGACTACCTGTGCAAGGAAAGCAACACCGGCACGACGGTCAAGATCAAGGCGTTGCATGCGCCCAAGCGCGACATCGTGCGCGACTTCAAGACGGCCATCGAGTTCGATCAGAGCGCACTCTTCAAGAAGGTCTACGAAGAAGAATTCGGCACCTTCGGCGGCGCGCCCTTCGGTGCGTTGATCGGTGACTTCGAAGTGACGCGGCAACCGGAAGACATGTACTTCATCGAACAGATGTCGCACGTCGCGGCCGCGGCGCACGCGCCGTTCATCGCCTCGGCGTCGCCTGAACTGATCGGCCTTGAAAGCTTCGCCGACCTCGGCCGGCCGCGTGATCTCGGCAAGGTGTTCGATACTGTCGAGTACGCGAAGTGGAAGTCGTTCCGCGATTCGGAAGACTCGCGTTATGTCGGTCTCACACTGCCACGCTTTCTCGGTCGCCTGCCGTTCAATCCCAAAGATGGCCAGACCGCGGAGTCCTTCAATTTCGTTGAAGACGTGGACGGCACGGACCACGCCAAGTACCTGTGGTGCAACGCTGCATGGGCGTTTGCTGCGCGCCTGACCGCCGCGTTCGATGACTTCGGCTGGTGCGCGGCCATTCGCGGCGTGGAGGGCGGCGGCCTGGTGGAAGACTTGCCGACGCACACCTTCAAGACGGATGACGGTGAAGTGGCGCTCAAGTGCCCGACTGAAATCGCGGTGACGGACCGTCGCGAGAAAGAACTGAGCGACCTCGGTTTCATCCCGCTGGTTCACTGCAAGAATTCCGACTACGCTGCCTTCTTCGCTGCGCAATCGGTACAGAAGCCCAAGAAATACAACACCGACAGCGCAAACGCCAACTCGGTCCTGTCCGCTCAGTTGCAGTACATCTTCTCGGTATCGCGCGTGGCGCATTACCTGAAGGCCATGATGCGCGACAAGATCGGCAGTTTCGCCTCGGCTCAGAACGTCGAAGTGTTCCTGAATCGCTGGATCTCGCAGTACGTGCTGCTTGACGACAACGCGACCCAGGAACAGAAGGCGCAGTTCCCGCTGCGCGAGGCATCCATACAAGTGGCAGAGATTCCCGGGAAGCCGGGTTCGTACCGGTCCGTGGCGTTCCTGCGTCCGCATTTTCAACTGGACGAACTATCGATTTCGCTGCGGCTTGTCGCAGATCTACCGAAGCCCGCTTCTTCCTGAACGGCATGACTGCGTGTGGCCTGGACGCCGTCCGGGCCGGCTATAAAACCACTCTATGGGGAGTCGAGGTATGAAGGACATCTACTTGAAGTTTGGCAATCCCGCGATCAAAGGCGAATCGCAAGACAAGGACCACGCGAACTGGGTCGAGATCGATTCGTGGAGCCACGCTATCACTCAGCCGCGTTCGGCTACGGCGTCCACTGCCGGCGGTCATACGTCCGAGCGTTGCGAGCACGGCGACATGGTGTTCACGAAGGACATCGACGTCGTCAGCCCGCTCATGTACCAGCACGCTTCCGGCGGCACGACATTCGACGAAGTCACCATCGACTTCATGCGCTCGGATGGCGAAGGCAATCGCATCAAGTACCTTGAAGTGAAGCTCAAGTACGTGATCATCTCCAGCATCAACCCGAGCATCAACGCGCCCGCTACGGCGGCCACGACGGGTACCTCCACGACTGCGAGCCTGCCGTCCGAGCAATTCTCGCTGAAGTATGCCGCCGTGCAGTGGAAGTACACGCAACAGAAGATCGGCGGCAACCAGAGTGGTAATGCGCAAGGTGCCTGGAGCCTGACCAAGAACGACAAGACCTACGCGGTCTGATCTCGGGGTTCCGAGGAGTTCCAGGGAGTTCCGGCGCATCCTGGCCGATGTTGCGACGCCTGGGGCCGGTACGCATTTGCGTCCGGCGCCGGTGTCGCTTTCATACGCCAGGTTTCGTGCACAAGAAAAGCAGGGCTTCATGAAACGTTTCGAGCCGAGCTTTCTCGACAAACTATTCGACGACGACCCGTACGAACCAGCTTCGGCGGCGCTGCGTCAATTGTCGCTTGAAGAACTGAAGAGCACGGTAGCCCGCGATGTCGAAGCGCTCCTGAACACGCGTATCGCTTTCACGCAGGCCCATCTGGCTGCGTTGCCGGAATGCCAGTTATCGATCCTGACCTATGGGCTGAACGACTTCGCCGGAATGAGCCTCGCGAGCCACTACGACCGCGTGTTCATTTGCCAGTCGATCCAGCAGGCCATTGCACGGCACGAGCCGCGTTTGCAGCAGGTATCGGTGAAGCTTGAACTGAACGAGCAGTCCACCAGCGCGCTCAACTTCGCGATCCGCGCCGTGCTGATCGTGCATCCTGCCGAAGAGCCGGTCAGCTTCGACGCCATGTTGCTGCCGTCGACGCTGCAATACTCCGTGACGCGCTCACGGGCGAAGCTTTGACGCGCGCCCGGAGCCGCGACCTTTAGTGTGTCGTCGGGCTTTTCTGTAAGGCAGCATCCGTGCAAGACACGGAGACGGGGATTTGAGCAATGGAAGAACTGCTGCCGTATTACGAGCGCGAGCTGTCGTTCCTGAGACGTTATTCGCGCGATTTCTCGCAACGGTATCCGAAGATCGCCGCGCGTCTCGCCATGTCCGGCGAGCATGCGGAAGACCCGCACGTCGAGCGCATGATCCAGTCGTTCGCGTTGCTTGGGGCACGCATCAACAAGAAGCTTGACGACGATTACCCCGAGTTCACGGAAGCGTTGCTGGAAGTACTTTATCCTCACTACTTGAGGCCGTTTCCCTCGTGTTCGATCGCGCAGTTCGACCCGGGGCAGACGCTCGGCCAGCTCACCGGGGCGGCCACGATCGAACGGGGGACCGAGTTGAAGTCCCGGCCGATTCGCGGCGTGCAGTGCCGCTTTCGCAACGCGTATGACGTCGTGCTGGCGCCGCTTAGTATTGTCGAAGCGAAATACACGCCGGTTGCATCGGCGCCGAGCGCGACGGTCCTGCCTCGGGATGCTGCTGCACTGATCTCCGTCACGTTCGAATCGACCGCAGCGCAGCTCGACCTGGCTACGCTCGCGTTGGACCAGGTTCGTGTGCATCTGCACGGCGAACAGTCGTTCGTTGCGGCGCTGGCTGACTGCCTTCTCGTCAATACCACGGCGAGCTACGTTGAAGTAGATGGCAGCGGCAAGTGGAAAAAGCTTCAGGATTCCGCCGTCGAGCAATCGGGTTTCAGCGAGCGCGATGCGCTCATCGATTACCCGGAGAAGTCGCATCCGGCGTATCGCCTGCTGACCGAGTATTTCGCGTTCCCCGAGAAATTCAATTTCATCGATTTCGATTTCGCCGCGATGACGCGGGCAGGCGGCCGATGCAGCCGCATTACGCTGCATCTGGTGCTGAAGGAAATACGCAGCGACTCGCAAACGGCGCGAATGCTCGACGGTTTGTCGAAGGACCATTTGAGGCTGTTCTGCTCGCCGATCGTCAATCTTTTCAAGCAGCACGGCGATCCTATCCGCGTCACGCATCAGGCGGTGGCGTATCCGGTTGTCTGTGACGGGCGTCGCGCATCCGCGTATGAGGTGTGCTCGATCGACTCGGTGCATCTCGTGCGCGAGCAGGCCGACGGCGAATCCGTGATCGAATTCCGGCCGTTCTATTCGCTGCATCATGGCGAAAGCGGACAGGCGGGCCATTACTGGCTCGCTCGCCGCGACGACGCGGTTGCAAAATCCAGCCCCGGCTACGAAACGGAAATCTCCATTGTCGACATCGACTTTGAACCGCTGCAACCGCAGACGGACACGCTGAGTATCGAGCTTACTTGCACCAATCGGGACCTGCCGTCGCAACTTGCCTTCGGGCTCGACGGCGGCGACTTGTTTCTAGAGGGCGACTCGCTGGTGAGCGGTGTGCGCATGCTGCGGCGCGCGACGCCGAGCGTGCGTTTCGAACGGGGCCGTGCCGCGCACTGGCGGCTGATTTCGCATCTCGCGCTCAATCACGTCTCGCTCGCTCAAAGCGGCGTCTCGGCGCTCAAGGAACTGCTGCGCATTTATGACCTGCGGCGCACAGCGGTCTCGGCGCGGCATATTGAGGGCATAGCGGCCATCGAGCAGCGGCCGGCCATCCAGTGGCTTCCTGGTAAGCCGTTCGCCACCTTTGTACGCGGCATCGAAATACGCCTCACGATCGACGAGCAGCATTTCGTCGGCACGAGCCTCGGTTCCTTCGTGCGTGTGATCGACACGTTCTTTGGGCTGTATGTGCACCTGAACAGCTTTGTGCAACTGGTCGTCGTCTCGAAGCGGACCGGCGAGGAGATCCTGCGATGCAAACCCCGCAGCGGCGAATCGATCCTGCTGTAGTCGAGCGGCTGCTCGACGAGCCGCATCGCTTTGAATTTTTCCAGGCGGTGCGCCTGCTCGAAATAGCGTTCGCGCGCGAGGCGGCCGATGGCGGTCGCGCCCGCGGCGACGTCATCGCCAGGCATGTCTCGTTTCGCAACAGCTTGTCGCTGTCGTTTCCTCCCAGCGAGATCCAGGCCGCGACATCGTTCGATCACGACAACATGGCGTTGAAGAGCAAGCCGGCCCGCACGCAAGCGTTGGCGAACGGGGGCTTGAGCCGGGTTGAAATCACGCCGGCGTTCTTCGGCCTGCTCGGCGTGCAGGGCGCGTTGCCGCTCGCTTATACGGAACAGATTGCCGGCCGCGAGCAAGCGCATAAGGACTACGCGGCGCGCGAGTTTTTCGACATGTTCTCGAACCGTGCAACGGCGCTGTTTTATGCAGCATGGAAGAAGTACCGGCTGCCGCTTCACTACGAGATCGACCGGGACCAGCGCTACTTGCCGCTGCTGCTTTCGCTGGCCGGCGTTTCGCACGAGGAGACACGTGCCGAGTTGCAGGGCGGACCGGGTGCGCTCTTTGACGAAGCCATTGCGGGTTATGCACTCGCGGCGCGGCATCGGCCGGTGTCGGCTGCTTACCTGCAGCGCACCTTGTCTGATTACTTCGGTGTACCCATTCGCGTGGAGCAATTCATCGGCCGATGGTATGACGTGCCACCAGAACAGTTGAGCGTGCTTGGCGGCGTCAATGCAACGCTCGGCGCGACGGCGCTGGCAGGCCGGCGCGTATGGCAACGCGACATGCGCGCGCGGCTGGTCGTCGGGCCGCTGTCGAAAAAGGACTACGAGGCGTTCTTGCCAGGCGCCGGGAATGCGCTTGCGCTGGAACGCATGTTGACGCTGCTGGCCGGCGTCACGCTCGAATACGAAGTGTCCCTCGTGCTGCGTCGTGAGGAGGTCGGGCCGAGTCATCTGGGTTTGGGCGCGCGTCTCGGCTGGGATGCATTTCTCTGTACGAAGCGGGCACCGCGAGATCGTGCCGACGCATGTTACGAACTTCACGTCGTCTCCTGACGCATCAAGAACCACGCAACGATATTACTGGACGTCCCTCATGAGCACGCCGCTAAAGACCCTGATCGCCAAGCTGAACCCGACCTGCCGTCAGGCAACCGAGCGCGCGGCAAGTGCCTGCCTTTCGCGCGGCCACTATGAAGTCGAGCTGGAACATCTGTTCCTCGCCTTGCTCGAGGAGCCGGCGAGCGACGTGCTGCTTGTCTTGCGCGCAAGCAACATCGATCAGGCGGCTGTCCGGCGCGACCTCGATCGGGAACTGTCGCGACTGCAAACAGGGAACACGCGCACGCCCGTTTTTTCCGTGCACCTGATCGCGCTCTTCGAACAGGCCTGGCTGATTGCATCGCTTGATTCGCAGATCGGACGGATCCGCTCGGGCCATTTGCTGCTTGCGCTGACCAACGCACCGGATCTTGCGCAGTTCGCGCAACGCATGTCGCCGTTGTTTGCATCGGTGCGGGTTGATCGTCTTAAACACGAATTCGATCAGGTAACCGAAGGATCGGTTGAGGCGCAGGCGCCCACGCCCGCTGAAGAGGCAGCGTCCTTACCGCAAACAGGGCCGTCCCGGACGCCGGCGCTCGACACTTATACGAGTGACCTCACGGCGCGTGCGCGCGAAGGCAGGATCGACCCGGTAATCGGACGTGAAGCGGAAATTCGCCAGGCCATCGACATCCTGATGCGGCGCCGCCAGAACAATCCGATCATGACGGGCGAGGCGGGTGTCGGCAAGACAGCCGTGGTCGAGGGACTCGCGTTGCGTATTGCCGTCGGCGACGTGCCCGCGCCGCTACGCGACGTCGCCCTGCATGTGCTCGACATGGGTTTGCTTCAAGCTGGCGCGAGCGTGAAGGGTGAGTTCGAGAATCGCCTGAGGCAGGTGATCGATGAAGTGAAGAAGAGCCCGCATCCGATCATCTTGTTTATCGATGAAGCGCATACGATCATCGGCGCAGGCGGGCAGGCAGGGCAGAACGACGCGGCCAATCTGCTGAAACCCGCGCTGGCACGCGGCGAGTTGCGCACCATCGCCGCGACGACCTGGAGCGAGTACAAGAAGTACTTCGAAAAGGACGCTGCACTCGCGCGGCGCTTTCAAGTGGTCAAGGTGGAGGAGCCGAGCGAGCCGCTCGCCGCCGCGATGCTGCGCGGCATGAGCGCGCTGATGGAAAAGCACTTCAATGTGCGCATTCTCGATGACGCCATCACGGAAGCCGTGCGGTTGTCGCACCGGTACATCAGCGCCCGGCAGTTGCCCGACAAGGCCATCGGCGTGCTGGATACGGCGTGTGCCAAAGTCGCGCTCGCGCAGAGTTCGACGCCGGCTGTGATCGACGATACGAAAAAGCGCATCGAGCGAACCGATGTCGAGCTTGTCGCGCTCGAACGGGAAGCGGCAAGCGGTGCCTCGCATGGCGAGCGGATTGCTGTCTTGCGTGAAGCGCGTGCGCAGGATGTCGAGTTGCTTGCCCGTGACGAAGCCCGGTTTCAGCAAGAGCGTTTGCTGGTCAACGAGATCGAAGAATTGCGCCGTCAGATTGACTCTGCACGCGACGGGCATGCGCCGGTCGACCTCCAGACGATTCGCACAACGCTAGATGAACGAGTGAACGAACTGCGTACGCTGCAGAGTGCGCAGCCGATCGTACCGCTTCAGGTGGATGGCCATGTTGTAGCGGAGATCGTTGCATCGTGGACCGGTATCCCGCTCGGGCGCATGGTGAAAAACGAACTGCAGACCGTACTGAATCTCAAGGCGCTTCTAACCGCACGGGTCATCGGTCAGGACCATGCGCTCGAGGCCATTGCCCAGCGCGTGCGTACCGCCAGCGCAAATCTCGAGGACCCGAACAAACCACGGGGCGTGTTCATGTTCGTCGGGCCGTCAGGTGTCGGCAAGACGGAAACCGCGCTCGCACTGGCCGATGTGCTCTACGGTGGCGAACGCAAGCTCGTCACCGTCAACATGAGTGAATATCAGGAAGCGCATAGCGTGTCGGGGCTCAAAGGGTCGCCGCCCGGTTATGTCGGATATGGCGAGGGTGGTGTGCTGACCGAAGCCGTGCGGCGCAATCCCTATTCAGTGGTGTTGCTGGATGAGGTGGAGAAGGCGCACCCCGACGTCCTGGAAATGTTTTTCCAGGTCTTCGACAAGGGCACGATGGACGACGCCGAAGGTCGCGAGATCGACTTTCGCAATACGTTGATCATCCTGACATCGAACGTTGGGTCTGCCGCCGTGATGACTGCTTGCCTCAACAAGCCCGACGACGAGCTGCCGAGCGCCGACGCGTTGGCCGAGATGTTGCGGCCTCAGCTATTCAAGGTATTCAAGCCGGCTTTCCTCGGGCGCATGAAGGTCGTTCCGTACTATCCGATCCCCGACGACGTGCTGGCCGAGATCATCGAACTTAAGCTTGGGCGCATTGCGCGGCGGATCGAGACCAACCACAAGGCGATATTCGAATGGGATGAAAGTCTCGTGGACGCAGTGCTCGCACGGTGTACCGAAGTCGACTCGGGCGCGCGCAATGTCGATCACATTCTGAGCGGGACATTGTTGCCGGAGATTGCCGGGCATGTGCTCGAACGCATGGCGAGCGCAACGGCGATTACACGCATTATCGCGGGTGCCGATGAAGGCGGTGGGTTCAGCTATGCGATCGAGTGAGGGTTCGACAGGACCTTCGTCGCGTACTTCAGAAACAACCAAGATAGTTGCAGTACTAAACGTTTGAATTGAATCATGTCAACGACCTCCGCCTTACTCGATCCTGTTTCCGCGTCGTCGCCTTGTGGCGATGACTTGCTGTTTTCTTCGGACTTCGACGCCGTTCAGCAAGCGCGCCGCTTCGACGATCCTTCGCTCGACCAGGGTGAGTGGGTCACCGAGATCAAGGAAGCCGACTGGCCCTTCGTAATCGAACGCAGCACGGCGTTACTGAAGACGCAGACGAAGGATTTGCGTCTCGCGGTCTGGTTGACCGAAGCCCTTGCCATGCGCAACGGCTTGCCGGGACTCACCGACGGTTTTACCTTGCTCAAGGGTTTATGCGAGCGTTTTTGGGACCACGTTCATCCGCTGCCCGAGGGGGATGATGCTGAATACCGCCTTGGAAACGTGGCGTGGCTCGTCGGCCGCAGTGCCGAGTTGTTGCGTGGAGTGGCGCTGACGGATGGTGGTGGGCAGCGTTATAGCGCGCTGGACTGGGAGGTGGCCACGCATGCCGCGCAAGCGGTGAAGCGCGATCCTGAACATGCCGACGACATCATGCGCGGCAAGTCATCGGTTGAGGCTATCGAGGCGTCGCGACGAGCCACGCCTACGGCCTTTTATGCGGCGCTGCTTGGGCAACTGGCAGCTTTCGAAGTGGCGATGCTCGCGTTGGAGAAGGAGCTCGATCACCGCGCGGGGGAGAGCGCGCCGAGCTTCCGGCGTGCGAGGGATGCCTACGAGACGGTGTACCGTCTGGCCGAGCGTTTCGCTCGTGAAAGTGGTGTCAGTGCCGTTACCGAAGCGCCGAAGCCCGTTGTTCGGGAAGCGCCGTTGCGCGTTGAGCCGTCATTTGAGCAGCAAGTTGTTGCGCCTGGTCGTGAGGAGCCTGTGTTCATGTCGATACCGATAACAGCAAGTGCGAGCGGCGCCCAGGCGCGGGCTCAAGCGGTGGCGCAATTGCGCGAGGTTGCCGCATTTTTCCGGCGTACCGAACCTCATAGCCCGGTGGCGTATCTCGCCGACAAGGCCGCCGAGTGGGCCGATATGCCTTTGCACGAATGGCTGACCACCGTGGTCAAGGACGATGCGTCGTTAGCGCATATCCGGGAGTTGCTGGGGGTGAAGGTTCAGGCCGAATAGGTGGTGGACTTTTGTTGCACCCGGGATTTTGGAAAATAAATAAAAGAGAGAGCGATGAACGCGCGAGATATCGTTAGTGCTAAGGGTGGCTTGATCCAGCAGGACCGGCTGCTCAAGCTGGATACCCCGTTGGGTGAAGATGTCTTGTTACCGCAACGGGCATGGGGCCGCTCGCGCATTGGCCGCGAATTTGAATTCACGCTGGATGTCGTTTCGACAACTGGCGATATCGAGCTGAAGAAACTCATCGCTCAGCCTGTCACACTCTGGATCGGGCAGGCCGACAAGTCCTACTTGCCGCATCACGGTTATGTGCATACGGCGCGCAGGCTCGGCGCAGACGGCGGCTTGACGAGCTACCAGATCAGTTTCGCGCCCTGGATGCATTTCCTCCGGTTTCGGCGAGACCAGCGGATCTGGCAAGACAAGCCGGCCGACGAGATCCTGACCGACGCCTTCAACGCGCATTCGCAAGCGCAGGGGCGATTCCGGTTCCTACTCTCGAAACCGCTGCCGTCCCGTTCTTACTGCACGCAATACGAAGACGACTGGAACTTCGTACATCGCCTGATGGAGGATGAAGGGCTATACGGTTTTTGGAAGCAGGGCGAGGACGGCAAGTCCCACACGCTGGTGATTACCGACCGCCTGGAGACGCTTGAGCCACTATCGCCGCAGAATGTCCGGTTCTACCGATCGTGGGCTCAAAGCGAGGCCGACGCGTTGGTGCAATGGGCCGGTGTTCGAACACTGCAAAGCACGATGCTGACAACACGCAGCTCCGATTACAAGAGTCCGTCGTCGTTGTTTAACCCGAAAGGCACCCATGTGCCGACCATGCCGAATCAAGGCGATCTGCCCGAGCAGATGGAGGTGTACGAGTACACCGGTGCCTATACCTACCGCGAGCAGGGCCGAGGTGACCACCTGTCGAAGGTACGGATGGAAGAATGGGAGTCGCGTGCAAAGCGGTTCCACGGCGTGGGCGCGGTGCGAGGGATCGATGCGGGTCGCTGGTTCGAACTGGTCGATCACCCGGAACACAATCGCGATGCAGCCGATCAACGGCGGTTCGCGGTGATCGAAATGACTTGGCTGATCGAGAACAACCTGCCTCTGTCAGGACAAAGGCTGAACTTCCCGCACAGTCTGACCAACCTGCTGGAGCGGGCGCGCACGGAGCGTACGGGGGATAAAACATTCAACGCGGCGCACGCCGACGGCTCCGAAGGTTTCTTTCTGGTGGAGGTCGAGGCGCAGCGCAAGACGGTACCGTACCGCAGCCCGCTGGAACACCTTAAGCCGACGATGCATCTACAGACGGCGACCGTCGTGGGACCCCAGGGCGGTGAGATTCATACAGACGAGATGGGTCGCATAAAGGTGCAGTTCCACTGGGATCGGATCGGGCAAAGGGATCAGAAAAGTTCCTGCTGGATGCGAGTGGCACAGCCCTGGTCCAGCGGCGGTTTTGGCGGCGTCCAGCTTCCACGAATCGGTGACGAGGTAATGGTGTCGTTCCTCGACGGTGATCCGGATCGCCCTGTCGTTACCGGACGCGTGGGGAACGGCATCAACCGCCCGCAATGGAATTTGCCGGGGCAGCAGGCGTTGTCGGGATTCGTCAGCAAGGAGATTGGTGGTCAGCAGAATAATGTGTGGCTGAAGGACGATACGCCTGGCCAGGTCCAGACACAATTGCGCAGCGACCATCTGGAAAGCGGCTTGCACATGGGCTACCTCACTCGCGTCAGCGAGCCGGCAGGTCGTGGGGACAAGCGCGGCGAAGGGGTCGACCTGCGCACGGATGGTCTTGCTGCCGTGCGCGGTGCTCGCGGTTTGTTGTTGAGCACGCATGGTCGGCCGGGCGGTAGCGGCGATGCGTTCAGCGTCGATGAGGTGAACTCGCAACTGGCCGAGGCGCTGGACACAGCCACTAGTCTGGCGCAGTCCGCGCAATCAGCGGGCGCTCAGGACGGCGAGCAAAAAAATGTGGCGCAGACTTTGAAAGCCCAGGCGAAGGCCATTCAAGGCAGCGGGACGTTAAAGCAATTCAATCAGCCGCACCTCGTGCTGGCTAGCCCAGCCGGCGTGGCGGCCAGCACACCGGAGCAGATCCACCTCAGCAGTGGACGGACCACCGCGCTTACGACAGGCGAGCACCTCTCTATCAGCACGGGAGGCGGTCTGTTCGCCAGCATGCGGCGAGCCCTGCGTTTGTTTGTCTCCGAGGCCGGCATGCGGCTCGTCGCGGCCGGCGGCGATATCGACCTCAAAGCCCTGAAAGACAGCATCAATCTGCTAGCGAAACTGAACGTGACAGTCACGGCCAACAAGATCACCATCAGCGCACAGCAGGAGGTTGAAATCAACGGCGGCGGCAGCTATACGCGGTGGACCGCCGGACAAATCAGGAGCGGTACGTCAGGCGGCTTCGAGGTTCACTCCGCAAGCCGGGTGTTTACTGGACCGGACAGCGTAAGTCAGCCACCCATCCCTGCGCTGCCGCCGGAAAAAGAGCAACTCCACTTCGCGCTTGGGGCGTTACCCGATGAGGCACATCAGTATGTCAGCGAGCCGTATGAGTTGTTCAAAGGCGGAGCAAAGATTGGCGAGGGCGTGACCGACGAGTTTGGTCGAATAGTCGTGAAGGATCATCAGCCCGGTACGCCGGCTTACAAGGCCCAACTGACCAACGGCGCGCAGTTCGATTTGAATGTGAAGGACGCGCTCAGTGACGACCCCGATCACCTCGATCAACGGACCAACCGCGGCGAACGGCAGGCCTGAGCGTTTCGCTCGCCTCACCCATCAATGAGGACGTAGACGTGGCGGATTCTCCACTCAAGACCCATCAGCCAGCAAACGTTGCCATCGACGAGCAGAGCCGCATGGCCAAGGGCTCAGTTCAATGGTTATTGGAAAAGAGAGAGAAGATACCCATCACCAAGGGCAACACGCTGAGCTTCATGATCTGCGGCGAAGACGGATTCAAGTCGATCGCGAAGGATTTGCGGGAAGCCAAGGCAAGCGCGGACATCATTTGCTGGGGCTTCGATCCGGGCATGGAACTCGAACGTTCAGGCGATACCTGGCCGCGGGGAGTGCGCTTTGGCGAACTGCTGGATACGATCACGACGCGCATGGAGAACCCGGTCACCGTGCGGCTGCTGATCTGGTATGACGCGCTCGCGTCCAACAAACAGAACAACGTGCCGGGCTATTCAGACCATGTTAGCTGGAACCCGAACATTTCGTCGCCGTATGCTGACGAGGCCCGTCAGAAATACTGCATCGACTGGTGGGCCAGGAATTTGCCGAAAGGAAGCAACAGTGGGTTGAATCCCCGTCTACGGGTTGTATTGCGAAGCGTCGGCAAGGACGATGTCGTCACCCTGATGTCAGCCGACCCGCTCGAAGAGGATCAACCTGTTTCGACCCGGTCCCCTATCACCGACGAAAAGAGGCTGCTCGAAGACTATGCCACGCACCATCAGAAACCGATCCTGATCGACTACGAATGGGATAACGGCAGCAAGGCAGTTGGCTACGTCATGGGGTTGAACTCCGTGACGGATTTTTGGGACAAGACTGCCCACGTTGTAGACGATCCCAAGCGGGAAACATGGGCAAAATACCTGATTGAAACAGATCCTCTCGGCGCTGAACTGGGCCACGAGAAAGACACGGAGGGGGCAAGCAGCAAGGGCGGGAACGAGAACTATAGACACGCCAAGCCGTACCAGGACTATGCCTGCAGGATCGTGGGGCCAGCGCTCGCACAACTGCATTTCAACTTCGAGAACGGCTGGAGCGCGGCACTGGGAGCGCCATGTCCGATGACATCTCCGCCGGCGCCGCCGGCGAAGATTCCGACGCAGTGGGGGCATCCGGCGCACCTGGTGCAGATCGTACGGACACAGGCTCACGAAAAAGAGAAGTCGATCAAGGAAGTGTATTTCCAGGCGAGCAGTTCCGCGCGTAACTACATCTACATCGAGAACCAGTATTTCTTTTATCCGGAGTTTGCGCGTCATTTGAAGAAGACCCGCATGGCGTTTTGCCGGGACTGGTCGAGTCGTTCGGGCAAACCACTCACAGAGATGCCGAAGCTGCACCTGTTCATTGTGATTCCACACCCCGAAAATGACCACATGGTGCCGCGCACCTTCGATATGCTGAGCGAACTGGGCGCGAGCAGCGCGATGCCGAATCAAGGAAAAGTCGCGGCGGCAGGCAAGCTTGACCACCCTTATCCGGACTCTCACAAGGGCCCCAAAGGCGGTCAGGTACTCGACCGCCCCAGCGTTCAGGATCTCGAACGGACACTTGGTCTGGAAGTCAGTGTTGCGAGGTTGCGCACCAGCGGCCCTGATGCTGACGGAAACATGGCTTATCGTGAAATCTACATCCACTCGAAGCTGATGTTGATCGACGATGTGTTCGTGACGCTGGGCAGTGCCAATCTGAACCAGCGCAGCATGTCGGTGGATAGCGAGATCAACATCGCGGCGACCGGTCAAATCTGGGCTGCGGATCTTCGTCAGCGGGTCTTTGCATTGCACTCGGACGGTGATATACAGGGCAGCGGAGATCCCGCTGAAATCCCTCAAATGTTTGAAAAATGGAACAAGCAAATGAGCAAAAATCGTGACGCTCAGTTAGCAGGAGTTAAACCAATGAAAGGATTTATTCTGCCGTTCGAAGATCAGCGTCAAAACACAACGCTATATGGATCGATTGATGTGCCATCTTCAGCCAACACTGAAGTAACTTGATCAGGGTCCGACCATGAAGGCCATCATCAGCGCATTGCGCATCGTTTCCATCATCTTTTTTATGCTGACGACATCGGCTCAGGCGGGTGTCTTCAGTTCCTTGGGTAACAAGTTGACAGCCACTATGTCCGATCTGCCACGTTACGAAAAACTGCCGTTGTTCGACCCGCATCGCAAGAGCTTCACGTGCGTCTATCAAGCGCAGCATGTGCCGCCCATCGATCCGCAAGCTGAGCTATGGTTCCAGCAGGCGTTAGCGCTGGATGACCCGAATGTTTGGTTCGAGAAGATCGACTATGCGAAGGTCTATCAGCTTTATTTGCAAGCAGCCGAACGCAATCATTGGAAGGCGATGTTGAACCTAGCCTCACTGATATTGAGTGATTATCCGGGGGTACCCGAGCATGATCCGGAAGCAGCGATCCGTTGGGTAGAAAAGGCCATGCAATTGGGCGTGCCCGACGCATATGACAGGATGGGGGTTTATTACCAGAACGGGTTGATTCAGGGCGGCGATGCCACCAGTGCTTATGCTTTCTTTCAGAAGGCGGCAGACATAGGTAGTCCCGCCGCTATGACCTTTCTTGCTTATAAAATGGCAGGTACATACGATAACCCGGGCGATGGATTCTGGGCCAATTTGCCGATTGCGGTTCAAATGCTCGAATGCGCCTTTGCGCAGGGATACGGGGATGCGGGGGAAAAACTAAGTTTGATTTATGCTCGTCCCAATACGCCAGAATCGAAACTTCGAGCGCTGAGAACATTACATGAAGGTGTGAAGCTCGGAAGTGCACAATGCGCTGCTAGTATTGCACCAGAGTTCGATGGACTAGGTCTAACTGACGGTACCAATTTGGTGGGTCATATCGATAAAGCCCGCGCGCAACGCTACAGCAAGATCGGAGACGTGCTGAAGCTCTATAAGGGGCGTCTGAAGCTGCCGAATCTGGATAAGGTTCTGCCGCTTCCGCCCGCGCCGCTGCCCAAGTGGGATGGCAAAGTGCAAACGTTGATCGATGCTGCGAAAGCCGTTACGCCACCTCCCAAGCCGCCAATAAGCAGTGCAGAGACGGGGCGCGCTTATGTTCCTGAGGGCTATGCCGTTCCGGAGTTGAAACAAGGCACTCTCACGGTTACGGGCGACCAGAGCGTTCCGAAAAGCGGATACTGGCTGGCGCGATATGGCCCGTCGACGCAAGCGAATTCCCGGCTGTTCGCCCGCTCTGGGCTTTCCGAGCGCTACGAAGCAGGGGAACGTTTCGAAGCATCTGCATTCGATTGGCTCACACCCGACCAGATGCGGTGGCATTACCTAGGGGAAGCATATCCACTGCCGCCGGTGCGTGCCGACTTTTTGAGGCAGATGCTTGAGGCCGGCCTGTTGCGAGAGGTGCCGGCGCTACCGGCGCCGCTGCAATGCAACGGCTTGCAGTCCTGCCCCCAAACGGGCATTTGGGAGGGCCGTGTCGCCACGGATCATCCGCTCTCCGCGTTGTATAACAGATGGGAACAGCAAGCCTTTGTCGAGCAGGGACAGGATTTTCCCGATGCACGCCACCGCTTCATCGACATCGCACAAAAGGAACTGTCTTGGACATACCGCGGCAGTCCCAACGCAGATACGGGCACGCCGGGTGTGCGGCAGATCGCTTTGTAAAAGCGCGCGTGATCCAAGATCGAAAGGAAAAATGGTCAAGCAAGTGATAGTAGTCGGCGACACGCTGGCGCCGCATGGCGGCACCGTCATGACCGGGTCGAACACCGATACCGTCGATGGAAAGGCGATTGCGCGCCAAGGCGACAGGGTGGAATGCAAGGAGCACGGCGCTCAAGCCATCACCGAGGGTGACGAGTCGAGTATGGTCAGCGGACAACCGGTGGCATTACACGGTCACCGCGCAGCCTGCGGTTGTACATTGGTTAGCCGCACTGCAACGCTGTCGATGTCCTGACTATCCCGGTGTCCGCTCTCGGAGGCTGACACCCGGACCGCCCCCTCACTGTCCCGCCCGAAACTCAATCCGTCTATTACGCGCCCGACCGTCATTCGTATCGTTCGACGCAATCGGCTGATCCGGTCCAACGCCCGTCGTATTCAACGTCTGCGGGCTAATTCCTTTTGCGACCAGATACCCCTTCACCGCGTCCGCTCGTGCCTGGCTCAACGCAACGTTCGAACTGCGGTTGCCCGCATTGTCGGTATGCCCAATGACTTCGACCGTGCGCGTCGTCATCTTCACCAGCACGGCTGCCATCTGATCGAGAATAGCCCGCCCTTGCGGCGTCAAAGTCGCGCTGCCGGTTTCAAATTCAATCGTACGATTTGCCAGTGTCCGGTCGAGCAATCCCTGTTCCGACGCGGTGACACGAAGGCCATTCTTGATCGTGTACGTAGGGTTCAGCGAGTTGGCCATGTCGCTTGCAATCTGCTGGCGCTGCGCCTCATTGCGCACCTCGCCCTTGACATCAATCGCCGTACCATCGATCCTCAACTGCCCCTTGCTGATCTGCTTCAACTGCGGGTTGATCAGCTTCTGCACATTGGCGCCCCAGTTCGGCGGCGTCGCAACATCGCCGATCTCGATCTGATCGACTACATTGCTCGCGCCATACGTATCGCGCAAACGCGCAAGCACGGCTGCCTTGGTCGCTTCATCCGGCACAGTGCCGCCGGCCACGACCTGTCCCGGCACCGTGTTGGCCGTCGCAGGGGCGGAGACGATCGCGCCCGTTGCATTGGGATTCTGCAGAGCTGGCGAAGCCGGTGCCGCGACTGCGGGTAACGCCGTGGTCTTCACCGGATCGCCCGCGACCGGATTGACGGTCTGCGCATGCGCACTTACCGCACCGACCAGCAAGCACAGGGCTACGATCGAACGCATGCGCTCAAGCTCCGATGAAAACGTCGCGGAACGTGTCGATCGCGACACGCAGCGAGAGTTGCGGTTGATCGAGGTAACTGACGAGCTTGCTGATGCCATGATCATTTTGTGCATGTGCGTCGATCCACTCGGGATCGTCGATATCGATGTTGTGAGCCGCATAGACCTGTGGATCGACAACGCTGTGCAAGGTTTTCGCCGAGGCGCCGTTGAAGCCGACCACCAGCCGCTCGCGCGAAGCAATCGTGCCGATGAAGATCGCCAGTTCGAAATCAGCCTGCGAGACGAAGGGCGCAATCAGTTCGAGCCAGAGCGCCGCCACCAGGCTCCGGTAGAACGGATCGTTCGGCAGCGGCAGCGTGAGGCCGCGTTCGAGATGCGAGGAACCGCTTGCCATCACCGGTTTGAGCAGCGACCCAAGCGCGAGCATCGCGCCGCGCAGGCGCACCGGATGACCGTTCGCCAGCAGCATCTGCTCAAGACCCGCGAGCGTCTGATGCTCGACAAAATCCGCGAAGGTGCCGTCGTGCGGATTGCGCTGTGAATCGATATCGACGGCAATCTGCGTTTCCGCCAGCGCTTGCAATGCGCCGGGCGGCTCGACATCGCCGAGCAGCGGCTGCATCTGCATCGCGATACGCGACCACAGTCGCGCGAAGGCGAGCGGGCTGCGCGGCAGGAAACTCAGCGGCCGGTCGACTTCAAGCGCGGCCGCCGCGAGAAACGGAAAGCGGCGTTGCGACTGGTCGTGGCTCGACACCATGTGGCCGGCAATGGCGAGCTTGCTCTGCGAGCCGAGAAAGGCGAAGTGAACCGGCTTGGCTTCGTCGTAGACGATCTTCCAGCGCGGATCTTCCGCGAGCAGTTCCATGCCTTGCGCCACATAGCGGTCGAGCGTGTTCAGCAATTGCGGATTGTTCGCGCTCTTCACGAAGTCGCCGCGCGATGGAATCTTGCCGAAGTACGCGACCTGCGCCTGTACGGTCTGCGTCATTGCGTGTCTCCAATAGCCGATGCCGCGGCAGCAGTTTGTCTGGATCCGGCCGGCGCCACGGGCACTGCCTTCATGCTCGCCGAGGCTGCAACGTCGGCTACCGATGAAGGCAGTTGCAAGCCGCGCAGGCTCTGTCGCTGAGGCTGATCTCCACTGCTGCCGCTGCTGCCCCCGGCGCCAGCCGCCTGTGCCGAGCTGATGATCCGCATGCTCACCGAGATCGACACGCTGCCCTGCGTCCAGGTGAGATCGAAGGTGCCGTCAGGACGGCGCTTGCGTTGCGCCGCGTTGATCAGTTTCTCGAGACCGTAGCGGCCCGGCTCGTTGACCAGCTCGACCGTGCGGCCATCGAACGTGGTTGCGCTCAGATGCGCGCCGGGCGTTCCCTGCGGATTCGGCCACACGAAGTTGGTCCACTGCGGCGGCGTGTTGCGATAGCGCAGTTGCTGGCCGTCGATCTCGAAGGTGAACTCGGTCGTGCCGGAGCTCGGCTGAGGCAGGATCTGGAACACCGTCTGCGGTTCTGTCGAGCCGGCGCCACCGGCGGCGCCGGTCGATGCACCTCCGCCAAGCGGCGCGACCCAGCCCGCAAAGCCGTTAGTGAACGCGGGTGTTAGCGCGAGGCCCATGTCACCCCAGGTCCGCGCGCTCAGCGCATCGCCGCGACGCACCGCGAGCGGTCCGAGTGTGGTTCCCACGAACTTCGCGATCGAGCCGTCCGGCCCGAACACCTGCGCAATTTCGCCAGCTCCTGCCTCCACCTTGCCGTTAGCCGAGAACGGATACTTGCCGGCGAGCGACGACTGGAACGTTTGATAAACCTGCGCGTTCCATACCTTGTTCACCTCGACGGAAGCCGGCTGGATGATCACTGCATAGGCCTGCATCAGCGGGCGTACGAGCAAGGGGCGCAAGCCTCTGCGTTGCGACTCGGTGAGGCCGTTGAGCATCTGCTCATCCACCAGTTTCAGCGAGTCCGCGAGTTCCGAGCCGCTGCCATCGAGTGTCTGCTGCATCAACTGGCGTGCGCCTGGTCCCGGGTCGCCCTGGTTCTTGAGGACGTTGAAGCGGGTTCGAACCTTGGAGAGCGAGTCCATGTAGTTCTGCAGCATCGATCCGTTGTCATGCTTCACGACAATGCGTGCGAGCCCGGAGAACTCCTGCCCGACCGGACCCATCGGTGATTGCACGGGGCGGCCGTTGAGGTCGATGTTCGCGTTGATCGCACCGTTGGACGAGCGCGAGAAAAGGTTGGAGATCCAGCTCCTGGCACGTTCCATTGCCCCGGCCTTCGCGCGGTCGACTTGTACCGAGGCAAGCGACGGGTTGTCCCACGAAGTCTGTTCGTACGCGGTTTCAAGCACCTTGCGGATGGGCGAATCTTGCGGATCGCCAAGCCGGTTCATCGAATCGACCGCTTGCCCGAAACTGCCGAAACTTTGCACCACGACACCCTGCATGAAGCGGGTCCACTGCGCCGCATACTCGGTCTTGTACATCGCGACGAGCGCCTTCTGGATTTGCTCAGGGCTGCCCTCGAGCGTCAGGTCGTCGTGTGCGGATACGTTGAGCACCCAGTCCTTCGCTTGCAGTTCCTTGGTCGCGGCATCACGGATCGCGGGCTGCACGTAGTCGCTCCATGCTTCACGCGTGAAGGTGCCGGGAATGGCGTAGCTGCCGCCGACCAGGCCGTTGTTGTCTTCACCCACGATGCGCGCGACGGTCATCGGCGCGAAACGGGTGGAGGCGCGCGCCTTGATCTCTTCGTAGACGCGTTCGCGCGCCGGCAAGCCGCGCACCACATGACGCAGGTTTTCGCGCGTCTGGTCGACGAGCGCCAGATTCGAGTCGATCATCGGCCAGTCGTTGTCACTGACTCGCGACAGGTAGAACGTGAGCATGCGCTCGGCGCTACGGATCATCTCGTCGCGCGGCATGTTGCCGCGATTCTGCTCCAGCCAGCCGCGCCAGAAACGAGCGACCTGATCCGTCAGATGAGCGGTCTCCGCATGCCGCTTGTCGCTCAGCATCAGGTAGGTCTTGAGCGCGTTGTAGGCGTCTTCCACGTTGGACGGCGAGGCGTCGTTATAGAGGCCGCCATTGTTGTTCGCCGCGGCCATCGCGTTGCGCGCATTCGCCGTCGATACCGCCATCGCACCGGATTCGGGCGGACGCGTCATGGGCGACAGTTGCTCCGGATGCGCGTTGACGTCCTTCATGAACGAAGCAAGATTTGCGGACACCGGCGCAAGCAGCAGTTGCTTCACCCCGAAGTAATACTCGGTGAGCAGATGCTGTTCAAGACGATCGCCCTGATACAACCCGAGCGACACTGAGAGCGGCCGTTCGCGCCGGAACTGGTCGAGCTGCTCGATGCGGTCTTCGAGAATGTCCATGGCTTCGAGCCGTGACTGCAGGTCGTTGCGGTTCTGCTGCAGCTTCACCACCTTGTCGAGATCGGCCGCGACATTCGATGCAAGCTGCTGGTTGCCAATGGTCGACCAGGTCCAGCCGCCAAGCAACAGTGCAAGGACGGCGACGAAACCGAAGAACGCGGTGTAGCGGGTGCGTGTCTTGATCGGACTCGCAAACTGGCGCACGGTCTCGCGATCCGCAAAGATGACCTTGGAGAAGAGGTCGCGCAAGAAGAAGCCGTTCTTCGAAAACGCGTTTTGCGCTTTGGGCAATCCCTCGCCTTCCAGTCCGAAACGATGCGCAATGCGCTGTGTCGCCGCGCTGTTGGTCACGCCTTCCTGCAGCGCGCTGGTGAAATAAAAACCGCGGAAAATGGGCTTGTGCTGGAACGGATTGTTTTCGAACAGCGTCGCGAGAAAGGTGCGCAGGGTTGGCTTGATCGCCGAGAATTCAAGCGGGAAACTCAGTTGCCCAGGCGACAGCTTGAGGCCGCGGTTCATCGATATCTGCGCGATGCTGATTTCTTTCAGGCCTTCATGCAGTTCGTCGAAGCGGGTGTCGAAGAGGCCGACCACGTCGCGCGTTTCATCCGGCTCGTAGGGCAGGGTCGCGCCCCAGACGCGGTCGTATTCCTGTTTCTCGTTGCCGCTGAAGAATTCGGTGAAGCCGGTGATCAGGTCGGCCTTGGTGAACATCACGTAGACCGGCGCGAACACTTCCAGCTTCTCGGTCAGTTCCTGCACGCGCTGGCGCAGGTTCTTCGCCAGGTTGATCGCAAACTCGGGACGATTGTTGCTGAGCTCGGCAATGCTCGCGGTAACAATGATGCCGTTGATTGGCGCCTTCGGCCGATAGCGCTTGAGCAGGCCGAGAAAACCGAGCCATTCGCTGCGGTCCTCTTCGTGAATGGAGTAGCGCCCGGCGGTATCGAGCAGGATGCCTTCAGTCGTGAAAAACCAGTCGCAGTTGCGCGTGCCGCCAATGCCGTGGACCACGGCATCGTTTTTGTCCGCGAACGGGAATTGCAGGCCGGAGTTCAACACCGCGCTGCTTTTGCCCGCAGCCGGGTTGCCGATCACGATGTACCAGGGCAGCTCGTAGAGCGCAGCGCCGCCTGAGGCCTGGCCGATTTTCGACGTCTTGATGGTTTTGACCGCAGCCGACAAACGTGCGCGCAGCGTTTCCAGTTCGGCTTGCTTGCCCGGTTCCGCCGAGGCATGCCCGCGGCCCGTTTCCGCCTGCTGTTCGAGCATGTCACCCAGTTTCGCGTTGGCACGCCGCGTCTTGTGACGCTTCCAGCCCCACGAAAGCAGCCACAACAGCACCGCGATGCCGAAGACCGTGGCGGCCCAGATCCAGTCGATCTGGAACAGGTCGGCAACGACGAAGAGGAATGCGGCCAGCGTGATGGCGCCGACGATGGTCAGCGTGCGCGATCGGGTCAACACGTTCAGGAAACGTCGCATAGTGCAGTCAGGTCTTTGAAGTTTTCATGGCAACCGCGCGAATGGCGGCGACGCAGCGGCGAGCGCTGGAACAGGGCGTCCAGTGAAGCGTTCAATGCGCCTGCCCGATCTTGAAGCCAGGCTTGTGGTACTCGACATGGCCGAGATCCATCAATTTCCAGCGGCCGCCCCAGGTCAGTCCGACCGATTCGGCGGTCTCGCCATACAACTGATAACCCTGCATTGCCCAGGGATCCTTTTCGGAAATTACAATCTTCCCGTTTTGCAAGAAAGCGTTATCTGCGGCAAGGCCATATTGGTGATAGCTTTGAAACGCCCCGGCGTTGGTTATATTGTTCCCCATTTGCGCCAATCGATTCTGGCGTTCCGGGCTTCGGTAACCTTCCAATAGCGCCATTTCGTATCCATGTTGTTCGCGCATGATTTTGTACACGAGCAACAAACGCGTCCGAAAATCAGGATCCAGCAAATTCCAGTCGCGGCTTGCGTCCTTCAAGGCGGGCCGGACCTGCTCGACTTCGCGTGTTGCAAACACATCCGGTGGTAAAGGCGGCGGCGGAACGAGTTGCTCGCCGTTAAGAAGCGCTGCTATTTTCTCGTCGGGAACGCGCAGGTCTTCGTCATACTGGAATAATTGGCGCTGTTGCAATACCTTTCGCAATATGAGTGCGACTAACGGCGGCGCGACAAGAATACCCGCGGTGGACAAAATCAGCAAGCGCTTGCCGACAACAACACGATGCGCATCGATTACCGAGCTGCGGGAAATTTTGACCGAATAAGCCAGTCGATCTTTCGCAAAGGCCCGCCTGGCGGACGCCCGAATACGCAGGTTGTCAAACCATTGAAATAAAACTCTGAATGCCGTCGACCGCAGTCCTGGTAAGAAGACCAGTGCGGCTATTGCGACAACAACGAGGAAATACGCGAAAATTGCGACTGCGATCACGGTCTGCCCCGGAATTTCTGGCCGTTGTATTTTGTAATGCTTGCTTTTAGAATCAGGCGTCCATTGAACCACTGGAAGCCGCTTCCGGCGTATTATCCGGGAAAATTTAATCAAGTATCAACGAGACATTTTAATGAGTGTGCCGGACCCGTCGAATTCCAAAGCGCCGCCTAGCCTCCTTTCCGGCAAGGAGACGGCCGAGCACGCAAATAGCTCGCGAATTCTTGCCAGTCTTGAAGGGCGAGTGGAAAGCCGGCCAGAACGCCCGCCACGCTCTAAATCGGCTTATGCGCTGCTGGCTCTTTTGATAGCGGGCGCGGCCGCGTGGGGCGGTTGGCATTATCTCCGCGATGCACGGACCGATTCGCGGACCGACTCCCCGACTGCTTCCTCAATAAGCGCCCAGGCCGGTGCAAATGGAAATAAAACAGTTGCCGCAGCCGGTGCATCCAGTCAGCCGGCGAGCGCCGCGGGTAATAGCGCGGCAGCGCTCAAGGCGAGCAGCGGTGTGACTGCGCAAGTCGCAGGTGCTCAGGTTCCGGCGGTGAATTCCCAGGCAGCCTCGATCGTCGCGGCTGACGACGACAATGCGGCGCCGAAGTCAACGGACCGGATTGCGAGCGCGCTCGCGAACGGCGCATCGGAGGAGCTCGCAGCGTCCGCTGCGGCACCGGCCAACAAGGTGGCGAACACGACGGATGCCGCCAACAAGAAGGCTGCGAAACCTGAGAAGACGACCGTCGCACAAGGCGACGCGAAGGCCGCCAGGAAATCATTGAGGCAGGATGTGCGCGAAGCACGCGACAGCAAGACGTCCAGGTATGAGACGCTTGCCGCGCAGAACAAGAAGCGCCCGGCCGCGCAAAACGCGGGCAAGCTGGAAGATCAGGACGTCGACCTGCTTGCCGCGCTCGTCTCGCGCACCAAACCCTACACGCCACCCGCTACGGACAAGCGTGATACAGCTGCGGCCAAACTGTCCGCGAAGGCCGACGCGGGACTGGCCGCTCGCTTGAAAGAATGCGGCAAGGACAACTTCTTTACGGACGAGATTTGCCGCTGGCGTGTCTGCGACGGACATTGGGGCAAGGACCCCGCGTGCCCGGCAGCGTCGGCAACGAATAACAGTCGTAACTAGGAAGGAGTAAATTGGGTCGGGGTGCACATCGCGCGTAAAGCCAAGAGGGCACCCGGACACCTTCCACGCATGGTTGGCAATGACACATCCTCATGCAACGCGCGCCGAATTGCTGGCCGCCTCGGCTGATCCCCGTTCTCCCGACACCGCGTTGTTCGCCACGCTGATTGCCGCGCACGATGAAGCTTCGTTGCTGGGGTTGTCGCAGGAACAATTGGCGTCGCTGTATGGCCGGCACTTCGGTGCAACGCGCTCGCCGGGCGTGGGTATATCGATCCGGCCGGAAGAGCAGGCCAGGTTCGTCGGCGCGCTTAACGCCTTCCTGCTAAGCCATGCAAGCGGCGTCACTGACATGGCCGATACCGAATGCCTCGCTTCGATCATCGCCCACGCGTGCCTGAGGCCGGATCATCTGTGGCGCGATCTCGGGCTGAACGGCCGCGACGAAGTCATGGACATGCTCAACCGGTATTTCCCGGCGTTGGTGGCGCGCAATGTGGACGGGATGCGCTGGAAAAAATTTCTCGCACGCGAGCTTGCGCTGTCGCTCGGCATGACGCCGCAACCGGCGCCGGGATGTGCAGGCTGCGAGGATTTTGGCTTTTGCTTCGGCGATAAAACCTGAAGCTCGCGGTCATCAAGCGAGCTGGCACAGCAGCCGATGCATGGCCCCGCCGTGCTCGTGTATGCTTTCGCGCATGGCTAAATCCGTAAGAGATCCAGCGACTTCCCCGTCCCGTCAGCCCGAGGTGCGTTTCCGCATGCGCATTCGCCAGGCGGATGCCGTGGCAATCGGCCCTGGGAAAATTGATTTGCTCGAGGCCGTGCGTCAGCATGGTTCCATCTCGGCCGCGGCACGCAGCATCGGCATGTCATACAGGCGCGCGTGGTTGCTCATCGACGAACTGAACCGCACGCTCAAGGCGCCCGCAACGTCTTCGGAAACGGGCGGTTCGGCGGGCGGCGGTTGTGTGCTGACGCCGGTCGGCGAAAAGATCGTGCGGCTTTATCGCGAGATTGAAGCGGAAGCGGCCAGGACCTGCGCGCCGCAGATTTCTGCGCTGACCAAGCTGATGAAGCGCTGATTCAACGTAAAGCTTAGCCGTGCCGCAGGCAGAACCGCGAGACCGGCGGCGTATTGCCGGACTGCGACGACGCCCGGCCAAGCCGCGTCATCAATTCGACAAAGCTTGCCACGCTGGCGGTTCTCAGCGGGTGATAGTCGACCTGGTGACGGTCGCATACGCGCTTGAGCAGATTCATGGAATCGTGGTCGATGCAATCGACCGGAAACACCACAATATCCGCGCGCGGAAGCGCTGCGGCGAACATGCCCTTGCGGTCTTCTATACCGCCATCGTGCACGACAAAATCGCCCCCCGCCGATTCCACCAGATGCCTTAACGCTGCATTTGAACCGGGACGACCGCCTACATAAACCACGCGCTTGCCGCTTAGATTCGTCAGGTCCGGAACCTTTGAACCGGCTTCGTTTCCCGGTGCCGCGAGCGCCTGCTCCAGCGCGTTGCATTCGGCCTGGACCACGTTGAGCATCGCGATGGTATCGTCCAGACGCTGGCTCAAGGTCTGCGCGTAACGCTGTTCATCGAGCGCGCGTTGCTCGGCGGTTTCACGGCGGCTCGTGTGAATCGCGAGGCGCTCATCGCGCGCGGCCAATGCCTCGCGTAACGCAATGACTTCAGCTTCCAGGCTTGCCGCCGATGTACCTGGTGCGCGCTCGGCTTTCGCGGACAGCTCGGCTACTTGCGCGCTCAGGTGGCGTATTGATGCATCGCGCTCCGTACTCAATTCGTGCAGCTTGTCTTGCTGGCGTTCTATCTTGTCCTTGAGCGCCGCGTTTTCTTCTTCGAGCGCAACCAGCCGGCGTATGTCCGCCCGGTTCGCCGCGCCCACCAGATGCGACAACATATGCAGGTCGCCGAACGCCGCCTGGCGCACGCTCATGACGGCGTGTGGATGAGTCATCACCGCCCAGTACGCGGGCGGAATATCGCCGCTCTTGAGCGCTTCTTTCCAGAGCGCCAATAGTGCTTCCGTACTCTTCGCCGTTTCGAAGCGGCGCACGGCGCCGGCGTAACGCGCATCGAGTGCTTTCTGCAGTGCCTTGGCGCCCGCGCCGCCCTCTATGGCCAGCTCCACCGCGGCATGATGAATCTCCAGGTCGGTGGCGTGTTGCCGATCGAGATCCGTAAACTTCGGCACGAGTTTTCTGAGCTCGTTGGTGCTCAAGCAGGTTCCGATGATCGAGCAATGCAAATGCGAGTCCAGATCCGTCAGTCGCGCCCGGCGATGCGGATTGCGAAGCTGCGCGTCGGTAGGAGCGCAGCAAGCGTCCGTCAGGCCGGCGTAAGCGCCCGCAGTGCTGGTCGATTCATTGGATGGCGTACGAGCAAGGCGGAAGGGGGGAACGGATTGCACATTCACCTCGAGTCGGTCTGGATTTCAAACGGCTGAACAGACAGCGGCTCTCAGCCTGTTCGATGAACGGATATCGAAATATACCATCGAATATAACGGTGCGAATCTGGACGTTGGGTCAGGCGAAATCAATGCTGGCTAGTCTTGACGTGTAAGGGGGCGCTGCTCAGACGGCCACGCCGCTGCCCGCACGGTCCCGATAGTGCCGCTCCAGCACATGCTCGACGCACAGGCCCACAAAGCTGGCGTCCAGGCGTTCGAGGCCTCGCGCAACGTGCTGAAGGCTGGCGGTGTCGCTGCCGGAGGAGGACTGGAATACCAGGTCCCGTTGCCGTTCCGCCGACCGTGCGGTTTCTATTGCAAGCGTCAGGTCATCGAGGCGGCTGAAGCCGAGTGCTCGGGCATGGTCTTCAAGCGAAGATAAAAGCTCTCCGAGCGACTGGCCGGTCGTGGCCTCGAGGGAACGGGCGTTACCGCGGATGTCCTCCAGCATGAGGACAAAACGAGCCACGCTGGCGCGCAGGTTCCGGAACGCATCGACTACTTCCCTGATCGCCTCGGCACGCTCGGGGTCGCGCGCCGAGTTGAGCGGCGTGATCGCGATCGACAGGTTGTGCGGCAGCGAGACGGAAGCCGGATCGCGGGGTGTCGATGCCTGTTGCCCGGACATGGGGAAATCCTCGGGATGCAAAATGGTTGGATCGGTTTCTTTACGCCGGCAGGGCGAAAGCCGGACGCAAAAGAATAGTACCGTGATATTCCATAGAATATAACGAATGCGATTTTTTTGCCTTGAGGGTTCGTGCTGGCGCTAGACAGCGCTTTGCAGGTTTTGAGGTTTTTGGATGTGACGCGGAGGTGCTGCCGGGCGGCTAAGTACTAGATGGGCGGATGCAGTGACCTGAGCCATAGGAGGCTCGTTTTTGGGGATAACGTCAGGAGTTAAGCTGCCTCGGCCGCGGACTTGTTCCAATGAAAACAAGCCGCAGCCGATACCACTCCATTCAAAACGTCGGCAAGGTCGGCCGGGTTTCAATCGAACGCTTGATCAGCGCTTCCACCGCGAGACGTTCGTCGCCTGCGAGCGGCAAGCGCGGCGGCCGGACGGGTTCCGTGCCCAGGCCGACCATTGCTTCGGCCAGCTTGATGTTCTGCACCAGCTTCGCCGAGACGTCGAGCGCGAGCAGCGGCGCGAACCAGCGGTAGATCGTGCGAGCTTCTTCCAGGCGCCCCGCCTTGAGCAGTTTGAAGATCGCCACGGTCTCTTCAGGAAACGCACACACCAGCCCCGCGACCCAGCCATGCGCGCCCATCAGGCATGCTTCCATCGCGAGGTTATCGACACCGCAAAAGAGCGCGTAGCGATCGCCGACTGCGTTGATGAGGTCCGTGAAGCGGCGCACGTCGCCGGCCGACTCCTTGATTGCGACGAACTTCTTTTCATCGACGAGCTCGGCGAACATGTCCGGTGTTACATCGACGCCATACGCGAGCGGGTTGTTGTAGACCATGATCGGCAATGGACTTGCGCTGGCGACCACACGAAAATGGTTGAGCGTCTCGCGGCGGTCCGATAAATATCGCAAGCCCGGCAGCACCATATAACCGGCCGCGCCGTGTTTCGCGCCGAGTTCGGCCTGGCGGCAACCGTCGAGCGTGCTGTTTTCCGCAATCGTGAGCAGGACCGGCACGCGTCCCTGGGCTGCATCGACGGCGATATCCAGCACGTCCAGCTTTTCATCGAGCGAGAGCGTCGACGCTTCTCCCAGCGATCCGCAGACGATGATGCCGTCGACATCGGCCGCAATCTGCGCCTCAATATTCTTCTTCGTCCAAGCCTGGTCTATGCTGAAATCCGCATTAAACTTGGTGGTGACGGCGGGCATAACACCTTCCCAGATATGCGCCATGGTGACTCTCCTCAAAGTGATCGATTGTGAGCAGTCTAAGCATTGCAGAAAGAGCCGTCTTGCATCTTGCACGCAATTACGATGCCGATTTCGGCACAACTTCAAGAGTAGGCGTTTTGCTTTCTCCGGGCTGGATCCAGTTGAAACAACGCTTATCCTCACGTTTTAGCGACCGGATAAGACAGCATCATATATGCCGAAATCGGCATCAAATCCGCTTAGCGGCACCAAGACGCACCCCGTCCGAATTTCTACGATGACAGCATGAAAATCCTACACTTCATTGACTCGCACACGGGCGGCGAACCGACCCGCCTCGTCACGTCGGGCGGACCGGATCTTGGTGGCGGCACACTGGCCGAACGCCTCGAAAACTTTCGCACGAAGCACGACAACTGGCGCGCGGGGATGGTCACCGAACCGCGCGGCTCGGACGTGATCGTGGGGGCACTGTTATGCGCACCGGATGACCCGGAATGCACGGCCGCTGTCATCTTTTTCAATAACGTCGGGTATCTCGGCATGTGCGGTCACGGCACGATCGGCCTGATCGTGTCCCTTGCTTACCTGGGGAAGATTCAGCCGGGTTCGCATCGGGTCCAGACGCCGGCCGGGATCGTGGAGGCCACTCTTCATCAGAACGGCAGCGTGAGCGTGCGCAATGTGCCGGCGTATAGATACCGGCGCGCAGTCCCGGTTCACGTCGACGGCTACGGATCGCTGACGGGCGATATTGCCTGGGGCGGCAACTGGTTTTTTCTCGTAGCCGATCATGGCCAGGATCTCGTTGTTTCGAATCTGGCGAGGTTGACCGCGTTCACCGATGCCATTCGCGAGGCACTGCACGCGCGAGGTATTACCGGCGCAGACGGTGCGGTGATCGACCACATCGAGCTGTTCGCGGAATCGCCGCGTGAGGGAATCGATAGCCGCAATTTCGTGTTGTGTCCCGGCAGCGCTTACGACCGTTCGCCATGCGGCACGGGCACGAGCGCTAAAGTCGCCTGTCTTGCCGCGGACAATAAACTGGCCGAGGGTGAGGTGTGGCGGCAGGAAAGCATCATTGGCAGCGTGTTCGAGGCGAGCTATCGGCGCTCGGGCGAACGTGCCGGGCAAGCGGTGATTCCGACGATCACCGGACACGCCCACATCACGGCCGAAGGCTGTCTCTGCTTCGACAACACCGACCCGTTCGCCTGGGGTATCCCGGGGGCGTAATTGCCGGTTAGCGCAGTGTTCCCCCGCGGGGAATTCGCCGGGCGGACCGCACGCCGGCCAACTCCAAGCCTTCCTGTCGTCAACACCAATTTTGACGGACGCCTCTCGCCTCTATAATCGGGCGCAGTGCGGTGCGCGCCAATGCATGCGGCCCTTGCGCACCCGACGACGCCAGCGAGACGCGAATGACCATTACAACGGACCGTCCGGCGCACGCTGCGCACGAACACGGCGCCGCGCCACTCGGCTTGCACGCCACGCTGCAGGCGCCCGCGAGCGCGTCCACGCTCGACGCCATGCTGCAGCATTTCAGGCTGCTGGAACCGGTCTTCGACGCGATGCCGGACATTGTTTTCTTCGTGAAGGACGCGCAGGCGCGCTATGCGCTCGTGAACCGCGCGCTGGCCTCGCGCTGCGGCCTGAAGGACAAGCTCGGGCTGCTCGGCAAGACCGCGGAAGAAGTCTTCCCGCAACGCTTTGGCCGCATTTATACAGCGCAGGACCAGTCGATCATCGCGCAGGACAACCCGATGATCGACCAGCTCGAACTGCATCTCTATCCCGCCCGGCAGCCGGGCTGGTGCATGACGTCCAAGCAGCCGCTCCACGATGCCGACGGCATGGTCGTCGGCCTGGCGGGCATCTCCCGCGACCTGCAGGCCGACGAGGGGACGCACCCCGCTTACAGCCGGCTCGCGGCTGTGGTTCAACATATCCAGAGCAACTTCGTGCAGCCGCTGAACATGCCGCATCTGGCCTCGATGGCGAACATGTCGATTGCGCAACTGGAGCGTTATTTCCACAAGGTCTTTCACCTGACACCGCGTCAGGTGCTGCTCAAGACACGGCTCGACGCGGCCACGGCGCTGCTTGTCTCGCACGACAAAGTGACTGACGTCGCGGCGTTGTGCGGCTACACAGATCACAGCGCATTCACGCGGCAATTCAAGGCGACCGTGGGTCTGACGCCGACCGAGTATCGCGCGTTGCTGCGCTCTCATCACCCTGCAACAAAACTTTCAAACTGATATCAGGCGTCAATAAGTCTGAACTTTCCGACAAGACACCCGGCGTAAAAAATTACCCGCCTTGCCGCCTATTTATTCGTTCGTGCGACGGGTCATGGCGACCTTAGGGTTTGCGCAAAGGCACGCGTGCCGGGGCTCTCGCCACCGTTTCTCATGGAGTTTCTGCGCTCGGTCTGCTTTTTGCTGCAACGTTGCACGACAAGCAATGAGGCATACTGCGCCCGTTGAAATTTTTAACCGCGCGACGTTCGACACCGGCGCGCGCGGCATATCACACGGTGCCGCATGGATCTCATGCCGTCGTGCCGCAAGGCCATCAGTGAGTGAGAAGTGCAGCCTGAAGGCGCAGCGCTGAAAAGCGCAGCCGAGACACCGGCACCTGAATCCTGTTTGAGTTGTTAGAAAAGATAATGATGAACGAAGTAGCGAGACTGGAGCATGCCAGGATTGTGCTGATCGAAGACGACCTGGAGAGCAGGGAGTCACTGCGAATGCTGCTGGAGGAGGAAGGCGCCCAGGTCGTCGCTGTGGCGGATGCCGAAGAGGGCGCCGAGACGGTCATCCGGGAGTTGCCCGACGCCGTCATCTGCGACATCGACCTGCCGATGATGGATGGTTTTTATCTGATCCAGCGCCTGCGCGACCATGAGATTCGAGGCAACCTGACGCCATCGATCGCAATTGCGCTCACGGGCCATAACGGAGACGAATACCGCTTGCGAAGCATCGGCGAAGGTTTCCAGCACTTCATGACCAAACCCGCGCATCCCGATGTGCTCGTGACGCTGATCCAGCAGTCGCTTAGCTCGCGCGAGCTGTCCTGAAGTCCACCACGGCACCCCGCTTGGCGGAAGAGCGCAGGGCGGTGCGCCGATGAGGGTCCTATGACCGGTCGCGGTTGCGTGCGCGGGTGGCGCCCGTGATCACGGCTATGCCGAGCAGGATCACGTCGACAATCATGATGGTGTGTTGCGCCACATGCATGGCGACCAGCGCCCATGACACGCCGCCAATCAGAATCAGCCAGCCCGCCAGATAAATAACCAGGGTCATCGAATTGTCCTTTTGCGTTGTTTTGGTCTGAAAACAGCGAACGGCACATCGCGTTCGATCATGGCTGTCGCACAAAACGGGCCTCACACCCATGCATTCGACACTAAACCGAGGATAACCTCAGTGTGAACGCGAACGCGCGCACTCAGCCATGTTGTATTCTTTGCGCGTTTGCGCCCGGACTTCAACCCTAACGGCAATCCTTCATGCTCATTGTTCATCACCTCAACAATTCGCGTTCGCAACGCGTGCTCTGGATGCTGGAAGAACTGGGCGTCGATTATCAAATCAAGTCTTATCAGCGCGATCCCAACACCATGCTGGCGCCGCCCGAATTGCGCGCCGTGCATCCGCTGGGCAAGTCGCCGGTCATCACGGACGAAGGCCAGACGATCGCGGAATCGGGGGCAATCATCGAGTATCTGAACGAGCGTTACGGACAAGGGCGCTTTGCTCCTCCGCATGGGACAACGCCTGAACGCCTTCGCTACAACTACTGGATGCACTACGCCGAAGGCTCGGCCATGCCGCCGCTGTTGTTGAAGCTGGTGGCGCTGCGGATCGGCAGCGCGCCGATGCCGTTTTTCGCCAAGCCGATCGCTCGCCGCATCGCGCAGACCATGCAGGACAGTTTCATCGATCCGCAATTGAAACTGCACTTCGGTTTCATAGAGAGCGAGCTGTCGAAGTCCGAGTGGTTTGCGGGCGACTCCTTCAGCGCCGCCGACGTGCAGATGAGTTTCCCGCTTGAAGCTGGAACCCAGCGCGCGGGCGCTAAGGCGCTTCCCAACGTAGCGGCTTTCGTGAAGCGGATTCACGAGCGCCCGGCATATCAGCGGGCGTTGCAGCGCGGCGGCAAATACGATTTTGCGGACTGACGCTGGACCGCCGCGCAGCTTGCGTACAATGGCCGCTGGATTCCCGGAATCCTGCTCGAATCAAGCACTTTCCGGCCCTCACACGCACTTAGGCCGGAAGGCGAAGCATGGCTCGAATTGTCCCCGACGACTGGAAGAATATGGAAGCGACCGGCGCTGCCGTGCGTGAACTCGACACGCTCGCACTGCTGGCGAAACTTCCCGAGGACTACACCGTGTATCACGGTGTTCACTGGACTCGTATCAACGAAGGCTTTTCGGTGTTCGGCGAAGCCGACTTCGTCGTGGTCGCACCGTCGGGCCGGGTGCTGATCATCGAACAGAAGGCGGGGTTCCTGCGCGAGACGCCCGCGGGCCTGATGAAGGTGTACATGCAGAAGGAGCGCAACGTCGCCATCCAGCTTGCACGGACGCTGGAGAACCTGCACCGGCGCTTCACGGCCGCATTCGGCGCGGGCACTTACCGGATTGAAGAGCTGCTGTATTGCCCCGACTACACGGTGAAGGACGCGTCGATTGCGGGTGTGCCGGAAGCGCGCATTGTCGATGCCAGCCGCCGAGCGAAGCTGCCGTCGGTTGTCCTGGAGATACTGCCGCCGAATGAACCGCGCTTCGAAGCGTCCGCGCGGATCCATCATTTTCTCTCCGACGAACTCGCCCTCACGCCCGATACCAACGCGCTGGTCGGTCAGGCCGACATGCTCGTTACCCGGCTCTCGGGTGGCCTGGCCACGTGGGCGCGCCGGCTCGAGTTCCAGCCGTTCAGATTGCGGGTGATCGGCACGGCCGGCTCGGGCAAGACACAACTGGCGGTGCAGGTCATGCGCGACGCGGTGGCGAAGGGCCGCAGCGTGTTGTACGTCTGTTTCAACAGGCCGCTCGCCGATCACATCCGTCTTGTCGCGCCGCCTGAAGCGCGCATTGCCAACTATCACCAGCTCAGCGCGAGCGTGACGCGTGACGCGGGCACGCCGCCCGACTTCAGTCAGCCGAATGTGTTCGCGACACTGGAGGAGCGTTTCGCCAACGTCGAGATTGCGGAGCACTGGAAGTTCGACGTGTTGATTGTCGACGAAGGCCAGGATTTCCAGGCGGCGTGGGTGGACGCGCTTGCCCGTTTGCTGAAACCGGACGGCGCATGGTGGTGGCTCGAAGATCCAATGCAGAACTTGTATTTCCGCGATCCCGTGCCGCTGCCCGGCTGGACCACGCTGCGTGAAACCACCAACTATCGAAGCCCGCGCGACCTGCTGGCGTACATCCGGCGGATCGTTGGACGCGAAGTGCGGCTCGACGCAGGCAGTCCGTTCGACGGTTCCGAAGTCAGCCTCTCCACGTATGAAAACGGCCATCTCGACGAAGTGATCGAGGCGACCAAGCGTGCCATCACCCAGGCGCTTGCGCTCGGCTACCGGAAGCAGGACATCGCGGTATTGTCCTTCCGCGGGCGCGAGGGCTCGGTGCTGACTTCCGTCGACCAGCTCGGGCCGCATCGTTTGCGCAGTTTCACCGGGAGTTACGATTTGTTCGGGAATCCGGAATATCGGGAAGGCGACGTGCTGCTCGAATCGATCTACCGGTTCAAGGGGCAGTCTGCGCCGTGCGTGATCCTGACCGAAGTCGATTTCGACGCCTTCGACGAACAGGTCGCGCGCAAGTTTTTTGTCGGCGCGACACGTGCCACCATGAAGCTGATCGTGGTGGCCTCGGAGCGTGCGGCGCTTGCTTTCGACAAACAGCATTGAGCGCCGCCATGACACCGCAGTCGCTTCGGAGCTTGCTTGCCGCTTCGCTGCTGGGGCTGCTGCCACTTGTAGCGAGCGCTGCGCCGCTGGTCCTCGATGTAACAGGAAAGATCGGCCGCACCACCGACGCGGACCATAGCGTCTACCATATCAGCGAAGCCGAACTGATGAAGCTGCCGGTCCATACGATCACGACCTCGACTACCTGGACGCCGAAATCCACCTTCACCGGGCCGCTGCTCAAGGACGTGCTGAATCTGGTGGACGCACGTGCAGACGAGGTGGAACTACGCACGATCGACGACTATTCGTACACCGTGAGCGCCTCGGAAGCTGAGCGATACGGCGCGATTCTCGCGTACAGCATGAACGGCGTGCGCCTGAAGGTCAGCAATTTCGGTCCGCTGTTCCTGATCTATCCGCGTGACGCTTACCCGTCCGAGCTGAGCGGCTCGGTCGCCGAGGCAAAATTCGTGTGGCAGATCAAAGCGCTGGTCGTGAAATGACGCGTGCACCGCTTCGCCGTTTCAAGGTTGCGCTGCTGCTCGCAGCAGCCATCGCACCGCCGCTCGCCGGGGTGGGCTACGTGCTGTATTCCGGCTTGCTCGCAAATCAGACCACGCAGCAGCAACTCGGCCTGCCTTATGACGGTTTCTACTGGGATGGCGCTCAATTCCAGATCGCGTATGGCCGCTTCGCGAACCAGGTGCTGTTGTACCGCAGCGGTATCGACGCCGATACCGAGGAGATCCAGCTTCGTTACGAGGTGCTCGAATCGAAGCTCGCCATTGTCACCGCCTCAACGTCGATGCTGTCCGACCGCGGCACCTTGCGAAACCGCCAGCAGGAGATCCTGCGCCAGCTTGATGCCGCGCTCGAGTCCATCGAGCCGGATATAGTTGCGTTGAATTCCGACCCTGCACGCACGCTGAAGATCATCGGCGTCTTGCGGCAGAACCAGGATGCGGTGAACGAGCTTGCGAACGGTCGCAGGGTGGTGGACGTGGCGGAGCGGGATTACATCGTGAACGATTTCGTCTCCAAGCGGCGTTATCTGTTCGCGGCCGGCATGCTGCTCGCGCTGCTCTCCATGGTCGCCACCGCCATGCTGCTGCTAAACGGCTACCGGCGTTCACGGCTGATTCACCAGCAACGCGCGGCGCTCGAAGCGCAACATCAGGCAACACGAGCGGCACGCGAAGCATCGCAGGCGAAGGATTCCTTCCTCGGCATGATCAGTCATGAGTTGCGCACACCGCTGCATGCCATTGTGTCGTCGGTGGAATTGCTCGAACTGAACTTGCATAGCGAAAGCGATCGCAAGATCATCCAGCGGCTCGAGACCGGTGCACGTCATCTCGAAGCACAGATGCGCGATCTCACCGACTTCGCGCGGCTCGGCGCCGGCAAGCTTGAATTGCGGCTGACGGTGTTCGACCCCATGGAGTTGCTCGACTCCATCGTCGACGCCAATACGCCGGCGGCCGCGTCCAAGGGACTGGTCTTGCGCGGCCAGTTTACGGGGGAGGCGGGATTGATCGAATCGGATCAGCATCGGCTGCGCCAGATCGTTACCAACCTTGTTACGAACGCGATCAAGTACACCGATGCGGGTTCGATCGATGTGCGTTTCGAGCGCTCACTCGAACGGCTCGATATCTCCGTGATCGACACCGGCCCCGGCATCCCGCGCGAACAGCTGCCGCTGATCTTCAAGGAATTCACGCAACTCGATTCATCGACAACCCGACGCTTCGACGGTGCCGGCATGGGTCTCGCGGTCGTTCGCGGGCTGGTCGAATTGCTTGGCGGCGTGGTCAACGTGTCGAGTGACATTGGCCAGGGCGCCGCGTTTCGTGTGAGTTTGCCGGCCGCCCCGGTGGCGCGGATGCCCGAACGCGAGCGTGCGCCCGCGGACCTGCCGCCGTTGAAGAAAGCCCGCGTGCTGGTGATAGACGACCACGATTCCATCCGCGAGTCGCTGACGGAAATGCTTGCGCACCTGGGGTATGCGAGCGCGGCCATGCCCGACGTGGACAGCGCGCTCGCGTGGCTCGAGAACAACGAGGCCGACCTGATCCTGGCGGACCTGCACATGCCGGGCAAGGACGGGTATTCGTTCGTGAATGAATACCGGGCGCGGCGCGCATCGGGCGCGAGTTTGCCGGTGATCGCGGTGAGCGCCTACGCGCCGGATCTGGTCGATCCCAGCGCCGCCATCCTGTTCTTCGACTACCTGCTCAAACCCGTGCGCTACGAAGTGCTGAAAAGCGCCCTGGCGCGCGCGTTATCGGCGACCCGGCGCATACATTGAGCGGTTTGAACGCGCGCGCGGCGTTGAGAATCGTTGAAAATCAGGCGCGCAGCAAGCGCTTCGAAAGGTCGGCTACGAGGATCGCCATGCGCGCCGGTTTTTCGAAACACGTGACGTTGTAGCGCTGGATGACGTCGCTGATTTCCGACTCGCTCGCCTTGCCGGTCGTCAGTTCGCCCGTCAATACGAAGATGGGGGCATCCGGATTGTCCGAGTTGCGCACGGCACGGATGGCGTCGGCGGAAGTGTGCGCGCCGAACAGCCAGTCGATCACCACCGCGTCGAAAACCTGCGCCTGCAGCGCTTGCGCAAACCCTTCCAGACCATACAACGCTACGGCCGTAAAACCGCTGCGCTCGAGATAATCGTGGAGATTGTCGGCGGACGTCTGATCGTCGTCCACGACCGCGATCAGCGGTTTGTCCATGTCCGTGCGGCGAGGCTGGATCTCGATCTTGTGGACGTCGTGAGCGGCGTGCAGCAGCACCCCTTCGTGGGTCGTCACGAGCCAGCGGCCGTTCATGTTTTGTGCGATGAAATCCGGGCGGCTGCCCGGTTCGAGCGCTTCGCCAATCCACGCAACGCACGGAATTTCGATAGCGCCAAGCACGAGGATGGCGTCGTGGGCGGTGCCTTCGGTGTCGTCGACATCGGCGTTCTTCGCGTCGAAGAGTTGCAGCGCGGGTTCGTCGAAAGCTTCGGCCACCCGGCGAATCTGCGCAAGTGTCCACGGGCTGTTGCCGCGCAGCTTGCGATGCCCCTGCGAGAAACTGAGGTCGAGGATGCGGCAAAGCTCGGCGGTCTGCTGCCGCTTGCCAATGCCATGGCGATTCATCAGGTCGCGTACGCGCTGGGCGACCGCGAGGGAATCGGAGGATGAGGTTTCAGTGACCATGCTGCCTGTGGACCGGTAAAAGCGCGTGGCGGATGCGAAGACAATGACGCGGCATTCGGGATGGATCGGGGGGTATTGTAGGCGCAAGAGCGGGCTTGTTCGAAAAACTCTTGTGAAGATAAACGCAGTTTTCGCAAGGGCGTGGGCGTTGTTACCGGTCGCGAACGACGAGTCCAATTCATGCCGCTATTTGATTCGACTACAAGCAAACGTTCGCTGGCATCGGATAGCGGCATGAAGCCGTCGGTTGGATACCCGGCGAACGGATGTCCACTTCCTGTCCAAGGTTGCGAGTCTCACTTGATGAGACCCGACGCGTGAGGTGGATCGGGAGCGGGTCCGTCCGGGCGCGCCAAAGTCCGGTCAGATTTGCGCGGCGCCGCCGTCCACGAACAGTTCGATGTCGTTCACAAAGCTGCTGTCGTCCGATGCGAGGAATGCTGCTGCCTTGGCAATCTCACTGGGCTCGCCGAGACGCCCCATCGGGACGAGCGTGGAGAGGTGGGCGAACAGGCCGTCCCGATGTTCCGCCGGTACGAGCCCGCCAAGACCGGGCGTGCGAACCGGGCCGGCGCTGCCCGATTTCCTCGCACTCCGGGACGATGGCGGGGTCATAGGCGCATTTCGAATCCTTACCAGAATCCAGAAGTATTTCTCCACGGTTGAGAGAATGATTCGCACGATCGTTCGCATAGAATCCCCTCCAGATCCACAGACAGGGTCGGATAAAAAACGGAGGAGATATGAGGATGCAGACACGAGCATTGGGCGTGATGAACGTGATGGCCGCGTTGTTTATCAGTACGGCTGCGCATGCGCAGAGCGCGGGGGATGTGGTCGCGAACCTCGGCTGGTTTCATCTCTCGCCGCAGGATTCGAGCAAGCCGCTTACAGTCAGCGCCCTGGGCGCGAGCACGACGGAGACCGGCACGGGGGCATCCGTCGACAACGCGGACACGTTCGGTCTCACGGCGACTTATTTCATTACCGATCACATTGCCGCCACTGCCGTGCTCGGCGCGCCGCCAAAGTTCAATTTGTCCGGCAGCGGATCGCTCGCGTCACTTGGACAGATGGGGACGGCGTATGAATGGAGCCCGACCTTGCTCCTGAAGTATTACTTCAATAACCCGCAGAGCAACCTTCGGCCTTATCTTGGCGCCGGCGGAGCCTATGTCTGGTATAGCGGAGTGAAGTTGAGCTCAGCGATGTCGAGCGGCAGTTTCCTGTACTCCTCGACCTATGGGACCGCACTGGAAGGGTCGACCACGGCCAAGCTGAGCAGTTCGTTTGCGCCGGTCATCAACGCAGGGTTTTCTTATAACCTCAGCAAGCATTGGTCGGTCGACGCCTCGCTTTCGTATATGTGGCTCTCGACACGGGCGACACTGACGACTCAGTCGAAAGTTGGGACGGTGACCAGCAGTACCAAGATCAAACTCAACCCCATCGTCTCGTTTGTTTCCGTGGGATATAAGTTTTAACCCGCGGTTTTAACCGGGCTTGCTGAGCGTGACCGGATCGAGCCAGAGTTCCTTGCGCTCGACCGGCACCCAGTCGGGAAGGAACGGATTTTTCAAGTCGATCAGAACACGCCGTTCCAGATGCAAATCGGCCACGGCCCGCGCAAAATTCTTCTGGAAGAGGGCTTCAAAGCTGCCGTCCTTCCGCATTTCCTCCAGCCCGTCCTTAATGCGTTGTGCGATCAACGGGTAAGACTTGTTGACGTAGAAGAATTGCGCATACGAGTACCGGATCAACAGATGGGTTTCGATCGCCATGTCGGGGTACTGGGCCTGGAACGAAACGAGTTCGGGCGTGATCTCGAGAACACCGCGTGGGAACAGATCGAATCGGCGGTGAGCCAGCATGGGGAACAGGAGGTCGTAGTGGCTCGTCGTGACCAGGGGAATACCGTTGTACCGGTACACGGGCACATCGCCCCAGTCCTGAGCTTGTCCGATACTCAGGAGACGAAGGCCCTGGATTTCGTTGACCTTGTTGATCCTCGCCTGTTGATCTCGCCGGATCAGAGAAACCCGATAACCGAGTAAGCCTTTATCGATAGGAATGGCAATCGGGAGGGTCTGCGCGTTGAGGTCCGGATGACCGCAATCGCTCGCGATCACATTCATCAGACGACCCGATATGACCTCCTCGACTTCCCGCTGCGTCGACATCGGCGCGGAGTATGCATCGATAACGTACGGTCCGTACGTGGGGATCGTATGGTCCAGAGCCGCGATCAGGAAGTCCCAGCGCCTCTCCCGAACGACTTCATCGGCCACACGAAGGATGCGGATCTGCATGGGCGCGGCTGGGACGGCAGGCTCCGGATTGCGGGCCTGAGCCTCGGCGGCGCCGGTCAATGAAAGGCTGGCCACGCTCGTCAGCAACGAGGCACAGGCGAGAGCACGAATGCCGGCAGTCCAATCCCTTCGCATGTGCCTTCCCCTGACCGGGGCCTCCAACTGGGTTCGAGCGCTGTGCGCCCCTGTCTTGCAGGAATTCAAATCGACATGACGTGCGTGATTGGGGGGGCGCAGGGTCTTCCATACGTCACCGATATACGTCACTACCCGCAGACATTTCTTCCGGATCCCGAGGCATCTTTCGGTCGATTCGGCCGATTCTGCCGAAGCCCACCTTGCACCTTGTCAGCATTAACCAGGGTCCCACGGGCACATACTACTTCCCGCTTCGTCTTAGGAGCACTATGCTTTCACGGCAAAGAGAAATGAACACTCGTCCCAAAATCGATGATTTGAAACTCTGACTTAGGGGAAGACCAGTGGAACTTGAAAACCGTACTTTGGCACGCGTGACTAAGCGGCTCGTCCCGTTCCTGATCCTCTGTTATTTCATAGCGTACCTTGACCGTGTCAACGTCGGTTTCGCCGCGTTGCAGATGAATAAGGACCTCGGGTTTTCCTCAAGTGCGTACGGCTTCGGCGCCGGGATTTTCTTCATCGCTTATTTTTTCTTCGAGGTGCCGTCCAACCTGCTGCTGGAGAAGTTCGGCGCACGCCGATGGATTGCGCGGATCATGTTCACCTGGGGCATCCTCGCCGGCGCGATGGCGTTCATCCCCGATATCTCGCGGTGGACAGGCCTCTCGGCGGCACACGTGTTCTACACCTTGCGGGTGTTGCTCGGCATTGCCGAAGCGGGATTCTTCCCGGGCATCATCTTCTTCCTGACCCTGTGGTATCCGGCAGCCTATCGCGCGCGCGTGGTCGGCTACTTCATGGTGGCCATCCCGCTGTCCACGGTTATTGGCGCGCCCATCTCCGGCGCGCTGCTGAACCTGGATAAACTCGCCAGTCTGGCGGGCTGGCAGTGGGTCTATCTCATCGAAGCGCTGCCGGCTCTGTTCTTGTCGTTCGTGGTCCTGTCTTATCTCACCGATAAACCGGCGGATGCGACCTGGCTTGAGGCCGAGGAGCGCGACTGGCTCGTGAACCGGCAAGCCCAGGAGCGCGCGCAGCGCGAGGCCGTGCGCAGCTTCAGCGTGCGGGAAGCCTTGTTCAATCCGCGGGTTCTCGCGGTGGCGCTCATCTACTTCGGCGCTAACGCGACGAACTACGGCCTGAGTTTCTTCCTGCCGCAGATTGTCAAAGGCTTCGGCCTCGGCAATGTCCAGACCGGCCTTGTGACGTCGCTGCCTTACATTGTCGGCGCGTTCGGCATGGTCTTGTGGGGGCGTCGTTCCGACCGCAAGCTCGAGCGCAAGTGGCATGTGGCCATTCCGCTGCTGGTGGCTGCCGGTGGAATCGCGGCATCGACGGCACTGGACGATCCGGTGCTGAAGATGATTGCGCTATCGATTGCCGGCTTTGGCATATTCGGCTGCCTGCCGGTGATCTGGACGCTGCCCGCCGCCTTTCTTTCGGGAGCGGCCGCAGCGGGCGGCATTGCCGCGGTGAACTCACTGGGCAATCTGGCGGGGTTCTTCGGACCCTATGCCATGGGGTGGATCAAGGACAGTACCGGCAGCTTCGCCGCCGGATTGCTCTGCCTGGCAGGGGCGGGGCTGGTGGGCGTTGCAGCCGTCCTCCTGCTTCGTCACGACACCGCTCTGGAGAACGCGCCGGATCCTCTCGTCGAAGAAGGCTCGGGACGACGCGCTTGACGCTTAACTTAAGCGTCTGAGCCATGGGCATGGCTCGCTGTTCGTTGCGGCCCCTCGGGCGTATGCCGGCATATAAGGATTTCCTTACAGCCGAATCAGCATACGCCCATGCCCATTTTCCGCGTTTCCTGACTGCGTGATCCCGGTCGCAAGCCTAGAATTTGAACGATCGAAATGGCCTTACTGGTTAGCCGCCATGATTCCGTATCTATCCGAGCGCGAGAATGCTGTGGAACATATCCACACTATCTGCCTGCGCTTGTTCGATTCATGGTGTGAGAACAGGAACGTCATTCCGCTTGCGTACCTGATGCATTGCTGGCCTCTGATCAATAGCGGTCCCATATCGATCAGGCGCTTGGCGGACACCATGTGGGAACTGCGGAAATATCACGCGGAAACGCTCGACGGCGAGGAATCGGGTGTGCTGTGCGATCTGGCCGATTGTATCGACGAGGTTCTTGGCAATTCATTCGGCCCGTTCCACATTGCCGCAAACGGTTAGGTTCGCATTGATCGTTGTTGCCGGGGGCGAACCGGAATGGATTTGAAAGCTCGGCGCAATCCGTTCGATGTACGCCAACCGTCTGCCGACGTACTAATGAAAAAAAAGCATTGAAGCCGTCGTCTCCCGCCATCGGGTTCCCAGTCTTTAACGGGCTATAAGGGGCGCGTGCAACGAGGCGCGGCTCTGGTCTGCTCACATATAAAAGATCTATATCGACGGCAGGCGAACAGCGTGTCGTCCCCAGTGAGCTCACGATAACCGCCGTACGCACCGAGTGCAGATTGGCGAAAACGAGGATCAGGGCACTCGCGGGGGGTTATGGTTCTCAACACGTTCAGCGCGCTGTGGGGATCGCTGGGCCGCTTTCGCCACAGCGTGCTCCTGCGGCTCCTCGCGACCGTCCTCCTGTTCAGCTGCGTGGTTACGCTGCTGATGACCGCGCTTCAACTCTACGGTGACTACGAGCGCGGGACCACACTTATCCAGAACCGGCTGTCCGATATCGACCGGAGCTATCGCGACAGTCTCAGCGAGAGTTTGTGGCGGCTTGACCGGCAGCAGCTTCAACTCGAACTGGATGGCATGCTTCGTCTCGCCGACATTCGTGCCGCCGAGGTACGCGAGTCCAGCACGATCACCTCGCCGCTGGTGGTGAGCGCCGGCAAGCGCATGAGCGACGCGGTCGTTTGGCGCGAATTTCCGATTTCTTATCGCATCCACGGTGCGGATCGGAAGATCGGCACCTTGTACGTTGAAGCGACGCTCTCCGATCTCTATCGCGAGCTGGCGCAAACCGCGTTCGTGATCCTGGTGAGCCAGGCCGCCAACACGTTTCTCGTCGCGCTCTTCATCATCTATATTTTCTGGCAGCTCGTTACGCGGCACCTCGCCGCCATCGCGCGTCTGGTCGGCCGTTACGACTTTCGCGAGGCGCCCGGGCCGTTCAGCCTGCAGCGTCGCCAGCCCCGCCAGTCCGACGAACTTGATCGCGTAGTCACCGCGTTTCATGCAATGGGCACGCGTTTGCACACCGCCTATCTCGACGAACGCGCGGCCGCGGCGCAGCGCGAAGCGCTGCGTTCGGCCGAAGCGGCGAACCGGGCGAAGGGCGAATTCCTCGCCAACATGAGCCACGAATTACGTACGCCGCTGAACGGCATCCTGGGCTATGCGCAGATTCTGCAGCGCGACAGTGCGCTGAACGAACGGCAACATGCCGGCGTGGCCGTCATCCAGCGCAGCGGCGAACATCTCCTGACGCTAATCGACGACACGCTCGACTTCGCGAGGATCGAAGCGGGCAGGCTGCGGCTGGAGATCGGCGACGTGGCCTTGCCGGGCCTCGTGGATGTGATTCGCGAGATCATCGGCGTGAAGGCGGAAGAGAAGCAGCTTGAGTGCGTCTGCGAGATCGCGTCCGACGTGCCCGGCGGCGTGCGTGCCGACCCGCGGCGGCTGCGGCAGGTGCTGTTCAACCTGCTCGCGAACGCTGTCAAATTCACCGATCAGGGCAGGGTAAGCCTGCTGGTCACGCGGACGCTTCCCGGCGCTGTACGGTTCAACGTACAGGACACTGGAATCGGCATTCCCCCGGACCAGTTGGGAACGGTCTTCGAGCCCTTCGAGCAGGTCGGCAGTCCGGAGCGCCGCGCCGAGGGCACCGGGCTCGGGCTTGCAATCAGCCGGGAGTTCGTGCGGGCGATGGGAAGCGAGATTCACGTCGAAAGCCAGCTCGGGCAGAGTAGTACCTTCTGGTTCGAACTGGCGCCTGTCACGATGCTGCCGCCCGGCACGTCTCACCAGCCGGTCACACATGTTGCAACCGGCTACGAGGGGCCGCGCAGGAAGGTGCTGATCATCGACGACGTAGCCGTCAATCGCACGGTAATTGCCGAGTTGCTGAGCCGGCTCGGCTTCGAGACCGTCGAGGCGGCGAGCGGCCTAGACGGACTGGCCAAGGCTCAAAGCGAGCGGCCGGCGTTGATCATCACGGATATCGTGATGCCCGGCATGGACGGGCTCGAGGCCACGCGGCGGTTGCGTCGGACGCCGGGCTTCGCCGATCTGCCGATCATTGTGGTGACTGCGAGCCCTTCCGGCCGTGACGAGAAAAAGAGCCTCGCGGCCGGGGTGAATGCGTTTCTTCCCAAGCCGGTCGAGTTCGACCGGCTGCTGGCCTGGATCGCTGCGTTGCTCGAGCTCGAGTGGACCTATGCCGCGACGAGCATGCAAGCCGTGCACCCCGCGCAGCCTGATGTGCTTGCCGTGCCGGCGGGGGAGATGGGCGAGCTGCATCGCCTCGCGCGGCTCGGCAACATGCGCGATATCGTGTTGTGGGCCGACCGTGTTGCCTCACTCGATGCGGACTACGAACCATTTACGGCGCAACTGCGTGGTCTGGCAAAGGGCTATCAGTCAAAAGCGATCCTCTTGCTTGTGGAGCGGCATCTTGACGCGAGGCCTGCGCCATGAGCGAGTTCAATGCGAACCCGGGCGCCGGCATGAGCGAGCCGCCGGCAATTCTCATTGTCGATGACATGCCGGCCAATCTCAGCCTCGTGGTCGACAGTCTCGCGGACCAGGGCTTTCGCGTGCTGGTCGCTCTCGATGGCGTGGAAGCGCTCGAACGCGCACGGTTTTCGCAGCCTGATCTCATCCTGCTCGATGTGAAGATGCCCGGCGGCATCGACGGTTTCGAAACCTGCCGCCGGCTCAAGATGAACGAGCAGACGCGCGATATTTCGGTGATCTTCATGACGTCGCTTACCGGCATCGAGGATCTGGTCGAAGGTTTCGCGGCAGGCGGCGCCGACTACGTGACGAAGCCTGTCCAGATCGACGAAATGATGGCGCGCATCGGCACACATCTGTCACTGCGCGCCATGCACAAGCAGCTCGTCGCACAGAACCGGCAATTGTCGAACGAGGCGAGCGTGCGCCAGCAGGCCGAAGCGGCGCTGTCCCGTGCACGCGACGAACTCGAGGCCCGTGTCGCGCTGCGCACCGCGGAACTGGCGCGGGCGAATGCAAGCCTGCGGCTGGAGATAGAGGAGCGCAGGCGCGCCGAAGCGAAGTTGCTGTCGAGCGAGGCGCGGTTCCGCACCATTGTGGAGACGAGTCCGCTGCCGTTTTGCATCACGTCGATGCCCGACGGAACACTGCTCTACATGAACGAGCCGTTTCGCAAATTGTTCGGTTTGCCCATGCAGACGGACACGGTTCTTCACGTTGTGGACTTCTATGTGAACCCCGCCACGCGCGGCAGGCTGGTGCAGTATCTGCGCACAGAAGGAAGTTTTCGCAACACCGAAGTCAATTTCAAACGGCCCGACGGCACCACGTTCTGGGCAATGCTTACCGCACGGGTGGCGACTTTCGACGACGCACCGGCCATCTATGTCGGCCTCACCGACGTTACGGCACGCAAGCAGGCCGAGGTGAAATTGCGCGCGAGCGAAGCAAGCCTTGCCAACGCGCAACGGCTGGCGAGGCTCGGTGACTGGGAGTGGGACACCGCAGGCGGCGTGATTCATTGGTCCAACGAAATGTACCGGATCCTCGGATTGACGCCGGATGGTTCGCGACCGGATTACCGGACCTTTCTTGCGGCTGTGCATCGTGACGACCGGGCGCTGGTGCGGCGCGCTGTACGCGCATTGCTGGCCGAGCGGCGGCCGTACAGCCTCGATTGCCGCGTAAGAGGAGCGGACGGCGTAGCGCGGATCGTCCAGTTCCAGGCCGAGGCCGTGCCGGGCGCCGCGACGCAGCCACTAAAGCTGGTCGGCACGATTCAGGACGTTACGGAGCGCAAGGGCATCGAGCACGAGCTGCTAGAGTCGCGCGAACAACTGCGCGAATTGTCTGCCTACATGGAAGCGATTCGCGAAGAAGAGAGAAAACGCATTGCGATGGAAATTCATGACGAACTCGGGCAGTTGCTGACCGCTCTGAAAATGGACGTTTCACTGCTCAAGATGCGCCTTACCGGGGACCCGGACTCCTCGAAGAAAGCCGACGAGATGCGCGAACTGGTTGAAAAGACCATCTGGATGGTGCGCAACGTGGCCAGTCATCTGAGGCCCGCCGCGCTCAACTTCGGCATTGTGTCGGCGCTGGAGTGGCTGGTAGAAGACTTCGGCCGCCGCAAGGGCCTGGCCTGCCAGTTGTGGATCAATGGCGGCGAGCCTGTTCTTGACGATGCCCATGCCACTGCCGTGTTTCGTATCGTGCAGGCGTCGCTGACCAACGTCGCGCGCCATGCGGGCGCGTCACGGGTAGACGTGACGTTGACCAGCAGCAACGCGGCGCTTGATCTCCACGTCAGCGACGACGGTTGCGGTTTCGATCCGGCAGCAGCAAGCATGGGTTATTCATACGGATTGCTTGGCATGAGCGAGCGCGCACGGCTGATTGGCGGATCGTTGCGGATCGACAGCTCGCCCGAGACAGGCACGGTTATTTCGATTCACGTCCCGTTGGACGACGGGCCACACTCATGATCAGAATCCTTATTGCAGACGACCACGCGATCGTGCGTGGCGGATTAAAGCAGATCATTGCGACGACAACGGACATTGTGGTTGCAGGCGAAGCGGCGCAGGGCGCCGAGGTGATCGACAAGCTGCGCATCTGCGAGGTCGACCTGTTGCTGCTGGACATGACGATGCCCGGCATCAGTGGCGTCGACCTGATCCGGCGCGTGCGTACCGAACGGCCGGTGCTACCCATTCTCGTGCTGAGTATTCACAACGAAGCGCAGGTCGTCGCGCGTGCCGTGCGTGCCGGCGCAACCGGTTATGTCACGAAGGACAGCGATCCTGACATCATTCTTGCCGCTATTCGCAAGCTCTCCGGCGGCGGCCGGTTCATCGATCCGAAGCTGATCGATGTCATGGTCTTCGACACCCATTCCGGCGATGCCGCGCCCCATGAGATCCTGTCCGACCGCGAGTTCCAGGTGCTGCATCTGCTGGCTGCGGGCAAGAGCATCAATGCTATCGCCGAGGTGCTGGTGCTCAGCGCAAAGACCATCAGCACACACAAGATGCGCCTCATGCAAAAACTTGGTCTCGACAACAATGCCGAACTGATTCGCTATGCGATCAAACATGGTTTGAGCGCCGAACGAGAGCGGTCGTAGGGAAATTCCGACAAGAAAACCAGCTGCTCCTGAAGCCACAATCCGTCTCTCCCGACGGACAAGGTCTTGCGAAACTCCTAGCATGGTCTCATGGGCACGGTGGCACACGATGTGACGAACCACGGAGAGTCATATGATTGCGACGGAGCAGTCTTTGCGCGGACTGGTTGAAAAATGGCTTGACGCGGCGAGCGCCGTGCCTCTTCGCGTGCACTCGATTCATCGGATTCGTTCCAGGCGCAGACGGTGCGTGTGCATCGAGGTAGAACGCGCAGCCGACTTCGTGACGCACTCCTTCACGCTCTATTTCTTTCGCCACGACAACGGCGCCTGGCATATCTATCCGGCCGAAGCCGTGCGCCCCGCCATGAGCATCGAGCGGCTGGCCGCTTGAGCACATACCTATCGCTCTTATCCGCCAAAACCTAGCAAAAAATATGCGCGTCCACACACTTCAGTGCACGCGCCGATAAGAACCAAAACGAAGCGTAAGAAGTGTATCAGCGTCCGTCATTCCGGATTCCGAACGTTTTTATCCCTCATACTATTGACGGGCCCACGCTCCTGGACCACGGCACTGTTGCGTGTCGAACAAAGGACGCCGCCGCGCGATGTTGTCTGAAGAAATCGATTTGATTAAATGTTCCGGGAAATGTGTGCGCCTGCATATAGCAAATGCTTTTGCTCCCCGAAGCTTGCGAAGCGTCACGATGGCGAGTTGATCCGGCCTGCCCCGCGGCGTGTCGTGACTCAACCCTGAAACCCATTCCTGTGAGAGATCATCCGATGAAAACAGACTTCACCCGTACCGGCGAACTCAAGAACATCGCCAGCTATCCGCAATGGCTCCAAGACGTCGTCAAGGATTGCGACGAAGCAAAGCGCAAGGTTGTCTATCATCCCTTGTGCAAGGCAATGAAGGACGCGACTCTTGACCTCGAAAGCACACAACGCTTTCTTATCGGCTTTTTCCCCGTTATCGAGCAGTTTCCGCAGTTCATGGCATCGAACCTCATGAAGGCCCGCTTCGGCCAGTCGGAGGGCGAGGGGATGGCACGCTCTTATCTGATCCAGAACATCCGGGTCGAGAACATGCATGCCAAGCACTGGCTCCAATGGGCAGGCGCGAGCGGCCTCGAGCTTGACGACTTGCTGACGCAAGAAGTGCCGAGCGAGATGCACGCACTCGCGCACTGGTGCGGACATGTCAGTTTGACCGATGAACTGGCGGTGGCGGTGGCGGCAACGAACTATGCCGTGGAAGGCGCAACGGGCGACTTCTCGTGTTTTGTTTGCTCTGAAGAAACGTACGCGATGACCTTCCCGGAGCCCATTCGCAAGTCGGCCATGCGCTGGCTCAAGGTGCATGCCCATTACGACGACGAGCACCCGTGGGTGGCGTTGGATATCGTGGCTACGCTATTGGGTACGAATCCGCCGGTGGAGCAGATCAACAAGATCCGCGCCGCCATTCGCAAGAGCTATGACTATATGCGGATGACACTCGACTACGCCTACGGAGCGCCGGCAGAAACGGTGACAGTGCGTGTCGTGGAGGAGGAGCCGGTGGCGGCTTGAGCTAGCCTGGTCTCGCTCGTTGAATAACGGTTCAATAACGGTGGAATAACGGCGCCCGTCGACGAATGACGGGTGCCGTTTTTATTGTCGACCGCAATCTGTGTGCGACCGGCCGATGCAGCGCGGTCAATGCGCGGCACCGCTAGGTGCCAGGCGGGTGTTTTTGAAAACACGCACCTGCAACGCTCATGCGCCTTTCTGCTCGCGTGATTCGGTTCCTGTAGTCAGCGGCTTCGGTCCCTTGCTGCACAGGGCCACCAGCAGCCCCGCCAATGGCACGCAGAACGCGAGTGTCGTTGTCACCAGACTATTCGCGAGGCCCTGCGTGACGAGCGGCATGACGATCGCGATCGCCGGCCCCAATGGCAGGATGACCAGCAGATACGCACTCCAGCTCAAACCTCTCTTGCCTGCAATCGCGGCGACTATTACTGCGCAGACGCCGTAGAGCATGAAGCCCGTGATGGGATCCATCGCCTTCCCCGGTTTTACGATCTAGCCAAAGTGTATCGGCGACGAATAAGTGGACCAACGAGAATACCTTCCGATGTGTGCGGTACATCACAACAATAAGCGGGCTGCTGAAATGGGGTGCGTTCGCTCTCATAAAACCGCACCGCAACGGGGCTTGATGCCTGCTTGGTGCCTGCTTGATGCCTTATTGCTAGCTTGCTGGACAGTCATTCGACGGACAAGGTCGAGCCCTTTTGCGCCAATCGCGCTCGGGTGTCGAATCGTGCCCTGTAGTGGTCAAGTTATCGATCGAGCCGCCACATGACGAGCGTGTCCGCTCCTGCATGCGCGCCGGCAGTTCGTTGTGTCGCCCGCATGCCGGAGCTTTGCGCGAAGCAAGTCAGCAGGAACGCGTCGGCGTGCCGTGTCAGTCCGGCGATCGTATTGCCGGGTGAAGCGGCCAAGGGCATCAGGCGTTGAAACCACAACTCGCCGATATCGTTTCGCAGCGGCACAACGCGCGCCCCCGTCGCGCGGGATCTGAAAGCAAAAGCGCGGCTGTCGGCTAGCCGCTCATCGAAGACAATGGTGAGCGAGTTGGCACGCGCTGCCTGTTCGCCCGATTGCGCCATTGCAGGCACGGGCCATAAGACTCGCGCACTTGCTGCCGCGAGCGACGCGGCCGCCAGGAAATCACGCCGGCCGGTTTTCATCAGTCGCGCTCCGTGATTCTCTTCGGCCAGATCCCTTGCTTCCCAGGCGACAGGATGCCGTTCGGATCGAGTGCTTCCTTGATGGTTTCGCTCATGCGCATCAACGCGTGATTGTTGAAATCATACTGGGAGGCGGCCAGGTCCATGAACGCGAGGTGCGTCCTGTATTGAGCATAACCCGCTGCGCCGAAGTCGTTGATCAACGTCTTGAGCAAGTCGCCTGCGCCGCGCGCTTGCGCCGGATCGTCACGGTTGAAGATGGCCGCAAAGATGTGATGCATGCTGCGTGGGCCGGCCGTAAAACCGCCGTAATAATCGAAGCCATATGACGCCGCCCGATCCCTGATCATTCGATATTGCCAGACCGCGTCGCGGCCGAGCGGCGGACAGACGGGCGAAAAGTCGATATGCGCGCCGGCGCCGCCGCGCCAGTTGAGCAAGTTGAATGCGTCGAGATTGGGAATGCCGACCTGGCTGCGATCGCCGCCGCCTTTCGGTTCGACGCTCGCATGGGTATAGGGCAGCTCGATCAGCTCCGCGTCCTGTATAGACGAAAAACGCTGGTGGATGACATCGCGACGAGCCTTCACCAGCGCTTCGGGACCATACAGGCAGAAGCGAAGATTCCAGCGGCCGATGCCGATCTTGCGCATCATGGTCTCGATGGCCGCATCGGGCATCGCACCCGGACCGTCGTACCACTGCTTGCGTGTCGACACACCGGCGGCCCAGCGCACCGCACTTTCGATGACGGCGTTGCTTTGTATCGTGTCGTCGAGTTTCAACGGCCGCAGCGTCTCGACAATACTCTCCAGATCGGCGTCGTGCCGGAACGTATAACGGCACAACATGTAGCCCTCGGGTCTCGGCATCAGCCAGAGTCCGAGCTTCGTGACAATGCCGAAGTTCGACTGCATGAACATGGCGTCGTAAGACGGACCGAAACCCGCCTTGAACACCTGCCAATCCTGATTGCCGCTCATTGCGCCCATGCCGGTGCGTACGATCTCGCCGTTCGCCAGCATCACTTCCATGCCGCACTGCATGGCCGCGTGATCGCCATACGCGGTCGTGCCGAAGCCGCGCTCCAGCGTATTGCCGATCACGCTGCCCCAGCCGGCGGCCGGCGGGTCGAGCCACAACTTGATGCCCCGCGCTTGCAGGGCCTGATAAAGATCGTAGTAGCTGACACCCGGTTCGACCAGCGCATAACCGAGCGTCTCGTTGATGTCGATGACGCGGTTCATGCGCTGCAAGTCCAGCACAACGCAGCCTTTGAGACGTGGCGCTGCGCCGCCATAGGCGAAGTTGCGCCCGGTCGATACGCTCCATAGCGGCACGCGATACCGGTTCGCCACGCCGAGCACCGCGCGAAGCTGCTCGACATTCGACACCATCACAATGGCCGACGCTTCATGAGCGCGCGCGTCGCCAGGCGCGAAAGGATCCAGATAAGGCTCCGCCGCGCCGTCTCCTGAGAGAACGGCGTTTTGGCCGGCGATCGCCCTGAATGCAGCGAGTGCCTGCTGGAAATCGGACTCCGGCATCCCGGGCGGACGCGGCGAACCGCTCACGGTCCCGGCACCCGGAACACGTTCATCGACGCGATGGATTTAATCGGTTCGATTAATAACCGCCGCTGCTGCTGCCACCTGAACTCGACCCTGAGGCCGCGTTTGACCCGTCGGCGGTTTGACATCCGGACAATGAGACGGCGAGCGAGACGGTCAGTATGGCCAGCAACATCGATGCAACACGTTTGAAGTTCATTTGGTTTCCCCATGGGTTCAGGACGAGCGCGCAGCGACGGCGATAACGATAAGGCTGTGCGGCGCTCATGAACTAAACGGATCATCACGACAGAATATTCCCTTGACCGCGACGTGGGCAGTGTTTGACGTTGTGCACTTGCAGCATCGAAGGGAAACATGACATTTCTTTCGATGCCCATAACCCTCAGGACGGATTCAGGGGGAGATCGAGTGCGTGTTCACCGCGTGGGTCATTGGATGCGGACGGCGAAGCGGCTGGTCTTTTCCCGTTGAACAGGCTGCCTAGCCGAGTCGCGCGAGTCACGCTCGTGACAAGTGCACGAGCAGCCTTTTTGCCGCGAAACGCCAGCACGCCCCAGGGCGAATTGGCAAACTGCACGCTCCACGCCCCGGTAATGTTGTTGCGGCTCCAATAGGCCTTGAAACGTTCGGTACCCACGCCGAACTCGACGTTCAAGCGTTGATCGAATGCCCATTTGATGACGTGCTCGACGACGATTGAGCCAGGGCCGAACTTAGCGTATTGGGGATCGAAGCTGGCAATGAGGCCGTCGACGCAGGTCTTGCCCACACCGACAACCGTGGCCGCGACCGGCGCGCCATCCAGGGTGACTACGAACAAGCGCGCCATGGCGCGACCGTCCGCCTGGCAGAGCAAATTGACGAGAAAGTCCCGGTAGTGCGGCGAATCGAGCCACTCGCCCCTTTTTCCGACCCGATCGCCCCACGTGCGTTTGTGCGCCAGAATCCAGTCGACCAGCGCCGCGTTTTCCTCGGCGTTGCCGGGCTCCGTCAGGCGTACCACTAGTTGTCCTTCCCTGGAGAAGCGCCGTTCGAGGGCTCCGGGTTTTTTCCCGCTCATCGTGCCCAGCGTCTTGCAGTAGGCGTCCCAATCGGTCTCGTTGCGGAGGTTCGCGAACGCGGCGACGGTATGGGACGCGATCACCACATGGCGCTCCCGCGAAGCGATAGCGTGCAGCTCAGAACCTTCGTTCAAGTACGGCAACTTGATGAAATCGGCGCCGCAACGCCGCAGTGCCGTCTTCCACGCGCCCGCAATCAGGGCAGGCGCAGATGGGCCGTCGGCCACGAGCACCCTGGTGTAGTCGCCGGCTTCCGGGCTCAGCGGGCAAAGATAAGTCCACAGGAGCCGCCGGTAAGTAACGAGGGGCCAGACCATGACCAGCCGCCCGTCCTCACGATGCACGATGCAGCAGAGCCTTCTGCCACGAGGCTTGGCGGCATGTTGCCAGACTAGCCAGCACACGCTGAAAGCCTGGCCGTACGGGCCGTGTGCGCTCGACCAGAGATCGTCCCACTCGCGTTGTAAGGCGAGAAAGCCGTCTTCGTCGCTCACGATTTCAAACTGAGAGTTTGCGTCGCTCATAGTGTCCCGAGGAAAGAGTCGTTGCTGCCTGGCTGTCACGCCGACGGCTCGCATAGCCGGACCAGCAAGTTGTCGGAAAGCCAAAAGTCGCATGATGCCGGCTGCGGGCGGCAGGAGATGTTCGACAGCGCACAACCGTATGAAGAAACCGATGATGGTGTTTGGGCCTGACGCACGGTGGAAACCGGCAGGGGTGTATCAGGCGCACCTTAGTTCAGGAATTTCAAAACTAATTGTTTTGTTTTCAGGATTTTTTACCGCCTAGGCTGTGTGCAACATTGCTTTCACAAGAACGGCGCGGTGCCGGTCCCCACCATCAAACTCTGCCAATGCAACTGGACATCTTTCGCTCGCTTTGGGGCCATCAGGGCGACCGGCGCACTACGTTTAGCGCTGTCCGCGCGGCGGGCCTTGCCGGTGTCGAGGCGCGCCTACCGCTGACGGCGGACGAGCGTGCAACGCTTGCGCAGGACTTGAAGGAACACGGGCTCGATTACATCGCGATCGTCTTTACCGATAACGCCGTGCTACCCGACCAGCGCGCCACGCCCGCACAGCATGTGGAGGACCTGGACCGCAAGCTTGGAACGGCTGCCGATCTGTCGCCACGTTTTATCAACGTGCTGGCCGGCAATGACCGTTGGCCGCTTGCGCAACAGGTCGAGTTCTTCGGCAATGCGCTGGAGCTCGCCGCTAAGCACGAGCAGTTTTGCAGTTTCGAAACGCATAGGGCGCGATCCTTGTATAGCCCGTGGGTCACGCTCGACCTGATCCGGCAAGTGCCCGGATTGCGCTTTACCAGCGACATCAGTCATTGGGTCGTCGTATGTGAACGCTTGCTCGATGACAGTGAGGACGACCTCATGCCGTTCATCGAACGTGTGCATCACATCCAGGCGCGCGTCGGTTATGACCAGGGTCCGCAGGTGCCGCATCCCGCCGCCGCCGAATATTCATTGCCGCTCGCTTTTCACCAAAACCACTGGGCAACCATCTGGCGTTCGCAGGCAGCGCGCGGCTATCAAACCACGACGCTCACGCCTGAATTCGGACAGGATGGCTACCTGCATCATCTGCCGTTCACCGATGTTCCGGTCGCCGATCTGTCCCAGCTCAACGAGTGGATGGTGCACGCGGAGCGCCGGCATTTCAGTCAGATCATGGACCCGCACTGACCCCAGGAGTAATACGCGATGCAAGCGAACCACGCCGGCGAAGCTGTGCCGGAAAAAAATTTCACATCGATCCCGGTGCTCGACATCTCGGGCCTGTTCAGCGACAAGCTGGTTGACCGTCAGGCAGTAGCGAACGAGCTTGGGCGAGCCGCCCGCAATGTCGGTTTCCTGTACATCTCCGGTCACGGTATCGAGCCCGCTGTCATCGATGGCTTGGGGCAAGCGGCAAAGGATTATTTCAGGCAGCCGTTCGAGAAGAAGATGGAGCATTACATCGGCGCGTCGGATACCCATAAGGGATTCGTGCCCGAGGGTGAAGAGGTGTACGCGAAAGGCAAGCCCGATCACAAGGAGGCGTTCGACGTCGGCTTTGAAGTGCCCGCAGACGATCCGCTGGTTCTCGCCGGGACCCCGTTGCTCGGACCGAACCACTGGCCCGCGCTGGACGGTTTCAAGCCGGCTGTGCAGCGTTATTACCAGCAGGTGTTCGCCCTTGGACGAGTCCTGTTCCATGGCTTTGCGCTCGCACTGGGCCTGCCGGAAGATCACTTCGATTCACTGGTCACGCGGCCACCTTCGAAGTTGCGCCTGATCCACTATCCCTTCGACGGCGCCGCACAGGATGCGCCCGGCATCGGCGCGCACACCGACTACGAATGCTTCACGATCCTGCAAGCCGACGCACCCGGGCTCGAGGTCATGAACGGTCTTGGCGAATGGATCGATACACCGCCGCGGCCGGGTACGTTCGTGGTGAATATCGGCGACATGCTGGAAGTGATGACGTCCGGCGCGTTCGTGGCCACAGCCCACCGCGTGCGGACCGTGCGCGAGGAGCGTTATTCGTTCCCGCTGTTCTACGCATGCGATTACCACACGCTCATCAAACCGCTGCCGGCCTTTGCAAAAGAGGGCGACGAGTATGAGGAGCTGGCTATTGGCGAACACATGTATGGGCAGGCGCTGCAAACCTACACGTACCTGCGCCAGCGCGTGGCGGAAGGACGCGCGACGCTGCCAACGAAAGCGCGCAAGCCATCCAGTTTCGGGCACCTTAAAAAAACCGGGCAGCCGGGCTGATCTCCGGTCTGGCGCCCAAGCACGTTCTTCAACACCACAACCCTTCTTCGAGCGGAGTCACACGATGATTTTCAAGCCGGACACCAAGCGCTTCCTGATCGCAGCCGCGACCGCCGCTGTTGCCGCCATCGCCGGCACCTGTGCCATGAACGGCGCGTTTGCACAGACGCCGACCGCCGCCACGCTGACGCCCGGCCAGTTCAAGGTCGGCATGGAGATTACCTACCCGCCGTTCGAGTCCTACGAGGGCGACAAAGTGGTGGGCTCAGATCCCGATTTTTCGCGGGCGCTTGCCAAGCAGTTCGGTGCGAGTGCGAGCTTCGTCGATACCCGTTTTTCGGGCCTTATCCTCGGCCTGAACGCACGTCACTATGACGCGGTCATCTCCGGCATGTACGTCACGCCTGAGCGCGTGGCGCAGGCCCAGGCGATTCCCTACGCGCAGACCTCGGCGGCCATCATGGTGGCCGCGAGCAGCACGGTCAAACCTAAGATGCCCGAAGAATTGTGCGGACTGCATGTGGGCCTCGAGCAAGGCACGACCTGGGTTAAACAGCTCCAGGCGTTGTCGACGGATTATTGCAAGGCGAACGGCAAGGGCGAGATCACGGTCAGCGAGTATCCGTCGGCGCCGGAAGTGTTGCAGGCGCTGCTCTCGAATAACGTGCAGGCGCAGATGGAAATTGCCGGTGCCGCTCACGCGCTGGCTGCGAAATCGTCGGGACGCGTGGTGGTGGTGCAATCGCCGCAACTGATCTATCCGCAGACGCTGGGGATCTATGTGAGGAAGGATGACAAGGCACTCTACGACACCATCACCAAGGCCTTCGATGCGTTGAAGAAGAACGGCGAGTACGAGGCGATGCTCAAAAAATACAACCTGTCCATGCCGCCCGCCAAGTCGTCCTGACCTGGGGCGATACCCGACCCGCGCACTGCGTCTAGCGAGAGATACTCATGCACTACGACTTCACTTATCTGCTGTCGCTATTCGCGTTGCCGGCCTTCTGGCAGGCCTGCGTGACCGTGGTTGAACTCAGCGCGCTGTCGTGGCTGACAGGCTTGATACTGGGCTTTCTGCTTGCGTCCGCCAAGCTGTCGAAGTCGCGCTGGCTTTCCGTTCCTGCCTCGGTCTACATCTGGTTTTTCCGCAGCGTCCCGCTGCTGGTTCTGGTCGTGTTCGTCTACAACCTGCCGCAGCTGATTCCCGCTAGCGGCGTTGCGCTGTCGCATCCGTTCTTCTCTGGTTTTGTCGCTTTGGCGCTGACGGAAACGGCTTATATGGCGGAGATACATCGCGGCGGATTGTTGTCCGTGGCCAAGGGCCAGCATGAGGCGGGTGCGGCGTTAGGCATTCGTGCATTTGGTCTGCAGCGGTTGATCGTCATTCCGCAGGCGCTTCGGATTGCGTTGCCAACGCTTATCAACGAGTTCATTACCTGCGTGAAGCTGACGTCGCTGGTCTCGGTGATATCGCTGAGCGAATTGTTGCTGGTCGGACAGCGTTTGTATTCTCAGAACTTCCTGGTGATGGAGACCTTGTCGGCCATCGCCATCTATTACGTGCTGATTGTCACGGTCTTCGGCTGGCTGTTGCAGTATGTCGAGCGTCGTCTCGATCTGTCCAAGCGCAAGCCTGAAACGCTCGCGGCCGAGCAGATAGCGGCGTTGCGCACGCGGCTCGTGCCTGTCGCGCCGCCAGCCACCGGGCCGGACGGCAAGGGGGCACCGCATGCGTTGGTGCTCAAGAGTGTGCATAAGCGCTACGGCGAGCATGAGGTGCTGAAGGGTATCGATCTGGAGGTGAAGGCGGGGGAAGTCATTGCGGTGATCGGGCCGTCCGGCTCGGGAAAGACCTCGTTGATCCGCACGATCAATGCGCTTGAGTCCATCGATCAGGGCGAGATCATCTTGTTTGGCAAGGCGTTTATCTCGGCCGCCGACAAGCCTAATATCCGGCGCGTGCGCGATGGTGTGCGGCACATCGGCATGGTGTTTCAGAGCTTCAATTTGTTCCCGCACCGGACCATCCTGGAGAACGTGGCGTTGGCGCCGCATTATCACGGCCGAGGCAAGCGAGTGGATGTGACTGCGCGTTCGCTGGCATTGCTCGACAAGGTGGGTCTGCTTGCGCACGCGTACAAATATCCGCATCAGCTTTCGGGTGGGCAGCAGCAACGTGTGGCGATTGCGCGGGCGCTGGCGATGGACCCGGCCGTCATGCTGTTTGATGAGCCTACGTCGGCGCTTGATCCGGAGCTGGTCGGCGACGTGCTTAATGTTATTGGCGAGCTTGCGAAGGAAGGGATGACGATGATTATTGTCACGCATGAGATGGACTTCGCCATGTCGATCTCGGACCGGATCGTTTTTATGGAGAACGGTGTTGTTGAACTGGATGCGCCGCCCGAGGCAATACGGCATCAGGATGGCGCCGAGCGGGTGCGGCGGTTTATTGGTGTGACGAGGGAAGGTGCGGGGGTGGGCCGGGGAGTTTCAATCATAGATTGATTTTCGCTCGCGACGGTGGACGGGGTTGCGGTTTTGGTGGGCTTTGGGTTGGTGGTCGGGGGGATGCCGGGTTGCTGCTGCTCAGGTTAGCGGTCGGTTTAAGTTAGTTATTCTATTTATCACTATTGGCCACTGTGCGTGGCG
>NZ_JALPRJ010000199.1 GCF_030464885.1 Caballeronia sp. SEWSISQ10-4 2 | reverse complement strand
CAACGCTCTCGGGCAAGCACCATGACCCCCAGACCATGACGGCCTCACGTGTGCTGGTTGGACCGGTACCCATTTTGTGGACGCCATGAACTGGCTTTCAAGAGTTATCCACGGCCGGTCGGCGGGTCGCCTGTTACGACCACGACGTCGGCCGGCGGTGGGTAACTCGACACTCATTATGACGCGGGTTCCTCCTTGCATTTATTCCCGGCGCGCCGGCGCCGCTCGAATTCACTCGGGCTCACGTAATCCAACGACGAATGCAGGCGTTCAGTGTTGTAGTACGCGAGGTACTCCGTGATGGACAACCGGGCCTGTTCGCGCGTGGCGAAGTGCTCTGCATACACGCACTCGACCTTCACCGTGCCATTGGCCGATTCCATCGGTGAGTATCCCAGTAGTTCGCTTTGCGGCTCATTGAGACGGTGATGCCGCGTGCGGCGAGGACCTTGCGGTACTCGTTTGCCGCATACTGCGATCCCCTGTCAGAATGATGCATGAGCCCGCCCGTGGGGCAGCGCCAGTCCAGCGCCATGGCCAGCGCCTGCAGTGCCAGGTCTTCATCGATGCGCTCGCTCATCGCCCAGCCGACGAATTTGCGACTGAACAGATCCAGCACCAGTGCCAGATACAGCCAGCCTTCGTCGGTCGCCACGAAGGTCAGGTCGACCAGCCACTTGCGGTCGGGCGCACTCGCCTCGAAGTCGCGAGCCAGCACGTTGGGCGCTACCGGATACGCGTGCCGGGAGTCGGTGGTCACAACCCGGAAGCGTCGACGCAACTTGCTTTGCAAACCGTGCTGACGCATCAGACGACCGTCCCGCTTCTCGTTGATCACGCCGACTTCGCCGCGCAGGGCGCGATGCATGCGCCGGCGACCGTAGCGGCCGCGATGGCGCCGCTGCAATGACTGCATCCGTGTAACAAGACTCGCGTTTTCCACAGTCCGTTGCGACGGCGCACGCCTGCGTGCGGCGTACCAGCCGCTCTTCGACACGCCCAGCGATTCGCACATCAACCCGACCGGGTAAGCGTCTCGGTGTCGCTCGATCCAGGCGTACCTCACAGCGACTCCCTCGCGAAGTACGCCGCTGCTTTTTTCATTATTTCTTTCTCCATTCGCAGCCGTGCATTCTCCTGCTTCAGGCGCGCGTTCTCAGCCTCGAGATCCGTTACCGGAGACCCTTGCCCATGCTTGACTAGCGCCTCCCCCTTACGCGCCTTGCCCACCCAGTTCGCCAGCGTCTTGTCGGACATCTCCAGACTCCGCGCAACCTCCCGCAGTCCACGCCGGCCCACTATCACCTGCTCAACCGCCGCCGTGCGAAACTGCTCCGTGTACCTCCGATTCGGTCCTGATTTCATGGCTTCCTCCACAAGGCTCATTATCAACCTCATGGCGTCCACTTTTCGGGGACCAGATCAGGTTGCCTCATTTCGTGGTGGGTTGGCTACGCGGTCTGCGTGCTTTTTTCTTGCGGTGGTGGTACGCGGATAGCGCGGGGTGAACCTGTGGCAGGTTCAGTCACTGGTGGCGAAGC
>NZ_JALPRJ010000198.1 GCF_030464885.1 Caballeronia sp. SEWSISQ10-4 2 | reverse complement strand
GAATCAACAATCGATGACATCAGTCGCACACATACCTCGTCAGTCAAGCAGCGACTGCTGTTCATGTTCCCCTTCAACCGATGCTTTTGGCTTCCGGGGTAGGAGCGGGAGGTCTCGACCCTGAATGGCCTGTCGTGGCATTGCGGTTCAAACGTCGCGCTCTTGTCGCGCTCTTGAGTGCATCGGTCACTCGTGGGATTGCCCTTGCGGGCGGTCCGGCCCTCACGCGGGCGCTGACTTCACTGTTCCGAACGATGTCTTCCGCACGGACAGCCATTTTCAGGCGTCCTTTAATCACGAAGACGGAGGCCGACCGCGTCCTGATCGAGTCGGCCGACGGCTTGCTATCACCTGTCGACACAAGTGCCTTGCGTGCCTGACGCGATATCAATGAACGAGGGCGCGTTCGTTTTCGGACTTGCTTCGCTCAAGCGCGCGACAGCCGTCTTTTTCGATAACAATCGCGGGTCGATAGCAACATGAGTGCAATGGCGAGACGAAGGTTCATTTCACTGTCACTGGCCGCATGCGCAGCCGGCATAATCGCGTCTCGGGCGCGCGAGCACGACGAACCGGGCGGCATCGCCTATGGCAAGGCGCCGCGCCAGCGGCTCGACGTATATGCGCCCGAGTCCGTCACCCGCACGAACCACCCCGTCGTCGTGTATTTCTACGGCGGAGCTTGGCAAAGTGGTCATCGCTCGGAGTCGCGCGGAGTCGCGCAAGCGCTCGCCGCGCGAGGCATCGTAACGATCGCGGCGGATTACCGCATCTATCCGGAGACCGTCTTCCCTGGCTTTCTCGACGACCCTGCTGCTGCCGTGCGCTGGACGCGCGATCATGTGCGCGAATTCGGCGGCGACCGCGAACGCATTTTCGTGATGGGACATTCCTCCGGCGCGCATATGGCGGCTATGCTCGCGACCGATCCGCGCTATCTGGCCGTGCAGGGCATGTCTAATACCTCGCTCTCCGGGATGATCGGACTCGCGGGTCCGTACGCCGCAATTCCGACGAGCGACCCTCACATGGACGAGATCTTTCCGGCGGCACTGCGCCAGCAGGCGCTGCCCATCGCATTCGTCACGGGAAACGAGCCACCGATGTTGCTCGCCGCCGGCACGGCGGATACCGATGTCGATCCGCATAACAGTGATCGTTTCGCAGACGCGCTGCGCGCGCATCGCGGCTCCGTCGAACTGAAAAAATATCCGGGTTACGGCCACGATACGATCGTCGAGTCGTTTTCGGCGGTGCCGAATACGGTCTCACCGGTTCTGGCCGACGTCACCGCCTTCATCGACGCGCATTAAAGATGCGATTCGATAATCGGCGCAGAAAGACTGCGCCTTTCGCCCAGCCGAAATGACCGGTGTCGAAAGCGAAGGCGCCATAGGAGTGTCTCGGTAGCCGATCGGACGAATGTCTCTTGATGGCCGACAGTACGCGTTCACAGACCGCCGGAAAGCTGCCCCTGAGAATTCAAACGCCCTCACGGTGGCACGTTCATCGAACTGGTGCTGTCGGCCAATTTGAGACGGTCGATTCGCTCAACTCGGCTGCGCAAAGCAGTCATTCGC
>NZ_JALPRJ010000197.1 GCF_030464885.1 Caballeronia sp. SEWSISQ10-4 2 | reverse complement strand
ACGCCCGCGCCCGGGCGGACGATCAGACTGACGCGATACAGCTATCCGGGCACTGACCACCATCGTTGCATCCGCATCGAGTCATCCCGGGTAACGGGACCCTTCGAGCTGTTCTTTTTCCGGCATGGCGACGGTCTGTGGCGCGTGTTTCCTCCCGAGCGGGAGCGGCCCATGATGGGACGATACGGTCGTGTTGCATAGCTGGGCTGCCATTGAATGGTTGGGCTGTTTGAACCTTGGCAGGTCAGTCGATCGACCTGCGTCGGAGGGGCGCCTTGTCAGGCGACAGTGTCAGAGAGACTGCTATTGCGTCGTTGACAAAGGACAAGGTGCCGTCCGTTCGCTGGTGTTGTTGGACCACTGATGCATTTCTAAGACCCCGTTAGGAGCGGAAAGATGCAAAGTACACAGCAGGCAGTCGCGCGTTACGAGTTACCGGAGGCCATTGCGCAGTTTGCTGGCCTGATCAACGACACGGATGGCCATGAGGCAATGCCGATCAGGCGCTGGGAGGATACCTACGGTGCCGAGGTTCAGCCACTGGCTGCTGCGCTGCTAAACGCGGGCAATGAGGGTGAGGCGATTATCCAGAACCCGGATCTCGAGGGTGACGATACCGAGATTAACGCTGAGACCGTCTGGAAGGTCAAGATGGAGAAGGCGCCGGGCTGCTATGACATCGGGCGACGCCTCGAGGTGATGGACTTCACCGGGATTCACCGCCAGATCATGTATCCGGGGATTGCGCCAATCTACGCGCACGCGCTGTACAACAAGGCTGACGACCCCCGGGTGTTCCGCTCGATCACAGGCGATCGCAAGGCGTATGCCTACCGGCTGATGGACATCTATAACGACTGGTGTGCCCGCGTGTCGAAGGAGCAGGACCGTGTACGGCCGACTGCGCTGCTGGTCGACGATACACCGGAGGCGATGTACCAGAAGGCACGACGGCTGGTTGACCAGGGCGTGCGTCTATTCATGCTTGCCACGGACGAACCCCCGGGCGGCGTATCACCGGCCAGTCCGCGGATGGATCCTCTCTGGAGTCTGCTGGCGGCGGCGAAGTGCCCGGTGGTGGGTCATATTTCGATCAGTGAGAAACTGCTTGCCACGACGGAGTGGCGCAATGCCCCGGCGTTCCAGGGATGGATGCTTGGGGCGGAGTTCTCCCTTGACCCGTGGACGCTGACCAACATTCACCTGCAGATCCAGAACTACGTGATGACAATGGTGCTGGGTGGCGTGTTCGACCGGCATCCCGATCTTGTGTTTGGGTGTGCGGAATTTACTGGTCACTGGGTAGGCCCACTTGCAGAGAACATGGACCGCTTCTATGGTCGCACGCCGTTTCCTTCGTCGCAGGCCCACACCAGGCTCAAGCTCAAGCCATCGGAATACATCAGCCGCAATTTGCGTGTTGCATGCTTCGACTTCGAGCCGGTCGGTACCTATATCGACCGCTACGGATTCGAGGATGTGTACTGCTATGCCAGCGACTATCCACATCATGAAGGTGGCAAGGACCCGATGGGTAGCTTCGTGCGCAATTTGCAGGGCCACAGCCCGGAGATCCTGCGCAAGGTATTCATCGATAACGGCAAGGCATTGCTGCCGGACTGA
>NZ_JALPRJ010000196.1 GCF_030464885.1 Caballeronia sp. SEWSISQ10-4 2 | reverse complement strand
TTGCCGTGGTTGCGCTTGCCGCTGATTACCTCCTGACAAGTCTGGAGCGGCGTCTTCTTAAATGGAAACCTGCGGCGTTCTGACGTCTAGATTAGTTGTTACCTGAGTAACATGGCTCCGGTGATGCAGGGCGGCCTACAGATGCGGTTGTAGTGGTTCTACTGCGACTGGTGAGGTTCGTCAGTATCTCCGGAGTCAAGTCGTTGTTGGCCTCGAAGCGCTTACGACTGCATGCCTAACCAGTTTCGGTGAGCGCAGGTGCCCGCGTCGATCAAGTAGATTATGCAGGCTTGATCCTTCAGCGGGGAAGTGCCGTGCTGAAGGACGCCTGGGTGGAATGTGTGTTCCGCGATTGGCGATGAGCCTGGTCTCGACGCCGTCAACATCTATATTCGCCGGCTGAGAAAGCAGCCCGGCATTCCGGCAGGTATGTCCCGACTTTACGTGGACTTGCCCATATTATTCGTGCTCCATAACAATAGGTAATTGGTATTTACACCAACGTATTTCTGGAACTCGTGAAAGATTGACGAAGGATTGGGGTAGTTAAGCTTCGTTCGGTATTGAACGAATCATAAGAATCTATTCCAACATGAAGTCGTGAGGAGAACGTCGTGAAAAAGACCACCATACTATTGGCTGCGAGCGCAGGCACCCTGATAGCCGGAAGTGCGTACGCACAGTCGAGTGTCCAGCTCTATGGCCTGATGGACCTGAGCTTTCCCACCTATCGGACGCACGCGGATGCGAACGGCAATCACGTCATCGGCATGGGCAACGACGGTGAGCCGTGGTTCAGCGGCAGCCGCTGGGGCCTGAAGGGTGCCGAAGACATCGGCGGTGGTACGAAGATCATCTTCCGGCTCGAGAGCGAATTCGTGGTCGCCAACGGTCAGATGGAAGACCCGGGTCAGATCTTCGATCGCGATGCATGGGTCGGCATCGAGAACGACACCTTTGGCAAGATCACGGCCGGTTTCCAGAACACCATCGCGCGCGACGCATCGACGATCTACGGTGACGCGTATGGCAGCGCTAGACTGACGACGGAAGAGGGCGGCTGGACGAACTCGAACAACTTCAAGCAGATGATTTTCTACGCGGCCAGTGCCACCGGCACCCGTTATAACAACGGCGTCGCGTGGAAGAAACTGTTCAGCAATGGCATCTTCGCCAGTGCGGGCTACGCGTTCGGGAACTCAACGAGTTTCGGCTCCAACTCGAACTACCAGGCAGCACTCGGGTACAACGGTGGCCCGTTCAATGTGTCGGGCTTCTATAGCCACGTGAACCGCGTCGGGATCACAAACCAGACGTGGTCGGCGGGTGGTAACTACACGTTCGGTATTCTGCGCGCCAATGCGGGTTACTTCCGTTACCTGGGTAATCAGGGCTCGCTCGCCCAGCGTCAGGACAACGCGTGGACCGTGTCGCTCAAGCTGGCACCGAAGGGCGCGTTCGACTACGAACTCGGCTATCAGCAGATGCGCGTGAAGAACGCCGCGTACAACAGCGACGGCGATATCCCGAACGCGAACATCGGTGCTTTCGACCCGACGTCGGGCCTCCACAACGGTTTCAAGGAGACGTTGTACGGGTCGATCTTCTATCACCTGTCCAAGCGCACTGAAGTGTATCTGGCTGGCGACTACATGAGGCTGCATGGCGGCTATACGGTTGGAAGCACGTTTGGCGCGACTAACCAGCTCGAGCTGACCTCGGGCATCCGGACCCGTTTCTAAACGACCAGTCACAGTGGTGTCGGCTCTGTTTGCCGACACCGAGGTCGACCGGGTCACCATTCATCCGCTGTTGACGGGTTTCGTTCATTAGCGATTCCCGCTTTAACGTGCCAGAGCTTTCGTTAATACTGCTCGGCGCTGGCCGCGGTTGCAACTTTTTGCGCCGTACAGTCCTGCCTATATTCAGCACTAAGCCGCCTTTCTGCATGGTCTATATCATCTGGATAAGGAGCGTTGGGTGAGCTTGCGTCGTAACCCGCGGCTTCGAGTTCGTAGAGTTCGTTCATTACCTGCGTATGGGTAGCGGGCCCCCGGGAGTGGATAAACGGGTAGTTATTGCACTGCTGCGCCGTAAGCGTTGGTTTTGCCAAAGAAACCGTGCTTGCAATCAAGAGCGGAGAAAAAATAAGCAGTTTAAGCGTCGCTTTCATAGAACCTCCTTAAGGTCATATCTAACCCACGTCGACCGGTCCGCTCGCATGAACTTGTCTGTACGCGGTTAAGAACAGGATAAGGAGGTTCGCATGACGCCAAGCTGGCGAGATCATGAAGAATTTGTCATTTTTCGGGGGTGGTGCCGGGTTGCACGAGGTTTTCGGGCGTAGTGGTCGAGGGTCAATGCTGGGTTGGTGCTTTCGGCCGTGGTGGTCGGCGTGAGTTAGCAGTATTTTTTATCACTATTAGCCACTGTGCGTGGCGGCACTTCATTTCTTTTTCCA
>NZ_JALPRJ010000195.1 GCF_030464885.1 Caballeronia sp. SEWSISQ10-4 2 | reverse complement strand
AAGCCCGTCACCTATTTAACGAGACGGAGTTAAAACCGTCTCCTCACCTCCCCGGCCTGAAGTCCGGGGTTTCACGGAGACCCTGATGATGCATCCCTTCGGCGTACAGGCAGGTGTGCTCCAGATCGGCGGCGTCGACCTGCGCCGTCTTGCCGCGCGTGCCGGACACACGCCCTTCTACGTCTACGACCGCTCGCTCTTGGACGCCCGCATACGCGCGCTACGCCAGACGCTTCCACATGGCATCGAACTGCACTACTCGATCAAGGCCAATCCGATGCCAGCCATGGTTCATCATCTCGCGGCCCGTCTCGACGGCTTCGATGTCGCGTCGGCCGGCGAAATGATGCTCGCGCTCGACGCGGGAACGCGCCCTGAGCGGATCGGATTTGCCGGTCCTGGCAAGTCCCATGACGAGCTGCGCCGCGCCGTGGCGGCCGGTGTCATCATTCACATCGAATCGGCGACGCAGTTGCGTCTCGTCACTGCACTCGGCTGGGAATTCGGCGTACGGCCATGCGTTGCGATCCGCGTGAATCCCGATTTTCAGATCGGCAAAGGGGGCATGCGCATGGGTGGTGGCGCGGCACCCTTCGGCGTCGATGCCAGCCTGGTTCCAGCGTTACTGCTTGAGCTCGCCCGCCAGGAGGTCGCGTTCGCCGGCTTTCACGTCTTCTGGGGTTCCCAGTGCCTTCACGCACCAACCATCGTTCAGGCGCACCGGCAAAGCGCAGAACTGGTCATGCGGCTGGCCGACAACCTGGAGGTGCCGCCAGCGTTCATCAATCTCGGCGGCGGTTTCGGCATCCCGTATTTCCCGGGGGAAGATCCGCTCGATCTCGATGCCGTTGGCAAAGCGATGCATGACTGGCTGCCTGGGTTGCACCAGTGTCTTCCCGGCACACGCGTGGTGCTGGAACTGGGACGTTATCTGGTCGGCGAAGCCGGTATTTACGTCTGCCGCGTGGTCGATCGCAAGGTGTCGTGCGGCGAGACATTTCTCATCACCGACGGAGGCCTCCACCACCATCTCGCTGCGTCGGGCAACTTCGGCCAGGTGCTGCGCCGCAACTATCCCGTGCTGATCGGCAACCGGCTTGACGAACCCGCGCAGGAACACTCGCACGTGGTCGGGTGCCTCTGTACGCCACTTGACCGCATTGCCGATGACGCGCATCTGCCCGCCACCTCGATTGGCGACCTCGTCGTCGTGCTCCAGTCAGGCGCCTACGGCCGCTCCGCGAGCCCCACTGATTTTCTCGCTCACCCGCCGCCTGCCGAAATGCTCGTCTGACACCGTTGTTATCCGATCAGGGAGGACGCTTCATGCTTTCCCACTGCGACACCAGGTCCGCGAACCTGGCCAGCCTTTCGTGGACACTGAGCGAAGAGCAGCAGCAGCTCTGCGAAGCCGTACACCGGTTCGTGCGCAAGCGGCTCTCGCCGCTGTTCACGCAACCCGCGCCGCCTTCGGACTGGCAGGAGACAGTCCGACTCGCAGGCGAGCTCGATCTGGGCGCGATGATCCTGCCCACGCACCAGGGTGGCCTCGCCATCGATCACACTGATCTGTACCTGGTCATCCAACAGTTCGCTGCCGGCCCGCTCGAGCGCGCCGCGGAATTAACGCTCAGTGCGCCCGCGCTCATCGCCCTGCGCGAGCACGACGCGCTGGGCTGCCTGCCTGCGCGGCAGGTCCGGGACTACTTTAACGGTTCTGCCTCGATCAGTCTGGCGATACCCGGCAACGTCGCCGGGAAGGTCTGGGTCCTCTATCGGCACGCGGATGCGCCCTTGCTGTTGCCGCATGAGCGCGCCGACGAACGCTTGCTGGTGCTCGTTGCGCCGCCCGACCTGCGCCGCGTCGTACGGCAGCGCAGCCGCATCGCGACGCTGCAGGCTCTTGCACTTGAGCAGATCACGCTCGACCCCGACGAACTCGCATCCTGCCTGCGCATCGCGTGCGGTCCGGACCGCGCAAACAGCGAGGCGATACGGACGTTGCTCGTCGAAACGGGTCTGTACCTGTGTGCACTGCTGGTGGGCGCCATGCTACAAAGCGTTGCGTTCGCGTTCGACTATGCCACTTCGCGTCAGTCGTTTCGCAAGCCACTCGCGGCCCATCAGCTCGTCGCCGCCCGCCTCGCGGACATGCTGATCTCCGCTCGTGGCGCACGGCTCTTCCTGTGGGCCGTGGCGAAGAGCGGCCTCCCGGCACCTGACACCCTGATCCGGCAGTTACTGCGCCATGTTGCCTCAGATGCGATGGACGTCAGCCGCGAGCTCGTGCAACTGTGCGGCGGGCATGGCTACGTCGAAGGGCTGCCACCTGCCGCACGCTTCCAGACGACCCCCTGTTTGACCCTGCTGCTCTCGCAAACGGAAACGGCCCTTGGCCAGTACACGTTGTCATCTCCCCTGCCTTCTCCACGCGGAGCCCATCCGTCAACTACCCCGCCCTGAAGGGCGGAGCTTGCAGAATACCGCGAGCTCGGGTT
>NZ_JALPRJ010000194.1 GCF_030464885.1 Caballeronia sp. SEWSISQ10-4 2 | reverse complement strand
TTCGCTTATCTTCAAGCACATTGTGAGGAGAGCGATGGAAACTACTTCGAAGAGATTCGAGGAGTATGTGTCCCTGATGGCTCAGTCGCTTGGGCACGCTGATCGTGTCGAGCCTTTTCGTAGCTACTGTACGGGCTTGATGTTGCCGGTCAAGCGCAAGAGCGTTGAGCCCATGGCTGCGCATCTGTCACCAGACCGGGTGCGCTCGGAACACCAGCGTCTGCATCACTTTGTAGCCGATGCACCGTGGTCGGATCAGGCGGTGCTTGATACGGTGCGCAGTTACGTACTTGAGCGAATAAGCCGGCGCGCGGGTTCGCCTGCGGCGCTGATTATTGACGATACCGGCTTTCCGAAGAAGGGTAAGCATTCGGTCGGGGTCGCTCGGCAATATTGTGGTCAGCTCGGGAAACAGGACAACTGCCAGGTCGCAGTCAGCGTGTCGCTCGCAAATGAACGCTTCAGTCTGCCGGTGCGCTATCAGCTGTATTTGCCGCAAAGCTGGGCCGATGACGCAGACCGTCGTAAGGCTGCCAAAGTGCCCGAGGCGCTTGAGTTCGTCACCAAGCCGATGCTCGCGCTGCAACTGCTCGAAAATCTCGCAGAGGTGGAATCGCTGCCCGAACTGGTTATCGCCGACGCCGGGTACGGGGCAGGCACCGAGTTCCGCGAGCAGCTCACAGCGATGGGCTTCACGTATGTGGTCGGGGTAACAGGCGCGGTCAGTCTGCAGATGCAAGCTCAGGCGCCATTACAGGCGAAAGAGCTGGCCATGCAGTTGCCCTCGCGGCGCTTTCCCACGCTCACATGGCGTGAAGGCACCAACGCCGCCCTGACGTCGCGCTTTGCGGCAATACGGGTGCACTGCACCTCCCGCGCAGCCCAGCCAGTTGACACCCTCGAGGAGCAATGGCTGCTCGTCGAGTGGCCCAGGGAAGAAATCGAGCCGACCAAGTACTTCCTCAGTACGTTGCCGGCTGATACACCAATCAAGGAGCTCGTGCGACTCGCAAAACTGCGCTGGCGTATTGAGCGTGATTACCAGGAGCTCAAGCAGGAGCTTGGCCTGGGGCATTTCGAGGGGCGCAGCTGGCGCGGCTTTCATCATCACGCGACGCTGTGCATAGCGGCATACAGCTTTCTCGTCACCGAGCGCCTGGTGGCACAACAAAAAACTTCAACTCATCGGTTACCCGGCAAAGTGTCTTCCTTACCCGAAGGCTTCCGGCCCCGGGGCGCCCCTGCGTAAGCAGCGCCATGTGCCGGACTCCATTACAACGCTGCGGAGTATGTGTCCCTGATGGCTCAGTCGCTTGGGCACGCTGATCGTGTCGAGCCTTTTCGTAGCTACTGTACGGGCTTGATGTTGCCGGTCAAGCGCAAGAGCGTTGAGCCCATGGCTGCGCATCTGTCACCAGACCGGGTGCGCTCGGAACACCAGCGTCTGCATCACTTTGTAGCCGATGCACCGTGGTCGGATCAGGCGGTGCTTGATACGGTGCGCAGTTACGTACTTGAGCGAATAAGCCGGCGCGCGGGTTCGCCTGCGGCGCTGATTATTGACGATACCGGCTTTCCGAAGAAGGGTAAGCATTCGGTCGGGGTCGCTCGGCAATATTGTGGTCAGCTCGGGAAACAGGACAACTGCCAGGTCGCAGTCAGCGTGTCGCTCGCAAATGAACGCTTCAGTCTGCCGGTGCGCTATCAGCTGTATTTGCCGCAAAGCTGGGCCGATGACGCAGACCGTCGTAAGGCTGCCAAAGTGCCCGAGGCGCTTGAGTTCGTCACCAAGCCGATGCTCGCGCTGCAACTGCTCGAAAATCTCGCAGAGGTGGAATCGCTGCCCGAACTGGTTATCGCCGACGCCGGGTACGGGGCAGGCACCGAGTTCCGCGAGCAGCTCACAGCGATGGGCTTCACGTATGTGGTCGGGGTAACAGGCGCGGTCAGTCTGCAGATGCAAGCTCAGGCGCCATTACAGGCGAAAGAGCTGGCCATGCAGTTGCCCTCGCGGCGCTTTCCCACGCTCACATGGCGTGAAGGCACCAACGCCGCCCTGACGTCGCGCTTTGCGGCAATACGGGTGCACTGCACCTCCCGCGCAGCCCAGCCAGTTGACACCCTTGAGGAGCAATGGCTGCTCGTCGAGTGGCCCAGGGAAGAAATCGAGCCGACCAAGTACTTCCTCAGTACGTTGCCGGCTGATACACCAATCAAGGAGCTCGTGCGACTCGCAAAACTGCGCTGGCGTATTGAGCGTGATTACCAGGAGCTCAAGCAGGAGCTTGGCCTGGGGCATTTCGAGGGGCGCAGCTGGCGCGGCTTTCATCATCACGCGACGCTGTGCATAGCGGCATACAGCTTTCTCGTCACCGAGCGCCTGGTGGCACAACAAAAAACTTCAACTCATCGGTTACCCGGCAAAGTGTCTTCCTTACCCGAAGGCTTCCGGCCCCGGGGCGCCCCTGCGTAAGCAGCGCCATGTGCCGGACTCCATTACAACGCTGCGAATAGAGCTTGCTGCCGCACTGCTTGCCCGCCTCGAGCGGTGCCCGTGCTGCGGCCGGAAAATCGAGTAATTTGTTAACACAGTGGTACT
>NZ_JALPRJ010000193.1 GCF_030464885.1 Caballeronia sp. SEWSISQ10-4 2 | reverse complement strand
ACCGCTCATTCCGGCTGAACGTGACCGTTGCGCATGAGATGGTGCTACGCGATTAGATCGTAATATCTGCGGTCACGATGGGTCGATAGTTTGCTCCTTTTTGCTGGTTGTTGGTCGTTCCGTTCGCAGCGAGTCGCCGGTCAGCGTAAATCGATGATGGCGCTGCATGATACGGTCGAGAATGGCGTCGGCAATGGTGGCGTCGCCGATCCAGGCATGCCAATGCTCAACTGGTAATTGACTCGTAATGATCGTGGCTTTGTTGGCAGCGCGATCGTCAATGACTTCCAGGAGATCGGATCGGGTCGTGCTGTCGATTGCGCCCATGCCCCAGTCGTCCAGGACCAGCACATCGGTTTTGGCCAGCTGGAGAAGCCATTTGCCGAAGGCACCGCTGCCGTGCCGAATGCGTAGTTCTTCCTGCAGGCGGGGTACACGCTGATAGATAGCGGAGTGTCCTCGACGACAGGCGTGTTGCGCCAGTGCGCAGGCAAGCCAGGATTTTCCGGCGCCAGTCGGACCCGTGATCAGGACGCTGTGGCCGGCACTAACCCAGTCTCCCAATGCCAAGCTCATTACCTCGCGCCGATCGATCCCGCGGCCCGAGCGAGCGTCGATGTCCTCGATGGCCGCCTGCGCATATTTCAGATGCGCGTTCTTCAGCAGACGCAGCAACTTGCGGTCGCTGCGGCAATGTACTTCGCGGTCAACCAGCAGCGCCACGCGTTCCTCGAAGCTCATCGCAGCCATGCCGGGCTGGGTCAGTTGTTCTTCCAGGCCCGTCGCCAGGCCGTCCAGTTTCAAGGTACGCAGTTGCGCCAGAGTAGTGTGCATCATCATTGCAGAATTCCTCATTGGTAGTAGCCGGGGCCGCGGACGTGGGCATGGTTGGGGCTGACCCAGTCGCCGGCTGTTGCTGGCGCGCTTTGGTCACGGTTGTTGACCAGGATGTCGCGTACATGGCGGTACTGGCAGGCGCCGATCTGCAATGCCAGCGTGCAGCCCGCCTCAAGCCTGAGCTTGCCGAAGCGCTTAGCCAGCGACAGCAAACCCAGGCAGGCGCGGTAGCCGTGCTCGGGATGCTTGTTCTCCTGCATCAATCGCGTCACCGCCTCGGCGGTAGCCGGGCCGATACTTTGACCCCAGTGGATTAGTCGCTGCGGCGTCCACTCCATGTGGGCGCGATGCGCGGCGGGCATGTGTGCGGCGGTGGTGGTGAAGCCACCGTGCCGGCTGCTGCGCGCATGGCTGGCCACTCGCTGCCCGCGATGCATGAGCTCGACCACCGCGATCGTAATACGCGCTTCCAGCACTTGCCCGACTAGTGCATGCGGCACGCTGTAGCGATGCCGCTCGACTTCGACGTGATAGTCGATGTGGGCCTTGACGGTCTTGAATCGCGCCATCTCATAGCGCTGCAACGGCAAAGGCAGCAAGGCCGGCGCGTCGAGTGCGGCAAAGGTGCTTGCACGGCTGCCGGGCAGCTTCTGGAACGGCTTCTCGTTGAGCCGCGTCAGCAACGGCGCGACAGCCTGATTCACTTCATGCACGCTGGCAAACTGCTGATGACGCAGGCGCGCCATGATCCAGCGTTCGACGATCTGCACCGCCGACTCTGCCTTCGCCTTGTCCTGCGGATGATAGGGGCGTGCCGGCAGAATCGAGGTGCCGTAGTGGCGCGCGAAGTCGAGCACCGTGTCGTTGCTGCGAGGTTCGTATCGGTTGGCGTCTGAGATCAGCGCACGCGGGTTGTCAGGCACGATGAGCTGGGTCACGCCGCCGTAAAAGCTCAGTGCGCGCGCCGTTGATTCAAGCCAGTCAGCCATCGTCTCGCGCGGCGTGGCACAGGCAAAGGTGTAGCTGGAGGCACCCATCGCGGCGACGAAGATGTGGGCCCGGCTGCCGTCGGTCAATGCGATGGTGGGGCCGGCGTAGTCGATGAACAGCTTCTCGCCCGCGCGGTGAATCTGCCGCATCGAGCGCTTGAGCTGCCTGGCGAAGCGCCGATAGTTGTCGCAGAACTGAGAGTAGGCGTAGGTCTGGCGGTCCGCGTGCTCGGCCCGGTATTCCTCCCACAGCAGCATCAGCGTCATGCCCTTACGGCGCAACTCCTGGTGCAGGCGGCCATAGTCCGGCTGGACATGATTACGTGGCTTCTGGGGCGCCACCAGCAGTCGCCGCTCAAGCGTGATCTCGTCAGCATCTTGCACCGTAGGCCAGTCCAGGCCCGCTGCCGCGGCGAGCCCCACATACTTGGTGACGACGCCTTTGGAGATGCCCAGCGCGCCAGCAATCTGCTCGTGCGAAAGTTTGGCGTCCAGCTTCAAACGCAATACGTCTTTTATCTTACGCATATTGATCCTTGGTGCGGGCACGCGGTCTCCAGACGAAAAAGCTGGAAGCGTACCCACTCAGTTGCTCATATGCGTAACATCATTCCTGCGCCGTACAACGCCGTTCCGGCATCATGACCGATGATTCCGGCATCGTGACCAGTGATTCCGGAAGCCCCCCGAAATCGGTCACGTTCGCCCGGAATGGGCGGTCACGATGAACCAGAATGGCCGGTCACGTTCGTCCGGAATCATCGGTCACGATGCCCCGGAATACCCAGTTGGGTCATTCCGATCGGATCGCCGGCCTAAAGGGTTACTGTACCGGGCTTGT
>NZ_JALPRJ010000192.1 GCF_030464885.1 Caballeronia sp. SEWSISQ10-4 2 | reverse complement strand
TTAAACCTGGCAAGCCAGGCTGGCGTCAATAGATTTAAACGCTTTGCTAATCGCCGAAGAAATTCTACGATTCGCTATCCTTCGCCAACCTTTCACGGCGGAAGGTTTCCCTCCGGATACGGGTTTGTCCTATGGGTCGCAGAGCTTGCCCTCTTGTGCTCCCGGGTGCGAAGAATCCAGGGCTCTTTCCGGCTAACAAGAGGTGTGATAGAAATACAGATGTGCTTTCACGTATCTGGGCACGAGGGGGTTTGTCATGAAATCGCAGAAATTGCTGCTGCTTGCTTTCACGGTCATTGCTACGGCTTCGTGTGCATCGACAACGCCCGATTCGTACACCACGGATGTCCGGCTGAAAGACGGAAAGGCAGTTCGGTGCGAGGTCAATGAAGCAACCAGTTCTCAGCCTACGGGGACTCCGCCGCTGACCTTGCGTGAGCGAAACGAAGCGGAAGTCCTCGCGACCCAACCTTTGCGCCTGCTGTCAGGGCCCTGGTCGCCTTATCCAGATCCTGATACCGCACCGAAGCTCAGCTGCTACGAAGTCCCGGCTTAATATCGTCGGCTCGTTATTTACAAGCTCGCCGCGATAACTGCATCGGATATCTAATTAATATTATCGCGTGCGAAAAGGACCAGCTTTTCGCACTGAGCCCTAGCGGTTGCTTGTGGTGTTCTCTGCCGACCTTGCGCTGGCCCGTAGAACGCCGGCCGGTTTGCTTCCCGCCAGTACATCCCGAATCGACAAACTGTCGGCAATGGCACGTGCCTCGTTGAGTCGGCCACGACGACGCAACTCGACCAGGAGCGTTTCGCGAATAGATGGCCAGATTCCGGCTTCCTGCCATACGATCAATCGTCGCCAGCAGACAGCGCCCGACCCGTAGCCCATTTCTTGCGGCAGCAGGTTCCAGGGAATACCCGATCGCAGCACGAACACAATGCCGGTGAGCACGGCCCGATCCGGCGTTGGCTTGCGACCCACATGCCGGCGGTATTGCGGTGCGCATGTAGAAAGCAAGGGTTCAATGAGCGACCAGAATTCGTCGTCTATGAGATCGTCAGGCATCGCTTCCCTGTCGCGTTCAAGCTGACTTTGAGTCGCGGCTTAGCACCCGGTACAAGCCAACAACGTCTTGCACATCGAATGAGATCGCCGGCATTAATGGAGCATTAAGTCTGCTGTCGAACGGGACTTTGCCGCAGCCCACTTAGCCGAGGCTTAGGAAAGATATCGTTCATGAGAACGCAAATGGCGCTGTGACGAATACTATTTTGTGGTTACCGTAAGCAGTTGTAATGTGCTCTGGCATTTACGCTTTCATACGCCCCCGCGGGATGGCTGCGTCTCCGCCGTTAGGAAACTGTTATTCTTTCCCTTCCCGACCGCATCTTGGTCGCACGTGGTGCGGCCAAGCGCCTGGCATCAAGCAAGACAGGATTTTGAATGTTCGGTTTTCTGCGCAGCTACTTTTCAAACGATCTGGCGATCGATCTCGGCACCTCAAATACACTGATCTATATGCGAGGCAAGGGTATCGTCCTCGACGAACCCTCAGTCGTGTCGATTCGTCAGGAAGGCGGCCCCAATGGCAAAAAGACCATTCTGGCAGTGGGTAAGGAAGCCAAGCAAATGCTTGGCAAGGTACCGGGCAACATTGAAGCCATCCGCCCGATGAAGGACGGCGTGATCGCCGACTTCAGCATCACCGAACAGATGATCAAGCACTTCATCCGCATGGCGCACGAAGCGCGCATGTTTGCGCCATCGCCGCGCATTGTTGTCTGCGTGCCGTGCGGGTCCACCCAGGTCGAACGACGCGCAATCAAGGAAGCCGCGCATAGCGCCGGTGCGTCGCAGGTCTACCTGATCGAAGAACCGATGGCCGCCGCAACCGGCGCCGGGCTGCCCGTGTCCGAGGCGACCGGATCGATGGTAGTCGATATCGGCGGCGGCACCACCGAAGTGGGCGTGATTTCACTCGGCGGCATTGTGTACAAGGGTTCTGTGCGTGTCGGCGGCGACAAGTTCGACGACGCGATCGTCAACTATATCCGCCGCAACTACGGCATGCTGATCGGTGAACAGACCGCCGAAGCGATCAAGAAACAAATTGGCTCCGCGTTCCCGGGCTCCGAAGTCCTGGAGATGGAAGTGAGGGGCCGCAACATGTCCGAAGGCATACCACGCAGCTTCACGGTCTCCAGCAATGAAATCCTCGAAGCTCTCTCCGATCCGCTGAACCAGATCATATCGGCGGTCAAGATCGCGCTGGAACACACGCCGCCGGAACTCGGCGCCGACATCGCCGAACGCGGCATCATGCTCGCGGGCGGTGGTGCGCTACTGCGTGATCTCGACCGCCTGATCGCCGAAGAGACCGGTCTGCCCGTGCTCGTTGCCGAAGCCCCGCTGACGTGTGTTGTGCGAGGCTCGGGCATGGCACTCGAACGCATGGACAAATTCGGTAGCGTTTTCTCCTACGATTAAGTGTGGCGGTGCAGTCGCTCTGATGGCTGCTGCTTGCCGGACTAAACGGAAGTTCAGTCCATTTTGTAGTCCGGTTGATGGCGGCAAGTGTCTGTCGGTGCTCATGAATTTCTGCGGCGAGCGGCTTTTTTGGGGTTCAATGTGTAGTCACTAAAATATTCGACTTTTTATTTAAATGTCCTATATTTATGTGCATGACATCACGAACTGGCACCGCTCACGTCGTCACTACGACCCGCAAGTACAAGGGTCGGGTCTATCGCACGCACCTGCTGCGGCGCAGCTACCGTGAGGACGGCACCGTCAAGAACGAGACGCTGG
>NZ_JALPRJ010000191.1 GCF_030464885.1 Caballeronia sp. SEWSISQ10-4 2 | reverse complement strand
TTCTCGCTCAAATTCAGAACCCGAATCATCTCCTCGCGCATCACAAACTTCTGCACCTTCCCCGTGACGGTCAAGGGCATTTCATCGACAAAGTGAACATACCTGGGCACTTTGTAATGCGCGATTTGACCTCGGCAAAAATCGCGGATGTCTTCCTCGCTGGCATACTCGCCTTGTCGAAGCACAATCCACGCGCACAGTTCCTCCCCAGTTTTTTCGTCTGGTACGCCGAACACCTGAACATTCTGAATTTTGGGATGTCTGAATAAGTACTCCTCTATCTCGCGAGGATAGATGTTCTCTCCACCGCGAATCACCATGTCCTTGAGTCTGCCGACAATATTGCAATATCCGTCCGCGTCAATCGTTGCAAGGTCGCCCGTATGCATCCATCCATCGACAATGCTTTCACGTGTCTTCTCCTCATCCTCCCAGTACCCCAGCATCACGGAGTATCCTCTCGTGCAAAGTTCTCCGGTTGCACCAACGGGCACTGTATTGCCGAGGGGATCGACGATCTTCACTTCGAGGTGAGGTTGAATCCGCCCGACCGTGGTCGTTCGCTTATCGAGCGGGTCAGTGGTTGCGCTCTGAAACGATACCGGGCTGGTCTCCGTCATTCCATACGCAATGGTGACCTCCTGCATATGCATTCTGGCCAGCACCTGCTTCATGGTCTCGACGGGACACGGTGAACCAGCCATGATGCCGGTGCGCAGACTGCTTAGGTCGAACGCAGCAAATTCCGGATGCTCCAACTCCGCGATAAACATCGTGGGCACCCCGTGAAGTGCCGTGCAGCGTTCTTCTGCGATTGACGCGAGGGTCGCGCCGGCGTCGAATCCTTCGCCTGGGAAGACCATCTGCGCGCCAACTGATATGCACGCGAGAACCGCGAGAACCATTCCGAAGCAGTGGTAGAGCGGGACGGGGATGCACAGCGAGTCGGCTTCGGACAGCTTCATTGCCATCGCCACAAAACGCCCATTATTGACAATGTTTCGATGTGTCAGCGTAGCGCCCTTCGGGCTGCCAGTGGTACCGCTCGTGAATTGAATATTGATCGGGTCGTGAGCCGACAGCACAATCGTCGTTTGTGCTACCTCGCGCAGGATCACCTCGCCCTTCTCCATCACGGCGGAGAACGGCATCACGCCCCTTATGGCCGGGTCCCCGACGGATATCACGGTACGCAGGTCCGGGAGGCGCGCGCAATGCAGATCGCCGGCTTCTTGCGATGTCAGCTCCGGGGCGATGTCGAGCAGCATCGAAATGTACTTTGACGTTTTGAATTGCTCCGCCGTCACGAGCGCTTTGCACCGCACCTTGCGCAAGGCATACTCGATCTCTGAAACCCGGTAGGCAGGATTGATGTTGACCAAAACTGCACCGATGCGTGCCGTAGCGAACTGCGTGAGCAACCATTCGAATCGATTGGGCGACCAGATTCCTACACGATCACCCTTTGCCAGCCCCACGGACAAGAGACCTGAGGCAAGTCGATCGACCTGTTCGTCAAATTCCTTCCATGTCCAGCGCACACCCTGTTCGCGGAACACCACAGCTTGCCGGTCGGGGAAACGTTGCGCTGTATCTCTTAGAAACTCGCCGATCGTGGATTCGCTCAATGGGACATCCGNNGTCGCACCGCGAACGTATGCGACGCCGTCGGCAGGTGCGATAGACGCAAGGGAATCGGGTAAGGTATGCATAAAGCCATTCTCCAACGCTGCTTTGGACTGCTGATCAGGAGTGTGCTGAAACAAGGTCATGTCGCTGTCGTAGCTACCACCAGAAGCTTTCGGCTACTTGCCGTAAAACACCAGATCGCCAGGCTCCTCGTCACGGTCGAACGCTTCGGCTGTATGGGCGAAACCCCGCGTGGCGTCTTCCGTGAGGTACAGGCCCATGCAAACATCCAGCAGTGCAATATCGGCACCCGCCACGCCGCCACTTGACCACGTCTTGAGCAGGGTGCGCGTCGCCGCATACGAAAGCGTGGGACCGTCCGAAAGTCGCGTCACCAGTTCGCGGGCGACACGATCGAGCTCACCGGGTTCTGCCACGTGTGTGGCAATCCCAAGTTCCCCGGCTAGGCTCCCCGAAATCGGTTCGCCCAACATGGCGAAGCGCGACGCGCGACTACGCCCCACGCGCTCAGCCAGCCGCTGCAACGCGCCCGCGATGGGCAACATCGCGGTCGTTACCTCGACGCACCGGAAGACGGTATCCGTCGCCGCCACAATGAAGTCGCAACTCAAGGCGAGTTCGAGTCCGCCACCGAATGCCAGGCCCTGCACCACCGCCACCGTCGGAACACGCAGGGCTTCGATCGCGCGATACGACGTGTTGACTTCCGCCACGAACGTGCGGAACCAGTTCAGGTCCTGACCTGGCCACTCGCGAACCTCGCCACCGAGACTGAAATGCGGGCCCTCTGCGCGAACGACGAGCACCCGGATATCGCTCTCACTAGCCTCGTGAACCGCCTCGCGCAGACATTGGGCAAAGCGCAGATCAAGTCGGTTGTAGGGCGGATTCGCCAGTACGATATTCCCGACCTTCCCTTCGCGCTCAAAACGTATGCTTTTCATTGCCAGACCTCATGTTGTCGATCAAATTCAGCGGGCGCCCATGACGCCCTTCAAGGATCCGCAATTCAGGTAGGGTCCCCGTTCAGCGGAATGACGGGAACCAGCAAATGTGAAGGGCGGTCGGCGTCGCGGTAAATCTTGTGAGTGACCGTATTGCTGCTGCATACGTGATACGGAATGTATTCGACGTCGGTCATCGCGCCGGTTCCCGT
>NZ_JALPRJ010000190.1 GCF_030464885.1 Caballeronia sp. SEWSISQ10-4 2 | reverse complement strand
ACTTTGTGCGCACAATAAAAATGCCGTTCAGTCGCTTAACTGAACGGCATTACGGCCGAAGCCGGGTTCAATGTTCCCGCGCCCTGTTCTCAAAGGGTGCGGTCACCTGCAAAAGTTACTGCGGAAAAAACTTACGCTGCCAGCAGCGAGCGCAGCACGAACGGCAGGATCCCGCCGTGCTTGTAGTAATCCACTTCAATCGGCGTATCGATACGCAGCAACACCGTCACGCGCTGCTCGCTGCCGTCCTTGCGATGAATCACGAGCGTCACTTCCTGCTGCGGCTTGATATCGGATGAAAGGCCTTCGATATCGAACGTTTCTTCGCCCGTGATGTTCAGTGACTGGACGCTGTCCGAGCCCTTGAACTGCAACGGCAACACGCCCATGCCGACCAGGTTCGAACGATGGATTCGCTCGAAGCTGCGCGCCACGACCACCTTCACGCCGAGCAATTGCGTGCCCTTTGCGGCCCAGTCGCGTGACGAACCCGTGCCGTACTCTTCGCCGGCAAACACGATGGTCGGCGTGCCCTGGTCGATGTACTTCATGGCTGCGTCATAGATCGACATTTCTTCGCCGCTCGGCTGGAATATCGTCACGCCGCCTTCCACGCGCGTGCCGTCGGCCGTCAGCGGGATCATCAGGTTCTTGATCCGCACGTTGGCGAAGGTGCCGCGCATCATGACGTCGTGGTTGCCGCGACGCGAGCCGTAGCTGTTGAAATCGGCCTTCTGCACGCCGTTCGCCTTCAGCCACACGCCTGCCGGGGAGCTTTCCTTGATCGAACCAGCCGGGCTGATGTGGTCGGTCGTGACCGAGTCACCGAAGATACCCAGCGGACGCGCGCCCTTGACGGCCGGAATGCTGTCGGCCGGCGTCATCGAAAAGTCCTTGCCGAAGAACGGCGGTTCGGCGATGTACGTCGACTTCGGCCAGTCATAAACCTGGCCCGCTTCGCCTTCGATCTTGCTCCACAGGTCGCCGGTCTTCGTGAGCTCGGCGTAGTTCTTGCGGAATGCGTCGGCGTCGAGTGCGAACTTGAGCAGCGCGTTGACTTCGTCGCTCGTCGGCCAGATGTCGCCGAGGAAGATGTCCTTGCCGTTCTTGCCCTTGCCGACTGGTTCCGTCATCAGGTCGACCGTCATGTTGCCGGCGATAGCGTAAGCCACGACCAGCGGCGGCGATGCCAGGAAGTTGGCGCGGATGTTCGGATGAATACGCGCTTCGAAGTTACGGTTACCGGACAGCACGGCGGCCGCCACGATGTCGTTCTTCGTGATCGCGTCGTTCAGTTCCGGCGTCAGGTCGCCCGCATTGCCGATACACGTCGTGCAGCCGTAAGCGGCCAGCGTGAAGCCGAGCTGATCGAGGTAGGGCAGCAAGCCGGTCTTCGTGAGGTACTCCGTGACAATCCGCGATCCCGGCGCCAGCGATGTCTTGATGTGCGGGGCAACGGTCAATCCGGCTTCTACTGCTTTCTTCGCGAGCAGGCCGGCGGCAAGCAACACGCTCGGGTTCGACGTGTTCGTGCACGACGTGATGGCGGCGATCAGGATGTCGCCATTCTTCACATCGACCTTGTTCGTGGTCGTGTATTGCTTGTTCAGATCGGCGGCCTTTTTACCGAAGCCGTTATCGCTGACAGCTGCCGAGAACAACTCCGTGAAGTTCGACTTCACGTTGCCGATTTCAATACGGTCCTGCGGGCGCTTCGGACCCGCCAGCGACGGAGCAACTGTGCCGAGGTCGAGCGTAAGCGTCTTCGTGTAGTCGATGTCGCCAGCCTTCGGCACGCCGAACAGGTTCTGTGCCTTGAAATAGGCTTCGAACGCCGAGATTTCTGCGTCGGTACGACCCGTTCCCTTGAAGTAGTCGATGGTCTTTTCATCGACGGGGAAGAAGCCCATGGTCGCGCCGTATTCCGGCGCCATGTTGCCGATGGTCGCGCGGTCCGGCAGCGACAGCGACTTCGTGCCTTCGCCGAAGAACTCGACGAACTTGCCGACGACCTTCTCTTTGCGCAGCATTTCGGTGACGGTCAGCACCAGGTCGGTCGCCGTCACGCCTTCGCGAATCTTGCCCTTCAGCTCGACGCCAACCACGTCCGGCGTCAGGAAATACACGGGCTGGCCGAGCATACCGGCTTCGGCTTCAATACCGCCCACGCCCCAGCCCACCACGCCAATACCGTTGATCATCGTCGTGTGGCTGTCCGTGCCAACGAGCGTGTCCGGGTAATACACCGTATCGCCTTCAATCGACTTCTTGTGCACGCCACGCGCCAGATATTCCAGGTTCACCTGGTGGACGATACCCACGCCCGGCGGCACGACCTTGAATGTATCGAAGGCTTGCATGCCCCACTTCATGAACTGGTAGCGCTCGTTATTGCGCTGGAATTCCAGTTTCATGTTCAGGTCGAGCGCGTCTTTCTGACGGAAGTAATCGATCTGCACCGAGTGATCGACCACCAGATCGACCGGCACGAGCGGCTCGATCGCCTTCGGGTCCTTACCTGCGCGCTTCGCGACACCACGCATGGCGGCAATATCGGCGAGCAGCGGCACGCCGGTGAAATCCTGCAGCACGACGCGCGAGACCACGAACGGGATTTCATCGGTACGATCCGCGACCGGCTTCCAGTTCGCCAGTTGTTTGATGTGTTCCTCGCCGATCTTCTTGCCGTCGTAGTTGCGCAGCACCGATTCCAGCACGATGCGGATCGACACCGGCAGGCGTTCGATCTTGACGTTGAGCGCCTTTCCGAGCGCGGGCAACGAGTAGTACTTGCCTTTGCCGGAACCGCTATCGAATTCCTTGAGCGTTTTGTGGAGATTGTGGGCCATGTTTTTTTTCCCTTGGTTTAAACGAGGAAATACCTTCGAAACGTTTGATCTAAAAGCGAGTGACGAATCCTGACTAAATCACATACAAATCAACATATTCATTGACCGGCATTGCTTCGAGCGTTGCCTG
>NZ_JALPRJ010000018.1 GCF_030464885.1 Caballeronia sp. SEWSISQ10-4 2 | reverse complement strand
GCCGACCGGCCAAGATGGTTGTCGGTAAACCGGACGTTCTGGTTGACGCTATCCAGCGCTTAATGCGCTCTTCTCCATCTACACGTCCGGCACCAGTGGCGAGCCGCGTTCGGGTGGTATCGGTGCTTGCCCTACCCAAAAATGAAGCCCTTGAGTTAGGCAGGAAGATTATATACTACTACGTAGTATCATTTAATCAAATCGGAGACGCGAATGGACACTCGGATCGATCAATCACCTAGAGACGCCATGACGGTCCCCACCGAGCCGGAAGGGCGTTTCACGTATCGGTGGGTGATCCTGGCCACTTCGCTAACGGTCCTCGTCACCAGCTTCGCGCGACGCTTGGCCTGGGGCAATTCCGGCAGCGCCGTCGCTGCCGAACTGCACATCGCTCCGCCAACGATGGGCGCGTTCGTGTCGGCGTTCTTCGTTGGTTATTCCGGCGCGAGTTTCTTCGGGGGATTCGCGGTCGACCGGCTAGGGCCCAAGCGCGCCATACGCTTGGCCCTTCTCCCGCTCGGCTCCTTCACGGCGGTCTTTGGTTTGATCCAAACCACCTGGCAAGGGCTCGCGCTCCAACTCCTGATCGGCATGTCGGCTGGAACCGGATATGCCGGAACCGCAAAGCTCCTCGCCAACTGGTTCGTCTCCAAGGAACGTGGCCGAGCCTTCGGCATTTTGGGCACGGCCTCATCAGTCGCTGTTACGATCGCCAACGCGATTTTCCCGCTCGTCATTCTCCAGTTCACCTGGCGGGCGCTCTACCCCCTGCTAGGCGGTGTGATGGCGTTGGTTCTGTTGCTCAGCCTCATTGTGCTGCGCGACAGCCCTACGGCCGCACCGAGGGCACCCAAGCGGGCTGGAACCTTCCTGATCACTGCCCGCATTCTGCTGACGAACCGGAATTTCGTGCTGATGGCCGCCTGCGGTCTGGGCGGCCTATGGGGCACCTGGGGATTCGCGTTCTGGGTCACCCCCTGATGATCAAGATCGGACCGGTCGCGACAGGGAGCGTAGTTGCGGTCTTCGGGCTCTTCGGTCTGTGTGGCAAGCCGCTCTACGGGCTGCTGTCCGATCTCATTGGAGGGCGCCGCAAGGCCCTCATCGTGATTTGCCTCACTGCCTTCGCCATTGCTCTTCTGATCTTTTCACAGACCCGTGACATTTCGGAGTTTCGGCTCCTAGCCCCGTTCCTAGGCGTGACCGCCTTCGCCTACTCTCCTCTTCTAACAGCTTTCATTTCCGAGAAGATGGACCAAGCCGCGCTCGGCGCGGCGGCCGGCGTCTCCAACGCGATCATACAATTGGGCGCCATCATCGTGCCGATCGTTATCGGCGTGGTCTTTGAGCGAACCCATTCGTTCCAGTACTCGGTAATCACGATGGCGATCGGGCCGCTCATCGGCGCGGCCTGTATGGCCTGCGTGACCGACTCTCGATCGCAGCCTGCGGGGATTATTTTCGAGAACAACGCCGGAGTTCGCATGGGGTCTCTACAGGCGGTCGATCGCTCTGCTAGCCCGGCGCATGCAGCGGAGGACGGCGGGTGACGAACGAGCAACGTTATGCGTTGTTGTTCGGGGTCGTCGTGACTCGTGCGATTGAATTTCCTTTTGTGTCCCAATTCTTTCGTACAAACGGCGCGACTTCTACTCGTGACATTCCATTGTTTTGCGACAACTTGGTCTGATAGGCTCGACGGCTACCAACATCGTTGCCAACACCAAGGCCGCTCTACGTACCTGATGTTCTTCGAAGAGAGAAATGAAATGTCGGACGATTGTCAATTGAGACTCAGCGTCAGCGGATTGGTGGCAAAGATCGGAAGCGAGATCGCGGTCTCAAAATGGGTAACGATCGATCAAAGTATGATCGATTCATTTGCCACCATATCTGGCGATTTTCAGTTCATTCACGTCGATCCGGCACGCGCCCGTCGGGAAAGTCAGTTCGGGGGCACCATCGTCCATGGAATGCTTGTTCTATCCCTGTTACCCGCCCTCGCTCATCAGTCGCTGCCCGCCATCGACGGCAGAAAGATCAACATTAACTATGGCTTCGATCGCGTGCGCTTCACTACACCGGTCCCGGTCGGCAGCGATGTTAGAGCCAGGATTATGCTTAAGGATGTGACGCGGAAGAGCAGACAAAATCTGATGATTCGATACGGCGTCGCGGTCGAAATTAGAGGCATAGAAAATCCCGCTGCGGTAATCGATTGGTTGACGTTGATGATCCTAGAGACCCCCGTTGAGGCTTAACGATCTAGTCTTGATGTTCAGCGTCGCCGCCTTCAGCGTGTGTGTTTCGCAATCACCAGAACCGTTATTTCGTCCGCCTCCTACGTTGTCCTTAGAAGGATGCCCTCAAGAAATCCATGGCAGCAGGGTTGACGCCGGACAGGAAGAAGGCAAGCCAAAAAACGGCATGTGAAAGGCGACGGCGAGCATACCCACGACGTAGGCCCCAATGGCCATAAAGCCGCCGTGCCCGAGATTGAACTGGCCTGTGTAGCCGGCGTCAGGATCGAAACCATGCTGGGTCAATGCTCACCAAGGAGGCGCCCTCTCGGTTCTCGGCCATTACGAGAATGGTCCAGCCCATGGTTGTGCGGGTCAGGAACAAGTCCAAGGCTGCGACCAGCGCGAATGCCGATCCGATGAGCAACAATCCGTGTACGGTTGCTGTCAGGCCCAAGACGTGGATGATCCCGTTGTATGGAGACTGCATGCGGCGAAAGTCGGCTCCCCAGATCGCCTGTTCCGACGCCTCGAAAAATAGCAACACACCGATCGCGGCAATCATCGGATGCGGACCCGAGGCATGTCGCAGCGGGCGACAGACCAGCCGCTCCGAAAGTACGGCCAGCACCGCGACGCACGCGGTCGATGCCAACATGGTCAACTAGTAGTTGACGGCGTAGGCGCTCATCATATGGAACGTGATGAACGCCCCAGCCATGTAGAGCGCCCCGTAGGCGAAGTTGGGCACATGTAGGATTCCATGCACGAGCCTCGATCCAAGCGCCACGAGGCAATAGATGCCACCAAGCATCCGACAGTTGAGTATCTGCTGAAAAACATTCTGTGCGAGCGCGCCCGCAGGGGCGCGGCTCATCTCCAGTCGGGGTTGGTGACCTCCGATCGGGTGCGCGGTCAAATCCCGGGCAGCCAGAAGTTGCAGTTGTTAGAGTCTCAGATCAACTGAAGACACGTTTTTAACTGCCCGGTTCGGTCAGCGAAATCCTGCTCTTCATCGACAACCCGCCGCACCAGAATCTCTCGAACGGCGCATTTTTTGTGGATATCCGTGTGACGGTTGCAAGCGGCGCCACATGCTTCAGGCGCCGCGCTTCCTGTTAAAATCTGTGCCGGATACCGATCCGCACTGACACCTGCTTGTTGGTCGTCGACGGAGTCAACTCGCCAATCTCGGCGACCGCGCTTTGTCCGAACGAGTCCGTCCCGCTCGCCTTTTCATAAGCGACGACGGTATATACGTCTGTACGCTTAGACAGGAAATAATCAGTACCTGTACTGAAGAGGTCGTAATTCGCCCCCCCCAGTCCACCCGCTCCCCCATTGCGGGTGTAATCGTAGGCCGCGCCAACCAGCAACGAAGGCGTGAGTTGATACTGCGAATTAATTTCGATGTTATTGAATGCAGCAGTCCCACTGTAGTTCAGAGGATTGGGGCCCGATGCCGAACCCATGCCTTCGAACCTTGTATTCGAATACGCGAGGTTCACGTTCAACGAACCCAAGGTGACACCTGCGGCTATTGCCGCTGTCTCACGTCGGTTCGCCGATGCGTAACCGGCGTAGACCGGATTGAATTCAGGTCCGGTTGCGCTGCCAAAGACTCCAAGGTTATTGGTTGTCGACGGGCCTGCGTCAGGGTTGGAGCCGTAGAACGACGTGTTCGGATTGTGAACATTCAGATAGGTGGCACTAATCGAAAACGGCCCCGTTGCGTAGGCCACGCCACCTCCCCAGATCCAGTTGCTCGAGAAAGATCCTGCGATACCGCCGAGATTCATTATTGCTTCGACCGTTAGCCCACGATAACTGACGCTGCGGTATTTTATTGAATTGTTAATACGTCGTGAATTCAAAGCATTGTCCACATCTCCCGGGTGAAAAGCCATTAACCCGCCCCACTGTCGCGCCGCTAAGAACGGTGCATACAGATCAACGACGGCATCATACTGTCGGCCGAGCGTCACGGTACCGAACGCGCTGCTCAAGCCGACATATGCCTGTCGACCAAACGCCGAACCGCCCTGCCCCAAGACACCGCTGTTACTATCGAAACCACTTTCCAACACGAAGAGGGTCTTCAATCCATCGCCTAGATCTTCTGTTCCCCGGAAACCCCACCGACTACCCTGAAGGCCGGCCGCTCCACCCTCGAGCATCGCGATTTGATGGCCACCGACAAGGCTTGATCCGGTCTGCGCGATCTGAACGTTGTTTGTATAGTTGATGCCGCTGTCGATTGCGCCATACAGAGTCACGGTACTTTGCGCATGAGCGCAATCAAGCAGAATGATTGGTAATGCTAATTGTATAATAGATTTTTTCACGAAAAGTCTCCTGGATTTATGAATATTTAGTATTACTATAAGTCCATTCTGGCCGTTCGAACTGCGGAGCACGGCCGGCTCCTGCTAAAGGCGGTACCTTCGAGTCTGTTTACATTTTCACCAACGACCCGAACCCTCAAGTAATCGATGCAAAGACGACATAGTTCTCAGCTAACTTCTCATATAGAGCGGAGATTGCCATTGTGAACATCACGTCCAAGTAGCCGTCTACACCGCACGTCGCTTCCATCTCAGTGTCGTCACGCTCTTCCTGTCATCGGCTACTCCTTCTCCACGGCTGACCGCTCCGGGAGACTTTTCAACAGCCTGCTAGTATTGCGAGTCGCTGTTAAATCGGACAATCCATATAGTTTGCCTTTCGTAGGGTTACCGCTGTCAGATAGAGACCATCAACAGTTGTTGATTTAGTGCCTGCCACCGAAGCACGCGTGAGCGGCTTCCTGGGCCGTCAGGCCGACTCTGAAATAGCTTCGCAGACGGTCCAGGGTCGCGGTGTCTGGATGATAGGAAGCGCTGATAAATTGCGCTTCGACCGCTGCGTCATACCAAGCGCACGTCCACACATCGAGTTCTCGGATGTTTTCGAGTGTTAGGTAATTTGACTCGTCCATCATGGTGATCTCCCTGCGATTCGTTGGATGCGTTCGCTGTGATTCGCCTCCGCCGATATCCCAGTCATCCGGCACTTGCGTAAGCACGTATTGCCGGGCGTTCGCCATCAGGCGGGGATACGCACCACGTGCCGTCATCGTGTCGGAAGAAAAAAGGGTGACCGGACCTTCCGGCCGCAGTGCGTCAACGCGTACATAACGCCTCCGACTAGGGGGTGTGCGGCTGAATCGGGTTACGCGAATCGGCGTCGCCAAAGTTGGCGTCAGCCACTTTTCAATTAGCAAACGCAACGACATTTCTGCGTTCATCCGCTTCTCCTTCGATCCCGTTCCGCTGGTTCACCCTTGCCCTGTTGCACTCGCCAAGGCGCAGTTACGGCCACAAAGATTTCGTCATTTTGCGCGATTGATACTGGCCCCAAGCCACGATGGCTACCCTCGTAGTTCTGTTGACGAATTTCTAACTCAGTACACTACGGGAGCAATCGAACCGACCAGACACGGCGAATCCGACATCACCGATGTTCGCCCGAATCACATTTACTATCAGCTTCGCTGCTCTTAATCCCGTTAGTTCGAAGCGATCTGCCTGCCTCGCATCAGCGACAACGCAGTCATGCCAGTTTTTCCATGCATCTATCATACTACTTAGTATCATTATTGCCAGTACGCTGGCGTTTGGCAAGTGGTATAGGGAATTCCCCAAGAGCCGAAGCATCAGATTTTTCTGCAGCGTCAGGATCTTCAAGGTGGTCGGGACCCTAGACGGGGTCTTACGCATTTTTTCCGACAGATTGAGTGCGAGATTTGAATCGGCGCGGAACGGACCGATGTCGTGCCTGCAGGAAAGCGAAGTTCAACGGAGCGTTGTGTAGCCGGATCTGACTGGCATCCTCATTGAAGGCCACGTCAAGACAGGTGGCTGTCGCACCTCCAAAGTACCGAAAATCGCGCGGATCGGCTCCGATGACCTCCTCCGCAAACAGTGATGATTGTGCGCAGCCTTCACCGAATCGAACCCACTGCCTGGCCCCACCGCATTTCGCCCCACCCGGTCTACCGTTTGAATTGTCGAGTCCCCGGTTTACAGCATCAATGCGGTCTTTCAAGGCAAAGACTGCTTTAGCCCCGTCCACGTCTCCTTTCGGCTAATGCGCCAATCTGACACGTCATCATCGGCAAACGAAAACTGGAAGCCGGCATGTTCTCCGGTATCATGCCAGCCACCGAATCGAGGCCGTATTGCATCCTGACCATGCAAGTACCCGCAGGGCAATCGCCGAAACGAGCGCCGGCACGGCCAGCAAACCGAGTACTGCCCCGAAATTCCAGCCGAGGCCCATCAACGCCGCACCCGTAAAAGCACCCGCTACGCCGCCAACTCGGCCAATACCCAGCATCCGTGCGACACCTGTCGCGCGCCCTTCGGCTGGGTAAAAGTCGGCGGCGTGCGCGCACATTGACGAAACTGCACTGGTTGCCAATGTACCGGTAGCGAACATCAACACGCCGAGCAACAAGGGGCTGCCGACGCTGCGTCCAACCAGAAACACGAAAAGCCCAAGAAGCACATAAGTCAGAGAGATCGTTTTATTTGGATTGAATCGGTCCATAAACCAGCCCGCGCTCAGATTACCGAGTACGCCGCCGAGTGGAAACAACGAGCTCATCAGCGCACTATCTGCAAGCGAGAAGCCTGCCTCCTTGAAGAGCATTGGCAGCCAGTTTGTGAGCACATAGAAGATCAGCAATCCCATGGCGTATGCCAACCACAGCATTGCAGTGCCAAAGCGGTAGCGGCGCGACATCACGAGCGCTAGCGCGGTGCGTCCATCGCTGCGTGCTTCGTCATTCGGTGCATGTAGCGTAAACGTACATCCAGCGAATGACGTACGGGGCGCGATGTGGGCAAGGATGCCAGCAATCCGCTAGTCCCGATTTCCCCGTACTGCGAGAAACTGAACCGACTCTGGCAGCAGGAATACCAGCAAAACGGCAAGCACGCAGGGTCCGAGACCTCCGACGATGAGCACACTTTGCCAGTCGTAATGAGGAATGAGCCAAGCAGCGAGCACCCCTCCCGCAGCGAGGCCACCGGAAAATCCGCAAAACATGGCATTGACTGCGAGCGCCCGCACTCTCGCTGGCGCATACTCAGACATTGCGGTCACCGCGTTGGGCATCGCGGCGCCGAGGCCCAGTCCAGTCAGAAAACGCATCACTGTCATCGATTCAATGGATGATGCGTGTGCGGCGACGAGACTCCATAAGCCGAAAAACGCTACAGACACAACAGCACGATTTTTCGGCCGCAACGATCCGCAATGGGGCCGGCAATCAATGCTCCTATCCCAAGACCAACCAGAGCCGCGCCAAGGACTGGGCCGAGGGACGAACGTGCAACGCCCCACTCGTGCACGAGCGACGGGGCAATGAATCCCATGGCCGCCGTATCGTATCCGTCGGCCGCAAGAATCAAAGCACACAACGCAAAGATCAGCCATTGATAAGGCGTGAACGGTCGACTGTCGAGAAATGCCCGGACATCGAGCACATGCGAGGTGTCTGTCATCATTTGTCTCCTGGTATGCTGGCCGTTGCCGGCGTAGACCAGATTCGTCTTTGTGTTTGTGCCTGCAGATATCGCCTTGATGCGACCGTCGCGCAACGTCCAGTAGCGCTGTTCCTGTGCTCGATGGGTACGCGACCAGTCGGCCAGTGGTGCACCATACGTCCGACCGTCGCGTCCACTCAGGACAGTCTCCGTAATGACCTATACGCGTCTGAAAAAAAATCATCTCGCGCAACACAATGCCTGCGTCAGTCAGCTGCTCGAACATCATCTTATTTTCGACCACAATGTCCTATGTGATGAGGAATGCTGATCGCCATAGACATGTAGTTAATATCAAATCAATTCTGTCTTTTAGTGATTGATATATCTTCATTCACTGACAGTACAGCTTTGCACAAACAGCGACCACCGGCATGATGGTCATATCGCATCTGCACGTTCTTGGCATCGGAATGTCCGGTCCTCGGATCGAGATCTTGCGATTCAACAACTGTGGCAATGTAGGGCGACAATGCAACGATTGCCGATGCTTGTCACTGGATGACCTGACGCTTGCCGCAAAGGGGAACAGCGATGACGTGAGGCACGCGAAGGCTGCCGAAAGCTCGGAACTCGACTACCACGTGATCGCCAATGCGTAGCATTGGATCTCCATGGCCCATCATTTGGAATCCCTCTTCCATATGAACAAGCAGAATAACGTATGGCCACGCGAAACGACTTCGGTGTTCGGTGGACGCGTGACCGTCGTCGACGCACAGACGACGCCGCGGCCCGCCGCCGAGTGCTTTGCGGGATTCGACGTCCCGCACGATGGACAGAAAGTGCGTCGAAAGTACCATACATGCTGACAGTAGATGCATGATTGGTAACTCACCACGGGCGCGCCCGTGGTCCAGTCGCCTTGCCCGGTAAGCTCGTCGTTCAATGCACTCGCTCCAGAAAGACGCTGACATGGGAGGACAGCACACCTCCATCTCCATGCTGGAGTGCCAGTAACGCGTCCTGCACCTGGCGCTCGCCAGCGCGGCCCGTCATCTGCAATTGGGTCTCGACAAGATGAGCAACTGCACCGGCACAGCCGGAGTGGCCATAGCTCAGCAGGCCGCCATGGGTGTTCAATGGCCCGCTACACATTGGAGGTCGACTTTCGCGAATACGCGGCGCAAATGCGCCGTGATATGCATACGGGTATAGCGGGCGTCTGATGATCTTGAGCGACACCGGGTTTGAACGTAACACTTTTTGGAAGAAGCGCTTTGTCGCGGCCTTGTCGTGGCGTTTTTCGACCAGCACGTCGAGTTCGGCGCCATGCTCGTCGACCGCTCGCCATATCAAATATGCCTCGCCGCGTAGCGTCACGAACATCTCATCCAGATACCATGTACGGTCCGGCTTACCCCTCGCCGCTTTGCCGCAACGGGCGAATCCAGCGCCAAATTTAATGCACTAGCAATGGATCGTTTCGTACGTGACCACGACACCTCGCTCGAACAACAACTCCTCGATATCGCGAAGGTTTAGGCTGAACCTGAAATAGCACCGAACCGTGCAGCTGATGACGATTGCAGGAAAGCGTCGGCCACGATAAAGCGATTCGTTTTCTTCATCTCTTCATTCAGCCGCTCCACCAACATGACAGTGCCGAATAGTTATCTCAATACAACACCACACGTCCCGGAATCGACAAGATCGCAGGTCATCCTGCAAGAAGAGAAAGTTCCTGAGCGGCCTCACGAAGAACGGGCAGTATCTTTAATTTCATATCGCCCACGGTTACGCGCGACTCATGCACTGCGACGCACGTTGCAGCGACTGTCACGCCTCGCGAGTTCACGATCGGTATCGCGACAGACCGTAAACCCGCTCCAAGCTCCTGGTCGATGAGTGCAAAACCTTGCACGCTAACTTTATTCAACTCGGCCTTCAAAGCATCCGGAGTCGTCAGCGTGTTGGCCGTGTACTGAAGGAAACGCATCATTTTTAGCCGCGCTTCAAGTTCGTCATCGGAAAGCTGCCAGAGCATCACACGACCCATCGACGTGCAATATGCAGGCAAGCGGCTACCGACATCGAGTTCGATTGTCATGATTCGAGATGTGGGCGCTCGGGCGATATACAAAATGTCGGCACCGTCGAGTACTGCGATCGAGCTCGATTCGTTCAACACGCTCGTAACGTGCCTTAGAACCGGCATGCTCACGCTTGCGAACGGACTCGATGTGAGATACGCATGCCCTAATGCCAATACTTTCGGGCGCAACACAAAGTAGCGCTCGTCTTCCGCGGCAACAAAACCTAAGTGACTAAGGGTGTACAGACATCGTCGAACGGCGGCGCGCGAGATGCCGGTCTTTTGACTAATCTGAGAGATCGAAAGCCTGTGCCGTTGTTTTGAGAATGCCTGAATGACTGTCAGCCCGCGCTCAAGCGATGTCATGTAGTTCGGATCGCCAGACAGCTTGGCGGAACCTTGAACGCTTCCTTCATCGGTCGGATCACCGCCATTTGACGTCACGACATGGCCCTCCTAGCAGTATGAACTGGATCACGTCCGGGTCGAGTGAGTGGACGGCGTGAACTAAGTTTGATCTTCTTCAGCATAGCGGCACACGTAAAAATAGCGCTTGGGCGATTATCGCACTGTATGTGCTGACTCGGGGTTGACCGCACAACCTTCATCATTGAGGATCATGCGGTCGATAAATGCAATCGCGTGCGATTATCGATCGCAGTTGAATCCAATGGAAACGTGTCGCTGGCGTGGAAATCGGACCCTCTGCCGGTTTCCCGGCATGCAGAAAAAGCTGATCGACCGCAACATTTGTGAAAAATTATTTGGAGACGACGTGTCAATCCAGTTCATGACATCATCACGGGTACGTCAGTCAACGTACCGCAAAGTCGCGTGGCGGATGATTCCTTTCCTGTTGCTTTGCTACATGATGGCAACGATTGACCGCTTCAACATTGGCTTTGCCAAACTGCAGTTCCTCCATGATTTGAAGCTTGACGACGGCATGTACGGAATTGCTGCTGGAATTTTCTATATCGGCTACATCGCCTTGGAAGTGCCGAGTAATTTGTGGCTCGTGCGCACGGGTGTCCGCCGCACGCTGTTGCGGATCATGGTGTCATGGGGCGCGGTGACGTGCGCGACGATGCTCGCGCACAGCGCGATCGTATTCTACATTCTGCGATTCCTGCTTGGGGTTGCAGAGGCCGGCTTCTTTCCCGGAATATTGTTCTACATAACACTTTGGTTTCCAGATCGACTAAGAGGAAGAATTACAAGTCTCTTCGTCACGGCGGTGCCTCTAGGCGGAGTAATCGCAGGGCCAGCGTCTGGACTGACTATGCAGCATCTCGATGGTGTTGCGGGCTTTCATGGATGGCAATGGCTATTCATGATTGAAGGTTTGCCAACCGTCGTTCTCGGTGTGATCGCCTACTTCTATCTTGCGGACAATGTTGCATCGGTTCGTTGGCTCAGCGCGGAGGAGAAGGGGGTAATCGCTGCGGAGCTCGCACTCGACCAGCGTGATCGAGAAACGCATGGAGCATCTTTCCTCGCTAGCCTGAAGGATCCAAGAGTTTACATGCTCGCATTCGTCTATTTTTGCTTCTTTAGTTCACTCACCACAGTCCTGCTTTGGATGCCGTCGATCCTAAAAGACGTGGTCGGCCAGACCATAGGCTCGACAGGCTGGATTAGCGGGGGACTCTCGCTTCTTTCTACGGTTGGCATGGTCTTCGTCGGTTATAGCTCCGACAAATTTCGCGAGCGACGGTGGCACGTCTCGATGTGCGGTTTTGCGGCTTCTGCTAGCTTCGTGCTATTGCCGGTTGCACACGGCAATCTCATATTCACTGTCGCGCTGCTTGCCGTCGCGTCGGTTAGCGTATTCAGCATCCTGGGCCTTTTCTGGACGATACCGAGCGCGTATCTGAGCCACTCGGCTGCAGCAGGCGGGATCGCGACGATCAGCTCACTTGGCGGTTTGGGTGGCGCCTTCAGCACGATGGTGATCGGTGCTATCAGTGTCCGCTTCGGTAACCTGTACGCGGGAATCGACTTTATGGCGGCCCTGACATCCATCGGGATGTTGACTCTCCTTTGTGGTTTTCCGCGGCAATCACACTCCGTCGAAACGGCAGAGAATTATTAACCAGTTCAGCAAGTCTCAGACTGGTTCTCAACGGGCAAGTGAAGGAAGCATTGTCATGAACTACGAATCGGCAACAACGGTTGCTCCGCTCCGAGGCATTCGGGTGCTTAATCTTGGGGGTATCTGGGCCGGACGTGTGGCCGCGATGCTTCTTTCAGATCAGGGTGCAGATGTCATTGAACTCAATAGATCGCAGAGGATAGGTAGCTCCGAAGACGCCCTCCTTTCTCGTGGGAAACGTTGTATTGAACTAGACTTCGGCATCGAACACCAACGCGCCGAGGCATTCCGCCTTGCCTGCAACGCAGATATTGTCATCGACAATCTCGGTGCGGGAAAAACTGCTGTCTGGGGCCTGGATTACGCGAGCGTATCTAAATACAACCCAGAAGTTGTGTACCTTTCTCTTCCCGGTTTCGCCTCTGGTACATTAGAAGCTGAACTTCCCGCGTGGGAAGGATCACTTGCAGCTTCACATGGAGTGTACTCACATCTAAATTCAACGGCTGCCATCCTTGGCTCTGATCCGATCTTCACTTCGGTCCCTATGGCGAGTGCTTACGGCGGCGTACTTGGGGCCACGGTAGCAACACTCGCTTTTTTTCATCGACTTCGATCAGGTGCTGGGCAATTTGTCGAAGTACCTCTCGCCGATGCAGTACTTTCTTCGATGTCAGCTCTCGCGATGCGAATCGAGGGGCAACCGGAGCAATTCAATCTGCCCCGTGTCGACAACGTAATGAAAGAAATCGCATTCCCAATCTTCAGGGATCTGGCGGACCACCTGAGTGATCAACACAAAGCCGCCTTGTCCGCATATCTTAAGCGGTTCTCGCGTCCTCAGTTCGGACATCATCTTTGTGCGGACGGCCGGCTGATATTTATCAACGCTGCGGATCATGTTCATCAAGCGCGGGCATGTCTCGATGTCCTTGGGATTCTGGATCAACTCGTTGCTGAGGGGATGTTTGTGGGTAGCCCCTTTGACGAAGGAGTCGAAGGCAACAACATCAGCAGTTCAGTCCAAATGAATCCGCATTGGGTCGCCCGACTCAACGAAGTCATGGTCGCTCGATTTCTTACACGGTCCGCGGGAGAATGGCAGGAGGCACTTCAGGTAGCAGGCGTTCCATGCTCGATAGTCCGCACGACAGAGGAATGGCTTTTAGAGCCTGTCGCGCACGAAAGCGGGCACGTGAGCGAAATCGATGACCCGATCGACGGACCCGTGCTACAGGCCGGCCGCTTTTTGACAATTACTGGCACAGGGACTGCATCGCCTACGTTGACGTCGCGTAGCGTAGAGAAGTACGAGGTTGGATCGTCCTGGCAAGAACAGTCGCCCATCAACAGGACCGAGCAGCCGCCGATGTCGCCGTACGGGCCGATCCTCGAGGGCATTCGTATTCTCGATATTTCGAACATCATTGCGGCACCGGTGGCTTCGCGCACGCTAGCCGAATTTGGTGCACAAGTGATTCGCATCGACGCACCCGCGCCCCAAGCAGGCCCACGGATGACGATGTGGTACGGTATTGATGTGAATCAAGGCAAGCGGGCGGCGATCATCGATCTCAAAACTGATCAAGGGCGACAAGTTCTAAAGCGACTTGTTGAGAACGCCGACATAGTCGTCCACAACTTTCTCGATAAATCGGCGCCCGGCCTCGGCATTTCATACGAACAGTTGCGAACGATCAATCCCAACATCATTTGCTGCCAAGTGAGCGCTTGGGGCGGCCCCAACGACGGGGCATGGAAGGACTTCCCCGCATTCGATCCCGTACTTCAGGCTGCCACGGGTATCACATCCCGCTACGGCACTCCAAACGCCCCAGTACTGCATGGCATCGCGTCGTGCGTCGACTATATCGCTGGATTTACCGCAGCGCTCGGAATTGCACAAGCGCTCGTCGCGAAAGAGCTTGGGAGAGGTGGCGCTTATGTCCGCACATCATTAGTCATGGGAGCGCAGTTGGTACAATTTCCATTCGTCGTCGCCTCAGCAAGTGAGGCTCGTCCAACGCAAGCAAGCGGGCAAGATGCAAAAGGACACGGTGCTCAATACTCGCTCTATCGTTGTGTTGAAGGTTGGGCATTTCTCGCCTGCCGTGAACGGGACCTCCATGGTGTTGCCGCAGCACTTGGCGCCAAAAGTACTAGTCGCACCGACATGGCTGATTCGATCGCGTTGCTCAGTATTGGGAAATTACATACCGTACTCAACCGCTTTCCCAAAGCATCCGTCGTCAAGGTCAAACGTCTCGATGCGCTACCTGTTGTATCGCGCGAAGACGACAAACTACCGCCTACCGTCGCACTTGACTTCGGCAATGTAACGCTCGTCCGGCGCAAGCATCCAAGCAATTTTCCTACCGCACTGCTGGCCCCTTCGTGGTTCCGTCTTACAAAATCCCCCGTCCGTGAACTCGTTCCGGCCCCGGCGCCCGGCACTCACACTCGCGACGTACTCGTTGAAATCGGGCTCAGTAAATCGGAACTCAACGCTCTATACGCGTCAGGGGTCGTGCACGACCGTTGGCAAGTGCTGAAGTACTATCTCCCGAAATAGACGTTGCTCAGTCTGGGAGATCCGTTCCGCCGGCTGATCGACGCCCTCCGACTGCCAGCGGCAGCTTTTTACGGCTTTGTCAGGTTGCGGAAGTGGTCGGGTAAGATTGGATGATGAAGAAACCCAAATCGCTTTATCATCGCCACCGTTTTCCAGCCGCAGTCCTCGGGCAGCTGACCATCAGTCTTCATCTCACGCACGGCCCGGTGCGAGGCGGCATACCCATCGAGCGTGACCGTCTCTGGTGGCCGGCCCTGATGTTTGATTGCCTTGCGGAAAAAGGCTTTTGCCGCAGCGACATCGCGCTTTGCCCTGAGCACGAAGTCTACCGTCTGGCCGGCCCGATCCACCGCCCGATATAGATAAACCCATTTGCCCCGGATCTTCAGGTACGTCTCGTCAACCCGCCACGACGGTCCCTCAGATGTTGCGAAATGGTTCCAGCGCTTGACGAACTCGGGCGTATAGCGCTGCACCCAACGCAGGATCGTCGTGTGAGCTAGCGCCAACCCTCGCTCAGCCATCATCTCGACGAGATCGCGCAGGCTGAGCTTGTAGCGCAGATACCAGCGCACACAAAGAATGATCACGTCACGGTCAAAGTGACGGCCGGCGAACAACCCGTCCAGACTCTTCAGCTTGCTCATCGCGGGCCCTCAAATCAGTTAGGCCGACACTCTAACCGATCCGTTGATCGCTATTTGCACCACAGCCGTTGAGCGGAGGCAGCGATTGCGACGACGGTACTGTACGCCCGTACTCGATGTCATTTACAAGCTCATGATCGAGCAATCTCCCGGCGTCGTGCCCAACAGCCTACTCGACAAAGCGCCAACTTACCTGCGCGGACAGTCGCCGAAATTGGTTCGCTACATCGAGAACGGCAACTGGCCAATCTCGAATAATGCATGTGAAAACTCGATTCGCCCATTCTGCGTGGGACGCCGCTCATGGATCTTTGCAGACACTGTCGCAGGCGCAAACGCCAGCGCAGACCTCTACTCAATCGTGGAGGCCTGTCGGGCCCACAGCATTGACCGTATCGCTACCTCACCTGGCTGTTTCAACGGCTGCCCCTTGCAAAGACCGTCGATGAATACGGCGCGCTGCTTCCCTGGAAGATGCCAGGCCACATTCGCTGATCACGCTTCCCGCTACACCATCCATGCCGCAACGGCATGCACGCTCAGAGAGGCCTGGTTGATGGATCGCATACGATAAGGCCTGTTGATCGTGGCGACGCATGGGAAAGTCAGCGAAGGACCGGGTTCAATCAGCGTTCACCAGTTTGTCCATATCGGTGACGATCAACGCATGGATTTGCCAGCCGGGCGGCCCCTTGTGCAGGAGATAAGTGAATCCGCCTCGTGGCATCTCCGATCCATCGGTTTTATAGCGAATCGCCACGGTGCTATAAATTGCGGTCGTCTCACTCAGCATTTTGATGCGAGAGTCGCTCAACTGCGCGTGCAAAAAACCAAGCGATTTGAACCCGCTCAGAAGCTTGGTCAGGAAAGCTTCCGTGTCCTCTCTTTTATTCATTGGCAAGACCTCAGCCGGTTGCACAACTATGACCGGCTCTCCGTAAAACGAGGCGGCTACATGCAGATCGCGGCTCAGGGCGTCGTAGTAGCCAGTGAGGACTTGTTGAATAGCCTCTTTTTCGCTTTCGGCCTGCGCCGGCTGTGAAACGGAGGGCTCGTTGTTCAGAGGTTGACGGATCGAATCATTCATAGGTGTGCTCCTGTCGAATCCAAACACCACGCAATCACGGGATTGTCATTGCACATGGCAGTGATTGATGCGTTCCCTGTAGCCTCGCCTGAAGAGGATACTACGCATCTTTACTAGTGCCATATCGCCATCGATCGGAGAGTCAACATCAGCAACGACGACGGTAAGGCCTACGCACAAGGCGTGTAAACGGACAACGGATCTTCGCGCTGCGGAGCTGATCGACTTGAAAGGCTGCCGGATCGGGTTTCGTGCATTGGTCCCAACATCCGATGCGGATATCCTGCACTCAGTCAAATAACGCTCTTGACGGGCTACTGCCATCGCGGGCGTGTGACGGCTGCGACCAAAGCAGTTTGTCCAGCGTGATTGGCGCCTGTCGCACACGAATGCCTGTCGCATGCCAGACGGCGTTCGCCACGGCTCCCGCGCTTCCGGTAATACCGATTTCGCCGATACCCTTAATACCGAGTGCATTGACGTACGGATCGTCTTCATCCACGATAATTGCCTCGAGAGAAGGTACGTCCGCGTTGACGGGTACGTGGTACTCAGCCAGATTGGCGTTCATGGGCCGCCCCGTGCGGGGATCCATGATCGCGTGCTCCTGAAGCGCAAAAGACACACCCCAGATCATTCCGCCCAGGTATTGGCTACGCGCCAATCGCGGGTTGATGATCCGCCCCGCCGCGAACGCGCCGACGAGTCGACTGACGCGGATCTGCCCGAGTTCAGGATCGACCTTCACTTCCGCAAACACAGCGCCGTGCGAGTGCGTTGCATAGTTGCCTTGTGCAACAGCGTCGGGTGCGGCATTGCCCTTTCCCTCGATATTTGTGCGTCCAGCACGCGCAAGAATGACCGAATAAGTCTCTCCCCGGCCTTCGTCGTCGGATCGCGAAAGACGCCCGTTGCGCGCGATTACACCCGCATTGCCCGCTCTGAACAGCGGCGACCGTTCGTCATTCGTCGCCATATCGATCAACTGTGCGACAACGTCTTTCCCTGCATGGTGAATTGCCGTGCCAGCGGTCGCCGTTCCCGCCGATCCGCCGGCCATTCCGCCGTCCGGCAGGTCGGATCTGCCGATCTGAAGTTCGACTTGCTCGAGATCTAGGCCGAGGCTGTCGGCGGCGATCTGAGCCAGGACTGTCCAGGCACCTTGACCCATGTCGTGCGCGCCGCACGCAACTGTCGCGTTGCCATCCTCGCGAAGTACCACTCGAGCCTCGGCCAGAAACATTTTGGCCGGAAAAGTCGCAGTACCCATGCCCCAGCCGACCAGCAGCCCGGATGCATCGATCATCTGCCGCGGCGCGCGTGGTCGGCCAGTCCAGCCGAACCGTTGCGCACCTTGTGCATAACATTCACGCAATGCTTTCGATGAGAATGGTTTGCCTGACATCGGTTCGATTTCAGCGTAATTCTTCAGGCGGAAATCCAGCGGGTCCATGTCGCACGCACGTGCCATTTCGTCGATCGCACACTCCAGTGCGAAGCTGCCTGGAGCTTTACCCGGTGCTCGCATGAACAGGGGTGTGCCGATGTCGAGACGGACGGCGTCGTGGGTTGTTGAGATCGTTTCAGTTGCATAAAGCGAGTGGGACAAGGTCCCGCTCGGCTCAAAAAAATCATCGAAGGTGCTCGATGCGGTCCGGGAATGGTGCGCAATTGCCGTCAGTGTGCCGTCTGCCTGCGCCCCGAGGCGCAATGTCTGACTTGTCGGCGCTCGATGCCCAACCGGCCCGAACGTCTGCTCGCGGCGAAGCACGAGCTTGACGGGACGACCGGTAAAGCGCGCCGCCATGATCCCCAGTATCTGGGGGCCGGAAATCAACGCCTTGTTGCCAAAGCCTCCGCCGAGATAGGGACTGCGGATCAGGACCGATTTTACATCGAGCCCGAACAGCCCGGCGATGCGCGCCCGGCCCAAACCCAGCGCCTGGCTCGGCGTGTCGATCGTGAGCTCGTCGCCATTCCATTGCGCGACGATGGCGTGCGGTTCCATCGCGTTGTGATATTGCGCAGGCGTTCGATAAGTCGCATTGATCCGAACAGCTGCCGACGAGAGCGCTGTCTCGACATCGCCCTTCGATTCGTTGGGAGGATACAATCCCCCTATCACATTGGGCGTGAAGGGCTCGCCGGCGTCGAATTGCACGCGAGCGACGTCGGATTCATACCGGGGTGCAAGCAGATATGCGCCTTCAGTCGCGGCCTCAAGCGTTTCTCCGATCACCACCGCGACAGGTTGATTCGCATACCTGACATTCTCGTCCTGCAGCACGTCGAGCCTAAAGGTGAACGGATTGCTGTCCTTCAGGTCAGGATGCCGGGCAAACTTCGGTGCATTCTCCGGTGTCATCACGCCGATAACACCGGGATGAGCGGACGCGTTGGCCACATCCAGACGCGTCACGCGTCCCCTCGCTATGCTGCTCGCGGCAATGACGGCGTAGAGCATGCCTTCGGGGTGGTGATCGGCAGCATAGCGCGCCTCACCGGTCACTTTGAGGACGGCCTCCCGGCGAGCGACAGGCTGGCCGACACTCGAGGGGCCAGCGTCATCCAGGAAAAGCGGCTTAAGCATGAGAAGGACTCCCCTGAGTCATGTCGAACACGGACCCTGGCAATGCAGGCGCCTGTGCGGGCGTACCCGCCACGGCGACTTGCAGGATGCGCTTCACGACGCGACGCGCCAGCTCGATTTTGAAAGCAGTACCGCCGATCGGCCTCGCTTCAGCGAGCGCGGTGTCGGCAACCCGCTGGAAAACATCGTCACTCGGTTCCTGGTCGTTCAGCATCTCTTCAGCCGCACGTGCACGCCAGGGTTTCGAGGCAACCCCGCCCAAAGCCAGCCGTCCTTCAACAATCCTGTTCCCTTCGATGCGAAGGCTCGCGGCAGCCGAGACCACTGCGAAAGCGTAAGACGTGCGATCACGTACCTTCAGGTAGCGCGAATGGCTTGCGAAACCTGCAGCGGCGGGCGGCAGGCGCACTGCAAGGATAAGTTCACCAGGTTCGAGCACCGTCTCGCGTTCCGGGGTGTCGCCGAGCGCACGATAGAAGGTTTCCAGCGGCACATCCCGCCGGCCAGAACGACCTTGGATTTCCACGACCGCATCTAGAGCCACCAGGGCAACACAGAAATCCGAAGGGTGAGTCGCTATGCAGTGCTCGCTCCATCCGAGCACCGCATGAGTCCGTGTCTCTGCCCCCTTGGCGTCGCATCCGGTACCGGGATCGCGCTTGTTGCAGGCGCTCGCAGTATCGTAGAAGTAGGGACATCGAGTGCGCTGCAATAAGTTACCGGCAGTCGTTGCGGCATTGCGCAGTTGGGCCGATGCCCCGGAAAGCAGTGCTTCCGACACCGCGGGGTATTTTTTTGCAAAGGAAGTGTCGTGCGCGAGGTCGCTGTTTCGAACCAGTGCGCCAATCCGCGTTCCGCCGTCCGGGAGCGGCTCGATTCGGCCGAGGTCCGGCACGCGCGTCAGGTCGACCACACGGGCGGGCCGCGTGACACCGCCCTTCATCAGGTCCAGAAGATTGGTTCCTCCCGCGAGGAACACTGCTCCGGGGTTGCTCGCTGCCGCTATCGCATCGAGGATCGTGTTGGGACGGACATATTCGAACCGGTTCACGCCGCCTCCCCGGTGCGCACTCTTTCGTGCATCCGAGCTAGCGAGTCAAGCACCGCGTCGGTGATTCCCGAGTACGCGCCACAGCGACAGAGGTTGCCGCTCATCGCTTCACGGACTCGTTCCGGATCGCAGCCGGTGCGCCCTTCATGGATCAGCCCTACAGCGCTCATGATCTGTCCCGGCGTGCAGAAGCCGCACTGAAATCCGTCATGTTCGATGAAAGCGGCTTGAACCGGATGAAGTTCTTCGCCACGCGAAATCCCTTCGATCGTCACGACATCGGCGCCGTCCGCGGAGATCGCGAGCGCTAGACAGGAATTTATTCGACGTTCGTCGACGAGCACTGTGCAGGCACCACATTGACCGCGGTCGCAGCCTTTCTTGGTTCCCGTGAGATGGAGGTGCTCACGCAAGAGGTCAACCAAGGTCACGCGTTCGTCTTCCAGTGCGATTTCGAGCCGCTTGCCATTGACACTCAGTGTGATCGGAAAGCTCATTCAATTGCCCTGTAAAGAGAATTGCCTTCTATAGAGCCACGGAATCGCGGGCACACGATAACCATATCAAGCAACCGGATGTCGTATAAGGCGGCAGCTCAGGTCAGTCTCTGCACATAGTTTGCCCACGGTTCTTGGACTTCTCGACCGGCAAGTTCGCAAATTTTCGCGCAACTGCCCGTAAACCGCACCCGTGTATCAGCATGCCGAACCGTCAGATCGCCTAACGCTACAGCCACCTCACAATGGCGATTACAATCGAACCATTTAATCATGAAGATTCCACTCGTCGATGTCAATGGCATTCGTCATCGTTTTAAGGAAAAACGGTTCATAGGTGTTTCAAGGCAGCAAGCCATTGAAAATCGGTGGTCGATCGTTGCCGCTGCAGAAAAACTCTTCCGCGAGCGCGGCGTAGATGCAGTGGGAGTGACCAGGCCTACTTAGACCGCAGGTTCCACCAGGGCGGCTTCTGCAATCATTTCGAGTCGTAGGATGCATTAGTGGCAGCAGTGATGTGCAATGCCGTGGAAACTGGCAAAAATTGACTTGTCGTAGCGATCGAAAAGTCCAAGGCGTTGGGCGCTCGCCTTTGGCATGGCCGTGCCGGAGAAGAAAGGCAGCCTGACAGTGACTGTCCTCACAAAGCAATTTACGTGTATCGGCGACAGCGGCAATGAGGTTAGAGGTGTGTTCTGTCCCGAGTCCCCCGTGCGCATCTATCGTGCCCTCAAGTCTGTGCCGGACATCCTTTCGATAAAATCAGACACACTCGACGACACAAGTGGGCTTCGACCAGTCCAGTTCATCTGGATGAAGAGCGCACGGGGTTGAGTTCCTGTTCTAGACGGCGTCAAAAAGTGCTTAAGGTACGGGCGCCAGACGCGTCCGAGGCTCGTCATTCGGCCCGAAATGCATGAAAGCTGATCTTACGGCCGTAGCCTGAATCTATTGCCAGACGCACCGCGAATATGCCCATCATCTCAGCATAAAGCGCCATCGCAAGTTTGCCGCCATTGACCGGTTCGAATCCCAGCTCATTCGCAAGACCCGATACCACGTCTTTCGCGTTATCTTCGTCCGAGCATACGAAAACGCTGGTCTTGCCCGATCTCCCCGGCTCTCGGATGACGTTAGACCAAATCGATGTAAATGCGCTGACGAGCGTTGCATCGGGAAGTAGCGCTGCCATGCGGGCCGCAGCGCTAGGCAGGCCATCCTGTCCGACACTGCCCGATACGGATACCGCCACTACGATGCCCCGGTAATTGTTCAATATTGCGGCTGCCTGCTCTATGGCCGCCGCCGGCACGACGACGAAGACGATATCGCTCGCAAGAAAATCCTGATCTGTCGCTTCCGCCACTCCAAGCTCATCAATCAACCTGCGCGCCGACGCGCTGCCCGGCTGCGAGCCGCGCACCCGCAGCAAGTGGCGCGTCCTTCGGCTGATGGCCGTAGCAATGGCGCCCCCCATGTCACCGGTTCCGAGTATGGATATATTCAGTGCTTTCATGACGTTTCCTCCGGCAGCCGGTCTCAGCTGCGCTCTTTCAATAACGAATACTTTCAGGTAAATAAAAACGTCTTATTCCCGAAAAGGCATCTGGATCAACCAGCGTACACTTCCATCATTTGTGCGTTGAAGGCGTTGACCAGGCCTCGTTCTTCCGGTCCCGGGTTGCCGCGGAACAGCTTTGCACCATCAACCAGGACCTCATCCGCCTCAGTTCCCAGGACAGCGATTGTTTCGTCAATAAACGCCTCGAACGGAATCGCCTGTTCGGCTTCACGGCTGTTCATGAGGTCCGTACGCACCCAGGGCGGTGCGATCTCGAGTACCCGAACCTGGGTAGCGCGCAGCATGAAGCGCTGTGAAAGGATGTACGAATGCAGCGCCGCCTTGGTCGAGGAGTACACGGCCGTCACGGCAATTGGCACGAAAGCCAGCACCGAGGTGGTGTAGGCGATCACAGCGTTTTTTTCGTCTTGAGATGCTCGATCAGCGCCGACGTCATGCGGATTGGGCCCATCAGGTTGGTCGTAATGGTAGACACCATCAATGCGTCGTCGATCTGGCCACCCGCACGATCCGGCTGCATGATGCCGGCGTTGTTGATCAGCATGTCGAGATGGCTGCGCCGACCACCACCGATGATGACCTTGTTGCCTCGCTGGTGCAGCGCCTCGGCCAGTCCGCGGCCAATGCCCGAACCGCCGCCCGTGATGAAGATTGTGTTCCCGGACAGTTTCACGATTATTTCCTTGTTAGTGTTTCGGGTGTGGATCTGCTCATCCCAGTCTCGATGAAGATTCAGTGAGTCGAATCACCTCGACGGGTGGACAACGTGCAGCTTAGATTTTGGCCATGCGGATAGCGGGATAGTCGGAATAGCCTTGCGGACCCGACGCATAAACGGTGGACCAGTCAATCACCGCGAGCGGCGCACCTGTAGCGAGTCGTTCAACCAGATCGGGGTTGGCAATGTAAGGCCGCCCGAACGCCACCATATCGGCGAACCCTTGTTCGACCAGGCTGTTACCGCGTTCGGCGTCCATCTCGACGTTGGCAATCAGCGTGCCGCGGAAGATTGGACGAAAATGGCGGAACATGGCGTCGCCCATCAGGTGTTCGATAGGCGTGCCAGTGAAGTCGGTTGTGTTGCCCATCAAAAGCAGGTGCGACAGGCCGTAGCCATTAAGCTCCCGTATCGCGTATTCCGCCATCGGCAGCGTATCTTCATTCGCGGCAAACGGGCCGCCCTCGTGCATCGGGCTGATTTTCACGCCCACCTTTGATGGCTCGACCACGTCGAGCACCGCCTCGATCACCTCGAACAGAATGCGTGCCCGATTTTCGATTCCACCTCCGTACCCGTCGGTGCGGCAATTGGTTGTGCGATTGAGGAACTGCGCGAGCAGGTAAAGATAGTTTGCGAGGATCTGCACTCCGTCGAAGCCCGCCTCCATGGCATTGCGAGCCGCGCGAGCGTAGTCGGCGACAGTCTGGCGAATCTCACCCTCGGTCATCGCCCGGGGTACGACGGTCGGCTTACGGCCACCAGGCGTCACCGAATCGTGAAGCACGTTGACGTTCGACGCCGACAGCGGTTGCGCGCCCCCGCGCAGGTCTGGGTGCGAGATTGCACCGGTATGCTAGAGTTGCGCGATGATGCGCCCGCCCCTGGCATGCACGGCATCCGTGACGCGGCGCCAGCCACGTATCTGCTGCGGGCTCCAAAGCCCTGGCGTATCAGCCCAGCCGAAGCCTTCGGGACTGATCGCGGTCGCTTCCGCAACGATCAACCCGGCAGAGGCACGCTGCGCGTAGTACTCCGCCTGGAGATCGGACGGCACGTAATCGCTCGATCCTGCGCGCATGCGGGTCAGCGGCGCCATCACGATGCGGTTGGGCAGATCGAGGTCGCCCATACGAACTGGCGTGAAAAGTGGTCGGGTGGACATGCTCTGGGTCTCGAATTGGTTGATCAAACCGTCACGACGACCTTACCGACTTGCTCGCCCGCTTCGATGAAACGGTGGGCGGCGGCGATCTCGTCGAAAACGAAAGTGCGGGCGATTGTGGGACGCAGCGTGCCGTCGGCGATGCCCTCGCCGACAAAACGTTTAAGTGCCGTCAGCTGCGCGTCGTCGCGCGTTCGGGCTGGAAGAGCGAGCCCACGGATAGTCAGGTCGCGCGCCAGGATGTCGAACGGCGGCACAACGGTGGGATCGGTGGCGAGCGCGCCGTAGAGAATCAGCGTGCCGCCGTTGGCGGTCGCCCGCGCGAGGTGAGCGAAGCCGGGGCCGCCCACCGGATCGAAGACGAGATCGGCACCTCGGCCGTCAGTCAGGCGCTTGACTTCGGCGACCACGTCCTGCTCGTCGGTAGATATGGCGGCTGCGGCGCCATGTCCTAGCAATTCGTCGATCTTGGCCCGCGACCGGGTCAATGCGACCGGACGCGCGCCGACGCGATTGGCGATTTGAATAGCAGCAAGGCCTACACTGCTCGATGCAGCTGAGATCAGCACCGTCTGTCCGGCAGCAAGATTGCCAATCGCAATCAATCCGGCCCAGGCGGTTCCAAAGGCCGCCCATGTTGCAGCCGCTTCGACGAAACTAACGCCATCCTGAACCGCGACCAGCGAGCGTGACGGTGCCAGCGACACCTCGCCGTAGAGCGCGTATTCCGCAGCGCCATACGCGGGCACCAGCGCCACGCGATCGCCAACGGCGAATCCGGAGACATCCGGCCCAAGCTCTTCGATCACACCCGCCGCTTCGAAGCCGAGACCGCTCGGCAGCGTCGGCTTGACAGGGCTGCGGCCCGAGCGCAGCGTCAGCTCGGTTCGATTCAGGCCAATGGCGTGAATGCGCAAACGCACCTCGCCTGCCCCGGGTTGAGCCGTCGCAACGCTTTCAATCTGCAGTACGTCGGCATTGCCAAACTCATGGATACGCACAGAACGGATCATCGTCTTTTCCCTTCACTTCGCGGGTTGCGTGGTGAAGCAAAAGATAACGATGATCCAGCGCGAGGGGTAGCCACGCGGTTCTGCTATCTCTTATGTATGGGATGCATAGGCAACGAGACGCTCGTGCCTGGAGCCTTGGCCACCAATGAAACGGCGCGACCCGAGTACTCGGTCAGACAGAAAAGCGCTCGTCGCGCTGAAAACCGGCGGTGAGGTGTTCTACGACCGCTCGGCCTGCGGCCCGCGTTGCAAGGCCCATGGGGAAGTAGGCGTGAACCGGGATGTCAACCGTTTTCCAGTCCACCAGCAGCCTGACGAGCGATCCATCTTTCAGTTCGCGGCGACACGCCCACTCGCTCGTCGTGGTAATGCCAAGGCCCGCTGCTGCTGCCGCCACGGAACCTTCGTTTTCGTCGGTCAGAAAGTGCGGTTCGAGATCAATGACGATCTCGTCGACCCCGCGCTTGAACTTCCACGCGGTGGGGACCACCGACGCGGGGCCGCCGACGATACGATGGTGCGTCAGTTCCTCGGGCGTGGCGGGCGCACCGTTGCGTTCGATGTAGGTGCGTGAGGCAACGATTACGCGCGCTATTTTGGTAATCATCGACGCCGTTGCACTCGAGTCGACCAGTCGTCCAAGCCGGATAGCCACGTCGACCGCGTCCTTGACGAGATCCTGTGGGCGATCGCCCAGCAAAACCTGCACTCGGAGCTCCGGGTGCAGGTCAACGAATGGGGCCAAGCGCGGGATGACTTCACGGATCGCCACGCTACTCGGCATGCTCATCCTCAGTATGCCGCGCAGCTCACCGCCTCCACGCGCGCTGTGTTCGGCCTCATCGAGCGAGATGAGGATAGGGTCGAGCCGGGAGAGAAATTCGACGCCGGCGTCCGTCATCACGACCGCGCGAGTTGAGCGCGTGAGCAGACGGGCCCCCAAATCGCTTTCGAGATCGGCGATGATCCGGGAAACCTGAGATTGCGAGAGCCCGTACTCCCGCGCCGCAGCCGAGAAGCTGCCAAGCCGCGCGACACGCGTGTACAGTTTCAGGGAGAGAATGTCCTTCACGAGGCCAACCTTTTGTCAGGGCGAACGAACCTAAGCAAGGCTATCGGATTGATGCGGATTCTGCAACGTGAGCAAGACTCAGCAAACGCATCTCCGAGAATCATCGTCCGAGCTTGTTTGGTCAGCGGGCGATGGCCGCTAGCGTGCAGAACAGGTCGATGACCGCGCTGACTTCCAGCGTATGGGCACGCTTGCGATCATTATGGAAGCGATGAAGAGTACGCCGACCACCAGAACGAAGCCTGACGAGAACGAATGCGTGAGGTCCTTTAACCGTCCAATAGTGATAGGCATCAACGCACCGCCAATGGAGCCCATCATACCGATCAGGCCCATCGCGCCTGGTGCGATATTCCGATGCAGGAACGACTGCGGGATTGTCCAGAAAATTGCCTGAGTGGCGTAAATGCCGATGTTAGCAATGCTGAATCCAATGATGATCCCAGCCAATGATGTGGACAGCGCCGTGACAAGGAACCCCGCCCCGGCGATTGCGAACGTTACCGATGCGTGAACGAACCGACTGCCACGACGATCGGACCATCTGCTGAGCAGCAGCATGCCGATGAGGCCTACCAGCGGTGGAATCGATGTGAGGATACCGATCTGCGTTGGCACCAGCCTGAATCCGTGGACAATCTGCGGGAGCCAATACGGCGGTGAGGTCAATCCGCAATAGAGGGCAGTGTTGCAAAGACCTAAAGCGAGTACTACCGGATTTCTCAATGTACGCAACAGACCTGAAGACTTGATTGCTATACCATCTCTTGAATCGCGCTCCAGTGCCTGCTCGAGTACCTCGCGCTCATCAATCGTCAGCCAGCCTGCCTCGGAAGGCCGATCCGTCAAATAGAAAAAACCAAATATGCCAAGCGCGATGGGCGGGAGGCCCTCCAGGATAAACAACCATTTCCAGCCCGCCAGACCGGCTACGCCGTCCATCATCAGGATCGCACCTGAGATAAGCGCCGACGCTATATATGAGATGGGAATGGCCAGGTTAAATGTCGCGTTATATCTCGCCCGATATTTCCTTGGGAACCAGTAACTAAGATAAAGCATGACACCAGGAAGAAAACCGGCTTCGGCTACTCCAAGTAGTGCACGAAGGGCATAGAAGCTCAATGGACCGGTCGCGCACGCCATTAGCATGGTTGCCAGTCCCCACAGGATCGCGATGCGCGTCAGCGTGGCACGTGCTCCGATTCGGGCAAGTAACAGGTTACTCGGCACTTCGAAGAGCGCGTAGGCGGCAAACATGATGCCCACCCCGAACCCGAACATCTGTGACGAGAGCCCAATGTCGCGATTCATCGATAGGGCCGCAAATGAGATGTTGCCGCGATCCATGATTGCACAGAAATATAGTGCTACGAGAAACCACATCAGTCGTCGTCCCACCTTGCGGGTAACGTTGGCTTCCTGCACAGCTTCAACATCAATATCAACTGCACTGTTCATCGGAAAATCCTGGGTTGACGACGTCATGGCATCGTTACTGGTCTGCATATCGTCTGCTTCTTGTATAAATTTCGATTACTTGCCGAAAAATGCTTTCGCCCCCGGCGACTAGTCTCCAACTCGCAACGTCGATCTGCGTATCGTGAATATCCAGACAATTTTGATCGACCCGACGATCAGCGGTGGCTACGCGAGCGCGTCGGGAATCCAGTTGGCCAGGTACTGTCAGGGGTCTGTAGCCCCATCGAGGCAAAGAATCTTCTGAAAGGTGGCACGCAGCCAATCTTCCGGGTCCGTGGTCGCTGCACGGCCGGTTGCCGGTAACTGGAGTCGGCGGGCCACGAAGCCGTCGGGACGGACGAGGATCGCGGTGCCGCGGTCGAGCGAATAGAGCCGGCTGAATTTTGGTTCGTCGACGGCGGTGTACTCGCCCTCAGGACCGATCGCGACCATTTTCACTGCTACCGAAAATGTCCCGGCAATGTCAGCGACGGCCTCGTTCCAATGCTGGACGTTGTGTTGCACCAGAAGCAGGAACGCCGCCCCCGCCAGGTCGACGGTCGACAGGACGTGACCTGCACGATCGCGCAACCACACGTGCGGTGCACGCACACCAGGCACTGTACTTTCCTCGTAGTGCGCGAGGGTGGCGCCTGGCGGGACTGCGCCGTCGCGAATGATGGCGCTGGACTCGTAGGTGGTGCCGAACTGGAAGCCGGTGTGGAGGACGCTATTGGCGCCGTGCCGTGCGGCGCCATCACGCAGAAACGCGAGGGCCTGTTCGCTTAGCTTGCCGGACCAACTCGCCTCCGGCTCTCCGATTAGCGTCGCAGCGACGAGTGCCTGAAAATTAAGCGAGTTGTAGGTGGCAGCCTTGACGGCAAGTTGTGCCTTCGGTTTCCGCTCGGCCTCGTAGGTATCCAGCAGTCTTGATGATGCACGCTCCCGTATAACGAGAGCGAGTTTCCAGGCAAGATTATTGGCGTCCTGGACGCCGATGTTTGCCCCGTACCCTCCCCAAGGCGAATGCCAGTGCGCTGCGTCGCCGGCAAAGAACACCCGGTTTTGCCTCCAGGTGCGCAGCAGTCCGGTGGTGTAGTCGAACCGATAGGTATTGACGACCCTGACTGCAAGATCCGGCATACCAAGCGCACCGCGGATTCGAGCAAGTACGTCGGCAGGATCCGGCAGAGTTTCTTCGTCGTGCCGAAAGCTGTAGCGCCAAAGTCCCGTAGAGGGATGCTGGCTGCCAAACCAGCCCGCGTAACGCTGATCGAGAACGAAGGAGTGGAAGAACCCGTCACGTCCTAGTGAGTCGTCCAGTTCAGCCTGGAACTCGGTCAAAATCTGGTTCCCGAAGGTTGGCCCATGGTCTTCCCCACGCCCGAGCCGACTGCGCACGAAGCTACGCGCGCCGTCGCAGGCAACCAGATACCGGGCCCCGATCGTATATTCCCGGCCTGACTCTTCGCGCACGGACAGACGGACGATGTCGTTGACCTCGCTGGCGTCCACGACTTCAGTGCCGAATCGAAGCGAAACGCAGGGCCAAGTCGCCGCCCTGCGGTATAGAGCGGCTTCGTAGTCGGATGCGGGAATCTTTCGCGGGTACGCGGGCGACAGCTCACTCCACTTCTCGGCGTACTCGTCCTCTGTGCCATGAGATTGACGTACCTCGGCGACCGGACCGAGCGCCACGCGCACGTAGAATCCCTGGCCGTTAGATTCGGCGACTGGCCAGCCTGTTCCTTCGAGCTGTTCCCAGACACCCCATTGACGGTACAGTTCGGCGGTCGACGCGTGGACGAACTGCCCTTTCGGCAAGTGCGTGGTATGCGAACGCTTCTCAAGCAGTACGACGCGAATACCTTCGCGGCCCAAGAGGTAGGCCAGAGCCAGTCCGACCGGACCGCCTCCGCAGATGGCGACCTCGTACGAAGTGTAGTCGCTGGAGGCACGGTACCGCAGGTCAGTGTTCATCCTGGCCCCGGTCTGCCGGCAGCAAACGAAGCTCCCGATGCTTGTTCCATTCGGACCATGAGCCAACGTACAAGCGAGGCGAAATACCCGCTTCGACAAGCGTTACGTATGACAGAGCAGACAGCACGCCGCCGCCGCAGTAGACAACGACTGTGCTGCCCTTAACTATTCCGGCCTCGGCATACTGGCTGGCGATGACCTGCTTCTGACGGAGCATGCCAGTCGGTGTCCACTGTGAGACAGCTGGCAGGTTACGCGCGCCGGGAATATGACCAGCCTGGTAGGCGGCTTCGTCGCGCGCGTCTAACAGGATCGTCCCTGACTCCAGCCGACTTACGGCAGCGATGTTGATGTCGGCGAGATTGCCGGGAGTAAGCGTTGGCGCTGGACCGCCAGATGCACGGGGCGGTGGCGCATCTCCGCGCGCTACGGCGCCGCCTGCGGCGACCCACGCCCTGAGGCCACCGTCGAGTAGCGAGACGCATTCGAAGCCGGCCCAACGCAACACCCACCAACCCCGTGCTGCCAGCGCCGGAGTAGAGCCATACAGCACGATCTCAGTTTCCGCGTCGACTCCCCAGGCGGCCAGCCTGCTCCGAAGCGAGTCGATGTCGGGCAACGGCAGGTTTCCACTTTGGGCTGTAGCCGGCGCGGCAAACACGTCGCGAATCTGCGCGTGAACGGCGCCAAGAATATGGCTGTCCCGGAAGCGCTCGAGCTCCACGTCGGGATCGCCCAGGCGGACGTCCACGAAGAGCCGGTTGGCCTTGGGCTGCGCAATCAGTGTATCCGCCCTTACGAACGGGCTTAGCTGCTGTGTGTTGGCAAATGGCATCGCGTTGACAAATCCAGGAGGTCCAGCCATTCTCCGACGCAGGCACGCCGGCCGGCTTACCCACGACTGCACGATGAGAATTAAATGCAGGCAATGAAGGCCATATTCGATTACCCGATATGGTTATCTTCCTCCTGCATATTGATGGCGCGACGTCGACAGGCGCAGAGCGCAGTCATATCGAAAGACGAAATCGGTCTAAGCGTTTTAGCTAGCCGCAATTCTCAGGTGAACGGGATTCATAGAAAATATCCCGCATCCCGGTGCGCAAATCCGGCGGCCTTCTTGAAAGTACCCTGTCATGCACAACAGCCCATCTCATTACGATTCTCCGCACCTGCGATATTACGGCGGTATCTTTGGCCGGATTTCACTGCTCGCACCCGATGCGGAGTTTGTCAATCATGCGAGGGACTGCGAGCAGGTGCTACTTAATGTCGATGTACGGCCGCTCGACGTCCACGTCGACGACCAGCCGTACCGGCTGCAGACCTTTGATGCAATCCTCATTCGTCCCAGACAGCTCTATGCCCTCCCCGCCCATGGCCGCTCGACAGTGAGTACAGATACCTCACCCGGTTCCATACTGATAAAAGCTTCTTGTGCGCTGCGCGCTGCGTCCGGTTTGGCAACGCTGCCTGGCAGATCTGATGCATCGCAAAATGCGATAATAGCGCTCGATTCGCACGCTCGCGATGGAGCCAAGTACCTGCTATCGGAGTTAATGGCAGCGGATCCTGGTGCAATCAATGTGAGAGAGGGTGTCCAGGCCGTGTTCGGGGCAATCGGTAATGCTGCGTTGAACTCCGCACCCGTGCGGGCCGTCGTTCCTGCATCTCACTCGAGAGAGGCGTTGGAGGCACGAATCCGTGAAGACGCCGACAACGTGGTCTTCGGCGACATGAATGTATTCCGTGCGGTCAGCGATATCGCGCATCGGTATGATATCTCTGAACGTCACTTTTTCACCTTCTTTCGCAAAGCTACGGGATTGACACCCCGCGCTTTCTACAACATGCGGCGCCTCGAAATGGCCTTCGCAATGCTTCTCGATGCGAATCGACAGATCGCCGATATCGCTTACGAACTGGGGTTCAGCGCGCCACCACATTTCACTCGCTTCATGCGCGCCAACACAGGGTGGACGCCAACGCGATACCGACAGGCGATCGATAGAACTCCAGCGCAGCTACGTCCAGGCATTGAGCATACGATGCCTTTCGAGCACTTCGCCGTCACGGAAATGCGTCGACTGCAATGAGTCCCAGTAGAGCTCTAATTCAAATGGTGGAAATAGTCGAGGAAGCAGGTTTTGACAGGATGGCTCATTGAGCCGAGAGGATCGCATTCCAAAGTGCAAGCGTAGTGTTATCTTCGAAGTGCAGTCCGGTATGGTCGAATTACCCCTTGCGAATGCGATCCATCAACTCAATGCCTGCTAAAGTGATCGCTGCGTTCCTGAAGCGCTCGAAGCCGAGCAAGATGTTTGTTCCAGACTTGACGTTGCGATCGTCCCGCTCGATGAGATTATTCAAATACTTCGAGGTTCTCTACGGAGGTCGCGCGATTTTCTGACTGGATATGTCTTTGGCCGTCCGCCAAACTCTGCTCGGTTCTGCGTTGCGATAAATCTTGCAGTGAGCTAAGCATCGCCGATCGACAGCAATTATCCCGCAGGAGGCGAGTTCGATTCATTGCGAAGAGATCGCGAAGGCCACACGAAATCTTTAAACGAAGCGCATCTTCGAAAGACCGAACTGGCCAAACTCAGTCGCGGTGGATGACGTGATGTCGTTCGCCCGCACCGATGCGAGGCGTCTAGCCTAAACTTTCACAAGTGATATTGTCGGGCCGATGGGTTGGACCAGGCCAAGTATATATAGTCTTGGTCGATGGTCGGGACCATGCGGCGCAGCAGTAGTTGAACTTGAGCAGTAGTGGCGATACTTCGAAAAGAATCTACAACTAATAATCATTCCGCAAACGGCCTCATGGCGCGTTTAAACTCATCTAGTTCGAGGCAAGTGGAATAGATACGATTGATGCGTGGAAATCCCACCATATCAAGCCCCATCTTGCGCGCGTTATATACCTGCGGGATCAGGAAACAATCGGCGATGGTCGGAAGGTGACCGTGGCAAAACGGCCCAGCTTGCCGGCTCCTGGCCAAAACTGCTTCAAATTGGCCGAAGCCCTGCTCGAGGTAGTGAAGCGCCCATTGCCGGGTCTGAATGTCGTCGAGTGAAAACTCATCGCTCAGTCGCGCCAGCGTCTTCCTACTGGATAACGGATGTACCTCGCATGCAATGTGCAGCACTAGACTGCGAACATGCGCCCGCTCATGCGATGAATCGGGTAGAAGCGAAGGCGATGGATACCGCTCCTCCAGAAATTCCAGTATCGCGAGCGACTGCGCGATGTGACGTCCGTCGGATTCGATAACCGGCACCAGGGCCTGGGGATTAATCGACAAAAACGCTGGTTGCCGATGTTCACCCCCCTCTTTCGTAAGGTCCACGAAGATCGACTCGTAAGAAATTCCCTTTAAGTTAAGCGCAATGCGCACGCGAAGCGACGACGAACTTGTCGGGTATTCGAAAAGCTTCATGTCTTCCCTCAGAGGCTGTTGAAAAATTAGTTGGCTGGGATTTTAAACGCCTGCAACAAATCAATGCGCAAGCTAAAGATAGGAATGCCTCATGGACATAAGCATAGCGTTCGTAGCGAATCTTCAAGCGTCGAAATGAGTGAAGGCAGGCAATAGATTACTCAACTGACCAACGCATTTTACCCAGTCCACTTCCGTGTGGCGAGCCGATTCTCGCAAGTACGGGTTTGATGCCGCGTTCGCGCAAGCGTTTTCTTACCTGTTGTGGCGCGCCGTCGATCAGTACGGTGCCGAGCTCGATATACTGCTACAGAAGCACCGCGACAAGGCTGTAGCGAAGCGATTTTTCAAGCGCGTGCTTGCCTCGTGTGCTGAGACACCGCGCAAGATCGTGACTGACCAACTGCGCAACTATCCGGCGGCGAAAGCCGAGATTTCCGAGCTCGCCCACGTCAAGCACGTCTTCGTCAAAGCCAGCGCGCGGCTCAACAACAGGGCCGAGAACAGTCATCAACCTACGCGCGAGCGTGAGCGACGCATGCGTGGTTTCCGCGATCCTGAACGCGCGCAGGCTTTCCTATCGACCTTCGGTCCGATCCAGCAACACTTCGCGCTCAAGCGACATCTACTGCGCGCCTCGCTCTTTCGCAAACAACTCGCTGCACGCTTTGACGCCTGGCATCGCTTCAATGAGATCACCCGAGATCCATTTGCTTTCTGAGCATATGCGCATCCTCTCCGCCAATGCGTCGCAAACGCTTTAACGTGACAGTGTCCAACTAAGGCATCCGGTTCGCCATCATGCAGATTCGCCCACGATTTAGAGTAACGATGGGCAATGCGACGCTGCGGTAACGGAAATGGGCTGAGTACTTCGTGACGGCAACCCATGGCATGGAGCGTTCTACTTTTGCGACAACCATTTACTCCAAATGCGTGCGACCTGATATGGCAGGGGCGCTCATAGTTCCCACTGATGCCAAAGTGGACATAGTGGCCTTTCAGCACCGACATTGAAACTTGTTCAGATTCATCAATGCAACTTTGCTCCAACCGCGTTTCAGGTAGTAGCGGGTGCCAATATTCAGCGGGCGCCGTCTGGCCAATTTCATAGGTCGAGCACCAGCTTCTCGCCCAAGCACCTTGAGACACATATCATTATCTTTTTATTTGCCAATTTTTCCTGAGCGGTCAGCACGTTATCGCGGTGATCAGGATTTCCTGCAATGACCTGTGTTTCACAGGATCCGCATACACCCGCTCGTCTTATCCTGACTGCTGCACCGGCTTACCTCGGAGGAAGACCCGCTATAGAACAGCCGGAACAGTTCACGCGCTTCGATACGATCGGTGCGCTGCGAGGTGGTCCTGAGCAGGTATGGACGCTGACCCGTGTGGACGCGCGACCTGCACGGATGTCCACGCGTCCTCGCCTGCTGTGCTCAGACGTAACGACTCAGTACCAGGCCGCCCTGGGAGGTGCAGGCGTAGCGCTATTGCCCCTCCGCGTCGCTCTGCTGAGTCTGCAAGAAGGGGCGCTAGTGCACGTCGCCAAGGATTGGAGCATGCCAGGATTGAACATCCATTTGACCTACGCCACGCGGCGAGGCATGTTGCCCTCGGTCCGAACGCTGATCGATCATCTTGCTCAGCATATTCCCGCCACCCTCGCACAATGGCCACCCGGTGGCTGAGGGCTGACGTTGCCAGAATCAATCGAAGCTCGGGAGAATTTTAGACTAGACGATCCGATGCTAAGGCGACAATTCAGCGGGAGATTGGACCGCCGGGTGAATGCGGCGCGCCGCAACACGGGTAGCACGCGGCATGCTGATCAGTTGGCGCGCGAAGCGAGCTGAAAGATACCCACCGTTGACGCAAACAATGCCGACTGCTCGCTGAGCGACTGCCCGGCGGCGGCGGCCTGTTCGACCAGTGCAGCGTTCTGTTGCAAATCAACATCCATCGCTGCAACTGCAGCGCTTATGCGCTGTAAGCTTTGACTCTGACTCGCCGATGCTGCAGACATTTCCGCCATCAATTGGTCAACACGTCGCGCCGAATCCGAAATCGACCGTGTGCTCTCTCCGGCCTCTTCGACGCGCCTCTCGCCCTGTTCCACTTGCTCGACCGAAAGAGCGACAAGCGCCGCTATATCCCCGGCTGCCGACGCTGCCCTCTGAGATAACACGCGGACCTCGGCTGCGACCACAGCGAAACCCCGACCCTGCTGTCCTGCACGCGCTGCTTCTATCGCCGCGTTGATCGCAAGAATATTGGTCTGGGCAGCTATGCCATCAATCATGCCCGTTATCTCCGCGATCTTCCTTGAGCTCTCAGCGGCCGTTCTGATCGCATCAACGGCGTATGTCATGCGTTGACCCCCTTCACGTGCCAGTTCCGCCGTGCTGGTAGCAATCCGCGCAACTTCGCCGGCATGCTCGGCGTTTTGATTAACCGCCTGCGTCAACTCCTGCATTTCGATCGCCGCCGCCTGCAACGCAACTGCAGCACGCTCGGTCCGACGTGACAAGTCGGCATTTCCGGACGCAACCTGGTCAGTTGCAGCAGCTAGCTCACCCGCTCCGCGTCCGATGGTATCGACGATCAGGCTCAAGCTCGCACGCGTAAGGTTTAACGCCCGTGCGAGCTGCACATACACGCCACGGCCGCTGAGTGCAACGTCGCTGGATAGGTCACCCGAGGCGAACTGATGCAGGTAATCAACAGTACGTCCCAGCGGAGCGATCACGTCCCGTACCGTTGCCCGTGAGAACCATATTGTTAAAAACACGGCGCCTGCGAACGATCCCCATGCGAGCGCAACCGCGTACGACAATGCCATGCGACGAGGTGCATCATCGCCGGCATTAGACAAGACAATTAATGCTAGAGCGAAAAGAAGTAGCACGCCAATCGGTGCCGCAAATTCCCTCAATGTCCCGACCCCGGAAGCGACCTTTCCGAGCCATCGAGCTACAAGACCGACACGAATCAACTGCCCCTGTTTCACTGTATAACGAACGCGGTCGGGACCGCTCAGCACCTGATAGATTCTCTCGGTCTCTGCGATCATCTGTGCATCTGCGTATGTGCGCAGCGAGGTGAACCCCGTCAGGCGTCCCTCGTGCCAACAAGGGGTAACGCTGGTCACGGTCCACAACCGGCTTCCGTCGCCACACAGATTTACGGTCACACCCTCCCAGCGTCGACCTGCTTCGATCGTTTCTCTGACGTCGACAAAAGCGGCCTTCGGCATATCTGGGGGCACCAGCCGCGCGTATGGCTGACCAACGATTTGTTCGATCTTGTAGCCAAGCGCCCGTGCGTACGCCTCGTTTGCATAGGTTAAGTTCCCCTCCAGGTCAGTCCGCAAGATGAACAGGTCGTTCCGGTCGATTGCCTGCTCTGCCGAGATGTGTCTCATATACCGCCTTCCCGTGTTCGATTTGTACTCAACCAGGTTGGTAACGAACGCCGACCATCCACGACGGCGTGATGTCCCGCAGGTTGCCGAGTTTATGCACGGAAATCGACAGCAGACGTGCTGCGATCGCGCAGGCGCCCATCAGACTCTTTTCAATGAATCGCTGCCGTGACGCACTCAGTTGGCTACCTTACGCGCTGAAGGGGCATCGCCTCCGGCACTCCCGGTCGTCATCCTTGGAGCCTTGTCAGGAATCGCGAGGATGCAGATGGACGCGAGCAGTGCCGCGCTCGCAAAAATCATGAAGGTCCAGAACACGCCGATATCAAGACTTGCCACCAAGCCTCCGACTAGCGGCCCCGCCATCGCGCCTAAGCGGCCGAATCCGACGGCCCACCCAGTCGCCGTTGTACTGGCGTGCAGCGGATAGAGGGACGGAATGAAGCCCAAGAAGATCAAGCCCGCGGAGACGGTACCGAACCCGGCTAGCGCTACCAGTACATAGTTCACCACAAGGGAGTTCTTCATCGACAAACCTGCAATTGCAAGCGCACCGACAAGAAACCACACACCTATCGTTTTTTGTGCACCAAAGCGGTCCGATATCCTGCCTAAGAAAAGGCCGCCGATCGCCGAAGCTAGACTGAACACGATCAGAAACAACAAACTTGAGCCCAGGTCATAGCCCGATTTCCGCATGATCTGCGGAAGCCATATCCCCAAGCCGTAGATCACGAGGATCGCCATGAATTCGGTGATCCACACAAGCACGGTGGTGCTAGCCATCTTGCGATTGAATAGTGCGATGACTACATCCCGTGCACCCACTTTGTGATCAACCATACGCCGATTGTTCACCGCCCATTCCAACGACACGCCAAGACGGTTCGCCAACGCACCTGCTTCCTCCATACGCCTTTTCGCCACCAGAAAATCCAGGGATTCTGGAAGCCAGAGCATCATGAACGGAACAAATACGATCGGCAAAAAGCCAACCGCAACGATTGTCCGCCAGCCGTATGCCTGCATGAATGCAATCCCGACCAGCGCGGAAACGAGCGCGCCAAGCGAATAACCCGAATACATCAACGCGAAGTTGATGTTCTTGCTCTTTGCGGGTGAATATTCCACCGTCAACGTCGCCGCCGCAGAAATCACGCCGCCCAATCCTAGCCCACCGATCAAACGAATGACCGAGAAGATCGACGGTGTGGGCGCCCCCGCTGCGGCAAGCATAGAAAGGGAGAAAACGATGACGCAAGCAATCATCACGCGTTTGCGTCCCATCAAGTCACTTAGCATGCCAAAAAAATAAGCGCCGAACAGTGTCCCGAGCAATGCTGCGCTGCCCATCGTTCCAATTGCAAGTGGCGAAAGATGCCATACCGGGTCTTTCAGTAGCGCGGGAATGATCGTTCCCATGACGCCAAGGTCATAACCTTCGGATAATATCGCCAGCCAGCAAAGGAATAGGACAAGATAGGTCGTTCTGGCGGGCACGTGCGCTTCTTGCGGTATGAGGGTAGTCACGTTACACCTTCAAAGTGTCGATGATCGATTGCCGGGGATTTGCCGGGCTCGCTGCGAGCCGGAGAGATTCGACGGACGCGATTAAAATTCATGGACAAGCGCGAGCCTCGCGAGCGCCTGGGTATTACTGCGCGACGGCGTGAAACTCGCGCCAATCACCGGGTCCACGTTCGCAGAGGCGCGAAGGTAATCGCCCGTTAGGTAGACAAAGGTGCGCTTGGACAAGGTGTAATCGATTGCAACCGCAACCTCGTTCCAGGCGTTTGATTCAAGTTTGCTATGTTGATAGCTTGCGCCCACCATCCATGATGGCGTGATTTGCCATAGGCTGCCTAGTTCATAAACGAGCAGCGAAGCCGAAGCCCCCTCGGTTGCCCCGATGCCCTTGAGCCGTGTATCGGTGAAATTGCCGATCACCGAAACCGGACCAAACTTGTACTGCGCTCCAACCCCCAGTGTTCCGAGCGATGTCAGGCCGAAAGAATCGTCACCATACGGATCCGTGGCCTGCCCGTTCGCGATCGTGACGGTGCTCTGTCCCATGAGCGTATGCACGCCAAGGAGCGCGTAGGGGTCTATGGTCGTCTTGGCAAGATACGTGTACGTCACCGCGGCACTGAATGGCCCATTTCCGTACTTGCCGCCGACGCTCCAGCCGCTACCGTCGTGGAAGTCACCCGCTGTATTGCTGAACGAATACATCCCGCCGAACTTGAAGCCCTTCAGGTCTGGGCTTTCGTACTTCACCGAGTTGCTGAACCGGCCGAAAACTTCGCGGTCGAGATCGCCCTGATGGACGCCATAGCCGGACAACCACCATCCGTCGGTGCCGTACGGCGACATGTAGTCACGCGAAAAGTCATACTGACGCCCCATGGTCAGTTTGCCCCAGTGGCTATCAAGACCGACGTACGCCTGGCGGCCAAACTGCGTACCGTAGGTTGCCCCGTTATTGACGGAAAAGCCGTTTTCCAACTGGAAGATCGCCGCCAGACCACCGCCAAGATCTTCCTTTCCCTTCAGTCCCCAGCGGTCGCCGAGTAAAGTGCTGTCGTCCATTTTGATCTGCGACTTGCCTCCTGCATTGGATATATATGTGATGCCGTTGTCTATCGCGCCATAAAGCGTCACGCTCGACTGGGCCAAAGCAAACATGGGCGCCGTCGCGGCCGCAAGCGCGACACCAAATACCGTGGATTTGATTTGAGTCATGTCTCGGTTTCCTAGAGGAATTTAAATAATTCGGATACCTAATTACTTGTTACATTTTTATCGATCGCTAACGCTCAGGCGTCCCTGAGCTTGTGCGGTTGACGAACATCTGCGAATCGTCGAATAATGAATGACATTCTTGTTTCGACAAATTTTCGTGTCAAGCGCTAAACGGAAAATTTGTCGAAAGTGTGCGAATCAAGGAGCTCCACTCGGAAATATTTTCGGATCGTAGCGAAGCAACCGGACGAGTTCCGGCCTCGGCATCGCGCCGATGATCCACACTTCACGCTCGCTTATCCGCGTCTTGGTAACCTAGACGACGCCCATTGCGCGAAGTATTTTTTCGGGCGTGATCGGGTGCGAAGTCACGCTCTTTCCCAGGGGCGACAACGCGTCGTTGATTGCATTCATGATAGCCGCCGGCGCCCCGGCGGTCCCGGCTTCGCCGGTGCCCTTGGCTCCAAGTGTCGAGGTCTGCGTAGGTGTCTCCACATGCGCGATAACAATGTCCGGCAACTCGGCCGCCATCGGTACGAGATAATCCGCCATGCTGCCGTTTCTTAGTAAGCCGCTGTCGTCGTACAGGCACTCTTCGAACAATGCGCCGCCAATACCCTGGACAATGCCGCCGCGCATCTGTTCGTCGACGAGCATGGGGTTGAGAACCCGGCCGCAGTCTCCCACCGCCCAGTGTTTGAGCAGCGTTACCGTACCCGTCTCCACATCAACTTCCACGTACGACGCCTGCACGCCGTTTGTAAACAGAAACGGCTGGCCGTTTTGCGAATACTGGCGGGTGACCATGAGGTCTGGCAGCGCGCCAAGCGGCAAGGTGTCGGGTCTGAAATAAGCAATGTGCGCAAGTGCCGCCAGAGTGCTAAGCACTTCGTGACTCTCTTTGTCGATGATCGAGCCATCACTGATGTCGAGCGATGCGACCTCGCGATCAAGTATCTGCGCCGCGAACCTCCGGATGTTGCCGCGCAGCGCTAGTCCCGCCTGCAATACGGCTTCCCCGCCAATACCCGCGCCCCGCGACGCCCACGTCCCGGCGCCATATGGTGTGACCGCGGTATCTCCAGTGATAATGCGCACGCTGTCCATCGGGGCGCCCACCGCATCCGCCAGGATCTGGGCGAAGATCGTTTCTGTGCCCTGCCCTTGCTCCCCGACACCGACCATACAGGTGAGCGATCCGCTCGAATCAAGCCTTACAGTCGCGCCGTCCTGACCTGAAATACGCGCGCCGCCCGTGCCGTAGAAAATCGCGCCCGGATTGGTCATTTCGATCAATACGGCAAGCCCGATGCCGCGACAAATTCCCTGGCTGCGCAACGCCGTCTGCTCTTCGCGCAGTCCCGCGTAGTCCATCAGCTTTTCGAGTTTCGCAATGCATTGTTGATGCGACAGACCTTCCATGCGAATACCCGCCGCGCCGACGAACGGATAAGCGTCGTCGGGCACGACATTGCGCCGGCGAATCTCGAGTGGGTCTATTCCGAGGCGCCGCGCGCCCTCGTCTATCAAACCTTCGGTCACCGCACAGGCCACGGGCAAACCAACGCCACGGTACTGACTCGTGGGCACCTTGTTCTGGAACACAACCCGCAAACGCGCGCGATACGATTCGTGCGTGTACGGTCCGCCAATCACGGTAATGACTTGATTCCCTTCGGTCACACTCGTACGCGGGTAGACAGAGAACGGCCCAATACCGGTCAGGTCGTCGATATCGAACGCAAGAATCTTTCCCGCCTCGGACATGGCAATGCGACCCTTGACAACATGCTCGCGTGCATGAATGTCGCTCACGAACGACTCAAGTCGATCCGCGACGTACTTCACTGGCCGCTTGAGCAAAATAGAGAGCGCGACCGTGGCGAAGTCGTCGGGATAGGTATGCAGCTTGATGCCGAATGATCCGCCTACATCCTTGCAGATGACTCTCACGGCGTTTTCTGCGAAGCCGAAATGGTGGGCGTAAAGATCCTGTAGATTGTGCGGCGCCTGGTGAGACTGATAAACCGTCAGCCGATGATCCGCCGGGTCATAGTCAGCGAGGATGGCTCGCGTTTCCAGCGGCACGCCAGTGTGCCGACCGAAACGGAACGTTTGTTCGACAGTAACGACCGCTTGCGCGAAAGCATCGTCCACCGCGCCGTTATCGATCGTGCGCGTAAAGCAGAGATTGTCGCCCAGCTCGGAGTGGATGACGGGGGTTTCGGGATCGAGCGCCGTTTCCATGTTCGTGACGGGCCGAAGCTCTTGCCAGTCGACCACGATCGCCTGCAGCGCATCTTCCGCTTCCTGACGGCTCTCAGCCACTACCGCGAGCACTGGCTCCCCTTGCCAGCGCACGACATCGAGGGCGAGGGGATATTGCGGAGATGACTTCATGCCGACCAGCGTCTTCAACGTTCCCACCCAGGGAGTACACAGTTCGGCGACCTGCCGGCCGTCGATAATCGCCAGCACGCCCGGCATGCGACGGGCAGCCTCCGCGTCGATAGCGCCGATCCTGGCGTGGGCCATCGGACTACGCAGATACACTGCGTGCGCGAGGCGCGGCACCACGACGTCGTCGAGGTACGTACCGCGTCCCTGCAACAGACGCCGTGCAGTAGGTCGCGTGACCGGGGCGCCGATATAGCGCTGCTCGGTGCCATCGACGTGACCGCCAGCGGGCTTGAGCGCAATGTCAGGTCGGTCCATTGACAGTCTCCTCGATAGGGGTCGCCAACGAAGACGCAGCCGCGCGCCGTGCCTCCAGCACCTCGCAGATCGCATCGACAATCGCGTGATAACCCGTACAGCGGCAATAGTTGCCGGACATGTACTCGCGGACCTGCGCACGGGTCGCGTCGGGCTGTTCTTCCAGAAGAGCAGATGCGGTAAATAACATGCCCGAGGTGCAGAAGCCGCATTGCAGCGCGTTGTGAGCGTGAAACGCCTGCTGCAATTCGCTCAGGTCACCCCGGTCGCTCGCAGCGTCGATGGTTTCCACCTCGCTCCCATCGGCCTGGACCGCCAGAACGAGACAGCCACGCACGATATCGCCATCGAGCCGCACCGTGCAGGCGCCACAGACACCGTGTTCGCAACCGACTCGCGCGGTGCGCATCCCGAGGCCATCGCGCAGAAAATCGATCAGATGCGTGCGCGGCACGACCTGCTTGCGTTGTTCAGTGCCATTGACCGTGATCGTCACCCATCGCGTGTCCGTGCTTGTGTCCGTGCTTGGGGCAGTTTGATTCATGGCAGTTTCATTCATGACAGACTCCTTCGGCGGACCGGCACAGATCGGTGACGGCGCGACGCAACAGGACGCACGCAAGATGCTGTTTGGTTGGCGCTGTGTTGTAAAGGTCGGCTATCGGCTGCAGTTCCTCACGGAGTCGCTGCGTCGCCTGCCCAAGCGCTTCATTCAAATCATTCAGCGACGCCCCCTCCAGCGATGCCGCCGTTGCTGTCGCAAGCATGGGTACGGTACCGGTCCCCATGAACGCCAGTCTTGGGTGCCGGATGACGCCTTCCGCAATGTCGACGCGAGCGGCTACACCAACGATTGCGTAATCGCCATGGCGTCGAACCAGTTCGTTGAAATGCACGCGGACCGTGGACGAAGACAGCGGAAATTCGCACGCAGTCAGGACCTCTCCAGGACGCAGGGCGGTCGTGTATAGATCAAGAAAGAAGTCGGAAGCCTTCACGCGACGTTCGCCACCAGCACCCTTAAGAAGGATCGTGGCATCGAGTGCAAGTGCGCACGCTGGCCATTCCGCAGCGGGGTCCGCGTAGGCTAGCGAACCGCCCAGCGTGCCGCGATTGCGGATGGCGCGGTGCGCGACATGGGGAGCCGCACGCGCGAGAAGCGGGACATGGCGCGCGACAAGCGCGGAATCTTCGATCTCGCTATGGCGCGTCAACGCTCCAATCCGCACATGGCCGCGCTGTAACGAGATGCCGCGCAACCCGCGAATATCCTTCAGATCGACCAAAACCCGGGGTTCCGATAGCCGCATGTTGAGCGTGGCAAGCAGCGTCTGGCCACCTGCGATGATGCGGGCATCGTCACCGTGACGCGCAAGCAGCGCGAATGCCTCGTCGAATGTTGTGGGGCGAGCGTAGTCGAAAGCAGGTGCCTTCATGGCGGCCCTTAACGGGAAAGGTGCGTGACAAGCAACGTGACCGCGACGCCGAGGCAAAACCAGAACGCACGGGACATCTCCCCGGCAATGCCATTCGAGAAGCTCGCGCCCTGACCAACCGGCGGCGAGGCAGAGGTGCGCGGCACGAACAAGGGTGCTTGCGCGGCGTCTTCTCTATCCGGGTGGAGCGGCGCGACTCTTGCACCCTCGGCCGCAACCTCGCGATCGTCGAGTGCGCTGTCAAGCGCGGTGAAGAATTCATCGGCGACTTTTCTGGCCGATGCATCGATCAATCGACCGCCGATCTGGCCCAGCTTTCCACCCACTGACGCCGACACCGTGTAGCGCAAACGCGTTCGCGGCCCCTCGTCGATCAACGTGACTTCAGACTGCCCCTTGGCGAAACCAGCCGCGCCTCCCGCGCCCTCGAAGCTGATGCGACATTCCGACGGCGCGACGATATCCGACATCAGAATGCGTCCGCTGAAACGCGCCCTGACCGGTCCGACCTTCAGCATCACGCGGGCGTTGCTTTCCGTGGGCGACACCTGCGAGACTTCCTCGCAGCCGGGAATACATCGCGAGAGGATCTCCGGGTCATTGATCGCCGCCCAAACGCGCGGCCGCGCTGCATTGATGATTTGCTCGCCGACAAGTTCCATGCTGTTCCTTGATTCGATGTTTGCTCACGCCGCACGCCGCACGCCGCACGCATCATTCTGAATCGCCAATATCCATTGCGAATGACGGTGCGTCAGGTGTCGAGAATGATGCGTTGCAATTGTTCCGGCCCCGGGGTTGTGGTCATCGCAAGCATCAGCAAAATGCGCAATTTCTGCGGACTCAGGGTGCCGCCAGCCAAGATGCCATCGCGCGTGAGAAATTCCTGCACGGGCACGCAGCCGCGCGCAGCCCGCGTCGCCTGCGCGATCACGACGCCGCTCGCTCGTGCCGCCGCAAACGCGGCAATCTCACCGGCCGCCGGTCGTCCGGGAGCAAGCCCCGCGCTCACAATCGCCTTGGCTCCGGCGGCGACGAACGCGCCTATCGCCGCGCCATCCGCGCCGGCATACGACAAGACAATATCGACTCGTGGTAATGCCGCTACGTCGCCAATGGGAAAACGAGCGCCTCTGGGCTTGTCAGCCTGTCCGGTATTTTTTCCGCAAGGGCGCGCTGGCCAATCGACACGGGCGTCGGCCTCGACCCGGGCTAGCGGACCTGCTCCGGGCGCTTCAAACGCGCCCAATTCGAAGCTGGCCGCCTTGGTCACGTCGCGGGCGCTGAAGACGAGGCTGTCCATCACAACGAGCGTGCCGAGCCCGCGGGCCCCTTCCGATACCGACACCGCGAGCGCGGCGCGCAGATTCGCCGCGGCGTCGCTACCCTCCGTGTTAAACGGTCTCTGCGCGCCCGTCATGACGACAGGAATATCGGGAGAAACAGCCAGGTCCAGAAACCAGGCGGTTTCCTCAAGCGTCGCCGTTCCGTGGGTGATGACAAAGGCATCGATGTCTGCGCGAGCAGCAGTCGATTCGATCAAACGCGCAAGCTCCAGCCAGTCCGTTGGTGTAATGGAGGTACTACCGAGCGTTCTGAACGACACCGGCACCGTGTCGATGTCCGGCGCGAGCCGCTCCATACGCTCCATCAGGTCGCCAATGGGATGCACGACACCGCTTTCCGAATACTCGATCCAGTCGAACGAATGACGCGCGTGCATGGCAAACGTGCCGCCCGTACCAATCACGGCCACCCGTGGACGCTTGGAGACGTGAAATCCACTCACAGTTTCCCCTCGATTCTCACATATACCTGATCATCTTCAATTCGCACATGATGAGCCGTCACGTCGCGGGTCAGCGGCGCACATAGCGCGCGCCCGTTGCGAATATCGAAGACTCCCGCGTGTAGCGGACACTCGATCTCGAACGCTTCCAGTCCGCCGTCGCTCAATCTTGCGTTCCCGTGCGTACAAATGTCGTCGATTGCGTATACGGCGCCTTGAACCAGGAAGAAGCCTAATCGACGTCCTTCTATATCGACCCCATAGCAACTTCCTGCGGAGAACATGACCGCAAGCTCCCCTACGCGATGCCATTCCTCGTTCAATCGACCCGATAACCCGTCCTGAAGCGCAGTGCTCATAGCGACGCCCTCCACTCCATTGAAACCGGTTCGTGCGATTGCATCGCACCAATGAGGTCGCGCACCCGTGAGATGCCGCGACGCACGCAAAAACCGTCGATTTCGTCGATCATCCGCGGCATCACGCCCGGGTGAAGAAAGTTTTCGGTTCCAACCTGAACAGCGGTACATCCCGCAAGCAAATACTCGATCGCGTCCGACGCCGTTGCAATACCCCCGCAGCCGATAACGGGGATGCTCACGCCTTGCGCACATTGATAAGCCATACGAATCAAAATCGGTTTCGTCGCGCGACCGGTCAGCCCACCCATCAGGTTGGCGACGCGAGGCATGAAGGTTTCCGTATCGATAGCCATGGCAAGCATTGCGTTGCCCATAACGATCGCTTCTGCGCCCGCCGCTTCCGCGGCTTGGGCTATTTGCACCACATTTCCCGCGTTGGGTGTCATCTTGGCCCAGACGGGCAAACCGCTTCTCTCAATCATGGCGCGAACGACCTGATAAGTCGCTTGAGCGTCCATTCCAAAAGCCTGACCGTCCTTCTTCAGATTCGGACAGGACACGTTTGCCTCGATCGCCGAGATTCCCGCAATGGCAATCTTCTCGGCAAGCATCCCGAATTCTTCGACGCTATTGGCTGAGATGCTGGCGATCAAAGGGGGCGTGTACTCCCGGTAGAACGGCACGGTTTTCTGCAAGAAGTAATCGCTACCCTTACTGGGGATGCCGATAGAAAACAGGGTCGCGTCCCGGAACTCAGCCACACGTGGTGGCGGATTGCCTTCGCGAACATCCTCCGTAATGGTCTTCGTGACGATCGCGCCGAGTCTATTAAGGTCGAAAACCTGAGCAAGCCCTTCGCTAAAGGTTCCTGAGCCCGGCATAACCGGATTGGCAAGCGATACGCTGCCGATCTTGACACTGAGGTCTACCATGAGACGGTCTCCTGCAAATCAAAAACAGGGCCTTCCCAGCACACTCGCCGGTATGTCAGCTGATCAGAACCCGCCTGTTTCCGAAACGGCCGCACGCATGCGTAGCAAGCACCAAGCGCGCATCCCATGTGCTGCTCCAGCGCGATCTGACCCGCGATTTCAAGCTCCGCCGCCAGCCGCTGAAGCAAGGTAAGCAGGCGGTTCGAGCCACAGGTGGTGACGAGATCGAACGGACTCGCCGCATGACAACCGCGCAGCAATCGCTCAACGCTGACAACGTCACTGGTCTGCTCCTCGTCGGTGACAATCTGGACCTCGGCGCCCACTTCACGCAAGTAGTCGGCCGACATGACGACGTTTCGCGAGCGGGCGCTGAGCACCGCGGTCACCTTGGCGCCGCCCGCAGCGGCATATTCCGCAAGCGGAGCAAGCGTGGCGAGGCCTACTCCTCGCGCAAGTAGAAGGACGTGACGCGCGTTTTCTGGCAGCGTAAAGCCTCGCCCGACGGGACCCAGTGCATCGAGCATCCCGTTGGCTTCCAGTCGCGCGAGTCCACGCGTGCCTGCTCCCTGGACCTTGTACAAAAATTCGATATGCCCCGCAGTTCTAGATACCCGATACAGGCTCATCGGTCGACGCAAGAATGCCGTCTCGTCTTCGATCGCCTCGCATGCGAGATGAAAGAATTGGCCCGGACGCGCGTTCAAAGCGGTCGCAGGCGCATCGAGCACAAGATGCTTGTATTCCCGGTTGACCCATTCGTTGCTCACCACGCGACACGCGTTCTCGGCGACGGCGAAAGCAGGACACGCGTGCCACATCGGGCCCGCATCGGCATTTGCCTCTTGGACATCGGCGATACATGCCATCGTGACTTTCGATAACACCTGCTTCATCTACACTCCCTGTTTAAGTTAGCGGCCCGGATCGCATCGAGGCCGACCAGAGTGGCCGCGAGAGGCAGCGGTCCACTTCCGCATTCCAGCATGTCTAATTGGTCGAAACGCATCGTGCTGATGCGCCAAACGCCGTCGTAGTCCCGCTCATAGGTCTCGGTCGTAGTCGCTGCGAGCAGGACAGCATGGGCATCGTCGTCGCGCAGTGCGAGTTGCCACAGGCGCCAGGTCGCTCCAGCCTTTCGTTCATCGACCATGGTGATGTGCTCCCCGGTATAGAAATGCTCCGCATAACGCCAAGGAGACTTTCGGAACCAGTTCTCGAGCGCGTCCCTACCGACAAGGTCATCTCCGAATCCCGCCCCTCCGGCCCAGACCGCGTCTACGGTAAAGCATTCTGCTTGCTGTCTTGCGATGCGGATCATGACTTCGTCAGGTTGGCGCTGATAGGTCGACATATATTTTTGATCTGCCAGCGCAGCGTATCGAGCTTTCAAGCTACGGATCGCTTCCAGCGCCTCCAGTCGCGCAACGCGTGCCGCGAGATAAACTGAGTAGTCCATCACGCTATCTCCTTGAGTGCGATCGACGTATCCGCCATTCGCCGCGCGTTCACTGTTACCCGCTCGCCGATCAAGCGTTCAAGCACGCGTCTTTCGCGCCCTTGATTGATCATCACTGCACCGCTTATGCGGCCTTCCCGAATCGATACGAGCGTTGTGGGGCCAGCGCCTAAAACTCCGCGAGTGACGGTGCAGTCGTCGACGCCGGGGTGCCCGACGACCTGGATGTTGAAGCCATATTGATCTGTCCACATCCATGGCAACTCGTTAAACGGTTCAGTACGACCGCTGATAAATTCAGCCACCGCCCGCGCCTGATTCTCCGCGTTGCGCCATGTTTCCTGGCGCAAGGTTTGCCCATAGAAAGCATTCGCCGTGGCGGCGACATCACCAGCTGCATAGCACCACGGCGCGACCGGGCTACGGCAGAAAGCATCGACCAGAATCCCGTCCGGACCGGCAATCGACGTCTCATTGAGGAAATCAACTGCACACTGGATGCCGGCCGCCAGCAGCACCACGTCCGCTTGAACGCTGTCAGCGCCTTCGCCGTAATAGACCCGCCATGATGAGGGCGCTTCGTGTTCGATGCGCCGCACGCGAACGCCAGCCTCAATCGTCACACCGTTTTCGCGGTGCACACCCGCCAGCCATTCGCTCGCGGCTTGGGGCAACACGCGGCTCATGATCCTGTCGGCCGCTTCAAAGACAGTCGCCTTCACTCCAAGTTTAGATGCGGCCGCCGCTACCTCCATGCCGATAACCCCGCCACCCACAATCGCGATGGTCCGGCAATGCGCAAGAGCTTCTCGCAAAGCAAGACAATCATCGATCGTGCGAAGTGTATGTATTCGTCGATCGTCCGCGCCTTCGATGCCGGGAATCCTCGCGGTTCCGCCCGTAGCGATCACCAACTGATCGAACAAAATCCTGGTGCTATTCTCATCGTCCAGAATCAACTCGGTTCGGTCAGTCAGAACACGCCGCGCTCGCGCAAAGTGCCGGTCGATCCGCAGGTCCGGGTGCGTCTCGCTCCAGAATCCGACGGGGGCCAGCGTCAGGTCCGCCACCGTCTTTTCGCCCAGCAACAGCTCCTTGGATAGCGCCGGCCGCTCGTAGGGCGCGTGCTTCTCATCGCCGATCAACGCAATGGGGCCACGATGTCCTAGCGCGCGCAGATGTTGCGCCACACGCCCTCCCGCATGACCGGCTCCCACGATAGCGACTCGCGACTGATTGGCAGGCAAGGTCATTCGCTATGCTCCGCATATTTATTGACGACAACCCGATAGAGGACACCTCGTGCAGATAGGCCTTCATACCGGCGCGGCTCTCCCGACGGAATGACGATCACTTGTCCAGCAGACAGCCTGTAGTGCTCGCCGGCGGCATCCACATCGAATTCGCCTTCGAGTACGGCGCCCACTTCCTCCCCCAGTTCATCGGCGGCGAAAAACAAGGAAATGCCGAGCGCAAGCGGATGCGTCGAAACGCTAAGCGTCGCCCCGCGCATTGCCCCATCGCCCGTGGTGGCAGTCATGCGATCGAAACCTGCAAGGTCTGACGTCATGGCTTTGCCCCACCACCCTTCATGGCCTGATCGGCCAGCGGATAGAAAGGCTTTTTATCACCTGTCTGGTACTCGCGGCGGGGCGGGCTGACAACGTTCAACCGTATGCTGAGACCTTCAATGCCGAAGCGGTTCACGCCAAAATGGCTGAGGCCCGCAGGAATGACGACCGCGTCTCCCGCGTTCATGACCACTTCGCGATCGGCCAACGTCGCGTCTTCCGCGAAGATGCTGCACCCGCCTGCGAGCTGAAGCGAAACCTCCTCTCCGTGGCTATGCGCTTTCGCCGGCAACCCAACCCCGGCCGTTTCAACGAACTTGACCACCGCCACGCTTAGCGAATTGCCGAGCAAAGTCTTCATATACAGGCCATCCGCCACGACTTCCGTCAACGCTTGATCGACTGTAAAAACCTGGCACTTGGACATGATCGATTCCTTTTCAGATGATGCGATCAAAGCGCAGGCCGCATAACGAACGTCTCGTTGGCGACAAAACGGCGTGGCTCATAGCCATCGATCACATAGGGTTGCTTGTAAAACTCGATGGCCGGCCCAACTTCCGCAAGCGAGAGCAGCAGTTGCATCAGGACCGTTCCTTCTGGCGGCAAGTTATCGATCGGATACTGATTCAAGAAAGCGACGATTTCTTCCACGCGCGGCAACAACGCATTGCCGAAGTCCGAGATGGCTGCCATTCCAACTGCGTGTCGTTGCTGGTTTCGCTCGGTTTCGGTGGCGAGCGCCCAGATTGGCACGAATGCTTGCAGCGCTGAGAATGCTTCCGGCAGCAAAATCTCCGAACGAATCGGCTGCGGTAGCGTTACCTTGATCACATGTTCCTGCATGGCTTTCTCCTGTCTAGATCGTGCTGCTTGCGTTGACGAGACGGTCAACCACATGAAAATTGTGTCGCACGAGTACTTCGTTATCCTGCAAGATCATGTGTGTCTTGGCGCCTGTTTCCACTGCGCGTTGCGTGCGCTCAAGTGTACTCAGGTCTTCCAGCAGCACGTCGCGCAAGGCGACTTTCATGTATTCGAGAAAGAACCGGCCACCCGCCCCCGTCATTTCAGGGTAGTAGACACGCGCTTCGAGCAGGGTTTTGTTGTGCGCAATCGGACGGAAGTTATAGGCCTGACAGTAGTTTGGCCGCAGCGACAGATAAAAGTCGGGGAACACCACGTTGATGTCGAACAGCCAGTTGGCACCCTGGGTCCAGTTGACGCCCGCCGGCAACGCGTCTAGGGGGAAAGCGTGTTTGGTATTGCCCATGCCGGCGCGTAGCGCAGCAGCAGCGATTGGCCGGCTCGAAGCGCCCTCGAGCGCCTCTTTGGCGACCTCGCCGCCCGACGTCAGCGCCTTGGGGTTTCCATAGACGGATTTCTGGTTGCCGCCCAGCGAGAGACAGCGGTGAAACTCTCCGCAAAGAGCATCCAGCGGCGGCATGCTCCCACCGTCCGCCTTGTCGATAGCATCCGCTATCGAATGTCCATGAACGTAGGCTACGTGATAAGCCTCCTGAAAAGCATCGAGCGCGATCTTCCAGTTGCAATCGACTGTGGTGCTCCATTCGAAGCCGACGGTCATCTTGTCAAACGGATAACCTTCGATGCCGCCGAACATCGGTTTCATGAAATCTTCAAGTGACAACGCGGGCTGCGGATCCATGTTGACGAAAATGAACCCTTGCCAGACATCGCACGCCACCCGAGTCAGACCATGGTCCGCCTTGTCGAGATCGAAGAAACAATCTTCGTCAGGCACGCCTGTAAGCTTGCCGTCAAGATCGTACGCCCAGCCATGAAACTTGCAGAAGAACTTCCTTGTGTGTCCGCACCGGTCATAGGCAATCTGATTCATCCGGTGCGAACAAACGTTATGCATCGCGCGGATTTCACCTTGCTTGTTCCGCACCACGATGATCGATGTGTCGCAGGCGGCGAGGTCTTTGACGAAGTAATCGCCCGCGTTGGGTATCTCTTCCACACGCCCTACCTGCAGCCACATCTTCTTGAAGATCTGCGCTTTCTCCCGCGCGTAATAGACGGGCGAGATATAGGGTTCCACCGGGACCGGTCCAGTTCCCAACTCTGGATAACGAGATGTGAGCCCGCCTCCAACAGTGCGTTTGACGTCCATGTTTCGATTCTCCCGTTCGATCGTGCCGGGCCGGTGCCGCGCTTTCAGCCGCGTAGCCGACATCATCTCAAATAACGAACATCATTCTTTTTTAAAAGAATTGTCGTGTCAACCCTTTTTGGAGATGGATAACGAGAAAGATGCAGCCCAGTCCGTCAGTTGCGCGTCGGAAGAGGTAAATCACTTTCATTGTTGGAATTTTGGTCTTCACCTAAATACACGGTATCATCTCGACAGACCCTAATAACGAGCAGTGTTTATTTAAGACGACCGTGCCTCAAGTAAAAAAACCCGAAATGCGCAGCGCCATCGTCGCAGGCGCCTTTGACCTTTTCTGCCGCAAGGGCTATACGACCACGACCATGACGGAGATCGCACGTAGCGCGAGTACGACCGTCGCAAATCTGTACGTGTACTTCGATTCGAAGCTCCTGATACTCTATGAGATCTACGAGCCTTGGCTCAGGCGCGAACTTGACGCTCTGCGCGAAACAGCAGCGAAGGCACGTTCGCCCCGGACGCGTTTGCGGCGGATCTTCATTGGTTTATGGAATGACATACCGGCCGCGGACCATTCTTTTGCGAATGCGCTGATCGAGGCCCTGGCCAGCGCACCGGAGAAAATGGGAAAACCCAATACCCTTCTGATCTCCGTCGAACGGTTCCTTACCGACATACTCCGTGAGAATGTGCCGGCTGAGCGTCAGCATCTTCTAAATGATGATCTGTTGTCGCACGTGATCTGGATGGCGTTCGACGGCTTCGTGATCAATCACCGCATTGGGGATTTGAGAAACGTCGAAGCAATCGCGGATCTAATGGTCGAACTGGTTGTCGGGAAGGCCAAAAGTGGCGGAGCGATTTAGTCTCGCCGGAGCTTGTATGCGAAGGTATCGTCAACTTCGACCGAGCAAACTGTGAGCTGCGACAACAAGCTTGTTCGACATGGCGTCCGACATCGGAACATAGGTTACGCTTTGCCCCGCCACGATACCCTGGGTATGTGCCCCCCGCTTTTGCCTTGTGTCGGGGTGGTAACGGCAATGCAGAAATGGTCAGCAGCGGTGAGTCTGGTGAAAAAACACGGTCCAATCGATTACCGCTTCCGGCCGGGCGAATTTGAGAGCTGACGATCAGTAAGTTTAAGAGACTGGGAGAAAGGTGGCCTCCACTGTCCAAGTTATTTTCCGCATCTTGACGGGACGCCAGAGACGCACCCACATCGCCTCATCCGGGCCGGGGCGGCATGATTGCGACTCCGGCCGGCCTCACAGCCAGAGTGAACAATTGATAGGGCCTGTTGATCGTGGCGGCGCGTGGGGAAGTCAGCGATGGACCGCGCTCAATCGGCGCTCACCAGTTTGTCCATGTCGGTGACAACCAACTCGTGGATTTTCCAGCCAGACGGACCCTTGTGCAGGAGATAGGTGAACCCGCCTCGTGGCATCTCCGACCCATCGGTTTTATAGCGAATCGCCACGGTGCTATAAATTGCCGTCGTCTCGCTCAGCATTTTGATGCGCGAATCGCTCAACTTCGCGTACGAAAAACCAAGCGGTTTGAACCCGCTCAGAAGCTTGGTCAGGAAAGCTTCCACGTCCGCTCTTTTATTCAGTGGCAAGACCTCAGCCGGTAGCACAATTATGACCGGCTCGCCGTAAAACGAGGCGGCTTCATTCGGATCGCGGCTGAGGGCGTCGTAGTAGCCACTGAGGACCTGTTGAATAGCCTCTTTTTCGCTTTTGGCGTGCGCCGGCTGCGAAAGCAAGACCCCGCTGCTCAGAAACAGACCCAACCCAGCACTACGTAGGGCCGAGTGTAGAAATTGGCGGATCGGATCATTCATAGGTGCGCTCCTGTCGAATGCAAACACCACGCAATCACGAGATTGTCATTGCATGAGGTAGTGGTTGATACGGTCCTCCCAGCCTCGCCTGAAGACGATAGTACGCATTCGTACTTGTGCCCTATCGCCATCGATCGGGGAGTTAATATCAGTAACGACGAGGGTAAGGTCTACGCACCGGGCATGTAAACGTGCGCGATGGTTGGAACACTTCGGACATAGAGTCAGTAATCGGCATCGAGCGAGATCCCAAGTGCTGGATGGGTGATGACTTACCACCGTTCACGCAGCGGATTTTTGGTGAGCGTGTGATTGAATGCCTGGTCCGCCGCCACTCGGATTTTCATTTCGTTCTGAATCGCCTCCAAGAAATCTCGGAGCGCGTTATGGCCATTCTTCGTGCCGATCACCGGCGTTTTCAACCGGTACAGAATGTAGCAGTGGGAGTTTTTCACGGATGACCGTGACGATCGTAGGCGGCGGTAAGTTGCCATCACATCACGCCCGGTCGGTGCGCTCGCACTGAAGTCTTGGTTCAGTATCTTCAGTGCCATTCGCAGGTTGTGTGTCGAATTTGTCGTCGTCTTGCACTTGCTCTTTTTGCTTGCAGCGAAAGCCGAGCTTTGTCCTCGAACGCTTGATGCGGTGAACACCGATCTGGACACCGCGATCAGCCAAGTCCTTCTGTAGCCCTTCCGGACCAAAGGTTTTTCGGGTACGCTCGTGAGAAGTACGTTCCTGCGCTTCGAGTCAGGCTCTTGCTGAGCACGCAAGCAACCGCTTGAGCCACGCGGAGTAACCGCTGGTGGACACACCTATGAACCAGCACATCCGCGGCAATGGATGGTGTTGTAGCATCTGTTCAATCACGCGGTACCCCACAGCGACTCTTTCGCGAAGTACGTCGCGAATTTTTAAAAAACCGCGCTCCATCTTCATTCCGGTCGATTCTCGCTTGACCCGGCTCAACTCCGCCTAGACCTCTGTCAGGGGCTTCCCATACTGCCCAACTCTCTCCAGCATGCCGGCTTTTGCGGCACGCACCCAGTTCGCCAAAGTCTTCATAGAAATCGACAGTCGACGCGTAGCTTCGGACACGCCGACGCCCTCGGTCATTGCCGGCCTTACTGCTTCTTTACGAGACTCATTTGTGTACACGGCCTTGGGGATTCGGTTTATCAATGCCAACATTTCTTTAGTTTCACGGAATGTTGGCGTCCACTTCTTTCAGCCGGCTTCAGTAAGGCTCTACGACTCCTTAAAGACAGCTCCGCGGATATTTCAGCCCTCCTTGGGTTCCGACTCAAGCTCGGCCAGCACGCTGGATTTAGGGAAAAGATTTTCAGCCAGGAAGTCGACAAAGACGCGAACCTTTGGAGCGACGAAGCGATTGGAGGGCCATACCGCACGGAAAGTACCAACATGTTTCGTGAATTCATCCAAGACGACAATCAGCCTCCCGTCCGTGATTTGTTGGCGAATGGCAAAATCGGGAACACAGGCCAACCCGTTACCTTTCTCCGCCAAAGTAATTAACGGTTCGACTGCGGTCGATATCGCAGCGATGGGAAGGACGAGATCCGGTGCATCCGGCGCAGTTTCCAGCGGCCAGCGCCCAAGACGACCCGACGTCGGGTATCGGTGATGCAAACACGCATGGCGTGTCAGGTCCTGGGGAACGGCCGGCACGCCGGCCCGTTCGAGATAAGCCGGAGAGCCGACCACCTGCAGACGAAAGGTCCCCAACCATCGCGCAATGAGTCCGGAGTCCGCGGCCTCTCCAGTACGGACGACAACATCGTAGCCATCATCGACGACGTCCACGAGATGATCGGTGAAACCCAGATCAAGCTCGATATCAGGATACGCTGACATAAAGTTACTGATTGTCGGCATTATCAGCATTCCTACCATGGGCAAACTCACCTTGAGCTTGCCAACGGGGGCCTTCTTAGAAGTGGCGAGCTCGGCGTGAACCGACTCGATTTCCGAGAAGATTCGGCGGCAGCTTTCCAGAAACAGTGCCCCCTCCTGCGTCAGGGACAGGCTGCGTGTATTTCGGTGAAACAGTCTGACGCCAAGCCGCTCTTCCAGACGTGAGACGGCCTTGGTGACCGCCGAAGGAGACAAGCTCATCTGGCGTCCCGCGTCGGTAAAGCTTCCAGTTTCCGCTACCCGCATGAACGCGTTGAACGCGCTTAGGCTGTCCACATCACGCTCCCTATCGGCCCGGACATCAATGTCCTAGAAATGCAGATTATAGACATCTTGACGATCGCCGCTTAATGGATGACCGACCCAACAACCTATCAATGCCGCCGTGTTGCCGGCCTTTGATTTCGAGTAGATAGTCGATGAACAACTCCTCGCCAGCCGTGACGTCGGTGAGCGCCCGGATAAACACACGACGCCCTTCTTGCGCTATCTCACAGTTCGGCTCACGGCAATGGTTAAGCCAACGTGCCGAATTGCCCCGAATTTCTCAGCACGTAAAGTGGTTGCATTCGGAAAATAACCGAATATATTATTAATATTCGGTTGAAGGCAGGCATCTCTTTACTTGCATCTGCGATGACCACCCACGACAAAGGGGACACCCGCAGATTAAGGAGGAAACAATGCTGATTCTGAAACTCGTGATCGTCACGAGTGCTCTTGTCGGTATCCTGAAGGGCTTCAATTGGTTTAACAACCACTGCTATCGGAAATTCGGTCACGCGTTTTTTACGAGGCAGGCCTTCTGGCGCGCCGCCGTCGGCTTCAACCTCATGATGTTCGGTGCCTACTGGTACGACGCGGCTGCACGTCAGCACGGCGACACGCTCAATGGACTCGTCCTGATTGCGGTAGGCTTCGCGATCGCGATCTGGCTCGTATACCTCAATTTCCGGAATACCAATCTGCTCTATGGTATCGGTGGCTCTGCGATTCAGATGTGGCTATTTTGGTCGCTGGCATGGATAGGAATTCCAGTGCTTATTGTCTTCATGTTCTGCCAATTCATGATGCTGATGGATACCCGCCCCGTGTACATCGTCAACCATTAGCCTTGCGCCATCAGCAATGATGGTCAGACACCCGGACCATTGCGCTCCGCATCAGTGCTGTTCCGCAGAGAGTCTCTCCGGATCGATCTGACGGCCGCAGCTATAGATGATCGGGTCGGAACGCGCAGACAGGTTTTCCGGTCCGCCCACGGTGTACTGGCGGTCCGCCCGCTCCCTCAATGTTGGTGAAGAGAATTCGGAATTCGGAAGATCGTTCAATGTCACAATCTCCTGCCCTTCAGCGCCTTCACCGCTCCGGCCATTAGCTCATACCGCTCGAATTCGAACAGCGCACAAATTCTTCCAGATGATGCTGTGCCCCGCGATGGCGATCTATGAGATTGTCGTTCACGCTGTTCATCGCTTCTGCACCGGCCAGCGTCCGTATAGAAAAATCGCAGCCGCTTCAGCGAACACCTCGCCGTAACAGCCGTTCAGCGGAAACCGCGGAATCAGGATGTCCACGAGGCGCCACTTGCCGCCACTCCATGGAACGATCGGTGTAGCCATGAGAACCTTCCTTGCGCGTCAGCGCTCCAGGGGAGGGTCCGACTCCTCGGACTCCGGACCATGATCGGGCGCTGACCGGTCTGGAGGCTCGCGCGATGCCGTGTGCGGACGTCCCGGGTCGGGTCTGTCCCGCTGAACGGGCATTGCCCACACGAAATTCGCGGCCTCAATCGCCATCTTCCGGTCCTCAAGCGAGCGCGAGGTCGCCATCGCCTGCGCTACCTCGCGCCACGCTGCAAACACGCCGCCCTGAGCTTGCCACCCAGTACGCCGCCGGGTGTCGTCGGCGACGGCCCGCCAGTAGCGGGGTGCCTCCCCACGCGCGGCCATATGCACGACCGCCTGCTTAGCGTACCGCTGGGTCGTCCCCCGTGTAAGCCGCGATGTCGCGTTCGCCTCCACGCCGTGCGCGCGCAACTCTTCGGCAAACTGCTTCCGCCAGCGCTGCAGATCGCGCTTGCGCGGGTTCAACCGCCGGCCATCCGGCCCTCTGACCTGCACGCTCAAATGCACGTGCGGGTGTGCCTCGTCATCATGTGCGGCAAACACGTATGCACGGCCATCGCCAAACTCCAGGGATGCAAAATCCCTCGCCGCTTCACGCACGGCCCTACGGTCCGTACCCGGTGGCATTGACAGCAGAATATTGAACACCTCGCGCCGCGCACTCTTTTCGGGGACGCCCCAACCGCCCAGTTGCCACGCATCGGCGAGATCACGCAATGCATCCGCGCCGACGATGGCCTGCCCGTCTTGATCCTCAAGCTCAACCCTGCCGTTGCGCGAGATGTAGCGCAAGTGCCGGCGGACCGCGCCCATACCCTGCGCGCTCGACGCCTTGTTGGTGATCTTGACCATTACTTCTGGCGTGCGCTTGAGCGTCCGTGCGAGCTGCGCACGCATACGCGCTGCCTCATCAGCAAGCCGCGCGCGAGACAATCGGGGCGCGCCAACGTGTTTCAGCGGCTCACTAAAGAGTCGATCACCCCAGTTAAGAAGCATCGCATCGATGTAGATTTTCGGATACGGCACGCTATCGGCTCCAGCGATCGAGGTTGGCACGCACAAGCACGGCCACCGCACGTAGATGGGCATCAAGCTCTTTCTTCACTCCTGCGAGTTGCTGCCGGTCGACGACGTCGGTGTTTTCAGCCATCCGCGCACCGTCCCGGGCGATGTCACCCAGCAGCCTGCCAATCGACGCAAGTTGCTGGTTCGATGTCGCGAGCAGCATCATTTCTCGTTCGCCGAACTGTGGCTCGCCTATGATATGCGCACGAATCAGCGCAACGATCCATCGATTCCCGCTGAATCCCGACGCGGCGGCACGCTGCTCCACTGCCATCAGTTCGGTCGTGGTCAACCGGATTTCGACGCGCTCCCGATGTTCCCCAACGAGCGTCCAACGCACGGAAGATTCTGCCGCCGCGTCGTCCAAAGCGGCATCACCCAGCATGGCGTCAAGAATCAGTTGTCGCACGCCCTCCGCAGGCGTCACACCGTGCTGCGCGCACCATCGGTCCCAGCGGGGCCTCGCCTCTCCCAACTCAATGCAAAGACGCGCGCGAGCTCTCACGGCTTACCCTCATAGCGGCGGCGCAGACGGTTCAGACGGTGCGCACTCGATCTCACGGTTTGCGGCGCGATCCGGTGCGCTCCTGATATGGCGGGCTCGTGCGGACGGAGCCTTCGGATCAAAAACCTTCGGCGTTGGGACCCGAACGCCTTCGGCCTGAAATGCATCGATCATCCGGCTGGCGTGCTCCTCCACACGGGAAATCGACCGTTCGCTAAATCCCTGCGCACGCATCGCGGCAACGACCACCGCCAGTTGAATCGCGCGCTGCGCGTCCACCGACTCCTCGCTGCGGCTGTGCCGCGGTGCGCGCGTCGGCGCGCGGGGCACCCCTGACGCGATGCCCTCCTGTGCTCTGTCGGCAGCCCCGTCGCGGGTCGTCGATTGCACCGATCGTGACCGCTCTAGACGCTCGACATCGATCTGCCAGGTGTTGCGGTAAACCTCCTTTTCGTCCTGACCGATCACTTGGCCTGTGGCGTCTACCACTGGTATCTCAACGGTCACCCAGCGCTTGCCGAGGTTCTCCAGCGTGACGCGCTCTCCGAGCCTGGCTCCGGACTCCGCGACCGCGCGCTCAAGATCCACGCCCCATATCACGTGGTCCGCGCCGACATGATCCCGATACACGACATAGTAGGATTCGCTTCGTGCCGGATTGTGCTGGTACGGCGCACCACCGTGCTCGACCAACTCGCCGCTGTACCGTGGAGAGTCGGCTATATCATCGGGCGCGTTGCCTCTATCGTTGGCTTCGCGCGGCGATGCTGTTGTCGCCGCCGCAATCGCCGCGACGGGCAGTTCTGCGCGCACGCGGCCGGAATCACCTACCTGCGGTGCAGGCGGCACGGGCGGCGCGTGCGATGAGGACTGCTGGGGCACGGCCGCGCCATCCGCCCGGCCACCGGTACCGGCATCCGGCAACTCCCCACTGCCTTCGATACGGTTGTTCAGATGTTCGCGACGCCCCTCGCTGAGTCGGGCGAGGTCTGCTGTCTTCGGTTCATAGCCGCTCACCCGGATGCCGAGGAGCGTCGCCTGCAACCACGTCTCGCGGCGAAACGCTTCATGACCCGACACGCGGATGCGCTGCCACGATTTCGCCTGCACCATGTCGACCATCGACTCCACCACGTCGGACCGGTTGTGCTCGGTGACGAGGTAGGGACCGAGATCCTCGAACGCGAGCTGGTACGGTGCATCCTTCAGAAAGTACTGGTTGCCCGCGCGCAGGTAGCGCTTGCGCACCCGCTCCGGTGCGTCACCGAGGGGTGCCCATGCAGCATCCCCTGCGCGCACATAGTCAGCCGATGTCGCCTGCGGGCCGCCGCGCTGCGGCTGTCCTGGATCATCGCTCATGGCCTGCTCGCGCAGCCGGGCGCGCGCTGCATCGAACTCACGTCGTCGGCGAGCCGCCACGGCATCCCGTGCCGCCTGGTCAAGATTGCCGGCGCGCCCGTGGTCGCCCGCTTCGGCGCCTGCGGCGTCGAGTATCGGCGGATCTTGCTCGATCACGTTGATCACCGGATCCTGCTGCGCAGCATTTCCGGAAGAGGTGGAAGCGTTGTCAGTCATGGTAAGGCCTCGTACTCGTTTAGCCCCGGCCAATTGTCTCGTTGCCCGCCGCAGAGTCCTTATCGGTCAGGCTCATTCTTCGGTTCGCGGAGAGCCCGTTCCTTCAACTGCGCGAGCGCCGCGGCACGCACCTCCCGGATCCGTGTCCATGAACTTGCCTGCAACTGGTCGAGGGTGCCGTCGAGGTCCGCGCCAAAACCGACCTCGCGCGCCGATTTCTTCAGCGACGCCACGGTGCGTTCGAGCTGGTCACGCACGCGGTCCCACGGATACACCTTCGGACGATCACCGTCGTATCCGATCTGCACCTCCGCGCCGTTCAACCTCTGGTTCTCGTCCATCCATTTCAGCCGGTCCGAAACGAATTCCATCCGGTCCTTTACATGAAATACGACACTGCGTGTCGCCACCTCCTGAATCAGATAGCGCTCCGTGTTGATGACCTCGCCGCGGTACGGTCCGCCGTTTTCACGTGGCGTCGCCATGCGGATCTGCACGCCGAACCGCTGCTGCGCGAGCGTCTTTATCTCCTGCGGGACGCCATCAAGCCCGTATAGCGCTTTGCCAATCTCCCGGCGAGTCCCCGCCGCCTTCGGTGGATCCGTCGGGGGGCTCCCCTCAGATGCCTCTGGGACTTGTCCGCCCTGCGAGACTGGCGTCGCCAGGGACACCTCCGCTACTTCCTGCGCGACCTTCGTCGGCGCCGCCTTACGACGTCTCATGCTGCCGGCGTCGTCCACCATTTCCTCTTTCACTCGGCCCATTTCACCTCCCTCCTTTTGTTCATCCGCCTTCGCTTCGGCGGAAGGGATCGGGTCTGGTTCGGGAGTCACGTCCGCGGTCACGACCTCGCGAAACGCCACGTCCCGCAACAGACGACGTACGGCGTCCGTGCCCGACAGCACTGCCATGTCGTTGAAGTCAGTCGGCCGGGAACCTTCGATCAGCGCCTGCGGTGCAAACACAGGAAGGGCAAGCTGCGCTGCAACGTGCCTGGCTGCTTGGCGCGCAGATTCCTCACCATGGCCGAGATCGCCGATGACGATCAGCTCGGCATCAGGAAACCGTTCGCGCAGGATGCCGGCAACCTCGCTGAGATTGCCGCTCGATAGTGCTGCCGCCGCGAACCATCCGGTTGCCCGGTGCGCAGACAGCACCGTCGCCATCCCTTCTCCGATCAGCATTGGAGAAGCTGTTTCGCCGGTTACCGGTTCAGGCCGCGTCATCCAGTACCCGCCCTTCTTCACGCCTCCGGCGAGCGACGATTTACGCCCGTGTTCATCGATAAGCTCAAGCGTCGACAGGATGGCGCCCCTCCATACGGGTACAATCAGCACTCGGCCCGTGAGGATCTCTTCCTCGCTCGACGCCTCATAGCCGAGGAGTGTCCGCAGTTCGATTGCTTCCAGTTCTCGCAACATCTCTGTCGATTTGAGCTGCTTGCGCGTCAGATACGGATGCTCTGGTCCGACGGGTCGCGCCCATAGCCAGATTGACGCCGCCTCATGGGCCACTACGGCGTGGCGAGCACGCACCTTCCGTTCGTCGCGGTCAGCTTCCTGCGCACGACGCTCCAGCGTCTCCCGGTCGGGACCCATCAGGCCATTCGCAACAGCACCCGGCACTCTCGTCCCTTTCAGATCGAAGCCGTGCTGCTCCGCCAGCCAGAAAAGCGACGCAAGCGTCTTGCCTCCCGATGCGCTGGCCGAGCGCCACGTCACACGTGCAGCGCGCTCGCTGTAGTTGTGCGCCCTGCGGCTCCACTCATCCCAGATGTCATAGCCCGCATCACCGAATCCCTGCTTGAGCGCGAACGCCATATCAACCCACGTTGTGTAGTTTTCCGAAGGAATCACAGCAAGCGCGGCGCGCGCACGAGCGGCCTCGTCAACGGACCGCGTGGTCATCGATGCTCTCCGCGTAACGGTGCAACGTTTGAGTTCCCGAACGGGTCAACCGGGCGAATGGCGCGGCGACTCCCTCCGGGGCGTACGTTCCCGCCCGCTGCCTTGCTGATTGCCCAGTGGTTTCTTGACCTGGAAGGCGACCTGAGTTCCGTCACGTCCAGATCCTCCACAGACAGCCTTCGCCTTGCCTGCCTGATCCGGTCAACCGGAACGCCAAGCAGCATGAAGTGCCGCTCAACGTACGCGCTCACCTCGTCCTCGCTGATGTCGGCAAGCCGCGAAGGCAGATCTCGCGGATCCCATGCCTGCAACACCTCCAGATACTCGACCGGCACATGGATCAGTCCTGACGCATCCGCTTCGATTTCGTCCGCTCTGAGTTCGCGCACGCGCCGCTCGACCTGAGCACCGAAGCGTACGAGGTCCATCGCTGAGACCCGGGGCGCTACGGCAAGCCGTGACGTGAAGACGGGGTCGCGCCAGTAGCAGATCTTGTCGGCCAGGATCGGCTTGGTGTTCTCGAGCAGGATGATCTCCTTCTCCCGGCCAAGCTCCTTCAGTTCCTGCGGCAGCAGCAACGGTCGACGTTGCTCGGAGACGCTCTCGCTCGAACCACTGCGACCGCCGAGGATGGCGTTGGAGCGACTCACGCTGCGCGCCTTGTCGGTGAAGGTGCCCAACATCTCGGAATACTCGTTGGCGTCCTTCTGCTCACGCGGCGCGTACAGAATCTGCATCGCGTGGTTGGTGACGAACGTGCGGGCATCGGCACGGCCATAGACCGACTCCAGTTGCGAGACCGACTGCACGATTGAGAGCATGCGAAGGTTGTAGCCGGCCATATACGCGACTGCGCGCGCGATGATGTGAATTTTGCCGATCGCGGTGAATTCGTCCATGAGCAGCAGGCACTGGAATTTCAGCGCCGGGTTGTCCTGCGGCAACTGCTTGGTGTTGAGATTGACGAGCTGGGAGAACACCAGATTGACGAGCAGCGACGACTCCGTCAAATGGTCCGGCGTGATGCCGATATAGACTGTCATGCGCCGTTTGCGGACGTCCCGTAGGTCGAAATCGTTTGTGCTCGTCGCAGCATCAACGATCGGGTTGGCCCAGATCGTGAGCGGCGCATTGAAGGTTGCGAGGATGCTCGCCAGTACTTTGTCGTCATTCGCGAGAAACCGGTTCAGCGCATCGACGCATGGACCCGTGAGGAGATAGCGATGCTGCAGCAGCGCCTTTTGCAGATACGCCTTCACGGGCATGCCGTTGCCTGATGACTGCCTCAGGACCTCTCCCATGGTGACGGGATAGTCTGGGATCTCTGACTTACCGGCACGCCGCGCGTCCTGCCATTCGCACAGCAGCAGCACGATGCCCAGAAAAAGATTGCGCGCCTGGTCCTTCCAGAAATCGTCATGGCCGCCAACCGGATAGAGGGCGTAGCCGATCGCGAGAACGTCACCCACGCGAAACGCCCCGTCCGAAATGGCCGACAACGGGTTGTAGCGGTGCGTTCGCCCATCCTCGGCGAAAGGATTGAAGAGGTAGATCGCGTGGCCGTGGGCACGCCTGAAGCCAGCCGTGATGGTGTAGTTCTCCTGCTTGATGTCGAGCACCACTGCCGAATCCGGATAGCTCAGCAGGTTCGGAATCACGATACCGACACCCTTTCCCGAACGCGCCGGAGCCGCGAGCAGCACGAACTGCTGGCCCACAAAACGCAGGTACCGTCCGCGCCACACGCCCACGACGATGGCCGGTCCGGGATTGGCTGTGATGACAGCGCTCATAGCAGCCCCGCCGCACGGATTTCCGCGTCGCTCGCGAACCGCGCGCTGCCGTAGAGACGGCGATGACCAGAGCGGTTCCACAATGCGGACAACCCAAGTCCCGGTCCACCGAAGGCGACCAGCAACCCGAAAATTGCCGAGCCGGCAAGCCGCCTGCCTTCTTTCGGCAACCCGCCGTCATGCCACGCACGGGCCGCATCCGGCCAGCCCCATATCCCCGAATGCAGCGGATCGACACGCAGACTCGCGTAGAGGAAGAATGACGCGAGCCAGAGCGCGGCCAGAAGCGCCGCGCCCAGGACTACGAGAATCGCCAGCGTCTTCGCCGCCATATAGACGTAATGCCAACCGCGATTTTGCATGGTCTGCTCCATCCTTCTGCAGAGGTTCACGCGAGCGTTCACTCAAACTCGGTCCGGCACTTGCGTACCGGATCGAACCAGACTTCCGACATGGACCAGCGTTTGCCAGTCTGGACGCCCGCATCGTCGAACACCGGTTGCGCCTCCATATGGGCGACCACGTCAATGGTCAGAAATAACAGGCGCTTGAGCGCCGCATCGTCATACGCGGCCGCCTCTGGATGCTCCTTCGCCATTAGGGCAAAGCGCTCGATCGCCACCGCCGCATTCGATGCGTGATAGCTCGTAATCGAACCGGAGTGCCCTGTGGTCAGTAACTTCAGGAAGTCGTACGCTTCCGCGCCGCGCAGCTCCGCCAGCAGCACGCGATCGGGACGCATGCGCATCGTGCAGGCGATCAGGTCCGCAGGCGTGATGCGAGCCTGCCCGTGACCGCCCTTGCTGTAGATGAGATGGACACAGTTCTCAATGTGGCGGATGAACAGCTCCCGCACATCCTCGATCGTCACGACACGCTCGCTTGCCGGGATATGCTGGCAGAGCGTTTTCATGAAGCTCGTCTTGCCAGAACCCGTGTTGCCGACGATGACGATATTCAGTCGGGCAAGCACCGCAAGCTCAAAGAAGGCCGCGAAGTCGTGCTCATCCAGCCGGCGCACGAGATGCTGGTCCGGTGGTCGCAACACCTTGGTGGCATCGTCGAGACCCGCCGGCCGATGCCACGAAGTGTGGTTAAAGAGTCCCTCAGCACGGTAGATACCGAGCGTCTTCTCCCGCGACGATGGGCGACGAATCGTGACTGACACTGTGCGTGGCGGAACGACCGGGGGCACCACAATCTGGATGCGAGCATCGCCGGGCAGCAGCGCCGAGAGCACCGGATTTTCGGCAGAGACTTCCTGGTTCGTGAGCGTGGCGATGGCCACCGCGAACGACATCAGGCGCTCGAAATCGAGGTCGCGATAGTCGAAGGCGTGCCAGCCAAGATGCGTTTCGGTGAGCACACGCTGCGGCCGGTTGATCACGAGCTCAGTGACGTCTCCATTGTCGAGCAGCGATGCGAACGGGCGCATCAGCTCACGCACGGACGCGTCGTCCGGCAACCTCGCGAGCAGGGTCTCGTCAGCCCAACTGGCAGTCAGCGCAGGCCCATTCATTGGGTGGCCTCCGGCTGCAATGCATAGACGGAGCTGAAATCGAGATCGCGCGCGACAACGATCGTGAACTCAGCACCCTGATTCTGCGTAAGCGTCGGAGGGATGTTGATCGTGCTGTCGAGCACGCGAGCAGCCATGTCGTTGCCGGTCTGCTGCGTGTTCTCGAAGACCGTGGAACTGTTGTTGTTGCCACCGCGCGTCGCTAGGTAGCCGATCGCGTCCTGCGTGATACTCAGCAGGAACGCCGCGCCCACGCGCTCGCCCCAGTGGTTGTTCACATATCCGCCGATGCCCATGCGTCCGAGCGCATCAGCCGCAGGCGAATCGATCTCAACTGTCACGCCGTTCGGTGTCTTGATCCGCGCCGACAGGATGAATACGCGCCTCTGCCCGGGCGATAGATTCGAGCGGTACTGGCTGTTGATCTGCGAGCCGCGTTCGATCAGGACCACCCGTCCATTGTCGGAATAGACGTTTTTCGTCACAGTGCAGGTGGACAGGCCCGCTTCACTGGAGTCGAACGCGGTATCTCCCGCGCAGTCGATCTTGGCACCCTGCGCGAGGATGAGGCTCCGGTTGCCTAGACGACCGGCGCTCACGCGCGGCGTCAGTGTCGGCGTCAGCACCTGCCCCAGTGGGCTGTCGACCTGGCCTCGCTCCGCCGCTAGTGCGCGCCCACCGGCATTGGGCGCCGAGGCCCCAGCGGAAGCCATCGCTCCATCGTCGAGCGGGCCTGTTGAACTGCCCGCAGCACTGGCAACGCCACCCGCCAGGAGCGGAGCGTCGTAATAACTGCGGCCAGACGTAGCGTGCGCGGTGCCGACAGGCGGCCGGCTTGCAACCACTGTTGGCACCGACGGCGAATGCGGGGTTACCGCACTGGCAGCGCTCGTTGCCGACGCAGGTGCGCCAACTAATGCCTCACCACCAAACACGCGCCCCTGCGAGGGCTGATCGAGCGCCGCATCCCGACGCGCCTTAGCGGCCGCGTCATGACGCGCGAGAAACCCGTGCACTGTCCACACCGCGCCAACGGCGACCACGACCACAATTGCGAGCGGTGTCAACCACCATGCCCGCGGACGACCTCGCTGTTGCCCCAGATCGGGCATGCCGCGCTCAGCCACCGGTGGCGTGCGCGCATCGCGAGCATTACGGTTGTCGCCGTCACCTCCATCGCGAGGCGTGCCATCCTGCTCGATTGTGTTGCCAGTGGTATCGTTACTCATGGCCGCTGCTCCGCAGGACGCGTTTCACCCCGCTGACCGTCGTGCCATCTTTCGGCGGCACGCCGTCCATGTCGTACGCGTCGTTCCACAGCCCCACTACTGCATCGCCAAGGCGCAACACAAAACGCTTCGCGACCTCGTGAATGACCACCAGGTCGCCGTCCATGTGCCTGTCAACCACGCTTTCGGTATCGTCTTCCGCGACCTGGAAGATCGCGGGAATTCGCCGGTTATTCGGGATGCGGATATAGGTAAAGCGCCCGTCATCCCATGCTGCGGTCGGCGCAATATCGTCCGAATGCGGCATCACCTGCATCGAATACCGGGCGTTGCGCAGGACTGGCGGCTGCGAAAGGCGCGCCTGTACCAACGCCTGCTCCGCATCGACTTGGGTTTTAGTCCGCATCTCGTCGGGATACGTGAATGTGACGCGGTACATCTCCTCGTCATTGCCAAATCTCACCCTCAGCGGCAGCACGACCAAATCGAAGCTGTAACTGCGCCGGTCGGTACGAATCTCGAGGTTCGAGTCATGCGCCGCGAGCTGCGGCTTCAGATAGACGTCGTGATCACCCTTGCTCGCCACAACCTGCCAGCCGTCCCTATCGCCAGGTGCTACCACGAGAATTTGTTCGTGCGGGTCGAGCGCAATGTGTGTGGCGAACCCACGCTGTGCATCAATGCGCACGACTTCGTCAGGCCGGTACGACACGTGCCGCACGCGCGGGTCACTCGACCAGTCTGGCAGGTCATAGGCGTTCGCAGCCCCGGAACCCAGCACGAGCATCACTGCTACAAGGAGAGTCGGTTTCATCGCACGCCTCCTACAACGGGCGATGACGCAGGCGGCGCGGGTGGTGTGTACTCAGAATCGCGACTGTAGGCGGTCACCTTGAAGCCGAACGGGTTTTCGACAGCCACGTTCTCCCGCGTGAACACAGGCGGCCGGTACATGAAGGCCAGCGTTACGACGAAGCGCTGCGGTGGTTCGGCGTTGTCGACCCCGTTCTTGCGCGTCGTCCGCTCGATATGCACCACCGCGCGCCCGGGTTCATCCGGCGGCAACGTCGTCGAAAGAATGCGGATACCCTTCTCGGTGCCGGGACCGAGCTGCCTGTCAAGCGCATCGGGACCGCCATAGATCTGGCGGTAATCCCGCGCGACTGTGTCGTCGCTCATGTTGAGCACGCGGTCGTAGTCCATCTGCAGCAGCCCCCAGTCGTAGCGCTCGCGCGAGCGTACGTAAACCTCGACCCAGTGCTTGTCCTGGATTTCCTTTGGGTGAACGTGCTTCGCGTCGAGCACGTCGATCATCTGAGCCTCTCCTGTGAGCCGGTCCACCTCGATGGGCAACGGCACCACCCGGTAGAAGGGAACCATCACGGCGAGCGCAGTCGAACAAAGCAAGGCAAGGCCCACGGCCGCGTACGCGATGTGCCACGCACGTCGCTCCGAACGCTCCTGCATGTCGGACAGGGACGCCTCGATGTCGAGCACCCGCCGATAATCGTGGCCAGTTTTCATGGTCCGGCTCCATCAGTCGATGATGCCGCCGGTGATGCATGCGATGCCCCAGATGGAGGGAGAACACGGTTCACCGGAACGCGGTGTGACCCGTCCGGTAGAACCGGTTTTGGTGGATTACCGCTGCATGATGTAATTAGTATTACTAATTCAAAAATCAGTATGATCAAGGAAATGTCTTTCACGGTTGTGCTCCGTCAGTTCCCGAATGTGGCGGGGACCATCTGGTCCTGCAGCCGCGTCGTGTTACCTGCCCGGCTCAACACCAGTTCGCTCTGCTGTTCGGCGATCAGCTTGTCTTCGGTGTCGGCGAGCATTTTGAAAAGCTGCAGCTTCGTCATCTCGTTGCCGACCGTCGTGCTCTCGGATTGAATGCGTGCCTGTAATTCCGCGACGCCCTTCGGGTCCTGCGTCACATCGATCTGCTGCATCAGGCTCTGAATCTGGTTCAGTTCCTGCAACTCCGTCTGATACGCCTGCATCCCGAACGCCTTGTCCTGAAACGGCTTGTTGAGCGCACGCTGGCAGACCTGCTCGTCGACGCCACTCTGGTCCTGGCAGTTGTAGATCTCGCTTGCCGAGCGCAACGCCTGTGCGTTGCCCGTCAGTCCTGAGTAGCCGCCGTTCTGGACCGAGGTGTAGACGCTCATCCAGTTCGACGGCAGCGAGTTGGCAAGAACCGGGGCGCCGAGCAGTTGACCGAACCCTCGGGTGCCGTTCATCGACTGGTAAAGCTGGATTTCCTGCTGCACCTGCTGCTCGAGTCGCGCCACCGTGGCGATCGCCTGTGCGACGTTCTGCGCGTCGAACACCGGAATGCCCTGCGCGTGGACAGATGGCACAACGACCGCGCCCATTGCCACGAGCAGCGCCGCAAAGCCGGAGAGTCTGAAGGGTCTCGTCATGGCGATCACCTGTGATTCACTCGTCCTGCTGCCCGAGGTGTTCCCGGGCAGCCCGCTGATAGGCCGGCATCGACCGGTCCCCGGACGGGCTCCCGCCGGAACCCGCCTGGTTATGGATCGTTCCGCCGGGCCGCGGCCCGCCGCCCCCGCCGGCAAGTGCGCGGCCGAGCGCGCTGGCGAGCCGTCGGGATGTCACGCCGGCGACGAACGCGCCGAAACCGGACAGGGTTGCGCCTCCGGCAAGCCCGGACGCGACGGCCGGCAACTGCCAGGCGATCATCGCCAAAAACACGCCGGTAACGAAGAGGCCGATCGCCGCCACGTCAGCCGCTGATCCCTCCAGCGCATTGGTCACGCCCGACATCAGCGACGCAGCATTCGATGTGGGGGAGGCGCCGGTAACATGCAGTGGCGCGAGATAGGCGGAAAAAGCGGTCAGCGCCATGCCGAGAAAGGCAGCGACCAGCACCTGCAGTAGCGCGTAATTGGCGACCTTTGCAGTCCACGCCTCGAAGAACCGCGCCGTCGGCCCGAATGCGGCGCATGCGATGAAAATCGGGCCAAGCCCGAGGACGAGATCGAGCAGCATCCTCGCCATCACCACCTCGAACGCGAGCACGATTAGGAAGATCACCCCGCCCATCGCCGCGATCAGTCCACACGCGAAATCGGCAATAGCTGCCGCTACCATGCTGAAACCGAGTCCTTCGTGCGCGGCCTTGTCGAAATAGGCGTCCATCACGAGATCGATCTGCTGGTCGTAACAGTCGAGCGTTTGGTAGATGCTGGTGGCGCTCGCGCCGATCACGCTGCTGCCGTTGACCGAGCCACACCCCGGATTGCCGGCGCCAGTCACGGCGGCCGCGTTCTGGATCGTCTGGGCGAGCCCCGCCGTCGCGCCGTTGATCGCCGTGACCACCTGCCCTTGGTACAAGCCGGTACTGAGCGCAAACGCGAGCGTGATGGCGATCTTCAGTGCGCGCCACGTAAAAGCGGGCACGGATTCATGCGCCTCGCCACGCACCACTGCAAGTCCGTAGGTAACGATCCAGATCGTGACGGCGGTGGTCACGACCGGCGTCAGTGCGCTGGAGAGCGCCGCCGACACGTTCGTCACGTAGGTAGCCGTGCCATTTTCCAGGGTCCCGCCGATTGCCGTGAAGAGGCCGCTCATTGCGCACCTCCCCTCACCTGCACCGTCGCCTGCTGCGCCATCACCTGCTGAGCCGCGCGCGTGCCTGCTTCCTTCACCCGGCGTTTCGCAAGCTCCTCGTGGAAGACGGGCAACCAGTCTTCGGGGGCGTCACCCACCCGTGCGCGAATCCTGTCGAGCAGCTCAACGTTGTCCGTCGTTCCCGACAGCACGTCGAGCACGTCACCGAGACCTGCCAGGTCCAGCCGGCCGATCGCCGAGCGGTGCCCCTGCTTGACGAGAAAGAGCCGGCTGTTCTCGCCGAGAGTGCGCACAATGTTGAATTCGGCCTCGGTCAGCTTGAAGCCATGCACGTAATCGTCGTAGTCCGCGCGCGGGTTCGGCAGAAAGAAGAAGGTTGCGGTCTGCTCGATAAGCGCGCGTGCGATACCGCTTCTGAGCACATCGGCTGGCGACTGCGTATCGAAGATGCCAAGTCCGTTCTGCTTGCGAATCGTCTTCTGCTTGTTGTTCGCGAAATCCGTGAAGACGGGATCCCCGAGCCGCTTCCAGAATTCCGTCATCACATAGACGAAGCGCCGCCCGTCAATGAGGCTTTCAGTCAGATGCAGCAAGTACATCGTGACCGGCGTCGACACTTCCGCATCGTCCAGAAGCTCGGTATCGTCGAATCCAAAGAGACGCGCCCGGGTGAAATCGAGCCGGTCGGTGGGATTATCGAGTACCCATCCCAGTCGGCCGCCAGCGCACCACTTGGCAAGCCGCGCGTACAGGCTGTTCTCACCCACGTTCGGAAGCAACTGGCGCACCATCGACAAGCGCCGTAGGGGCCTCGCCATCCGGGCCACTTCCCGCACTGCGCGCGAGACATCCATCTCGTCCTTGGAAGACAGAGGCGAACTGCTGTCGACCAGCTTGCGGACCAGTCGCTCCCAGAAGTCGAGTACGGTTTCGCTCGGCTCGATCTGGAACGGATTTAGCCCCGTCGGTTCACCACGACGGAACACCGTATAAACGCCACCCATCGCGCGGATCGCGATCTCGGTGCCGCGGTCCTTGTCATAGAGCACGGCAGTGACGCCGTACTTCATCGCCATCGCGAGCAGAAACAGTTCGAGCACCGTTTTGCCCGCACCCGCCTGGCCGATGATCTGCGTGTTGGCGAGAGCCTTCTCGTCAGCGGAGTCCTTTTTCTCGGGCGTCGCGTGGAAGTTCAAATAGAGCGGCTGGCCACTCGGCGTCTTGACGATCGTGATCGCCTCGCCCCACGGGTTACCGTCGCGCTTTCCGGTCGCGAAGTTATGCAGGCTCCCAAGTCCGCAGAAATTGCGCGAGGTCAGCTTCGCCTCACGTGGCCGGTAGCCCCAGTTGCCAGGCAGCTGCGCGAACCACGCCGCATCGGACACAAGGTCGATCAGCGCGGTCTGAAATCCAACATCGGCCAGTTGCGTACGTGCCTTCGCAACGTGCTTTGCCACCTCCTCGCCCGCGTCGCCTAGCACCGCGAGCGAATAGTGGTATTCGCCGAGAACGAAGTCGCCGTTGATCAGGTCGTTGAGGGCCTGATCCATCGACGCGACCTGCGACACCGCTACGTCCTCGCCGGCAATCAGTTGGTTGCGCTGCCGCTCGAGCGCTTCCTTGGCGCTCGGTCGATCGAGAATGGCGAAGCTCTGCGTCTCGATGTACTCGAAGTCACCGTAGAGCAGTCCGTTGAGCATCCCCGGCTCCGTCTCCTCCGGGTAGTCCTTCAGATCGATCAGTGCGGCGTAACGAGTGGCCGCCGGCATCCGGATCTCGACCTTCTCCGCGCCGAAAAAAAGACGTGAAGTCGGCAACGCCTCACGGATCCGCCCCGCGGGCACCGGCACCGGCTCCCATACGGCGTTGACGAGGTAACCGAGGAATTCGAGCGACGACGAAAATCTACACGGGCGCCGCGTGTACTGGATCTGCTTCGTATAGACACCGAGCGCCACAGGATCGTAGGGCCTCAAGCTCGATTCGACCTGAGCGGCGAGTTCTGCCATCGCCTTCAGGGCATGATGCTGATCCCGGCGGATATCGTCGAGCGTGCGACGCGCCACCTGACTGAAGATCCTTCCTAGCCTTGTTCGGTTGGGGCGGTAGACGAGCGTCAGGTACAGCTCGTTGGCCATCATCCGGTAGCCCGCGAAGCTCGCGTAATACCGCGTCGCGAGTTCCTGGCAGAATCGGTCGCCGTAGGGTGTAGCGAAGTGATCCGACACGCGCCGGCGCAAGCGGTGCGACCACAGCGCCACGTGACCGCCGGTCAATCCCCGGACGAGCTGGTTGAATCCCTCGTGCCGCACCAGGATATCTGCGGGGTCCGCCGCCTCGAACGCGATGCCCGCGATCCGCCAGATGCGCAGATAATCGCCTTCGCGCGTCTTGATCACGTGATCGGTCAAATGCGTCGAATAGGGAATGAAGTCTGCAAGCGGCACTTCCCGGTACGCCACCGCTGCAAGTTTCGGTTCGGCGCGCATCTCAGGCCCTCCTCTTCAGGCGGACCGGCACGTAAGCGTGTGCGCCCCAGAACCCGCAGTTGCGCTGCCGGAACTTCATCCGCACACGCAACGCGCATTGCGCGAGGCGCTGATCGTCGTGACGCGTCATCGCGCGCATCGTGATGAATACCGGGATGATCAGAAAGAGCAGGGCGACACCGACCGGAGGGCTCGCCAGGAGCGCCCAGATGGCCGGGATCAGCATGCCGCCGCCGATCATCAGGAAAGGTACGAGCGGCACGCCCCACAACATCGCGGGCCTGGTACAGCCCTTGAACACGGGATCTTTTAACGGGTTCATGATTCGCTTCCGTCTCGCCTGGATTACGTTGTCGGAATCAGCATCGCGGCGATGACCGTCGCGCAGCCAACGAAAAGCCCACCGATGAACACGTTCGCGATATCGCCAAACCGTGCGTGCTGAAACATCATCTTGAAACCAGCCCAGATGATCGAGATCGAGCACACGACGCCTCCGATGCCAAGCAACGTTGTCTGGATAGTCGTGAGCAGCGTGTTGACTTGGGAGAGCTGTGCATACGCCGGCGAAGCCAGGAGCAGCAACGGGGTGATGCCGACCATCGATCTAGCAGCAGAAAAACACCGCCTCCATCGCGTGGCACGTTTTTTTAAAAACATTAGTAATACTGATTTCATGAATAACTCCTGTACGTCCATTGACCAATCCCATCGAATCAATCTGTCTCTAGAACACTACTGCGCTGCTATCTGGCTTCTCCTCGTGCCTGCCCTGCTGCGGATCGATCCGGTTTGTCCCGGATTGCTCGACTGTCCGCCGTCGCTGCTGGCTCTGAATGCCATTCGAGTCTCGCGGTACGACTGGGACGGGCGAGACGGTCGGTACGATCGCCGGGACCGTAGGAAGAAGACGTGCAGCGGCGTTGTCAACGACCCGCTGCACATACCCTGTGCGGTAGCCCGTCGAGAAATCTCCACTCGCGTAGCAAGACAGGCTTTTTCTCAACGCCTGCTGGACGTCGGCGTGCGAAGCACGTGCCAGCCGGAAGCATTCCTGCAGGATCGCGGCTCCGGCCGCCAGATTGCGGCAGGGGTCGAATGCGTTCTGCCGGTTCAGTCCGAGTTGCGGCCAGTTCGACCGGTTCACCTGCGCAAGTCCCACGCTGTAGTTCCAGCCGTTGACGTCCAGCGCACGAACCGTAGCGATCGCCTCGTCGAGACTGGTTGGCTGGCGTAACAGTCGGCCTCCCACCACGCCAATCGCATACGGGTTGAATTCGGACTCGGTACGTACGATCGCAGCAAATGTTGAGGATGCGACCTGCGGGGCACACTGCTGCGCGAGCGTTATGAAGTCGATCGCTATCATCAGCCGCCTCCCCCGCCATCGCCACTCTCTTCTCGATCCACGCGTTCGATAAACTCACGCCCGGCCTGCGTCGGGTCATACGGCGCCTGGGTGCTGCCTTGGGTACTGCCCGCGCCAAAGAACTCGGTGATCGTGCGGTCCTTCGCGTTGGCGTCCCACCACACCCGGGTATAGAGTTGGCCGTTGATGTCGACGTTGATGGCACCTCTGGCACTGCAGAGCAACTCGCTCTGCTCGGGACCACCCCAGTAGATCAGGTCCTCGCGGCAATACGCAGCGCTCGCGTAGATGTTCGACGCCGACGTGCCTTGCGAGCTGCCCCCACCGAAATCACAGGTCGGAAACGGATCACCGTGGCGCAGTGCATTCCAAAGCTTTTCGATCGGCGGCACGCATTCGCCGTACTGCTCGGGTCCACTCGGGTTGGACAGGCACAAGATCACTTGGCAGCCCCAGTCGTCGGCATGCGCAAGTCCCGACGCAAACACCGAAGCCGCGAGGTTGATGACAAGAGCGACGGGCCACCTGCCCAGCGAGCACCATGCCTTCGAACGAATGAGTCGATCACGCATGGAACGCCTCCCCGTTGAAGGCTTGCCCATCTGCAAGGCGCGGCTCAACCGAGTCGAGTTGACGCGCGATGACGTCGAAGCAGGCGCGCATTGCGAGCCAGGCCATGCGCGCCGCGTGATCGGTACGCGTAAGGTCCAATACCGATACGCCAACGGCCTGCGCCTTTGCGATCTCCTCCAGGCGCGGCATGTGGAGATATCCATTCGGATTCTTCGGGTCCGGAATCAACCAGACGCTCAGTCGCGCCTGGAGCACACGGGCCTGTATCTGCTGCAACAGTGTCCGTTCCACCATATTCGGCAACAGGCCGATAAAGCGCAGCGACGGGTTCAGTTTGGCGCGTACGTTGCGTACACCGTGGGCCCCGTTAATAAGGTCAGCCGCGCTATCGAATGCCTCCTGTGACAGCAGGATCGGACTAAGCATTGCATCCACTGTCGCTTCAATGCAGACGGTGCGTATATCCGGAAGTGGCGGACAGTCGATCAGGCAGACGTCGGCGAACGGCTCCACGACTCGCAACAGATGCCGCATGTTTGCGTGATAGCGCGCACCGGCGTCAGCTCCCTCTAACGTCAATCCATGGATGGCGCGCGCCGGCAGCACCTGGATGCGTCCTTTCGGAGTATTGGCATGTGACTCCCCTGCGAGCACGACTGCCCGCTCGCCGTCCAGCACGACCGCCTTAGATGCACGCGCGAGTGACACTGTGCTGCACGCGGGATCCGCGAGATCAATCACCAACACTCTCAGTCTTCGCACCAGACAAAAGTAATGGGCGAGCTGACACAACAATGCAGTCCTGCCGGTGCCCCCTTTTTCGGCGGCGATCAGAAGCGTCTTCATAGTCGATTGCTCCATCTTGGTTTGCGCACCGAGGTACCGACACGAAAACTGAGACGTGAAAAAAGAACCTGCGGCGCCGAGGAGGCTGACCGCAGGTTCAATGGGGGATCATTCCAGCGCCAGAAAATGCAAAAGCCTGCGGATGCAGGCTTTTTATTGCGTTCCGGCACACCACGTCGCAGTAACTTCGGTACTTCGGGGCCGCTAACGCGTACTCGGTCGTGCTTCGCACGTTGACCGGAACAGATTGTTGAACTCACTGTAGGACGAATTTTTCTGCTCAGCAAGACCGTATGATCTGAAAAAATGCAACCCGATGTCCAGGTTGTTCCAGCCCGATCCAACGTAGTCCGAAAAAAATTTACGTGGACCTCTCCAGCAACAATCGGGCAAGTGCAGACTTCGCGGCAGCGACCTCCAACTCATATTTTTGCCGCGGCCACCCGGGGATCTTCATACGTCGACAAATGACGCCACGATTGGAGCGCCACACGTACACCATGCGCAGCAGTTCCCGGTGATGTGGCTCAAGGCTTCCCCAGGCTTTCTCGATACGAGCAGCGTCGGCTGCATCACTCCACGCCCGATCCGCACTGGCCCAGTTGCGTAGCCGTTCGTCGAGCCTTAGCATGCCATCAGCCTCGATCATGACCCGGCTCCGGTTCGTCGCTTTTAGTCTGGACAGACGCGCGGTAGCTCCTAGGATCGAGCAGAAAGCGATCGATGTCCCCCGTGCGCCATCCAACCGCCCGCTCGCCCAGCCGGATAGGTGCGGGAAACGTTCCGTCCTTGATGCGCTGATAAATCGTCGAACGGGATAGCCCCACTTCGCGTGCGACTTGTTTGCACCGCAGGATCGCGAGCGCGTGACGTGATATCTCGGCCATGACACACCCTGTCGTCGTTGCCGGCGGACTGCCGGCCTACAGGGGTCATTGAAGCAGTCGGATCAACGGGCGGGCAAACCCGTCTTACCGTCAGGATGTCCCGTCAGGGCCGAGGACGCGCATGATGCCGGTTGTCGGTTTCCTTGATCCAGTCTGGCCGGATTGCTGAGGCGTATGTTTGCCCGCTGCGGGACGCTTCGCCATTGGGTTGAGCTTTGAGGTTCAGCCGCTCATCGATCGCATGTGCGACCGCCGACGATTTGGGCGGGTTGTTCTCGTCATATCCGGACCAGAAAGTATCCATGGCGTCGAACATCACAGAAAGAATCTCAGTGACGTAAGGCAGGTGAACCGTCACCCTGTCGGGACCTTCCGACTGCCCGTCGCTCGCACACCGGCAGGACTTCCAAGTTGGAGCCGTCGCGCGCAAGGACTCAAGCTCTTGCTCCTGCCGCTCTTCGATCGCGTGATGCAGAGCAGCCGTGCGGATGAGTACTTTTCCCATATCGGCCACCTGTCGCTCCTTCTCTCTTAGCCGCTCCGTCAACCGGCGGACATCGTCTTCCGCCTGTTGCGCGCGACGCTGCCACGCGTATAGTGCGCCGGGCGGCGTGACGCCCTCACCAGCGCCCGGCAATTGCCGTTCATTGCTTGAGTGATCCACGATACTTCTCTCATTACGTGCAGCGTTACCCCCTGTCCCGGCTGCCCTCCGCAATATCGCAGATATGATTCCATCGGCCGCCGCCCTAACTGACGGGTTCCCCGGCCCATCTCATCGTGTAATAACGCGCCCAGCGTTTAAACTTCGTCTTGTAGCTTCAAGATCCTGGCCCAGGCTAAGGTCGCGGCCGCGTCGAATACTATTATTGAAAATCTCCATCGCTCGCATTCGCAATTGCCACAAAACCTTTACCTGAAGCCAATCGAGCGCCGATCGTGATGTTCGCTCCGTTTGCACAAAACTTGTGCTCACCTCGAGCCGACAGTTACGGACCATAGTCGATCGACGAAGTTTAGTCCCATGCCCCTTAGTAACGGGATGACTCCATTTGATATGGACTTTGTAGGTAAGTTATGGTACGAGGAATAGCTCATGTACGATTTGGATACCCTAAACAAATTTGACCTGATCATTGACGCGCGAAGCCCGCGTGAATTCGCTGACGATCATTTGCCGGGGGCCATTAACCTTCCGGTCGTCTTTGACGACGAGTATGCGGAGGTCGGGACTACGCACCGCACCGATCCCATGCGGGCGTATCAGATCGGGGTTGCTTACTCGCTGAGGAATATCGCACGGCACCTTGAGCTTCCGTTTTTCCGGACGAGCCGGCGAGCCTCGATTCTGGTTTATTGCGCCCGTGGCGGAAAGCGAAGCAAGCTTTGGACGGACGCCCTGGAAACAATCGGCTACAAGGTCCAGAGACTACCGACTGGCTGGAAGGGCTATCGCACCTGGGTGCGCCAAACCCTTGATGAAATCCCCACGCAATTGCAGCTCAATGTGCTGTCAGGTCCAACCGGTTGCGGAAAAACTCGACTGCTGCTCGCGTTGCGTGAGGCAGGGGCGCAGGTGCTTGACCTGGAGGCGCTTGCGTCACACCGCGGCTCAATCATTGGAGCGATCCCGGGACGGGCACAACCTAGTCAAAAATTATTCGACAGCCTGCTGCTTGCTGAGATAAGTCTTCTCGATCTGTCAAAGCAGGTGTGGATTGAAAGTGAGAGTAAGCGAATCGGTCGCGTCCAGTTGCCGACCGCGCTGTTCGGCAGAATGCATGGCGGACGCCTCTACGCCGTCGATACCCCGATGCCCGAAAGAGTTGCGATGTGGCACCGCGAGTATCCTCACTTCGAGAGAGACCCTGCAGGTCTGGTCGCGCAGCTCGGCTATCTAAGAGCACTCGTAGGCGGAGTGACGCTGCAAAAGTGGGCGTCGCTGGCCGAGCGCCGCGAGATTGACGCGCTCTTCGAGAGCATCATGGTTGACTACTACGACCCAGCGTACGTTCGCTCGACGAAGAAAAATTATTCGCATACCGGGCATGCCATCCCGATCGAGCTGAAAACGCTTGACTCAGCCTATCTCGCCAACATCGCTGGATGCCTGATTTCTGACAGCGGAGCAGTGCCGCCGCTGTCGCTTGAGTAAGACGTTTGCCCTCCGGTCCATCGTTGAAAACCAAAGGGGTGGCAAAAGCGTCAACCATAGCATTTGAAAATAGCCTCCGGGCAAGATGGCTCGCTTCGCGGCAAGACCCTGATATGGCATCAGCCCGTCTTGATGATGAGCGCTGTGGAATCCGTTGTTCACCAGAAGGCAGTTCGACAACCAGAAGTCGACGTCCCAGGATGTAATGGCGGTACGAGAAACGTCTGAGACGAACCCGTAGTGCTGCATATAGCCAACGGCTTCGACAATAGACACGCTGACAACAGCGTACCCGACGTAGAAAAGTGCAACCCTCCATCGGAGCGACGCGGCGAGACCCAATAGCAATATCCCGACAAGCGTGTTCAGAAAAAGACTAAACGGAACCCTGTCATCAGGGTGACAGCGCCGCGTAAACGACGATTTAATCGCCACTGCATACGAGTGCCCGATATGGCGCCAAACCGACGTTCCCAATGATGCTGTGGAGCCGAACTGCGGATTCCCGAGGTTTTGATGGTGCAATCGGTGCGCGATCCGATAATGTGGATAGCCGGCAACGACGAATGCAAGGTCACTGAACAACTGCCATTTTCTGCCCGGTCGGTGCGTTAATTCATGCAGGTGCGCCATCGCGGTAGCGCTCAACACGCCGCACCCGACAGCAAGTCCAATCAACAACGACCACGACGCGTTTGCGGCGCGGCAGACACCGATTGCGACTGCACAGGCCCACGCAAGAGCAAACCAGCAGGGAACCTGATCTTCAGCCGTTTTCTCGATGGCTTGCCCCGACACCGGAGCGCCCCGCCCTATCGCCGCATCGAACACCGGGACAACAAACAGGACTACGGCCACGAATACCCAAGGGTGTCCAACAAAGAACGAGACGCATGCGCCCGTCGGCAAAGCAAGCGACAGCCAGAACGCTCTGCCCGAGTTACGCCAGAAGGTCATTCACTTCCGCGAACTTAACCGCTTCCGAAATGTGCGAAACGCCGAGCTTATCCTTGATTCTCTTGTAATTCCCATAGACCGTCTGGACCGAGACGTCCATCTCACGAGCAATGTCTTCCGCAGTAAATCCATCTTTAACGTAGCCCACCACGCGAAGATCCTTTTCGGTAATGGCGTGCGCCGCAAGCACTTCGCGCTTGGTCATTCTGGTAGACCAATCCAGCAATTCCTGCGCAAGCGCCCTGAAATATAATCGCTGCGCCGTGAGCCTTTTTTCCCCCACCGCTTCGCTATCGTCGGATCCGATGTATAGAACTCCCATGCGTTCTGTATCGCTGGTATGGACCGGCACGACGATCCCGCTTCTGAAGCCATTATTACAGGCCGCCGTGAGCATATCGCGCTGGCCTTGCGTTTTGGTGACGATCCCCGATCCTGTGATCGGTTCAGTGTTACTTCGCGCATATTCCAAGAATGGATCAGTCATGTACCACTTATTCGCGTTATACATCTGGCACCATTCAGGGCGGCACCCGATAAGAAAACGATGGGTGGCACGGTTGGCGGTCGTATCGCCGGGATGGAGCGAAACAAACACATACGACTCTCCACCGAGTGCGATAACAAGTGACCTAACGCATTCTGCCAATTCAGAGTCGTCCTCGGCGGCCATCAGCTTTTCGAAAAGGCCGCTTACTTCCGGATACGTTTGTTGAGTAGTCATTTGTCCACCCTCCAATGCGCTCGCCCAGCTATTCCCCCACGTGATTTTCCAAAAGGTGACGCCGTACTTCGTAATACAGTGCCGCGAGCTCTTTCGAATAGGGGTCAGCAATCGCGAATCGATGCAAGTCGCCCAAAGCAGTTATCGGAAGGACCTGAACAAATGCCGCTTGATCCCTTTCAATAACCCGTCGTTCAAGAGAGAAGCCATGCGTCGTTCGGAAAAGTCTTAACACAACATGCTCTCTGCCAACATTAAGGCCGCGCTCAAAAATAAGACTCTTCGTCATCGCCGACTCCCCTTCGATAGTTGCGATGACCACATGAGGAGCAGGCGACCGTCTCCGGATCGATTTGCGAGACACTAGTGATGAAGTCTTCGGATCCGCAAGCGTCACATTCGACAATCAAACCATTAAACTGTGTGTGGCAGTACTGACAAGTGAGCCGGTGAGTTTCTCCCGCACCAAGCACTTCCCAACCATCGTCCAAGGGGACGCTGCATTTGGGGCAAACAAGCCCCAGTTCGGAAATTACGTTTGTCATGATTCGATAGCCTCCTGAAAGACAATCGCTTTACGACGATAAACGTTAGATGATTAGATTAGCATCGTACTCGTCGGTCTGCTCGAAGGTGATCGGCAGGTTAACCAATCCATGTCGATTCATGAGTCGCTCCCCAAATTCGTCGGTCGGGCATGCTGTAATTTACGCATGCCCGACTAAACCTTTTTGGTGCAAGCCATACATCGGCTCGCGACGCATGGGTTAAACGGCAACTCCTCGATACGCAACAAATTAATTTGGGGCACCTTCACCGGCGTAGAAAATCTGTTGAGCAAAAAAATAATTACTTTGCGATAACCGATAGGAAATCCGCAAAACACAGTGTCACGATGGGCGTGTCAGTAAGCGAGATAGATGCAGTCTTGAGTTCGAATGTCAGCCGCTCGCGTTCGCACTTCGTGCAACGAAGTCTTCACGGAGCGATGAATGCGCGGATTCTCCCGGTCGCGATATCCGACACGGCGCGTGCGATTTATTCAAAGTGCATCCTCGATCACCGAACAATGGTCGCCAACCCACATGGGCGAGGCGAAATTATCCTTGACGGGCCCAAACCGTCCAACTAACCTTTATCTGTCGCTGAAACAACAGCGACCCGGGTTTGACAGCCTGGAAACGTGGGCGGACAGCCGCCATCGAGCGGTTTTTTTACGTCCGTAGCCTTCGCACGCCCATCTTCAATGGGCGGGCCTTGGCAGGGAGACCTTCGGGTCTGCCGGTGCCTACGTTCCGGTCTGTCAACCCTGTCTCGTGCTCGCCCACCCCGTTTGACAGCGGCCGGCGAGCTCCTAACCTAACGTAGGAGTCGCATCATGAGCCACCCGTCTCTTGCCAGTCATGAGCAACATCTATCCCCAAAGCAACGATTGCCTCTGTGTGCGCAGACTAACTCCATCGCGGCATTCCCGTGGCCAGGACATACGCCACTAAGCGTTATTGGTTCTCCCGGTCTCCGCAGGAATCCGATCGCCGGTCTCGGGAATCCTGATGACACCAATTCCCGCAGCGAACTGTTCGTCACATCTTCGCCGTCCACATCGCCCACACACTGTAACCCCGCGCGGAGATGAGTCATGGCTGAGTCCACGAATCTTGCTGCTCGCGCGGCTAGCGATCTGACATCCGCGCATCAAGGTCTGCTTCGAGCAAATTTGCTCTTCGGATTAATTCAGTACGCGATCACGTCAGGGAACGTTAATGAGTTCCGAGCCCACTCATTGGCCGAGATCGGAACCGAACTCACTCGCACCTACGGCGAGCGCGCCCAAGCCGAAGCAAAGTACTTCACGGAAGTGAACCATGGCTAGATCGGCCTAGTTCGAACAGCTTCCTCGCCGTCCGACAACGTCCTCCGCCGTCCGCTCATCTTGCGTATACCATTACGTATACTAAAAGTTCGTCATATCATTTTTTATTTTATATTCAACGCGTTAATAAAGTATTTCGGGTCTTCTCTTGGCACCAAACAGTAGTCTCAGTAGATCCAAAGAAGTCCGGAAAACCCAGCAAAGCTTTTAGCCTGCTGGGTTTTTTGTCTTTTAGCGTCCGATACGTTCCCTGTTGATCCGATTACAAATGAGTACATTGAAAGTTCGAGTTAGGAAAATGTACTCATCATGTTCCTCACTGCGCGCCAAGCCCAAGCAGCCAAACCTCGCCCGAAGGCCTACGGGATTCCCGACGGCGGTGGCCTGACCCTGTGGATCGCTCCAGACGATCATAGGTATTGGCACTTCCGTTACAGAATGGGCGGGAAACAACCGCGCATCTCGCTCGGCACTTATCCCGCCGTTTCGCTACAGCAAGCTCGGGAGCGAGCGGCAGAATGCCGAGCCTTGGTCGCAAATGGCATCGATCCCCGCAAAAAGCGGCGAGACGAGAAACATCGCGACGCACTGGTCCAAATCAACACGTTCAAGGCCGCCGCCGAATACTGGTACAAGCATAAGGCTGAGGCGGGGCGCGCTGCCGCAACGCTCGCCAAGATTCGCACCTATCTGGACAAGGACATTCTTCCTGAGCTGGGTGACAAGCCGTTACAGCACATCACGCATGCGGACTGCGCCAGGCTGCAGGAACGCATCGAAAAACGCGATGCGCACAACGTCGCGAAAAAGACCCGGGGCTGGCTGAAACAAATCTTCAGCCAGGCCATCGCGCGGGGATTATGCGAAAACAATCCTGCGTCGGAGCTGCGCGCCATTGCAGCAGCGGGGCCGGCGGTCAAGCACCACCCTCACCTGTGGAGATCGTCTCGTCGTGCCGGTAGCGGTCGCCGTAGTTCGGAATGAACGCTTGGTTGGCCCCGGTATAGGTGCGGAATTCCCGTGCTGCCTTCTCCAACTGAAGCTGGCCAATGCCCGCGACCCGCAGTCCACCGTCGCTGTCCACGTGCGCCGACTCGAAGCGCTGCGCCGGTATCGAAGAATGCATCGCTGATGGCGTCTGGAAGGTGCCGCCTGACCTGCTGCAGAAGGTACAAAACCACGATGCGCTGAAGGCTACCAGCTTGGTGATTGAGCTGCGCTCGCAGTTGCCCATCGAGCAGCAGGTGCGCGCCATCGGCGTCACCTGGCTGGACCAACAGCTGGTGGGCGATGGCGGCGGCTTGGCAGCCCAAGGCTTCGGCGCCAAGGTGAGTGACGACATGCCCAGCCGCGTGGACTCCCTCGCCGAGCGGCGCGGCCAGCGCATGGTCCTTGCCCGCAACCTGCTGGCCACCCTGCGCGATAAAGATCTGGCGGCGGCCGGCAAAGCCCTTCAGAACCAGACCGGGCAAACCTACCGCCCCGCGCAGGACGGGTACGAGGCCAGCGGCGTTTACGGCCGCAGCATCCAGCTCACCAGCGGCCCCTTCGCCATGCTCGATGACGGCATGGGCTTTTCAGCCTCGTGCCTCGGCGCCGGTGGTCGAGCACAGTCTGGGGCAGCACGTGTCGGCCGTCATGCACGGCCAGTCGGTGACATGGCACTTGTGCCAGCATCGCAGGATTCGCAATTGACTGCGGCTACCTAGACGAGGATTGGCGCGGCAATCTGCCCCGTGGCCGCCCGTGCCAGCACAGAATTTGAAACGGGGACTCATGAAACTATCCTGTAGCCTAGCTCCCGTGAGTCCTCTGAACTGCTGACCGGCAATAGCTCACAGAGGACCTCTGCTCTGCATCTGCCCCTGAGCAAGAATCCAGGACCGGAACGCTGCGAAAGCTGGACGATCCAAACGTGCGTTGTCGAAGCACAGGTAGTGCCCGTGTTCAAGTTCTAACGGTTGTCCCAGCGTCAAGAGAACGCGCTGGGTCAGCTCTTCCTCAACAAGAATTTTCGGGACTAACGCCAAGCCCAGACCGCTGATCGCCGCTTGGATGATGGCTGAGTACTGGACGAATCGAGGTCCGGCTAGGGTCAGTGCTTCGTCGATCGAATGATCCTGCGCCCAATGGCGCCATGCAAGAGGTGCTTGGTCGTGGTGCAGCAATGTTTCTCCGGCTACATCGGCAGCGCTTCGCAACAATCGTCCTTTGGGGGCGATCAAGGGCGAGTACACGCAGACAAATTCTTTTCCGGCAATGTAGTCAGACCTGACCCTGGGCCAATCGCCAGCTCCGTATCGGATCGCCGCGTCCATATCTGCTGAAGGCGAATCTGTCTCTGCGAGATGTTGGCTGAAGCTGAACGTGACACCAGCGTGAAGCCGCCGGAAATCAATAAGCCTTGGAATGAGCCATTTGGTAAGGAAGGTTGGGACACACGCTAAGGATATGAGTCCAGCCCCGGTACGACCTGCGCGAAACTCGAAAGTGGCCGCCTCCAACGTACGTAGACTAGGGGAAACCCTTGCCAAATACTCAAGTCCCGCAGTAGTCAGCTGAACTCCCCGTCCGTACTTTTGCAGCAATGGCCGACCCAGATAGCTCTCCAATGCAGAAATTTGTTTACTCACTGCGCTCACGGAAATGCACAGTGACATGGCAGCTCGTGTGAGGCTCTCGTGGCGTGCCACAGCGTCGAACGCAAGAAGTTCTTGGATGGTGGGACAGGTTCGCTTCATGCCATCGTATCCGTCTAGATTGTTTCCATTTTCTCAAGTGTTCCATCCCATTATTCACTAGTCACGTTGCACTGCGGGCCTTACATTTGATGAAAATATGATTCAGCGGCCGCGGAGCTGCTGTACAAAGGGCTCAGCCCGATGGAGACAACACCGTGATTCGTGGCATTACCGTGGCGTACGGTATCTATCTTGTCCTACCGATCCTGCTGCTCGTCGTTGGTAGCGGGGGATCCTCGTGGACCAACACTATTCTTCCAACCGGACTCACCGGGCATTGGTACGCAGACCTTTGGCAAGACTCGTCTTTCCGCAAGGCATTCACGACAAGCTTGATTGTTGCCTTATCGACATGCCTCATCAATACGATTTTGGCGGTCCCCCTCGCATACAGTCTGTATAGCGGCGCTGGTCGCCGAGGAAGCTTGGCCGCGAAGATCGTAAGCGCGATGCCTGTAGCTGTGCCCACGATCACGTTGGGCTTTGGCTACATCATTGTTTTCAACACCGATGCCATGCCATGGCTTGGCACACTTTGGCTGCTCATCGCCGCGCATGCAGTCCACACGCTTCCTTACCTGACCAACACGCTTCTCGCGGACCTGCGGCACCTTGATCTCGGGCGTTTTGAACGTGCAGCAGCCACCCTGGGGGCGCGGCCTACCCAATCCTTCTTCGGCGTCGTCGTGCCAAACCTGCGGCAGAGTCTAATGAGTGGATTGGTCATGGTCGCGGCGATCTCCGTCGGCGAATTCGGACTCTCCAACCTCCTTACCAGCTTCCAGAACCGCACCTATCCCGTTGTCTTGCTACAAGCGTTCTATGGCGCGACGGGATTTGCCTGTGCAGCAACCGTGATCTTGCTTCTGCTGGCCAGCGCATCCGCCCTGGTGTCTTCCACCATCATGAGAAGAGCATGAGTCTTGTACTAAACAACGTCAGCTATCGCTACCCCGGAACAAATCAGGGACTTTCTAATGTCACCATCGACATCCGGACGGGCGAACTGGTCGCAGTGATTGGTCCGAGCGGATCGGGTAAGTCGACCCTCCTAAAACTCGTCTCCGGTCTGGAAAGCGGGAACGAAGGCTCCATCCTGCTTGATGGCGACGACCTATCCAAAAAGCCAGTTCACCTGCGGAATGTTGGCATGGTGTTCCAAAGCTACTCGCTCTTTCCGCACCTGAACGTTGCGGAGAACGTGGCGTATGGGTTAAAGCTGAGGAAGGTCTCTAAAGACGAGCGGATGCAGAGAGCGCAAGAACTGCTGGAGCTCGTTAGTCTGGGGGAATTTTCAACAAAATCGGTATCGAAGCTATCTGGTGGCCAACAGCAACGAGTGGCTCTAGCCCGAGCCCTTGCGATCAACCCTAAAGCGCTGCTGCTCGATGAGCCGCTGGCGGCTCTCGACGCCGGAATTCGAGGGTTCCTTCGGGATCAGATTCGAACACTGCAAAAGCGATTCAATGCGACCACGCTTATGGTGACTCATGACCAGGAGGAAGCGTTGACGATGGCCGATCGCGTTGCAGTGATGAAGGACGGCCGGCTGTTGCAACTGGCCACTCCCCACGAGATTTATCAAAGGCCCGCGACCAGCGCGGTGGCGGAATTTGTAGGCCTTTCAACCATATTTGCAGGCACCGTAGTGGACAAGCAGACCGTCGATCTGGGGTTTGCGAAGGTCAATACGCCAACGGAGGGCCGGACGACTGGCGACTCGGTCTTCATGATGATCCGTCCGGAGCATGTCGTCGGTGATCCAGCGACCGGTGCACCCAACACGTTCCATGGAAAGGTGGGAACGCAGCGCTATCTAGGCTCGGTCGTTCGATACGATTTTCTAATCGAGGGCGCTTCAAAAGCCGTACTGGCAGAAGCCCATACGGTTGCCGCGAACTCGATTTCGTTCCCGCCCGAGCACATCAGGTTGCTTGATCACTAAGCGCTCACTCATTTTTTCAAGTAGACAACCATGAAACGTCGCCAACTTCTTGCCGCGCTCGGAGCCGCACCACTGGCAGTGGCCATGCCTGCATTCTCATTTGAGGGGGCCGAGCTTTATCCCGGTGAAAAGCCGATCTACGAGGCTGCGAAGAAAGAAGGCGTCGTGGTCTCTTTTGATACGGGCCCCGAGTGGGTCAACTGGAAGGGGCTCTTCCGGGACTTCAAGAAGCGCTACCCCGAAGTCGACATCACCTACAATGATCTGGGATCGGCTGCTACCGTCTTCGCCCTCGAAAAGAGCCGTCGCAGGCCGCAAGCCGATACTGCTTACTACTTTGCGGCTTCGGCCGTGGACGCCGTCAAGAAGGACGTGGTTGCTCCTTTCCAGCCCATCAACTTCGAGAAGCTTCCGACGGTGTTCCGTGAGGCGAGCGGGAAGTGGTTCACCATCCACACGCTGAACGTCGCATTTTTGGTCAACAAGAAGCTTGTTCGAAACGTCCCCACGAGCTGGGCCGACCTGGTCAAGCCCGAATACCGCAACAGCATCGTGTACCTCGACCCCCGTTCCACCGGCGTTGGCCAGGTCGTTGTCTTTGCGGCCGCATACGCAAACGGCGGATCAATAGACAACATCAAGCCAGGTACCGACTATCTCGGCCGGCTCCAAGGCGCCGGCAACGTCATGCGCGTCGAAGGTACAACGCCGTACGCCAAGTTCCTCAAAGGCGAGGTCCCCATCTGGATCGGCTATGAGAACGATGGCCTCAAGGCCAAATATGTCGACGGAATGGGCGACGCGGCTGAGGTAGTTATCCCCAAGGAAGCTAGCATTGCTGCGCCGTACGCAATCAGCTTGGTGAAGAATGCGCCCAATCCTAACGCCGCCAAGCTGTGGTTGAACTTCACCATGAGCGAAGCCGGCCAAAGCCTCTTTGCGCAGGGCTTTGTCCGCCCGGCAGTCCCAGGCCTCCGCTTGCCACCGGATGTGCGATCGAAGATGCCTCCGGCCCCCCAACTTCTGCCGCTCGACGTCGTCAAGGCATCTGAGCGTAGTTCAGAGGTTAGTAGCCTCTGGGCTCAAGCTGTGCTGGGGAAGTAACCATGAACCGCTTCGGGGGCCTACCGGCCTGGATATTCATGCTTATTTTCTTCGGGCTGCCGCTCTTTGCGCTTGCGCCCGAGGCATTCAGCGATGGTGGTTCTGCATTCGGCCGAATTTTCAGAGATGCGCTTTTCCTGGGTGCGGTGCGCAATACGGTCCTGCTAGGGCTCATCGCAGGCGCGCTGTCGGCATTGGTAGGTGCCGCAATTGCCATCGAGCTCGCCCGGCAGCCCGAAGGCAGACGGCAATGGATGATGACGCTACTGGGACTGCCTCTGGCCTTCTCTGGCCTTGTGATTGCGTACGGGTTCATTCTGGCGTTCGGCCGTGCGGGTCTCGTGACGCAATTGCTTGCGGAGCTTGGAGCCGATCCGGCGCGCGTAGGGAGTTGGATTTACTCGGTCGCCGGACTGGGATTTGCCTATGCGTACTATCTCATCCCCAGGGTGGCGCTGTCGCTGTACCCGGTCTTTGCGAATCTGGATGACCGTCCATTGTTGGCCGCTCGTACCTTGGGTGCATCTCGCGCAAGAGCCTTTTGGGACACGGTCGTTCCTGAGGTAATGCCATCAGTTCTTTCCAGCGCGTGCCTGGTCGCTGCATTAGCGATGGGCACCTACGGGACGGCATTGGCTTTGGTCGGTACTCAACTCAACATCGTGCCGCTATTGCTATTGGCTAAGGTGTCTGACTCGGGTGGTGACTTTCCGGAAGCGGCCGCGATGTCCCTGGTGCTGCTTGGTATTTGTATCCTTGTTTTAGGGGTAGGCGATGTCATCACAAGTCGGCGCGAGCAAGCAGCTCTCGAACGCGGGCATTAAAGCTTTGGAGCTGCTGACTGGGATTCAATTCGGAGCGGGCAGATGTCCGCTGCCGGTCGGGATCATTGGTCCGGGTGACGGCGGTACCCGGGAGTGCGAGGCGGCATACGAGGTTGCTAGCATCTTGGCCACCGCAGGAGTGCCCATTGTGTGCGGAGGCCGCGGCGGGGTAATGGAGGCAGCCGCCCGCGGTGCATCAGACTTTGGAGGTATTGCTGTGGGGATTTTGCCTGAGGATGATCTATCGGGCGCGAACCAGTACCTGACGGTTGCCATTCCCACGGGTATCGGCGAGATGCGAAACGCGCTGATCGCCCGCAGCGGCATCTGCCTGGTGGCGATCGGCGGGGGCATGGGCACCGTTTCAGAGATGGCTTTGGGACTGAAATGGTTGAAGCCCGTCTTCACTTTGTACGAAGACACACAGTTGCCCGGGGCTCGCGCCGCAAAAGACACGGATCAACTCATTGAATGGGTGCTGGAATGCCTGATTTCCAAAATGCAGGAGCGGGCTTAGCTTTCGTCCCTCGCCTTGGTTCCGCGCAAGCCGATGCGCTTGACAAGCTCCAGGTCAGCATGACCTGCATCGCGGTTACAGGACCAGCTTTCACCAGCCATCGAGGATACGGAGCCAATCGGCTATGCCATCGGCCTTTGTAAGCATTTTGCAGCCGTTCTTTCGCGCGAATCGAGGCAATCATTGCAAATCGCTTGGGTACCGGTGATCGGAACGAGAGGACATCCGCTCTCATCGGTGGCTTGCTTGACATCGACTGTGCCGACTCAACGATAACCACCAATCGACGAAGGATGTATCTCTGACCGTGCCCAAGCACGTTCTTGGTCAAATGGGAATCAGCGCAGGAGTCGTAGTTCACGCATCGCAGAACTCCAGGCGTGCACTACCAGCGATTCGGCAGAACAACTACCCGAATCAGGTTTTCGGGGTCCATTTAATTAATAGGTATCCTTATCATGTTGAAAAAAATAGCAGCTGCATTCCCCGCTCTAAACACCATCTTACCTGCCGCTTTCGCGCAGAGGAGTGTCACGTAGCACGGCATTGTCGGCGCAGGCTTCGGCTATAGCAGCGGCCGCGTGTCACCCCGTATACGTTGCTCGTTCGCGAGGCGCGCTGGCTGACCATGCTGGCCTGACACAGGGACGCGGTGTCGAAGCAGCGCCATTAATTTTCGTCAATTGAGTAGGATTACAAATCATGAAAAAGACAATCATCGCGTCGTGCCTCCTTGGTGGCGCGTGTGTGGGCGCGCAGGCGCAGAGCAGCGTAACGCTATACGGGGTCGTCGATAACGGCCTCTCGTGGCAAAACAGCGCCACCTCGCTCGGCTCGACCACAGGCGGCCAGTCCCTCGTCAAGATGACCTCGGGCGTGTGGGCCGGCAGCCGCTTCGGCCTGAAGGGCAGCGAGGATCTCGGCAGCGGCATCAAGGCGATCTTCACGCTCGAGGCCGGCATAAACAGCGCGAACGGCACCTCGCAGTTCACGGGCGGGTTGTTCACGCGCCAGTCGTGGGTCGGCCTGACCGACGCCCGCTTCGGTACGCTGACTGCAGGCCGCCAGTACACAGCCTATTACACGACCCTCGCGCCATGGAGTCCGACCACCTGGTTGACCGGCTATTTTGGCGCGCATCCGGGCGACATTGATTCCCTCGACAACATCTATCGCGCCAACAACTCGCTCGTCTACCAGTCGCCGACGATCGGCGGCCTCACGTTCGGCGCGTCCTACGCGTTAGGGGGCGTGCCGGGCAGCGTCAATGCCGGTTCGACCTGGACCGCGGGCCTGCAATACGCAAACGGGCCGTTCGGGATCGGAGCCGCGTTCGAGCGCGTCAACAACTCGACGCCGGGGGGCGGCGCCTGGGGCGCGTCCTCGACAACCTCTAACGGCGGTGCGGAACCGGCCGTCTCGGCGATCAACAACGGCTACCAGACCGCGCAGGCGCAGCAGCGTTTCGCCGTGACCGGCGGCTACCGCTTCTCGGATGTCTGGGACTTGTCAGCTTCGTACTCGAACGTACAGTACATCCCGGGCACCGGTTCAGCGTTTCGCGACACGGCCATCTTTAACTCGGCTGGTGCGGTGCTGCACTTCCGACCATCGACATCGTGGGACTTTGCAAGCGGCTACAGTTATACGCGCGCGACGCTCGCGAATGGCATTTCGAATGCCGCGCAGTATCACCAATTCACGCTGTCGCAGTACTACAGTCTCTCGAAGCGTACCGGACTCTACGCGGTCGAATCGGGTCAACGCGCGAGCGGCAACACCTTGTCGAGCAACGACAAGGTTATCATCGCGACGCCATCGCTCGGCGATGGCTTCAGTAGCACTCCGTCGTCGTCGCGCAGTCAGATCGCCGTCGGCGTGGGTGTTGTGCACCACTTCTGAGTCTGGGCGGCGGCGACGCTGATGTTCTCGCCGCGCTGCCGACCATGTTACGTGCAGGTCGAGTCCAGACGCGCCCATACGGGGCGTCAACCGTCAGGATGATGGTGTCGCGAAGCTGGCAGGTGGCTACGAGTGTTTCACGCCTATTGGGCAGTGGCACCGACGAAGGTGAAGCGATATACCATCGCCGCAAATATCACGTGTTTTGAGACATGGCTACGCAGATACCCGCAGTCAGTGACTTGACTACCCCCTGTTTGCCGCCGTTCCCAGCCGTGATTTCATCTGGGGCAAAAATCAGCCCGTTCTCGCGCTCGAATTTATCGCATATGGCGCGCTTGAGTTCCGGCGTACCATCCACCACCGTGTAGCGAGTCTTACCTGCCTTCATCGCAGCATAGGCGGCTTCGACTATATGCGGCGGCGTGTCGAAGTCCGGCTCGCCGGACGTCAGGCCGACGATGTCCCGGCCTGCCGCGCGCAGTTCCTGCACGCGTGCTGTGGCCATTAAACTCGGCGACGGTTTGATACGCTCCATGCGGGCGGCAATCAGTTTCATATTGGTCCCTCGTGACAAAGTGTGGAAAACGGTAAGGACACGATCGTTGGCTACGACGGTCTCACCTTCATTGACGATCTACAGCGCGACAACCATCTCATGATCGACAGTGGGGCGCTGCACTGTGAAGCGGATTTTAGCTATTCGCGTCCGCGCGATGGCTCTTTGCCGACGATTGGTCCACTGACATGCGTTCCACAAACAATTGATGGATGACGAACGAATCATCTTTGTAACACTGATTTTCGGATTGCTACAGCACGGGTACAAATAGGCGGTCTGGTCGAAGTGTTTCGTATAGGTAAAGATGTCTTTTCGATGCACTCGGTTGGCATTTCACACAACGGGCGGTACTGCCACGTTGTTGAAGGTCGTGTTATCGAAATCGTTAAATATGTGCTCCTAAATTATACAGCAAGACGATCTAGCATTGGATTTCCGGTCACGGTTTCCCAAGCCTCGAGGGCCTGCTTACGTGCCTGCCGTTTCTCCTGCGCGTTTCAGCAAGCAACTCCTCGATCATGCGCAGACTCAGCGGAAAACGGTAGTACAACCGCACCGAATAGCTGATCACGTCGGGCGGGAATCGATGCCCGGCATAGGAGATAGCGTCGGTGGCAGGTGCGCTTTGCTGAAGGGCGGTTCGTGTCATACCCACAATTGTCGCTGCATTTCCGGCAACATGCCAACAACGTGACAGTACCGTGCCGAGTTGTGCAGGCGAGGCCGTCGACCCAATTTCCTTACGCTGGTGCCGGTTGAAGTGGGCACGCCGGTTGATCGGTTTCGCGTTTCCGTTGTTGGTTAGGTATGCATGTAGATAGCGATGCTGATAGCGGCGGCGATCAAGATCAGGCCAATTCGTGTCCAGCCGGTGAAGAGGGCGATGAAGCCAAAGATTGCTGTTAGCGCGATTAACGCAATTATGTGTACTGGTGCATACGTTTCGGTGAGCATTTTCTTTGATTCGGTTTGGGCGCGGCAATGTGTGTTGCCGAGTGGAACGGTGTCGAGTTAAGCGCGAGTGTTCAGTTTCTGTTTCTGGTGGTGCTGTGTTCGGCGCCGGGTTGCTCGATTATCCAAGGAAGGTCTGAACAACTCATTTCCAGCGTGACTGTTCACCGGATTCGAAATTGGTGGATCTCAGAAGTCGTTTTAGCGTTGCGAACCGAATGAATACGGAACAGAAATTGAGCTTGATGTTTGTGGATCACAGCTCTTGTGGCGCCTACCATTCACATTTTCAGCAGCTTGCGACGTGCCATCCAAAGATTGGACAGCGCGAACAGCGTTGTCAGTTGTGCGGTGTTTTTCTTCAGACCACGGTAGCGCGCTTTCGCGACGCCAAACTGTAGTTTAATCACCCGAAACGGATGCTCTACCTTGGCTCGCACGCTTGCTTTAAGGCATTCGATTTCATTGACGATGCGATCAAGCGCGTCGTTCTTGTCCAGCGCCGCGCGCTCGCCAGGGCACATCGCGACCATCCATTGCACTGCCTTTGCGTTCGTACGTTTTTGTATCCCACGATAGCCCCGCATCACCGTACACAACAGTTTCCTTGCCGTGTAGCAACGCTTCCGCTTTGACTATGTCGTGCACGTTCGCAGCCGTTCCCTGAACTGCGTGTACCAGCCGGAATTCGGCGTCTACGCCAATATGCGCTGTCATACCGAAGTACCACTGATTGCCTTTCTTGGTCAAGCTGGGCGCTGCGATCAGCGTAGCATCAACGGCCCTACCCGCTTTGAGCAGCAGCCCTTTTCTGCTAAGCACCGCATTGACCGTGGCGAGCATCTGGGCTGCAAGCTCGTGCTTCTCAAGCAGATGGCTGAATCGCAAGATTGTGCTCTCGTCAGGCAGACGCATGTTCCAGTTGTCCAGTGCGGCAAAGTCCCGAAACAGCGGCACGTCATGAAACGCCTCGCCCATTGCAGGATCGCTCAAGGTGAACCACTGCTGCATGAAGTGGATGCGCAACATCGTCTCTACGGGAAACGGCCGCCGCCCTCGCTTACCTTCGGGTGCAGGCGGCAATACCAGCGCCACCAGTTCGCCCCACGGAACCACACGGTTCATCTGGTCGAGGAACTCCCGCTTACGCGTTCGTTTGGTCGTCAAATCCAATCCCAGATTAGCTTCTCTCATGCCCAAATCGTCGCAGTCGTCGGCCTATTTGGAAACTCAATCGTGCACGATTTATGCAGGCCTTCCCTAACGATTTCAATCGCACTACCTTCAACAACGTGACAGTACCGTCGGAACCCCAGAATATGCAGTTCACCAGATATTTTCGGTTAGGTCTTACATCCCCCGCCAGAACCCAAAAAAGCGTCGAGGCGCCTTCAGCCACGGCATTTTCTAATTTTCACTAGAACTTGTGACGGATGCCAATGACAGCAGCAACCTGGTTCGCCGTCGACGACGCCGAAAGGCCGTTGATGTTCGCGACAGCGGCCTTGCCGGTCGAATCCGTACCCGACGCATGTTGATAAATGGCGTCGATGTAGAAGTCGGTACGCTTCGACAGGAAGTAGTCCGCGCCGATCACGCCTTGGTGGTACTTCGCGTTGTTCACGCCGTAGCCCTTCGTGTAGTCGTAAGCAGCGCCCAGCAACAGGGCCGGGGTCAGTTGATACTTGAAGTTCAGTTCGGCGTTGTGGAACTTGGCACTGCCAGCCGTGGTCTGGTTCGCTGCACCAGCAACAGCGGTCTGTCCAAGATCTTTAAACTGCGTGTTGCTATACGTCGCGCCGACAGTTGCCGGGCCGAACGCGTAAGCGCCGCCAGCCGAAATGACTTGCTGCGTGTTCGCAGTTGCATATCCCGAGTACACGGTCGAGCCGGTCATATTCGAACCCGTCGTCGACGAGGATGAGTTGTTGCCGAAGAACGAGTAGTTCGGGTTCTTGACGTTCAAGTAAGCCGCAGCCAAGGTCAACGGACCTTGTGCATAGCCAACACCGCCCGAGAAAATCTGATTGCGGTTGAACTGACCTGCCACGCCCCCCAGGCTGTACAAGCCGCCGAACGTAATGCCGCTGTAGTTGGCGCTCGCGTACTTGATCGAGTTGTTCGTGCGGTTCGAGTTGTTCATGTTGTCGAGGTCACCCGGGTGCGCACCGTAGTATGACGCCCACTGGCTACCGGCTTCGAGTGCACCGGTGTAGTCGACCACGGAGTCGTATTGACGACCGAGGGTGACCGTACCGTACTGGCTCGACAGACCGACGTAAGCTTGACGGCCGAATTCGTCGCCGCCTTGATTCAGCTTGCCGGTGAACACGTTAAAGCCGTTTTCCAACACGAACAGTGCCGTCAGGCCACCGCCCAGATCTTCCTTACCACGCAGGCCCCAACGATCGCCTTGCAGGTTACCGGCGCTCGTTGCGTACAGCTTTTGGCCGCCCGAGTTATTGTTATAAACGAAGCCAGCATCGATAATCCCGTATAGCGTAACGGTGCTTTGTGCCTGAGCTACGCTCGTGAATGTGCCAAATGCCGCTAAAGCGAGAAGCAATTTTTTCATTGGGATCTCCAAAATCTTCATTAGGGACAGTTTCGGAAAGGCTTTGCTTTCCGTTTATATTGAATCAGTCGACAACGGACACAACAGGAACGCGTTAAGGCACCAATCGTTAGCCTCCATCACATAATCGCAAAACGCTACACAAAATAATTTCGGAATCCTATCAATAGCTCAGATCGACCCTTTACAACACCTCAAACCCGGTGATGTCATTGACACCCTCGGCCTCTCCAATGACGAGGCCGACACTCACCTTGGTCGACGGACCATGCGCTTAAGTGCAACCACTTGCCGAAAAAACTCGTACCGCGATTGGGCTGGGCTTCCGAGCAGGATGGCCGCTGCGGGCACATCCGAGATGACCCCGGACTGAGCACCGATCTGTGCGCCACATCCGATGCGCAGATGACCGGCCATAGCCGCCTGGCCGCCCACCTGGACAAAGTCCTCCAGCACCGTTGACCCGGAGATGCCGACCTGCGCGACAATGACGCAGCAGCGGCCAAGACGTACGTTGTGGCCAATCTGGACAAGATTGTCGATCCGCGACCCGGCCCCAATCACGGTGTCCTGGATCGAACCCCGGTCAATCGTGGAATTGGCGCCAATCTCGACGTCGTTCTCGATGACGACCCGTCCAAGGTGCGGGATAGTCAGGAAACCAGCCCTGGTTCTGGCGAAACCGAAACCCTCCTGTCCGATGCGGGCCCCCGGAAGCAGAGAGACACGCGCGCCGAGCGACGCGTGGCTGATGCTGACGTGGGCGCCGATTCGGCAATCCTCGCCGATCACAACCCCGCTGCCGATGCTCACATACGACCCGATCCTGCATCTCGGTCCAATCTGCACCCCGCCCTCAATACAGGCAAAGGCCCCGATCTCCGCCGTCGGATCGACAACAACACCAGGCGCCACGAACGCCGTCGGGTGGATCCCAGGGTTAGGCGGAGCCACTGGATGGAACAGCGCGGCAACGCGCGCCCAGCCCTCGTAGGTCGCCGCCGTGACGATCGGAATCGCCGAAGACGGCACGCGGTCCACCATGTCAGGATGTACGATTACAGCACCCGCACCTGTCTTCTCCAGCAACGAGGCGTATCGGCTGTTGTCCAGGAAGCTGACTTCGGCCGGCCCTGCATGCTGAAGCGGCGCAACCCCAGTCAGCACGCGGTCTGACGCGTCCGCGGTTCCGTTGGCCGCTACAGCGACTTCAGCGAGATTGTATGGACCGCTCCGAGCATAAAAACGCGCGTCGACGATGAACTTGTTGTTCATTACATGCTGCCTTGGTTTTTGACGGATTCTCTACGCTATATTTAGCGTGACAGAGCCTTGTAGGGTTTTGTCACGATAACCGAAAGCGACCAAGTAAAAACCACTACGAAAAATACCGTTTATTACGGATTGTTAAATACTTTCCAGAATCGAAACCTAAGGAAGATCTGAACAACTCATTTTCAGCGTGACTGTTCATCGGATCCGAAATTGGTGGATCTCGGAAGTCGTTTTAGCGTTGCGAACCGAATGAAATCGGACCAGAAATTGAGCTTGATGTTTGTGGATCGCAGCTCTTGCGGCGTCTACCATTCACATTTTCAGCAGCTTGCGACGTGCCATCCAAAGATTGGACAGCGCGAACAGCGTTGTCAGTTGTGCGGTATTTTTCTTCAACTGGTTACTAGTTTCGGTGCAGCGCAAGCCGGAGGCGGTGCGATGAAATGCGCGGACGGCCGAGGGGCATTTTTGGTTGTGAATAGAACTACCTGTTTTGTGACGTGTGATTATTGTTTTTCAGTATGACCTATTAAATTGGCGAGCATCTGCCTGGCGCGCAGCGCCATTACCCTGTTGCTCGTACCAACGCTGATGCTTAGCAGTAGTGCCGCAGATTGATCATCGTGTAGGCGAGAGTTTTGAGCGCGTAGTAGACCTGACTCAGGTGCTCGAAGCGAAGCAGCAGGCGGCGGAACTGTCCTCCCAGGCAAAGACACGCTCGATGGTCCGAAAGCGCTCCTCGAAGATGGCCGAATTGAAGCGTTGCTTGCGGCCCCGCTTCGGCGTTTTACGTCCGCGATGGTTCGCGGGAATATTGGGAATCATGCCCCGATTGAAGATCGCCTTGCGGTTGGCCCGGCAGTCGTAGACCCCCTCCAGACTGATGGTTGCGCCATGCAGCTCCAAGCCAATCGCGTTGGCCATCTGGCTCAGTTTGGGCAGCGCGTCACGCAGCAGCGGCGATTCGTTGCGGTTACCCGGGGCGGAAACAAATGGCACAATCACGTTGCAATGGCGATTGCAGAAGGCAACGACCTTGTCGCCTTTCAGGTGCTTATGGCCGCTGCACCCCAGATTGTCGCCTCCCTTCTTCGCTGCCGTGGTCGTGCCGTCGCCGTGAATGACCGTGAGGTCGAGCAGCTGGTCCTGATGAAGCTTGCGCACCGAGCGGTGCAAATATCTTGTCGATAAAGCCGTTGGCCTGCCAGCGCCGCATCGCCCGATAGATACGCGTGTAGTGGATTTCTGGGAGACCTTTGGCATTCCTTTCGATCGGCAACATCTTCCATTGACAGCCCATGTACAGCAGTTGCAGGATGCAGTTGAAGATTTTGTGCAACGACAGCGTGGGTGGTGGGAGCCGGAGCTGCTAAAGCGCATGGCAGCCCTCGCTCTCCCTCAGTCCATCCGTATCGCTTGAGATCGGAAACACAGAGGTCACTTTGTCTCTACGCCTGATTTACGCAACAACGCCTCACCGTACTATCGCAATACATCCTCAACACAGCTCTGGTTCGGCTTGTCAACGCTCGTGGCATCGAGCATTGATCGGAGCCTTGCCCCGATCAGTGTCTTGGCCTCGTCGATAATATCGTCGATAAGTGCCTTCACAGTCGGAACATCATGAATCAAGCCGGCAACCATGCCGCAGCTCCAGGCGCCGGAATCCAGCAAACCGTCGCGCATGACTTTAGGATAAACACCGGCCACCTGGTCAATGATGTCTTCGATACGAAGATTATTTCCCTTCTCGCGCTCGATCTCCAGAAGACGTTCCACACCTGCATTGTTGAGCACGCGCTCAGTATTTCTCAGGCCGCGCATGATCAGCCGCGTGTCCAACTCGGTTGAGTTAACAATCGCCCTTTTTACATTCTCATGAACCGGTGCTTCTTGCGTAGCAACGAACCGAGTGCCCATGCTGATGCCTTCAGAGCCCAGCGCGAGCGCCGCCACCAGACTGCGCCCGTTAGCCATGCCACCCGAAGCAATAGTTGGAATAGCTAGCTCGTCAGCCGCACGTGGCAGCAAGATCATATTCGGAATGTCGTCCTCTCCTGGATGGCCACCGCATTCAAAGCCATCCACAGTGACAGCATCGCATCCTATCTGCTGTGCTTTAAGGGCGTGCCGTATTGACGTGCACTTGTGAAAAACCTTGATGCCCGCGTCTTTGAGACTACCCATGTAGGGCTCTGGATTGCGACCCGCCGTCTCGACGATGCGCACGCCACCCTGTTTGATAGCATCAATGTACTCGGGATAGGGAGGGGCCGAGAACGTTGGAAGGAACGTGAGATTCACGCCAAACGGTTGATCGGTCATTACCCTGCACCGTGCAATTTCCTTTGCAAGTAGTTCAGGCGTCTTTTGTGTCAGGGCAGTGATAATGCCCAAGCCGCCTGCGTTGGAAACCGCAGAGGCAAGTTCTGCGAGGCCGACGTAATGCATCCCTCCCTGTATGATGGGATATTTAATTTGGAAAAGTTCGGTTATACGTGTCTTCATGCTGGCTCCTCATATCCTTCGAGTTTCTCTACCGTTAATCCGGGGGTGAGAGGGGTGACCGTAGCCGGCACATATCGCGCCCCAGCGGCAAGATACTGATCGAGTAGCCAAATGCGGTCCCCGCCCCAAAAAAGTTCGTTTCCTGCTGCGAATGTTGGGGAGCCAAACACCCCCCGGGAGACTGCAGCTTGAGTCGCCTCGTTGACAGCGTTACGTGATTCTTTCGATTCAATGGTTTCTCGAAAGCATTGCTTGTCGATACCCACCGCCTTCTGAGCAACATCGAACAAGATATCCCTGTCCCCGAGGTTCCGCCCCTCACCCCAACGTGCACTCAATAACGCCTTCGCCAGCGCCGGTCGCTTTTCAAGCGGCTGCGTGTACATCAACTGATGAGCAGGTACAGGGTCAAACATGGAGAAATCATCGGTAAGCGGCAGTCCTAATACTTTTGCCATTCGTGATGCGTCATGACGGGCATAGGGACCTTTGAGCGGCGTATCAAGCAGCGGCTTCAGCCCCATTACCTTCACCACCGCAACGCCAAGCCGGAAGGGTAGCCAATGAAGTTTTTTACCGTGACGCTCTGCCAAGGCCTCAATCTCATTCGATGCGAGGTACGCGTAGGGCGAGACGAAATCAAAATAGAATGCGATCGAATCCATAGTTTCATTGGGAAAATTGAGCGTCTTGCCCGTATCCTGTGACCCCGGCGGAGTTTGAAATAGTCCGCCCCAAGAGGTTGCCCTCATCAGGGCGTAACTGACAAATTACGGGGCGCCGTTCAGTGACTTGTCCGCACGAACTTCTTTAAGGAGCTGCTCACGTAGAACATATTTCTGGACTTTTCCGGATGCAGTCTGAGGGAACTCATCCACGAAACGCCAGACCAGTGGCGTCTTGTATGTTGCGAGACGCGTTCGACAAAAGCTCGTGAGTTCGCTCTCTCCTTCGGCATGTCCGGCTCTGAGCTGGACGAAGGCAGCGATGATTTCACCCCATTCGGCGTCGGGCAACCCGACCACGCAAGCGCCTGAAACGGCAGGATGGCTAAGCAAAACCTCCTCGATTTCGCGCGGATATACGTTTTCGCCACCGCGAACGATCATCTCCTTCATTCTTCCCTGAATGGTGAGATAGCCGTCGTTTGCCATCGAACCCAAATCGCCCGTCCGAAGCCATCCGTCGTCGGTTAGCGCCTGTCGCGTTGCTTCCGCATTATCGAAGTAGCCCTTGGTTACGCAACTTCCCCGAGTCCAAATTTCACCCAATGCGCCGATCGGCACAGTTTCGCCGCTTTGCGGATTGGCCACTTTGACTTCGATTTGTGGCATGGGCCGCCCCACAGTCAACGCCCAACCCGATCGAGACTCGTTCTCGCGCGTATGAGTGATATATGGCGAGGCTTCCGTTTGCCCGAATCCAATGCCCACCTTAATGCGAAGGGTATTCTCGATCCTCCGTACAAGCTCCGGCGGGACAGGCGCGCCGCCGAGCGTTGCGAGTCTCCAGGAACTCAAGTCGAAGGCGGTCAACTCTGGGTACTCGAGAATACGAACTAGCATAGTTGGAACTGCGGACATCAATGTACCGCGCTCCGATTCAATCAGATTCAACATCAACGACGGATCGAACGTCGGCGGAAGCACCTGAGTTCCTCCCGTCTGCAATGCTCCCAAAGTCACGAGACCGCACCCGGCAGTATGAAACAGGGGCATGGGATTGACCCATACGTCGCCTTTACGCGCACCGATAACTTGCGCATAGATTCGCCCATTGTTTGCCAACCCCCGATGGGTTAGAAGCGCGCCTTTGGGAAAGCCTGTGGTGCCAGATGTGTATTGAATTTGGGCTATATCGCCAGGTTCAACACGTGGCAACGTGGCGACCTCTGACGAACCCTCAACAAAATCTCCCCAACTCTTCAGCGAAATGATTTCCCGCAAGAGTGGCAGTTCAGGTTTGACTTCCTCCACGATCGCTGCGAGTTTCCTTCCGCGATACTCAGGTTCTACGATAATTCCGCAGGCCCGTGACTGCTTGAGGACATACTTAAGCTCCGAAGCGAGATACGCCGGGTTCACAGTGACAAGCGTAATACCCGCGAGTGCTGCACCCAGTTCGATTTGCAGCCACTCCGGGCGGTTCGATGCCCACACCGCGACGTGCTCGCCCGGGCGAAAACAACTCAGAAGTGCGCCCGCCACTTTACGTGATTGCGTCAGCAGCTCGCCATAGGTCCAGCGACGCCTGTCGGTTCCGCTTACACCCTCAACCAGCGCGACTTCGTTTTTCCAACGCTCTGCTGCATTCGTGAGCGCGTCCCCAATGCTGATCTCCAGGAACGGCTCGGTTTGGTCTGCGGGCCAGTACGCCAGGTTCTGTGAAGCGGCATGTTCCATGTGACTTATGTCTCCGTCCATCTATGCACCAGACGTAATATAAATGTAATGTTCCGCGGTGCAGCATATCGCCCGCGAGGTCGCAACTTGATTACGTCGCTATCATAAGCGGCGCACTTTCGTGCTTCTATTCGGATTTCGGCGCCCTGATTTCGGTCCGCCACGACGCCTTCTTCTAGGGTGCCCGCGTGACTTGCTGGGCGCCTACTCGGATATTCCATGTCCCGAAGTTTCAGGGCACGCGCATAAGGCTAAAATCGATAGGGCGTAGGTCGCGCCTGGTGGTGGCCGTCGAAAACATTGTTGCCGAGGAGGAAGAGGTGCCTGTCAAAGGTCGGAAATTTGGCCTGAACGCACAGATTGCCGTGCGCCGCAGGCCGAGGCAAGGACGGTCCCTGATGACCGTTGACGCCATTCTCGAGGCGGCTCAACAGCTTTTGATAAGAGATGGATTTGAAGCCACGAGCACGACTCGCATTGCCGAAGCAGCCGGTGTCAGTGTTGGTTCACTTTATGAATACTTCACCAGCAAGGAAGCCCTTGTCGCGAAGCTGATCAAACGCCATTGTGACAACCTGCTTGACACGTACGCCGGAGCTTTCAAGGAGGTGGAGGGCAAGGGGATAGCGTCATTGGTCGACGCGTGGATCGATACAAGTGTGGACGCGTATGCAAAAGATCTTGCCCTGCATCGCGTTCTCCTCGATCAGATGGGCAAGGTGAGCAAGACGCAGCACCTGAGACGCGTTTCTCTCGCTATTGTTGACCTTCTCGAAAGCGCGCTTCGCAAATGCGGGGAGCCGGTACCCAGGCCGGACCTGCGCCTCGCGGCCTTTGTCATTGAGTCATCCGGAGAAGCCCTTTTACATAGGGCCATTCTTTACGGAGACGATCTCCTGAACGATGAGTTGCTGCGCGAGTGGAAACTCATGACCCGCCTTTATCTTGCGAGTCCAGACAGTTCGCCCTCGCAGGCGTGACACTTCCGGGGTCCATCTCGGACGCAATACGCGAATCGAGGACGATGCCGTCGGTCCTGAACATGCACCCGTTATGTCTCTGATCCGATCCACGTTTGCTTTCGTGTGCGCTTCGACTTGCACGTGCGTATTCCGGCGATCGTGACCGCTCATTCCGGCTGAACGTGACCGTTGCGCATGAGATGGTGCTACGCGATTAATCTCGGCCGCCTGCACGAAGAATCGCCGCATGATCTCCCATAGACGTACACCGCTGATGCTTGCCGCACTGTCGTTTCCAAGGCTGCCGATGAGCGGTGTTTTCGGGTCCCATCGCGCTGGAGAAACCGACAGGCCACGTTCCATCAGATAGCGATCCAGCGCTGTCCATGCCATTGGCGGAAGCGCGACCTTGCCCGCCTTGCTGCCCTTGTCGATCAGGTGCAGCCAGTGATCGCCCTGAGCGTCGGTCTGAATGCCCCCGAGCCTTGCGCCGACGAGTTCGCTTGCCCCGAGTTAGCCGAGACGGTCATGCAGCTCTGGTCGTGGCGTTGAGCGATCGAGCCGCTACTTTCGGTTTAGACGGTGTCGCGCGACCAGTAGTCGGTGTCCGGGAAGCGGATGGGGCACGGTTCGTCCTTCGGAAGATCCCCTTGTGACGCGGAGATTCCTGTATCCGCGACTTTGAACACCGAGACCGCGTCTTTCAACCTCATGGCCTGCTCTTCAAGCGACTGGGCGGCTGCTGCCGCTTCCTCGACGAGAGCCGCGTTCTGCTGAGTCATTTCGTCCATTTGATTGACGGCCTGATTGACCTGCTCAATGCCACGACTCTGTTCTTCGGACGCTGCTGCGATTTCCCCGACAATATCGGACACATGTTTGATTGCGTACTTCACTTGCCCCATAGTCGCGCCAACTTCTGCTGCCTGTCTCGACCCGTCCTGAATCATCGCCACGGACGAGCCGATCAGTTCCTTGATTTCCTTCGCGGCAGTGGCAGAGCGTTGAGCCAGGCTGCGAACCTCACTGGCAACAACAGCGAAACCTCGCCCCTGTTCGCCCGCACGAGCAGCTTCGACAGCGGCATTCAGTGCAAGGATATTCGTCTGAAAGGCAATACCTTCAATCACACCCGTGATCTCCGAGATCTTCATCGAACTGCCACTGATCTTTTCGATCGTTCTCACCATATCTTGAACGGCCTCATTGCCTGCGTCGGCCATGTCCGTGGCGTTCGTCGCGAGAGTATTCGCCTGACGTGAACTATCGGCATTCTGCTTCACGGTTTCAGACAGTTGCGTCATGCTGGCCGCCGTTTCCTCAATCGACGCTGCCTGCTCCTCTGTGCGTACAGACAGGGCTGTATTGCCGCTAGCAATTTCCCGTGCCGCTATGGAAACTGAGTCAGTGGTCGTCTTGATTCCGCGCACCGTATCGCTGAGTTGCTGATCCATCTTCTTCAGCGCCTCGAGGAGTTCGCCGAACTCGCCTTGTGAATCCACGGTAACCTTATTGTCCAGATCGCCCGAGGCGATATGGTTTGCTACGGAAACCGCCTTATCGAGGGGGTTTGAGATTGTGCGGAGCAGGTAGATCGACGCGCCGATTGCAACCACGATACCAACGCCGACAAGCGTGATGGTGATCCATCGAACAGTTTTGAACATCGATTCGCTGTCGTCGGAAAATTGTTTGGCCTGAATCAGCTTGAGCGCGGTGATCTGGTCCAGCGCGGCGCTGATCGCTGTGCCCACCGGAATCACCTTTTCGATTGCTGAAGAAGCCGAGTCGAAATTGCCAGCGCTAGCGGCAGCGATAGCTTCGCTTGTTACTGTTGCAAACCGGGGCAGCGTGTTCTTGATCTGCTCCGAGATCTGCTGTTGCTGGTCGCTGGACACGTTGTCCGGGTAATAGTGGTTCCATGCCTTGTAAAGACGTTCAAAAGCGGCGCGGATGGCTTCGGCGGATTCTGCCGTTTTTCCCGGATCCCGAAGTACCTGAATCCTCCTCAACTGAAGGACGATCTTAAGCTGCGCTGCGCGAACGTTAGATAGATCACCAATCGGAACTGTATTTCCTGAATAGGAATCGATCATGTTCGAGTCCAATCTGGAAAGACCGAGCGTCCCGAACAGTCCAATTACACCTATTAACGTCACGCATAAGGACAACGCGAAAACGATCTTGAATTTGATTGTTTGTACAAAGCTTTTCACGTTGCTTCCTTGATTGATTACCCTAAGTAGTGCGGGAAAGGTTGATCGCGATCTCGCCTCGGCTCCACGGTATTGCCGAGGCTGAACTTTTGCATGACGCGCAACTTGTGGGTGCCGATGGTCTTTGTACTAGCTCGCCCGTGGCCACCGCCTCTAGAAGCGAGAAAAAACACCGCCCCAGCATGTTGATGTGCTCGTGAATAGCGACGACAGTCGCGCCACGTCTGCCTCTTTTATCCCGCAACCTTCCGTCGATAACGGGTGCAAGGTGAAAGGCAGCTTCGACGTGTATCGTATTTCACGTCACGATGACATTGAGCATCAGCCGTGCGCGACGCGGCCCGTCACAAGAAATAGTGTCCAGACGCCGCATCCCCGTCGCGTCAGTCACGCGTTATCAGAAACTGTGGCGCATCCCAAAACCTTCAGTGCTGGCAGACCCTCGACCGTTGATCTTGTCATACGAATAGACAGCATAAATGTCCGTACCCTTTGACAAGAAGTAGTCGTATGCGACCGAGGCGGTATTGCGAATCGTCGACACGCCGCGTGGCGCATTCGACCTCGTGCGTGCACCTTCGATCAGAATCGCAGCAAACGGAGACAGCGGAACCGTAGCGCCGAGCTCATAGGTATGCGCGTTCACATTCGTTCCGTGGCTGTTCGTTGCTACGCCCGCAGCGAACAGCTTCACAAATCCAAGATCATATGAGACTCCCCCCAGATAAGCGTACTGCTCGCTCAGCGGAGCGGTAACAGGTGTACGCACTCGTTGTGCGGACAAGGCCGCACTCAATCCGCCATTTGAATATTGCGCATGCAGACCGATGTTGGCAATCCCGTTCTGCCCGGCGACACCACCCACACCGTAGACTGCTTGTGTCGTGAATCCATACACCGAGGGCGACGCATATTGAATCGCGTTGTTCCACACGGTATCGCCGATGATTGTGCTACCGTAATTCGCTACGAAAGTCTGGAGGACCAAAGGGGAAAACACCACCGAGGAACCAAACGGATTCAACGCCGCCATATTGCTGTAAGTTGGGTTCGTTTGCCGTCCAAACATCAGCCTGCCGTATTTGCTGTCAACACCAAGCCATGCGTTACGGGAAAAGAACGGGTCTGTCGCGTTTCGACCTTGCGCGCCAGTTGCCGGTTGAAAAAAGCTCTCAAGCCCGAAGATTGCGGCATAGCCATCCCCAAGGTCTTCCCTGCCTCGTAGGCCAAAGTAGGACGTGGTTAGCCCCCCACTCCCTTCCTGCAATACCGCATTGGGCCCTCCGCTGCGTTTCGCACTGTCGATGTATGCCCCGACAACTCCGTAGAGCTGAACCGAGGACTGAGCATAGGCTTGATGTGCTGTTACGATCATCAGGCAAGCAAACGAGATACGGCCCAAACAGGTTTTCGTTGACATTAAATAATATCCTTAGTAGTTCTTATGATATAAATTTTGATAAATACTGAACTAACTTGCCACTCAGCTACGCATCGGTCTATGACGCTATCTGTTCGAGCCTCTTGCCGCGGGTCTCGATCATGCCCAAGCCCGCTACCGCGCCAACCGCGCAGACGAAGGCAAAGACAATGAAAACGGTGTTTAGGCCGCCCGACTCGACGATAATGCCGAGGAGTGCGGGACCCGCCGCTGAAGCGGCGCGTAACCAGGAGGTCGCAAGCGCTGTGGCGATCGCCCGCATGCGAGTCGGGTAGATTTCCGGCGTGTACAGATACAAGAGCGTATTGGTCGAACCAATGACACCATACGCCGCCGACCCCATGACCACGACCACCCAAACGCTAGTGGAACCAGTGAACCAGAGCGCCGCGAGCGCAGCACCAGCTACTAGGAAAGATCCAATCGTCCAAGATTTTCGCCCGATCCTGTCGACCGCAAACGCACACACGAGGGTTGCAATGACCTGCAACACGTTGGTCAGCGAGGCAGTCCGGAGCGCGTCGACCAAGGGCATATGAAAGACGGTCCGATACAGTGACGGCAACCAGTTGTTGAGGCCGTTAGCGACGAAGTAAGACGTTGCCCACAGCGACCAGACAATCAGCGTTCTGTTTCGAAAGGTCCGCGAAAGAACCTCTGCCGCGCGGGTCTTTTGGTTTGCACGAAGCGTAACCGGACCGCCCCGGGTTGGCTGTGTACTGGCGGGAACGACCTCCAAAACCTTGCCGGCACGCTTAGCGCTAGCCTCTGCCTGCTCGACGATTCTTTCCGCCTCTGCGAGCCGCCCTTTATTGATCAGCCAGCGCGGCGATTCCGGCAACCTCACCACGAAGAACGCGATGACCAGCGTCGGAAGTGCCCCAAACATAAACAGAGCGTGCCAGCCGAGAGCCGGAACAAGCCATACCGCAATCTGACCGGTGAGCATCAGGCCGATCGGGAAGATCATCTCGTAGAGCATGAAGAACTTCCCACGGCGCTGCGCTTGCGACAGTTCATTGATGTAGGCGGCCGCAACCGGAACTTCGCCCCCTACCCCAATGCCCTGGAAAAAACGAAAGGCAAGCAACACCCAGAAGCTGTTGGCGAAGACGCATCCAACACCCATGACCGCCATCAGCGCGATCGCGCCAGTCGCGCTTCGTACTCGCCCCTTTCGCTCCGCAATGGCTCCGAAACTGATTGCACCGATTAGCTGTCCGACGTAGCCAGCCGCAATAAGCAAGCCGACTTGCGACGCCTTCAAGTGCCACAGGCCGATCAAGACCGGCAGGGCATAGGCAAGCGATAGCGCCGCAAATGCGTCAAAAAAGGTCGCAGTGCCCATAACCACCCGGGCCTTCGCGTGCCACCGTGTGAACGGTAGCCGCTCCAGACGTCCGAGCAGTTCCGCTTCTTTCGACGTTGGATCGGGGCCCATACGGGCTGCATCAGCCGTCACGTCGGCCGCCGACGCCGAAAGCCCCCCAACTATCATTTCGCCTTTCATCCCGTCTCCTACATGTTTCCTGGCGTTAACTAGCCGCTCGTGGCATTTGTTTTACTTAGGGTTTGCTTCGCAGCCGCCAATAAGCGAAACGCTAACAAGTACCTGCGCTACCTTGAGCTCCGGTCCACATAAATGCTATTGAGGCAATGATCCGTTCTTAGCAGCACTCAATGTGTCGAGCCTTACATGTAGCCAAGACTTCGTTAGGATCTTTTTTCCACCAGGTTTCCGAGGAGAATATCTCCACTTCATGGAACCCTACGTATCCGACCCGCTCGACCGCGTGACGCCATTTGCGAATATCGATGACACCGTCGCCCATCATTCCGCGGTCCAGCAGCAGATCTCGCGTCGGCACGAGCCAGTCACAAATATGGAAAGCCAACAGCCTTTCCTTGCCAGCCCGCTCGATTTGCTCCATCAGGTCGGGATCCCACCACGTGTGATAAAGGTCAAGCGCGATTCCAAGGCCAGATCCAAGCTCATCGCACAGGTCGTTCGCGTGCGCCATCGTGTTGACGCATGCCCGGTCTGCGGCATACATCGGATGGAGCGGTTCGATGGCGAGCGGCATTTTCTGGCTGCCGGCGTAGTCGAGCAGTTCGGCAATGCCGTCGCGAACTTGCCTGCGGGCGTCATCCAGGTTCTTCGACCCGCCCGGCAACCCGCCCACGACCAAGACGAGGCATTGCGCGCCCAGTTCACAGGCTTCGTCGACCGCACGCCGGTTGTCGTCGCGCACGGCCGGGGCGTCCGCCTCAGAGGACACCGGAAACATCCCACCACGACAGTAACCGGTGACGACGAGTTCGTTGGCGCGAATCGCTTGAGCTGCCTCCTTCAAACCGAGCGCCTTGACTTGGTCCCGCCAAGGAGAAATACCCCGGATTTCGTGACGCGCGCACCCGTCAATGATTTCGGCTAGTCCCCACCGCTGGCGTACCGTCGCCGTGTTGATCGAGAGGAGCCCGGGGTCTGCAGGACGGTTAAGACTTGTCATTACTCGACTCCCTGGACTGCCATGAATTGATGCATGCGCGACGCAGCAAGGGCCGGGTCGTCGAACAAAGCGGCCTTGTCAGCCAGACGGAAAAGCTCACTGTAGTGAATGGCGTCGCGCGCGCTTTGCTGGCCGCCAACCATCGTGAAGTGATTCTGGTGGTTGTTCAGCCATGCGAGGAACACCACACCCGACTTGTAGAACCGGGTCGGCGCCGAAAAGATGTGACGGGACAAGGGTAACGTTGGCGCGAGAATGGCGTTGAACCTCGCGTTGTCTCCTGCCGCCAGCGCCTGGAGCGCGCTCGATGCGGCGGGCGCGATGGCATCGAAAATTCCCAGCAGGGCATGCGAGTACCCGAGACGGTCACCTTCAATGAGTTCCGGATAATTGAAGTCGTCGCCGGTGTACATCTTCACCGAGGCAGGAAGCCGGCGTCGCATGGCGACTTCTTTCTCTTTGTCCAGCAGCGAGATCTTGATCCCGTCCACTTTCCCTACATTTTGCTCGATCACTCGCAAGCAGATATTCATCGCTTCATCGACGGAGTTCGTACCCCAGTAACCCGCGAGCGCGGGGTCAAACATCTCGCCGAGCCAATGGAGAATGACGGGTTCCCGAGTTTGCTGAAGGATTTTTCCGTACACAAGCTCGTAGTCGTCGGATGAACGTGCCACCGCCGCGAGCGCGCGGCTCGCCATTAAAATGAGACGACCGCCAGCAGCTTCAATCGCGGCCACCTGTTCTTCATAAGCGGCACTCACCGCTTCGAGCGTCAGCGGCTGCAACAGGCTCAGTTGATCAGTGCCGGCACCGGAAGCCACCAAAGCACCCGGGTAATCGCTGGACATGGCGACACTGCGTCGGATGAGCTCAAGGGAAGTGGGCCAGTCCAGGCCCATGCCGCGTTGAGCCGTGTCCATGGCCTCGGCGACTCCGAGCCCCAGGCCGAAGAGCCGCTCCCGATACCTCAAGGTAGCGTCCCAGTCGATAGCAGGACTCTCCCACGGGTCGTGAGACTGACGAGGATCGGCCACCACATGCGCCGCTGAATACACGACTCGATTGAACGCGGCCTTTTCGGGAGCCTTCCAGGTCCGCACGCCCTCAAGCGTGTAGCGTTCCGGCTGTCCCGACTTCGTCAAGAGATTCAGACGAGTCATTTCAGGCCTCCAGCGGAGTGATGTCCACCCAACGGCGCTCACGCCAGCTCTGTAGTCCAAGCTCCACCAACTGGACGCCCTTTGCACCTTCCAGCAGATTCCAACGGAACTCACCTTCGCCCCATACGTGCTTCAGGAACAGCTCCCACTGCACCTTGAACGCATTGTCATTTGTACTGGTTTCGGGAACGACACTCCAGTCGGCCATGAAGTCATGCGTGTTGCGCAAGTCGGGGTTCCACACCGGCTTCGGTGTATTAACCCGTGATTGCGTGTAGCAATCGGTGAGGCCCGCAACGGCCGAGCCATTCGTGCCGTCCACCTGGAAGGTCACTAGGTCGTCGCGGCGAACGCGAACGCACCACGAACTGTTCATCTGCACGATGACACCATTCTCGAGCTCGAACGTCGCGTACGCGGCATCGTCCGCCGTTGCCCGATACGCCTTGCCTTGCTCGTCCCATCGACTTGGTATGTGGGTCGCGCCCAGGCATGACACGCTCTTGACCTTGCCGAACACGTTGTCGATCACGTAACGCCAGTGGCAGAGCATGTCGAGAATGATCCCGCCGCCGTCTTCGTCACGGTAGTTCCAGGACGGCCGTTGCGCCGTCTGCAAGTCACCCTCAAACACCCAATAGCCGAACTCACCCCTGACCGAGAGCACCTTGCCAAAGAAGCCGGCGTCATTGAGGAGCTGAAGCTTTTTAAGACCTGGGAGCCAGAGTTTGTCCTGTACCACGCCATGTTTCACGCCCGCTGCCTTCGCAGCCCGACAGAGATCCAGTGCCTCGTGAAGGTTGGTTGCAACCGGCTTTTCGCAATAGATGTGCTTGCCGGCCGCGACCGCACGCTTGAGCAGGCCGGGCCGCGCCTGAGTCGTGGCTGCGTCGAAGAAAATCGTGTCATCCGGATTGGCCAGCGCAATGTCGAGGTCGGTCGTCCAGCGCTCGATTCCGTGCGCCTTCGCCAAGGCCGCGATCTTCTCTTCGTTACGTCCCACCAGGATCGGATCAGGCATCAGGCGATCGCCGTTGGCTAGCGCCACGCCCCCCTGCTTGCGAATCGCGACGATCGAGCGAATCAGATGCTGATTCATGCCCATGCGACCCGTGACGCCATGCATGACGATTCCGATGCGGTGCGTTGCCATATTTGATGCTCCTTGCAAATGAAAATGGAATGAGCGATCGCGTGGCTTGCCGTCGCCGACATGCCATCGATCCAAGGGGGGTCAACAGAAGCCCCACCGCTGATGCGATCATTCCACAATCATCAATTTAATTCACGTTATGGTTAACACCTAAAAACCCGATCAACGTGTTTTCGCCGCTGAAATCGGTACGCTTTGCGGAATCAGCAGCAAACGACGCTCATTTTTGAACCCTACGTACGCACTTTCCCAACACCTTAGGCCTGTGATTGTGGTTTAATGTTACTCATTCGGTAGTTATTGAAATCAAACGGCGATTTCCCAGTAGCGCGTAAGAGATTCGTGGAGCGACGAGGCGAGGCTTCAAGCCGCCGAGCTGCGTCGCGCCGGATTCACCGCCTCTCTTCCCTTGCGGCGCACGTGGCACGACATTGCGATGCGAGCACGGTCAACAGGATTTGGATATCAACTAAAGACAGGAGGGACAATGAATTCGAACCCAGGACAAACCGTCCAGCAAAAGCCCGAACTGGATTTTTCCAAGCCATGGAAGGTCGCCTTTGAAGAACATTTCCTCACCCCCAGCTTCTGCGATCTTCCTTCTGGCATCACCGCGATCAGTGCGCCGAAGGTCTACCAGGGTCTGCTCGAAGTCGGCTCAGGGCGCATTGATTTGATGGATCAGGCGAAGATCGAATATGCGATTCTCTCTTTGAACTCCCCCGGTCTCCAGGCCGAAGCGAGCGGACCCATCAGCGCCGATAAAGCCATACGGTCGAACAACGAGCTAAAGCAAATTGTCGATGCACATCCAAAGCGGCTTGGAGGGTTCGCTGCGCTTCCGACACAAGATCCCTATGCGAGCGCCGATGAACTTGAGAGGGCCGTCGAGACGCTGGGATTTCACGGCGCGCTGATCAACAGTTTCTCCAACATTGGCGACAGTGAAACGGTCAAGTACCTCGACGATCCGAGCTACGACGTTCTATGGGAGAGAGCCCAGGCACTTCGTGCGCCGATTTACCTGCATCCGCGCAATCCGTTGGCGAGCCAACAGGTAATGTTCGCCGGGCATCCAGAGCTGCTCGCAGCAACGTGGGCATTCCTCGTTGAATGTTCAACTCACGCACTACGTATGATCACAAGCGGCGTGTTCGATCGTTACCCTGGCTTGATCATCTGCCTTGGTCACCTTGGTGAAGCGTTGCCGGCCTACCAGTGGCGCATCTCGAAGACGTACTCGCAAAAGGTCCCGCAAAGCACCTTGAAGAAGGATATCTATGGGTATCTGAAGTCGAATTTCGTCTTTACTACTTCAGGGTTTTTCGACACTCGGGCAATGATGAACGTAGCCGAAACTGTAGGCGTTGATCGCGTGTGCTTCTCGTCGGACCACCCATGGATGAGCATGCTTGATGGGGGAGACTGGTTCGACAGGGCTCAGATTTCGGACGAAGAGCGCCTCCGAATTGGTCGCACCAACGCTGTCGAATTGTTTGGGCTCGAACTCTAACGCACAAGAGATGCTGAATGCGCTCACGATGCGGATCTGAAGCGTCAGCGGGCCCGAGCATTGCAAGGTATGATCAAAATGGCCTGCGGACGATGCGGCCTAGCGCTGCCAGCATCCCGCTTTTCGGCTCAACCCCGTACGAACCCGCCGGACAGTAATTAAGCTATGTCGTTAAATACTCGTGGACAGAGATCTGTCCCAGCTACAGGCGAACCAATGCTAGCAAGCGATGCCCCAGAGGGGCTAAAGGCGGAGAAGGCCACGCGCAACGCAGACCGAACGCGCGCCCAGATTCTGGATGCAGCGACCCAAGAGTTCGCTGAGCTTGGAATCGCAGGAGCACGTATCGAGAGGATCGCCGAGCGCGCCGGCACAAACAAAAGAATGGTCTATTACTATTTCAATAGTAAGGACGATTTGTTTGTTGCCGTGATGGAAAATACGTATGCGTCCATTCGCAGTGCCGAGAGGGAGTTGCATCTGGAAAGCCAATCACCGGTCGACGCTATCCGAACGCTCGTGTCCTTCACTTGGAACTACTACCTGGAGCACCCGGAGTTCATCGGACTATTAAACACTGAAAACGCACATCATGGCGTTCATGTAAAAAACTCGGTCCAATTCCAATCACTGAACATGCCGCTGATTGAAACGCTGGGCGAAGTGATTCGCCAGGGGCAAAAGGAGAAGATCTTTCGAAGCGGCGTGGACCCGGTCCAGCTCTATATTTCCATTGCCTCGCTTAGCTATTTCTATTTATCGAACAAACACACGCTCGGCCATATCTTTTCCCGCGATCTGACCAGCGCCAAAGCCAAGGTCGAACGACTACACCACGTTCTGGACGTCGTTCTAGGTTACTTAGTCGTTAATTAAGCGTCTTTCGCCCGATCAGCATTCCGACGCTTTTTTCATCGATTCCCTACAATCGGGATTAGGGAGTGTCGCCGAGACAGGAGCGTGTGTGTCGATGTCGATGAACATGGTGCTGAACTCGACGTGCTGGTGCAAAAGCGGCGCGACAAGGCTGCGGCAAAGCGCTTCTTCCGAAGGGTGCTGCGTTCAAACCCGGGGCCACGCAAGATCGTTACTGACCAGCTGCGCAGCTATCCGGCGGCGGAGGCTGACATTCCCGAGCTCGCTCATGTGAAGCACGTATTTGTCAAAGCGGCTGCACGCGTGAACAACCGTGCCGAGAACAGCCACCAGCCGACCCGCAGGCGCGAACGCCAGATGTGCGGCTTTCGTGACGCGCGTCGCACGCAGGCGTTTCTATCATGCTTCGGCCCGATCCGACAGCACTTCGCGTTGCCCAGACATCAGATGAACGCGGCATATTATCGTGCGGTACTCCGGGAACGCTTCGCCGCATGACATGGTTGGACTGTCATTGCCGCAGCCGAGAAAGTAATCTAATAAGGATAACTACGCTTGAGCCACACAGGCAGTGTACGCCCATCAACTTGACAGAGCCTATCCGCAATCAAATGCGTACAAAATCATTCGCCGCGATCTTGATCACGATGTCGTTCGGCCGCACCAGCCGATTCGACACAGCGGCGTAAAGCCGTTCAGGACGCAGCGCGCGAATCTGCGTTCGCGCCGTCGCAGGATCGATGATTTCAGCGATGACATCGCCCGCCTGCACATCCGTGCCGAGTGGATACGGATATCTGAGCAACGCCGGCGGAAAGACGCAGTTCTCGGCGCTGACCGGCACGATCCAGAACAACCGGCTGGGCTTCAGAGGTACTGAAGATCTCGGTGGCGGCACGTCGGCGGTGTTCGTCCTCGAAAATGGCTTTTCGACGCAGACCGGCGCGGCCGGTCAAGGCGGCGCGCTGTTCGGCCGTCAGGCGTTCGTGGGCCTGAGCGACAAGAAGCTGGGCACGCTGACCGCGGGCCTGCAGTACGACATGTTAGGCACGACGCTGTCCCAATACGAAACCTCCACCTACCTGCTTGGGAACTACGCCGACCATCCGTTCGGGAACGATCGCGCCAACAGCTTGCGCGTCGCCAATGCGGTGAAATACCAGTCGCCCGACTGGAATGGGCTGCACTTCGGCGCCGCTTACGCGTTCTCAAATCTCGCGGGGAATATCAACGGCACGGGCCGCTCGTACAGCGCCGGGGTGAACTACACGCGCGGACCGTGGAGCGTCGGCGCAGCTTATGTGGAGGTGGCCGGCACCACGCTGGACATTTCGAGCCTGACCGGCCGGCCCACGGCGACGGTGGTGATTGGCGGGAGCTATCTGCGTTCGATGGGCGTCGGCGCCAGCTACGCGTACTCCCGAGGACTCATCTACGCCATGTACACGCAGGCGCTCTATGCGGGCGTGCGAGGTACGGACGTCGCGAATGGGCTGTTCCGGAACGGCCATCTTGGGTTCACGTACTTTATCCGTCCTGACATCAGCGCCGGCGCCGCTTACGCTCTGACCCAGATCGGCGACATCAAGCTGCATCAAATCAGCACGACGCTCGACTACGCCTTCTCCAAGCGCACTGACGTGTACACGCAGTACATGGTCCAGCACGCGGCGGGAAACAACGCGCATGCGAACTTCATCAATCTGTCCGGTTCGTCAGGCCGGAACCAGATGCTGGTCGACGTCGGGATTCGACACAAGTTCTGACGATCATCCGCTGAACAGGATAAGTCGGACGAACGCTCCATGCCGGGTGCTCGGAGCGTCGTCTGTCGGTTTGCTGAGCCCAGGCGACTTTAGTCGCTCTGGTGCAAATAGCCGGTTCGGCTGAGATGCTTCTTATAAATATGGATACCCTATTGATTGAATGAGGATAGCATTCCAAACGGAGGGCGCTACGGTGTCCTTGAGTCCGAGAACGCAGAGGTCGAACTGCCCCTTGCGAATGCGATGCATCAACTCGATGCCTGAAATCGTGGTCGCGGCACTCCTGAACCGTTTGAAGCCGAGCATCATGTTTGTTCTGGACTTGATGTTTCGATGGTCCTGTTCGATCAGGTTGTTGAGGTACTTCGAGGTCCGGACCTTCGTGTCCTCAGGCAGCAGGCCATCGGCCTTCATCTCACCCGCCGCCCGGTGCGTGGCAGCATACCCATCCAGTGTGATCGTCTCAGGCGGCTGGTCTTGATGCTTGATGGCCTTGGTGAAAAAGGCTTTAGCCGCAGCCACGTCTCGCTTTGCTCTTAGCATGAAATCCACCGTCTGGCCGGCCCGATCTACCGCCCGGATCAGAACCGGTGATCGGTACATTCAAACGCTTCCGAAACGCGGCCGTCACAATCTCAGGTATCGAGCTAATGCATCGCATTTAAGCCATCTTGCTAATCCGCTTATCGCGCGTCAACCATCTTTTTTTAGCCGCGAATAGCTTCCCGGAACACCACGGAACGCACTGGACATTATCGGAACGACACACTTTTTGTGCCCTGTCGTAGCGATGCAACGGCTTTCCCTTACGCATTTCTATCGGCCGGGATTGCGTATGGAATACGACACTGCCCAGCAACTGTTGCGGCGCAAGTCCGAGGACAGCCCGCACCACGACTTGTCCGGGAAGTGGTCTGTTTCGTTTTGTTATCTCTCCCGGGACGGGTGACCACGACGCATCCGAAAGCGCCCTGTGTCACTTCCTCGCATTCCGATACGCCTCCCCGCGTCGATTTTCTTGGCGCGCGACGCGGCCAGTTTATTCTTCCATCTTCACGATATCGCGCAAGGTGCGTAGCCGGTGGCCTCACCCTGTCCACATCTGACACTGCCGCGATGCTTCGGTGTTTGTTTTTCTATTCGTCCGAGATACGTATTTTATTTATCCGCGAAGCGCATCCTTTGTTCACGCGCTACGCTTTTTCTACTCGCTGGACGACGCACAGGTAACGGACACGATCCGCACCTCCGGCGACTAGGAGACGCCGAGCGCTTTCACGTTTTCTGTCGCCTTTGCACCGCGTTCGCACTCGGTTCACACACCGGTTTCACTGGACTGCTCGCTCAATTTTTCTGCAAACACATTTTTGCTCACGGGATTTAACTGACGGGGTTGTAAAGCGCACTGAAATCGAGGTATTGCAGGATAGGCTACCGCCGGTTTTGGGCACCATGCCGCGGTGAGCGCATCGCATACGGTTTTGGCTTACCGTGAAGACGCCATGTTGACGCCACCGGATCGAGGGGGAAACTAGATCGGCGTGAGCAAGTTGTCGGCCGAATGTCGCGATTGGTCAAACTGGGGCTCCGCCCTCCTCGGCTAACGCCCACCGAATCGTGACCTAATGAGAGGTCGTAGGAGACTACGATTCGTACCAGATCAAAGACGATGTCGAGGCCAGATTGAAATGTCGTAGTACGACATTTCAACTTTGCTCCTACAGACGAAAAATTGGCAATTCCTTTTATGTCAAGTAATGCGAAATGGCAGTGTACAGCATGACGGGCTCTGGTGATGGCCGCTGTCCCACAGCCTTGAGTGACAAAACGTATTGGTTGCTGCGCAGTCGCAGAGGCTGAATTGATGGCTGTCGATCCTAGATCAACCACCCTATACGGTAAGGCGAGATCGGTTGGCCAGTGACAAAAGCCGACCTGGAGTTCGAGCGCTTGAGCATATGAGCGGCGTTGTTGCATAAATTGAATTTGAGGGCAAAGGTGGTCCTTTGATGCTGAATTCAGGCAATGCGAACGGAGTGCGGACGAGCGAGAGCCATCATGCGGTTGAGCACGCCCACGCGGATCGCGACTTCGGTTGTCTGCGAGCCGATGCGTCGCGCCCACAGGCGATTTCCCGTTAGCGTCTTGAGCCGGTACATCAGGTTTTCGACGAGCGAGCGGCGGTGGTAGCCACTGTATTTCTTCCATTCCGGGCGACCGGATTTCGAGATCGCGTCGATGGCCTCGTCGCGCCAGCCTGCGCCAGGCGTGTTCTCCAGCCAGGGCATCGCGCCTTCGCGCGGCGGAATCGAGGGTTGAGCACCGCGCGCAGCGATCACCGCATGGGCCTGCTTCGTGTCGTACGCGCCATCGCCGCCGACGATTTCGAGCGGGACGTCAGCCGGAATCTGGTCGAGCAGTTCGGGCAACACGCTGGCGTCGTCGACATCCTGATGTGTCATCAACGCCGCGCATATCTGACCGGTCTTCGCATCCATTGCCAGATGCACCTTGCGCCAGGTACGGCGCTTCGAGTACCCATGCTTGCGCACCTTCCATTCACCTTCGCCGTTACGCGCAAGAAAAAAACAATGGACATCAGCCGGAGCCTTGAAAATGCTGGTATCAGCAGTCTGCGGAGTGTCCATCAGATCAGCCCAAAAAGTGGACAGAACGACCGTCGGAGTGTCCATCTTTCGCCACAGGTTTCGCATGGTCGGAAGCCCGATAAAGCCGAGCGTCCGACCATGCTAGAGCGTGTCAACCCATCGCGCGTCAAGGGTTCACTTCGCCGGGCTTCGCCCGCCCTTGACCCGTTCAGTGGTGTCACAGAACCACGATCGAATTTGATGCGTCACTACGCCGCCTGCCGGTATCGGGGTCTGCGAGCGGGACTGTGTGATAGATAGTGCCGCCCTCGTGCGTGGTGATGCTGACCGGCGTCGCGCCGGGTGTGTGGCGATCAACGACCTCGGTCAGCGGCAGTTGCCGGATGGTCGTTCGTCTTGCTGTCATTGAGCAGATCCTCTGCTGTGTTTGTAGGGGTGTCCGCTTTAACACAGCCTGCGAGTATCAGGAAATGGCTCTTCACTTGCGCATACGCCGTACCGCTTGAGGCCGGTGCTGTCGACGACCAGATGCAGGGGCTCACCGTTGCGCAGAGCGGGCAGGACCACCTCCAGCTTCTGCGCGCGGCGGTTCATCGTTGTGTAATTGGGCACCGGCAAACCGGAGAAAGCGAGGTCACGCTGGCTTTGCGCGAAACCCTGAAGCGCTCGCAACGGCAGGCGGAAAACCTGCTTGAGCCCAAGCAGCATCTGGATTGCGGCGTCTGCATAGAAGCATGGCCGGCCACGCTTGCGCGCCCCGGATGCAGCCGTGTTCGTCAATACGCCCTCGTCGATCCACATCGTCACATCCCCTCGTGCAATCGGGCCCGCGTTGTATGCCGGCCAATTCCTGACGCGGTACACGCCCTTCGGCTCGCTCGTCTTGCGTTCGTCCTTGCGCATCTTCGCGCCCAAAAGGCGAGAATCTACGCAGTCCGACACGAAGTTAACAGCGGTACCGTCCTGACTGTTGCGCGTAAACGTCAGCCCGACTCTCTGCAGACGGATTTATGCAACAACGCCCATATGAGCTGTGGCGGCCGAGCGTCCGCACCTCTAACCGTGAGCATGCAACCAGCTTTTTCTCGGGCGTGCGCGCATCCGCTTCGAACAGCACGCTGCGACCGTCGGCGGTGGCGTCCAGAGTACACGGCGCGGCAGGGTGACGCCGGCATTGGTGTGCGGCAATCGCAGCGCAACGGGTGCCGCTGGCGACCGCTTTGTCAAGACTAGTCGGCGTCATGGCAGGAATTCAGCGACCGCGCCTGTAAAAGCTCACCGCTCGAGCACGCTCGATACTCTCGATACCAAAATTGCGCAGGTCCGACCCACGTTGGCGCGTACGCCATCCCGCGGTGCCCCCATAAGGTACGCTGCGGAGTACTCGAATCACTTAAAAATTGGACGAGCGGCAGGCCGGACCAGGAAGTCAATCTGGCTGTGGCGCTCAGTAGCCGCCTGCACTGCTGCTGGTGCCGGACGCACCCATGCCACTCTCCGATGAACAGGCCGTTACCAGCGACGAAAATGCAAGCGTTAAGACGACGCACAGAGCGCAAAGGATGCGGGACTTATTCATTCTAGACTCCTGCTGGAATGGGGTTCGGATGCACGGCACCTTCCGTCGCAAGGCTCACCCCGAAGGTTAAGGTCGATATGGCAAGCGCCGCACATTCAGCACTGCCATACAGACATAACTCTCGCGAGCAGCGGTATATTCCCCGGATTTACGCTTTTCTTAGCTCAGCCCCGCAGATGAGCGCGCCGTCGAGGGCAACGTGAGCTAGCACCCGTAAGAGCGGCCAAACATGACCATCTGGATAGCGGTGCACCCATCAGAAGCTCACTCTCTGACCGACGACGATCGGCGCATACAACCCGTGCGACCGCCATTTGCGGCGCGAACCAATTTGTACTTCAACCCGCTGTCATGCCAAGACGACGCAGTAGTTCCGCCCCTGCCGGCGTCAGCCGAAATCTGCCATCGTCGAAAGCCGTAGACACGATTTCGACGAGGCTCGCTTCTTGAAGAGCGATCGCATCTGGATCACCAGGCGCGACCTGGTTGGGCGCATCGAGCAGTAGAAACAGAATGGCGATCTCATGGTGACTCAGCAGCGATTTCATCATCGACCTCAGGCATACACGAGTACTGGACAGGGAGCGCATCGGCGCGACGAACAACTTGGGTTTCGAATGACTTACATGTTGCGACGAATCCGACGTGGTTCGCGCCAGAACTCTGTGATCGGCTTGACGGAACCCGTCTAACTACGGGGCGCTGGGCCATCTGGCGCCGTCGTTGCCATTCGGTGAACGAGGTGTTGCGCCCCAATCGCGAGCATCCATCCGAGCGCATTGTCGCCATGGAAACCGTCGAAGAAACGGACTCGCGGAGAAAGGTGTCCTGGACCAGATTTTTGGCATCCCTAACGCCCTGCGTCCACCGGTGCGCGAGGTCGGATGCTGCCTCGATATGCGGCTGGGGTGAGTTCTCTTTGCTGGTGGACTTGCTCTCGAGCATCGCGGTGCTCTCCCGTCTTCAGGCTCGCGCCGGGTTGGCGCATTTCGTTCATGCACCGCGAATTTGCAGGTGGACCATCTGCTTGATCGCTGGCATGCTCTCTTGGCCTTTACCGAAGTCGCTCGCATTTTATTCCAGCTTCGAACCGAAAAAATGGATGGAATAACGCTGCCCTGACGATGGTTCTAAGGTTGGATCTCACGCGAGTTGAAGTGCACGCAGCGGTCTCCATAGCGATTTGCGCATCGAGCAAGGCTTCGCCTCCGCGCGGCGCATGTACAAGCGTGGCAAGCGCATGGAAAACGGCACATTCGCACTCCTTCAATCACGGTCTTTTGCCTAAAGAAACTGCTGCCTGACGTCAACGCTCGATCGCTGGCCGATGTGGTCGTAATTTTCATCGAGCCATGCTCTGGCCTCGGTCCGTCCCTTGTCACGCAACGAGCAGAGGAAGTCCCAGTCGGCGTTGTACTTGCTCGACACACCGAGTGCGGCCATTGTCTGGTCGGACCGAATCGAGTGGATCAACATTTCCTTCATCTCGCCGAGCTCAACCTTGCCTTGCTGGATCAGCGTCGTGACGAAGGCGATTGCGCGCATCTCACGCATCAGTGACGAATTGAAACTCACTTCGTTGATGCGGTTGAGGATGTCGGCCGCTTTGGTCGGTACGCCGGGGCGCACAATCGGATTGATGTGGACAATCACCACATCGTGTGTTCTGCAGTTATAGATCAACGGGAAAATTGCCGGGTTACCAACATAGCCTCCGTCCCAGTAATATTCGCCGTTGAGCTCTACCGCCTGGAACAGTGTTGGCAGGCAGGCCGAAGCAAGCACCGCCTCTATACACATATCCTGGCCAGAAAAGATGCGTATTCTGCCGGTCTCGACGTTAGTTGCGCATAGATATAGATGTATGGGGCAATGTCTGCGCAGCGCGGCAAAATCGACGTGTTGCTCCAATATCTCGCGCAGCGGGTTCATGTTGCAGGGATTGAATTGGTACGGTGACAAGATGCGAAGAATGATGTCCGCCAGTAAGTATATGGGCGAGTGGTCCAGCCCGAACGTCTGGGTTCCTTTCAACCATGCTATCTTGCCGAAGGGGTTGTAGCTCTCTGCCGATTGTGCAACGGCGCGCCAGAAGTCGTGCAGCGCCTGGCGCGCATTTTCGGAATCACCCTTTAGTAAACCGTAGGCCAGCACGGCGGCATTCATCGCACCTGCACTGGTCGCGCTGACGCCTTCAATTTCAAGCCGGCCGTCCTCCAGCAGTCGGTCGAGCACGCCCCAGGCGAACGCTCCGTGCATCCCGCCGCCTTGCAGTGCGAGTGCGATCGTCTTCTGCCCGCTCGGCCGTTCTCTGTTCTTTGCAGCCATCGAAAGCCTCCTCAATGTCGAGTCCAGCTACGCCCCCGATTACCACCTGTCCCGGCCGTTCTTGCAAGCCCATGATTTGAGACTGCGGATGATGGCTGGATCTGCGTGTTCGCGACGATGCTCTCAGGTGAAAGCGGCAAGATGACCCTAGACTGGACCGTTTGATCCGCTATTGAACGACACGTCCGGCACGCCCGCAGCGCGCTTAGGTCCTGCGAGTGGCCGGACAAATTCCGCCTGAATCCGCACGTGCACGTCATCGCCTACGGCTGGGAACCACGTCGATAGTCCAAAGCTCCCGCGGCTGAAATGGCCTTCTGCCGAGAAGCCGAGCGTATCCCGTTTCGTCAGCGGATCGGGTGCGAAGCCGTTGAACGTCACGTCGAGCGTCACCGGTTGCGTGGTGCCGCGGATCGTCAGATCGCCGGTCAACGTGCCGCGCGCGTCTCCGGTACGTTCGAAACTCGTGCTCACGAAGCGGATCTGCGGATAGCGCGCCACGTCGAACATATCAGCACCTTTGACCAGCTTGTCGAGGAGCGGCACGTTGGTATCCACGCTGGCGGCATCGATGGTCGTCGCGACTGAACTCCTGTTGAGTCCGCCTTCACTCCAGTCGAGTTGTGCTGTCGTGCGATCGAACCGCATCGTGAAGCGCGAATACTTGAAGTGATCGACGTCGAACGTGATGCTCCAGTGGTGCGGATCGAGCTCGTACTGACCCGGCGGCACGCGCGTTTCAGACTGGCTGACGGTATGCGTGACCACCTGGAGCGGCGTGCACGCAACGACCACCGCAACCACCACAATCCACAACCCACGCGCAAGGACCGCGTAGACGGCATGCTTGTTCATGGCTTTCATCCTTGTGCGACCAGCGTCACGATAGCGCTGGCGTCGCGACCGCGACATAAGTGACTATTCCTGCTCGGCGGCACACCGGGCATCGCGTCGAACGTGACTGAGGATGGCGAGTGATCGCTCTACCGATTTGTGCATTGGTACTCCTACTGAATCAAAGACGTCCGCGGACACGCGCGAACGGCTCCTTGATGCCCGCCGAAGCGCTGATGTACCCTGGCGCCATCCGCCTTGCCGCTCAATTCGCCGACTGCGGCCGAACATAAGTCCTTACACCGGCGAGCGGCGATCCGTACCCACCTGACTGCGTATTGTTCGGCAAACCATTGGCGAGTTGCGCCCGCGGATCCATCGGGTTCAGGTTCAGCTCTCCGGCCTGGCGATTACCGTGGGTGGGATACTCGCTGCCGCGTGCAGCCTGCGGCATCAGCCGCAGGCTATTTTCGGGCGCGTTGATATCGTCGTAAGAACTGAGACCTTTCGCCGCGATGCTGCCCGCGGCGATACACAACACCGCCAGCAGAAGTGCCCTCAATGCCATCGACGCTTGCTTCACGCTCACCCTCTCGAAGAATATTTTCATGTCAACGCTCGTTAAGGTATCGAAAGCGTGAGGCCTGCTATCGACTTGGTTAGTCAGAACGACGCTCTGCATAACAAAACAGCCGAGCCGGTTTCCTTATTCCCAACTTCCGTTCGCTGCTTGCTTCATAGCTCGCGCAACATCCGATACGCCTGGGCAGTCGGAACAATGCGCTTGTTGTTTAATTGGTGGCGCTGTTCGCTGTGGCTGCATCCTGTTGCGCCAACTGCTGCTTCATGCGGGCGACCTGCGCCGTGAACATCGGGTTGGCGTCCGGGTACGAGGTTCCGGTAATGCAGTTCAGGCTGTTCTGCTGCGGTTCGATCAGTTCCTGATCGACCTCGGCGCAAGGTCTTGCCTTGAGCAAATGCGCTCGACGACGTGAAAACCGCCAGAGAAATGGCGATCATGGAAAATTTCTTCATTGCAGACTCCTGAGCTTGTTGTGCGATCTGCAATGAATAGACGCTGTTTCCTCGCAGGATATTCCCGCGCCTTCAATAAAAACATTGACCGTCCGTCAAATCAGCTCGGCAGCGGGTCGGGGCGGTATCTGTCACACGTTCTGATCACGTCGTCGCGACGCACGACACGACCGCAGTGATTTGGGGTGGCGCCTGTCGGCAATCAGTGCTGCCCAGGTGCACGACGTGGCGAACCCAGTTCCCCGCGCCGCGTGCTCGAACTCGATTCGCTGCGTGCCTTCGTTTCGGTCGATCCTAAGTCACCACGATCGTGCCGTTCCCGTCCTCATGTCACGCGCCGCAGCAGACGTTGCACAGGAAAGTAGCTCGCCTGTCCTGTTCGGCGTGAAGCTCACCCGCGATACGGCACCGGGAACGATGCCCCTGCACGCATGGAAGTTTGGGGCGTTAAAACCCGTCGGAACATCGAGCAAGGTCAGTTCGATCACGACAGGCTGCCCCTTCTTGGCGTAGTTCCGTCCCCTCCCCTCCAAGGCTGACGATTACCCACATCTCAGATCTGCATGGAGATGAGGTTGCTTTGCCGTGCTTGTGAACTGCGCACGGCGATGTTAACTTTCGCATCGGTGGCTCTTTGCGGTGGGAAACCGATGACGGATGTGGATGATGTGGACGACTGGGCAAACGACGAATTTGGCGCGGCTAATCTGGGCGATGCGCGTCTGACGCAGCGTCTGGTTACGCTGGCGCGCCAGCTGTCGCAGAGCCCGCAGTGCTCGTTCCCGCAGTCGCTTGATGGCCCTGGGCTCAAGGCCGCGTACCGCTTCTTCGACAACCGGAAGGTTGATCCTGACGGGGTGCTCGCTGCGCATATCGGTCAAACGCTTGGCCGCATGCAACAGATGCCCGTCGTACTGGCCGTGCAGGACACGACCGAATTCAATCTGTCGCATCTTTGCGCGACCGAAGGAATGGGCCATGGCACTGGTAACAATCTGCGTGGTTTCATGATGCACAGTCTGCTTGCGGTAGCGCCCGAGGGCTTACCTCTGGGCGTGCTGGGCATGAAGACCTGGGTACGACCACCTGATGAGTACGGCAAGGGACGACAGCGCCGGCACAAGCCCATCCGCGAGAAGGAGAGTGTGAAATGGCTCGAGGGCCTCGAACATCTTGCTGCACTAAAGACGCGCTGTCCGGATACACACATCGTCGCTGTAAGTGATCGTGAAAGCGACGTCTACGACGTGTTCATAGCCGAGCGGCCAACTGGTGTGGACTGGCTGGTCCGTGCGTCGTGGAACCGTAGTGTCGATCACCCAGAAAAATATCTGTGGGAAGCTATTGCGGTGGCACCCGTGTTGGGCGAGACGCAACTTCAGTTGCCTGCCACTGGTGCGAGATCGGCGCGTACCGCCCGGCTGATGCTGCGCTGTGCGCCGGTGCGGCTGCGTGCGCCCGGTCACCGTCGCCGCGACAGGCTTGTGGATGCTGAAGTCTTCGTGATCCATGCGCTGGAGACCGATGTCACCGAAGGCGTCGAGCCTCTCGAATGGCTGCTGCTGAGCTCGGTGCCCACGCACACGTGTGAAGAAGCGCTTGAACGCCTGGCGTGGTACGCACGCCGATGGACGATCGAATCGTGGCATCGGGTCCTGAAGAGCGGCTGTCGCGTCGAGGCGCGCCAATTCGCCAACCTCGATCGCTTTGTGCGCGCCACTGCATTGTTTGCGGTGATCGGCTGGCGCATCATGTACGCGACGTTGCTCGCCCGCCTTGATAGCGATTTGCCATGTGACGTGTTGCTGCAGCCGATCGAGTGGCATGCGTTGTACTGCCGCACGCACAACACAACCAAACTGCCTGCCCAACCTCCGTCGCTGGCCCAGGCTGTGCTATGGATCGCCAGGCTCGGTGGCTATCTGAATCGCAAACACGACCGCCCACCCGGACCCACTGTCATGTGGCGCGGCTTTCTTGCCCTGCATGAAATTACCCAGATGTATCGGGTATTCAGACAAGACGGATGACTCCTACTTGTGGGTAAACGTCAGCCTCCAAGGAGATCGACATCCTCAGCATCAAGAGTCAGCAACGCGCAGCCGTTTGGCGCCAACTCGCGGTAGACACTCCCCCTTTTTCGCTGCGTGCGCTGAGTGCCGAGCAATATCTCAAAGTGTCAGGCTCGAGGCATCTGTACCGCCTTGGACAGCACACGGACGGACACCGGGTCATTGTGGCCTCGCAGACGTGCAGCAAGCTGCGGCAGGCCTGAGGCCGAAACGCCAGCATTCTGGAACACCTGTTCCGAGATGATAGCCTCGCAACCGATCTCTCTTGTCAACTGCTCAAGTCGCGAGGCCACGTTCAAAGGGTCGCCAATCGCCGTGAACGTCACATGCTCGCGAAACCCAATCTCACCCATTACGGCCCGGCCGCAATGCAATCCAATGCCAAACCGGATTGGCGCTTGCAGCTGTTGCTCGAGCGCAGCGTTGAGTTCGTCAATATTGGCTGCCACCAGCGGCACCGCGCTGAGCGCCTGGCGACAAGCGGCGGCCGGCTCGCTGCGTAAGCCAAAGATCGCGAGCACAGCGTCGCCCAGGAACTGGTTTGGCAGGCCACCCGCCTGGACCACTGCGGCGCAGACCGCACTCAGGAAGCGACTGACCACGAATATGCTGTCGAACGGTAATTGTGCCGCAGCAAGCTGTGTGGAATTGCGCATATCCACAAACATGAAGGCCGCGAATCGCTCTTGCGGCATGACGTCCCGCTGGCGCCGTTGCAAGAAAGCCGTGGATGCGCCCGGCGGCACCAGTGGCCACACGGAGAGATCATGGATCGGCCGCAACTGGCAGGCAAGGCGCACGGTCTGTGAGTCAGCTCCCAGCCGCTCCAGAACACGCCGCTCCGCCTCGGCCGGCGCGGGCAGCGCTACATTGCTGAGCACGCGCACCCGGCACAACGTGCATCGGGCGCGGCCACCGCACGTGCTAGCATGGGCAATGCCGGCCATGCGGCTAGCCTCTAGCACCGAAAATCCGAGCGGCGCGAATACCTTTCGCCCGTCTGGATACACAATGCAGAGCCGCCCGACGCGGCGCTCCCGCACCGTGCGCACCAGCCGCGCTGCGAGTACCAGCAGCAGCGCACCACCATCGAAGAGCAAAAAGTCGTTGCGCAGATCGGCGAGCCAGAGATTTTGCAATCCCGTCCCGATGATCGTCGGCCGAGTCGCCGCGGCGCGCCAGACGGGATCCTGCGCAAGCGCGATCACTTCCCGTCCGCCCTGCAAGAAGCCTAGCAGCGCGAGCACCGGGAGCAGCACCGCGACACTCAGCAGCACGCTCCGCCACGCTCCAAACCACGGTTTCAACCGCAACCAGAACCAGATGCCGAAACATCCATGCAGCCACGCGACCACCAACAGCATCAGCTGCGCACGGCCAAAGAACGGCGAAGCGATCCAGAACGAGTACAGCAACTGCGCGTAACCCTTGTTCAGGCCGAACTCGGCAAACGCGACCCGCGTATTCGCGAGATGGTTGGCTAGCAAGGGCGGTATGCATAAGCCGAGGACGAGCTGCGACACCTCACCCGGATTCCAATGCACGGAGCGCCGCTCGTACAGAGCCCACAGACCCAGGAAGAAATGCGTCACCAGCGCGCAGTACAGCACGCCCGTTCCAAGCCATCCCTGCCAGATGAACTTCTGCACAAGCAGATCGCGCTCCATCCAGGCGAGTGAGATATTCCCCAGCGAGTGATTCAGGAGGTGCGTGCCTACGTAGGTGAACAGCACCAACCCGGTGGTCAGCCGGACCGATCGCACTCCCGCCGGCCGCAACCTCCGAAAACTGGGAAAGCGCGACATGCTCTACCCTCCCCCTCTCGATCAGACATCGGCAATTTGTCGAGTGGCACAAGCCGGGTATTCGACGGCCCGGCACCAGCATGTGGAATACATTTTCCTGCTTCCCCGACGCGGCGTGCTTGCGGCGGTTTCCGAGGCGGCTAGTCGGTCGTTGAATATCACCCGGCCACGCTTGTCGTCGCGCGGCCCGACCTGGTCCATGAGCCTCGCAACCATTTTTCTGGTCGAGAGCATATGGCGGTGTATGTCCAGAGTGAGTCCGTCGCCTACTACGAAAGCAAGGTAGCAAGGTTACCGGGAAGCTGTCAGCGGACCTGATGTTGAAGTTTGTTAATTTTGCTAGCGCGGTGGCATGCTGCCTTCACACGCCACTTTACGCGACTACGCGTTAAACGCCTTTTCCCGACGGCCTGTCGCGCAGGCCCCAAACAGGCCACATTCAATCCGTTCGGACCACCATCGCTATTTGTGCGTCATAGTTACCAGCGCGGCTGACCATCCGAAGCATTAGCGGAATTAAAGGGCACGTACAACGCGCTAGCAAAATTAATGAACAATCGGCCGTGCGACCGTCACTGAAACGCAATACGCCAGAATGCTGCGTTTGTTGGCTGACGGCTTTATTTGTCGGTGGTCTTCGGGGTCTTTTAGCTAGCATGACCAAGGAATACTGCTAACAGAATTGGCGAATTTCGTCAGATGCTGCTGCGCTGCCGAGCTTATCAGGGTGCGGCCTAGCTCTCCTGGATGAGGGACGTTATCCCTATCATATGATCGCCACTCGACCTGCTGTTCTTGTCGCGCCGGACCCTTTTCTCCGAGGGGCAATCGTGCTACGGGCAGTCCCTGCTCGCACACTTTCCTCGGGTCAAGAGGCGATGCGCCAGATCGCCGAAGTCACTCGCTCGGTATTCAAGCCGAACTGTCTAGCGATGGAAATCAGACGTTCCTGCCATTCCCTCGTGCCAAACACGTCGTGGACGTTCTGCAGGCAACTCAGCAAAGCGATCGTTGTCGGGTCATACACATTGATGTGCGCGCGCAGTAGAGCCTTTTTCAACGCTGCGACCCCGGCATCCATATAAGCGGGAATCTCGTTCGACGCCTTCGCGAGAAATCGAACGGGCACCCCCTCCATCGTCGTGCTGTAATCGCGCGGCTGGATCAGGCGACCCACAGGGCACCGCCGAGGTAACCGCAGTAGGCGCCACCGCCGCGCTGTAACAGACCCGCCCGACCCTGCTGCTGCAAGTGCATAGCAGCGCGGTCAAAGATTTCCTGGTGGCTCAGGAAAGCTGTCGTTTCCGTTTTCATCTGATGCTCCTTCTGCCTTATAGCCCTCTTACGCTGCAAGCCGATAACCCGTCATTGCCGGCCGCGCGATCGCAGGCGAAAACACACACCACGAACCGTCGTCGTGCCGAAAGAAAAAATTGCACGCGAACCGGTCGCAGCCGAGGCCTCAATGCGCACATAGCGTCTCTTGTGTAAGCCCATTCGACCAGATTGGACTACGCGGATCCGCATCGTCGGAGTGGGCGCGAGCCATTTTTCTACCAGGAAACGCAGGGACTTCTCGGCGATGTTCATGCTCATCTTCTTCCACTTCGGCCTCACTATTCACGCCGGTGGGCTGGTCACTAGCCGTATGCCAGAACTTGTCAACCGTGCGGCGTACACTGAGGAAACCACAGCAGTGTCCGTCTTATTCCCGACTCGCACCCTTTTTGGTAGCTTGTCGCACCAGCGCCGAATTGGTTCATCCCTACGGGACTTCCTTCGGGGCCGTAGCTGACGACATCGCCGCGGCCGAACAGCAACTCTTCGATGTCGCGCAAGCTCAACTGAAAGTGGAATACCAGCGCACGGCGCAACTGATGACCGCTGCCGGGAAGCGGTGGCCGTGATAAAGCGATTTCGATTTCTTCATCACGCGATCTTACGTAACAGGCCCACCAACGTGGAAAAGCCGGTGAGCATGCTCGCCACACGCGAGATGGTCCGCCGCAAGCAGCAGGCTATCTCAAGACAGCACGAGCTGAGGATGTGAGTAAAGCTTGTGGTATTCCTTGCCCTGATTGTGTCTAATGCAACGCGGCAGGGAACCGTGCGCCTACCGCATTGCGACGGCTAGGATGCGGCATGCGCACGCAGATCCACGATGAAGTTGTTCAACTCGTTGTCGCCGGCATCGGTAATCGCCCAGTAGTTCATCCCTGCAGCACTCCAGTGGGCGAGGTGATAGCCCTGCTGCTCGTATATGTGAGGCGTGGCGCCCGCGTCGCTACCCGGCCATACATAAAGATTGATCGGGTGCAGCTTGTAGCGATAGACCATCACAGCTACTGACCGCCCATTCAGGTAGTCCAACCGACCGCCGACCAGCGGATACCCCTGCTGCGCAAGATCAACCACGGGCGGGGTATAGTCCAGTTTGCCATTGAACCAGGGCTTGACAGTATGCTTGTCGGTTGAAATCACATCGGAGAGGTGATTGAACTGCAGCGAACGGATATGGTTATCCACGAGCTCCTGAGTCAGGCGCGTCTCGCTCGATGGCACCGAGAAGTACAACCCCGCGCTCCAGCTCAAGGCGACCACACTCATCACCATCGCGCCAACCGGAGCCCAGCCCAACGATCCACCACCGCTCCATTGACCAAATCGGTCGCCCAGCCGCTGCCAGAGCGAGCGCCGGCCTGGCAACGCAGCCTTGATACGTTTCACCAGCTCCGCCGGCGCCTCTACGCGCAAATGAGCCTGTCTGAGCTGCACGCTGACTTGACGCTGCTCCTCGTAGGCCCGCTGACACTCTTCGCAGCCGGAAAGATGGCGCTCGAACTCGAGCGCCTCGGACAGGCTCAGTTCCTGGTCGATATAGCCTGGCAGTAGTTCAAACGACTGTTCGTGGTCCATCACGCCTCCTGATCCGTCGGTGCCAGCAGCGCCGCGAGTTGCTGGCGTCCGCGCCCGAGGCGAGACATCACCGTGCCCATCGGGATGCCCACGATGGCGGCGATTTCCTTATACGACAATTCTTCAAGCTCCCTCAGCACGACCACCTCCCGGTATTCCAGCCGCAAACTCTGCAGCGCCTTATGCACCCGCTTCTGGCTCTGGCTGCGTATGAGCATCGCCTCAGGGCTGTCGTCGTGTTCCGCGGTACTCGTCTCAAGGCTATGCATATCTTCCTCGAACTCCGTGGTGTCCGCCGCGTGGCCGCGGTTCTGCTGGTGCCACGTGTAGAAGGTGTTGCGCACGATACTCAATAGCCAGGCGCGGGCATCCTCGCCGCGGAATCCGCCAAAAAATCTGAACGCGCGAAGGTACGCCTCCTGTACGACGTCCTGGGCATCCTGATCGTTATGCGTCAGCCATCGCGCAACATTGAAGGCCGAATTCATATGAGGTAACACGAGCTTCTCAAAGCGCTGCGCGTTGACTGGATCGGCCATTGTCAAATTCCTGCAGTATCCGCAATCCGTGACCGACAGTTAATAGACCGCCGGCATGCCATTTTTATTCCCGGACCCATCGCCACAAACAGATCCCAAGTTGCTCAGGCATAACAAGCACCGGTCAAGTGATCCGTAGACCTATGCGGAGAACACTTTCAACACGCGTAATCTCATCAGCCTGGCCGGACTTGGCTAGGCCGAACTTTGACTCGATCACAAACATAAGCCATTGATTTCACGCTGTTATGCGTG